>NZ_JAJSED010000001.1:600000-1200000 GCF_023555385.1 Guyparkeria hydrothermalis
GCGAGGCTTTCCTGAAGCAGTTCCAGCGCCTGGTGCGTGAGATTGAACGATTCGAGTACCCGTGCCTCCTCGAGGGCCATCTCCGGATTCATCGGATCGTTAGCATCCGATTCCACCCCGGCCGACTCACTCGTTTCGGTCTCGTCATAACCGCCGGCGGCAAATGCGCCTGCCGCTGCCCCACCGGCAACCGCTGATGCCGTCCCGACACGAGCGGTGTCGTGCTCCGCAACCGCCTTGTCGGCCACCGGTTCGTTGTTGACATCGGCCGTGGTCGGCATCGAAACCGCGGGTTCCTCGTCCTGACGGGCACGGCGCAAGCCGAGCGCAATCAGGAGGGCCAGAATCAGCAGCCCCATTGCGCCGGTCAGGTACATGCCCCACTGGACCCAGAAGTTGTTTTGGGTGGCTTCGGCCTGTTCAGCCTGCTGACGGGCGTCATTCACCACGTCCTTGAGGTCGGCAATGCGGGCATCACGCTCGTCGATCTCGACCTTTACCGAATCGATCTCCTCCTTGAGAGCCTGCAGTTGCTCGGTCAGGGCTTCGTTCTCGGCCTTGACCGACTCCAACTCCTCCTCGTCGAGCGCGGCTTCGGCATCGGTGGCTGCAGTTGTCTCGGGCTGGGAATCAACGACGGAAACTGCCGAGAGCGGGTTGTCCCGCGACAGATTGCCGAAGCCACCCAAGGTGGTTGCAGTGCCCTGCCCCTGATCCTGCGGACTCAACAGCTCGAGCGCCGGACGCTGCTCATCAGCGGCGACGGACGCCTCACCCGCAGTGCCGTCGCTCGTTTCCGTGCTCGACGGCACCTTGAGCTCTGCGCCGGCCAACAGCGCATTACCATTGCCATTGGCAAACGCTTGCGGGTTAGCGTCGATAATGGCCTGCATCATCGGCCGGATATCCTCACCCTCACCGACAAAGTCACGCGCGATCTCGGAGAGCGTGTCACCATGCTCAACCTTGTGAGTGGCATCGAGTTCGACATTCTCTGCCGGCTCGACACGCTGCCAGCCGGTCGAAACCGCCGGAGCCCGAGCCGGACGGCTCGTCTCGCGGCGAGTGGCCGGCTGGCTCGAGCCCGATTGTGTTTCCTCGGTTGCCGACGAGGCGACGGACGGCGGGTCGAGCAGGAGGTTGTACTCGCGGATCATGCGCCCCTGCGGCGACTGGACCTGCAGCAAAATGCTCATGATCGGGTCGCGGATCGGGCGCTTGGACCCGATCAGGACATAATCCTGGCCACGCTCCGACTCGATCGCGAACGTGAGGTTTCCGGTCAGGTTTGCCAGCGGAACGCCGGCCTCGCGATAGAACGACGGTGGCGCGAGCTGGACGGTAATTTCGTCCAGAGGCTCGTCACTCGACCGCATGAGGGGGACGCGAACCTCCAAGCGTTCGCTCAAATACGACTGCACCTGGGCTTGGCCCAGCGTGGCGGCCTGGCTGATCAACGGGCTCCCAGCACCGAGGATGCCCGCAATCACCAAACTCAACTTCCGCATGTCACTGACTCCTTGCTCGTGCCGGCTCGGTCGGGGGGCTCCCCTCACCTGCTTGCCGGCGCCTTCCTTTAGCCTCTATCGAGCCTGATTGTGCCACAGATCAGAGATGGTCACGCACCAGACATTCGGCAATCTGCACACTGTTCAGTGCAGCGCCTTTACGGACGTTGTCGGCCACAACCCAGAGGTTCAGACCACGTTCGTGCGAGATGTCCTCGCGAATACGGCCAACGTAAACCGGATCGTGACCCGCACCTTCGGTCACGGCCGTCGGGTATCCACCGTCGCTGCGGGTATCGAGAACCTCGATGCCGTCCGCCTTCTTGAACAGCTCCCAGGCCTGCTCGGCGGTGATCTTGTCACGAGTCTCGATATGCACGGCTTCCGAGTGCCCGAAGAACACCGGCACCCGCACGGCGGTCGGGTTCACCAGGATCGACTCGTCCTCGAAGATCTTCTTGGTCTCCCAGACCATCTTCATCTCTTCCTTGGTGTAGCCGTTGTCCTGGAAGACGTCGATCTGCGGCAGCGCGTTGAAGGCGATCTGCTTCGGGTAAACCACGGCGTCTGCATCCTGACCGTTGAGCTTTCGGGCACTCTGCGTGGCCAGCTCCTCGATCGCCTCCTTACCGGAGCCGGAGACGGCCTGATAGGTTGCGACGTTGATGCGCTCGATGCCGACAGAATCGTAGATCGGCTTGAGCGCGACCAGCATCTGGATGGTCGAGCAGTTTGGGTTGGCGATGATGTTGCGCTGGGTGTACCCGGCGATCGCGTGGGCGTTCACCTCCGGCACGATCAGCGGCACGTCATCGTCGTAGCGAAACTCGGAGGTGTTGTCGATGACGACACAACCGGCCGCGGCGGCCTTGGGCGCGTATTCGCGGGAGATCGCACCGCCCGGCGAGAACAGACCCACCTGGACCTTGGAGAAATCGAACGTCGCCAGGTCCTCGACCGTCAGGTACGAGTTGCCGAAGGCGACCTTCTTGCCGGCGGAGCGCTCGGATGCCAGCGCGTACACCTTGCCGACAGGGAAATTCCGCTCGGCCAAGATGGACAGCATGGTCTCGCCTACGGCACCGGTGGCGCCGACAACAGCAACGTCGACCGTCTTGCTCATGAAGATTTCTCCTTAGGATTGGAAGTCTGGTGCGAATCTGTCGGAACAGGCAAGCGACGGCTTGCCCACCCGCCGGATGCGATGCATGTAGCCTAGCGCATCACGGCAGGTGATCGAAGGGATTGTGTCGGACGGATCAGGCGTTGATCGCGTCGACGACCGCCTGACCCATCTCGCCGGTGGAGACCTTGCGCATGCCGTCCTGCATGATGTCCGGCGTGCGCAGGCCCTGATCGAGCACCGCGACGCAGGCATTCTCGATCCGCTCGGCGAGATCGCCGCGGCCGAACGAGTAGCGCAGCAGCATCGCCGCCGAGAGGATGGTCGCCATCGGGTTCGCCACGCCCTGCCCGGCGATGTCGGGGGCCGATCCGTGGCTCGGTTCGTAGAGGCCCTGCCCCTTCTCGTTCAGGGAGGCCGACGGCAGCATGCCGATCGAGCCCGAGAGCATCGATGCCTGGTCGGAGAGGATGTCGCCGAACAGGTTCTCCGTGACGATCACGTCGAACTGCTTCGGAGCGCGCACGAGCTGCATCGCCGCGTTGTCGACATACATATGCGACAGCTCGACGTCGGGGTATTCGGCGGACAGGCGATTCATTACCTCGCGCCACAACTCGGAGGTTTCCAGCACGTTGGCCTTGTCGACCGAGCATAGGCGTTTGCCGCGCTTCTGCGCAGCCTCGAAGGCGACTCGGCCGATGCGCTCGATCTCGCCCTCATTGTAATGCATGGTGTTGAAGCCTTCGCGCTGGCCGTCGACCTCGCGAATGCCGCGCGGCTGGCCGAAGTACACCCCGCCGGTGAGTTCGCGCACGATAAGAATGTCCAGCCCGGCAACCACCTCCGGCTTCAGCGACGAGGCATCTGCCAGCGCGCTGTAAAGCATCGCCGGGCGCAGGTTGGCGAACAGCCCCAATTCCTTACGGATCGCCAGCAGCCCGCGCTCCGGACGCAGCGGCCGGTCGAGTTCGTCATACTGCGGGCTGCCCACAGCGCCCAGCAGCACCGCATCCGCCTCAACGGCCTGCTTGCGGGTAGTCTCGGGAAACGGCTCGCCTTCCGCATCGTAGGCAGCGCCACCGATCAGTCCGTCGGTAAACGACAGCTCGAGATCGCTGCCATCGGTTACGGCCTTGAGCACGTTGACCGCCTGCTCGGTGATTTCCGGGCCGATACCGTCGCCCGGCAGTACGAGAATATTCTTCTGAGTCACGGTATTAGTGATCCTTTCTTCAGTATCTTGTTCGGGTTTCAGCCGCCGACGTTGCCGCGCAGGTCATTGAAGAGCCACGGGGTCTTCTGCATCTGAGCGGTTTCGTAGTCCTTGATCTTGTCGGCGTGCTCGAGCGTCAGGGCGATGTCATCGAGGCCCTCGACCAAGCAGTGCTTGCGGAAACTGTCGATCTCGAAACCGTACTCGGTACCATCCGGGGCCCTGACTACCTGGCTGGGCAGATCAATCTCGAGCTCAAGCCCCGGGTTGGCAGCGACGTCCTTGAAGATCGAGTCGACCTCTTCCTCTTTAAGAGCAATGGGAAGCAGCCCATTCTTGAAGCTGTTATTGAAGAAGATGTCGGCAAACGACGGCGCGATCACGGCGCGGAAGCCGAAGTCGGTCAGCGCCCAGACCGCGTGCTCGCGCGAGGATCCGCAGCCAAAATTCTCGCGGGCAAGCAGGATCGTGGCCTTGTCGAACGGCTCGCGGTTGAGGACGAAATCCGGGTTCTTGCGCCGCTGGCTGTGATCCATCCCAGGCTCGCCCGGATCGAGGTAGCGCCAATCGTCAAAGGCCGTAGGGCCGAAACCAGTGCGCTTGACCGACTTCAGGTACTGCTTGGGGATGATCGCGTCGGTATCGACGTTCGAGCGGTCGAGGGGCGCGACGATACCCTTGTGGGTGGTAAATGCCTGCATGATCTCTCTCCCTTACGCTTGACGCACGTCGACGAAATGGCCGGCAATCGCGGCGGCCGCCGCCATGGCCGGACTGACGAGATGCGTCCGTCCCCCCTGCCCCTGGCGGCCCTCGAAGTTTCGGTTCGAGGTCGAGGCGCAACGCTCGGCCGGTTCGAGGCGGTCTGCGTTCATCGCCAGGCACATCGAGCAGCCCGGCTCGCGCCACTCGAAGCCCGCCTCGAGGAAGATCTTGTCCAGACCTTCCTTCTCGGCCTGCTCACGCACGAGACCCGAGCCCGGCACGACCATGGCGAGCTTGACGTTGTCCGCCACGTGGCCGCCCTTGATGGCATCGGCTGCGGCACGAAGATCCTCGATACGCGCATTGGTGCACGAGCCGATGAACGCCTTGTCGATCGCGATGTCGCTGATCGGCGTGTTGGCCTCCAGACCCATGTACTTCAACGCGTTGCGCATGCCCTCGGCCTTGACCGGGTCGGACTCGGTGGCCGGGTCCGGCACACGGCCACTCACCGGCACCACCATCTCCGGAGACGTACCCCAGCTGACCTGTGGCTCGATCGCGGCGGCATCGAGCGTGACCACCTTGTCGAACTGCGCATCCGGGTCGGACTTGAGCGTGCGCCAGTACTCGGCAGCGCGCTCGAACATCTCGCCCTGCGGGGCGAACGGCTTGTCGCGGAAGTATTCGATGGTCTTCTCGTCGACGGCCACCATGCCGGCGCGCGCGCCCGCCTCGATCGACATGTTGCACACGCTCATGCGCCCCTCGATCGAGAGCGACTCGATCGCCGAGCCGGCGAACTCGATCGCGTAGCCGGTACCGCCGGCGGTACCAATCTTGCCGATGATCGCGAGCACGACGTCCTTGGCGGTCACGCCGGGACCAAGCTCGCCCTCGACGCGGACCTGAAGGGTCTTGGTCCGTTTTTGCAGGAGCGTCTGCGTGGCCATGACGTGCTCGACCTCGGAGGTGCCGATGCCGAAGGCCAGTGCCCCGATCGCACCGTGCGTGGAGGTGTGCGAGTCGCCGCAGACCACGGTGGCGCCCGGGAGCGTGAAGCCCTCCTCCGGACCGATGATGTGCACGATGCCCTGGCGAAGATCGGCCATCGGGAATTCCTGCACGCCGAATTCCTGGCAATTGCGGTCGAGCGTGCTGACCTGCTCGCGCGAGACCGGATCGCTAATGCCGCCGGCGCGATTGGTGGTCGGTACGTTGTGATCCGGCACGGCGAGCATCGCCCCCGTCCGCCACGGCTTGCGACCGGCCAGGCGCAGGCCTTCGAATGCCTGCGGGCTGGTCACCTCGTGGACGAGGTGACGATCGATGTACAAGAGCGCCGTGCCATCGTCCTGTTCGTGGACCACGTGCGCATCAAAGAGCTTTTCGTAAAGTGTCTTTCCAGCCATCGGCTTTGTTCCTCGAGACCGCCCTAGCGGTCCGTTCATCGTGTTCTCAGAAACCAAAGAATCCGTCGTCCAGGCCCGAGGCCGGAGGATCCACGGCGTGCTCGATCAGATCGCGCAGTTTGACCACCCGCAGGACCTCGTGGTGCGTGGAGGCAAGCACCACCGGCGGTGCGACACCGGCCTCGAATGCCTCCAGCCACCGCCACGCACATACGCACCAGCGGTCTCCGGCCTTAAGCCCCGGGAAGTCGAAAGCCGGGATGGGCCTTCGCAATTCGTTGCCCTGGGCCGCCGTGTAGGCGAGGAACGCATCATCCAGCTCCGCGCATACACCGTGGACGCCCCCGTCTTCGGCACCGACGAGGCAGCGACCGTCCCGGTAGAACCCCGTCATCGGGTCAGCGGAGCACTCCGCGAGCGGCAGGCCCAGCACATTGAGTCCCTCGGTTTTCATGCGGGCATGATAGTGGTCGGAGTGCAATAACTAAAATGGAAATAAATCATGGGTTCGATTTCCTATGGTTATAGTGAGACGTTTACGGCAATCAGGTTCGTCATGAATCCACACCAACTCGACACCCAGCAATTGCTCACCTTCCTGGCCATCGCCGAGACGGGGTCGTTCTCGGTCGCGGCGGAGCGTTTGCACGTGAGCCAGCCGGCGATATCCAAGAGGCTCTCGCTTCTGGAACAACGGCTTGGCTTCACGCTTTTCGACCGCCTTGGTCAGCGTGTCGTTCTCACCTATCGGGGCGAGCGGCTGCTTCCGGCAGTGCGCGAAATTCAGAGCTGCCTCGACGACATCGTCGCCGCCGCGCAACTCAGCGACGAGCGTCTTAGCGGGCGGCTCGCGCTCTCGCTGAGTCACTACTGCGGCCTTCAACTGCTGCCGGGCGTACTGGAAGAGTTCTCGACCCGTTACCCGGACGTGCTCCTGGACCTGAGTTTTCACGACTCGGAACGGGCGATCGAACAGGTCGCTGTGGGGGATGTATCCCTTGCCTACGCGACTTTGCCGCCTCGTCTCGATGCCCGGGTGCACGCGAAAGTGCTGTGGGAAGAAACGCTACAACCCGTGGTTGCCGAACGGCATTGCCCATCCGACCGTCCCGGCGACCTGCGCACGATCGGCGAGCGCCTGCCCCTGATCCTGCCGGCCGAGGCCACCAGCACGCGCACGGCGATCGACCGGTGGCTCGACGATTGCGACCTGACACCTCCGGCCGTGATCGAGATCAACCAACTCGAATCGATCGCTGTCCTTGCGGCAACCGGCGTGGGCTGGGCCGTGATCCCGGCGACGCTGCAGCGCCCGGGTCTGATGCCGCTCCCCGGGGATGCCTGCCCTCTTCCCACTCGTCAGCTCGGCCTGATCGAGCCGGTCGGGCGCGCCGTCAACCCGCTGAGCGAAGCGTTCATTGCCCTGGTTGATCGGATTGCCGTTTCCGACACTGCTCCAACGGCGCCGCAGACCCCCACTTTCGATTCCTGACCCGCGGGCTCACGACATCAGCGAGAGCGTCTCGGGGTAATAGTGAGCAACACCCTCGAGTATGCCGGCCGCATAGTTGCCGTTCATGCCCAGAAAATCGCCCCGGGCAAGATACAGTTGGTCGGACGTCCCGCTATCGCCGGCAAGGCGGCGTGCTGCCTCTTTGACCTCCGCCCGGGCATTTGCCACGAGCACGGCCGGGATGTCGCTGGTCAGGGCGGGAAGATCATTGCCGCTGTCACCGGCAAAGACGGTGCGGTGAGCCGGGATGCCGAGGCGGGCCTGGATGAAACGGATGGCGTGGATCTTGGTGGCGCTGAGAGGCAGTACGTCAACTAGACCCACCTCGTTCATTTCATCCACGCTCCAGATCACACTCGAACGAATGCCTTCCCTTTCCAGGCGTTGCCGGATCGAGGTGACCAGCCCGTCGGCGTCGGTGTCCATCGGGGCGTAATAGCTCAGCTTGAAGGTGTTCTGCTTGGCGGCTTCCTGCGGTTGGAGACCATCAATTCCCTCCAGCCATCGGGCAAGAGATGCGCGATCGTATCCCGCCCAGTCGGGAGCGATCTCCTGATGCCAATCCGCCCATGCCTGCCAATCGGTGCCGTCAAGGCGATAGATGGTTGTGCCGACATCGCCGATGGCGAAGTCGGGCCTGGGGAGGTCGTATGCGGCGATGGCGTCGCGCAGTAACCTCTCGTCGCGGCCGCTCACGTAGGCCAGGACTACGTTCGGGTCGGCAACCAGCCGGGCGAAACGCTCACGAGCGCCCGGTGATTCCCGTTGACGACCGTTGGGGATCAGGGTGCGATCCAGGTCCGTACAGATCAGCAGTGGCTCAGTCATTAGCTCCCCGCCGGGTCACGCCCACGCACCTGCCTCGCGAATCAGCGGCTGTCCTTCGATGGCGTGATGAGCCATTACGGCCGCTGCGGCACTCCATCCCTGACAACGATTGCCTCCCGCCGTGAGCTTCTTGCCATGCACGAACTCCGGGAACGCCCAGGGCTCGCCGTCCATCGGCAACGCGTTGGCACCGTGGATGCCGTCAAGGTAACGCCTTGCCTTCACCGAGTGGCCACGGGCGACCAGGTCCGCCACGTAGAAGCCGGTAATCATTGGCCATAGACCGCCATTGTGGAATTCGTACGGATTGTTCTTGAAGCTGTAGGAAAACATCATCTGGAGATGCTCCCAGTCGTGGTCGACGGGCTCGATCACGGGGTGGAATGCCGGGAGGAGCGACAGCTGGTCCGGGGTGATCTCGCCGATGTACTGGTCGACGTGCTCGGTCTCGCTGGCCTCCGCCACACCGAACATACCGGCCAGCACGTTGGCAAAGGCATCGAAACGGTAGCCGTAGCCCGTCGGCGAAAAGAACGGCATCCAGTAACGGGACTCCCGGTGCGGCGCGGCCTCCCTGCCCTTGTGGTAGAGCACCTCATGGTAGACATCTTCGGGCTCTACGCCGTTGAACCAGTAGTTGCTACGGATCAGATGGCGCAACCGAGTAGTGCGATCTTCCAGTTGGTGGTCTGCCGAGCCGTGCACGTGATGGTGGATACGACAAAAGGAGCGCAGCGCCTGCAGATAAAGAAGCTGGTCGTACAGGATGTAGCCCGTCTGGAGGTACTCATCGGCCCAGTCCCCGGTCTGGGGCACATAGATCAGGCCGCGGTCATTGAACTCCCATGCGCCAAGCAGGAAGCGGACGCGTTCGAGCGAGGGCAGCATCTCGGCGAGGAACTCGTCGTCACCGGTGGCGAGCCAGTATTCCGCGCAACCGATGACGAACCACAGGTCCGCGTCGACCCGGCCGGTGGTGCCGCCGTAGCTGATCCGACTGGTTCTGGTATCGACATTGCTTGGTATTTCGCCGTGCTCGCCCTGGTGGTCGGCGAGCGTCTTCAAGGTCTTGCGCATGGTGTCGATCAACGAGTCGATCCCGGTCATCAGCGCTGCCAGGCCGATTATCACGCCGTCGCGAGCCCAGATGCGACGATAGTTGTCATGGGTCACGGTCGACGCCAGAAAGCCGTCGTCCGTCGCCAGCTGCCAGAGCAGCTCACGCGCCTGTTCGTACCCTTCCTTGCGCAGATCGGACGCTTCGGACATCACACCTCCTCCTCGATGAGGATCACTCCGCGACATCCCCTATCCTAGCCGGCTTCGACTCCCACTGCCGCATCCGGCGGCTGCGCTTCGAATCGCCTCATCGCGGTCCGTCATCGACCGCCGACTCCAGCCGGACGAGCTGCAGGCTGAGCCCCCCTGCGAGCACCACGAACAGCAGCGCGAACCCGATGCTGCCCGTCATGCCGATCCACTGATAGCTCAACCCGGAGAGCACCGTCCCCACGAGCCGGCCGGTGGCGTTGGCCGCGTAGTAGAAGCCGACATTCATCGACGCCTTCTCCTCGGCAGAGTAACGCAGGATCAGATACGAATGCGTCGCCGAATTGATCGCGAACACGACACCGAAGAACGCCAGCCCGAGGCTGATGACCAGGCCGTCGGTCCAACCTAGCGCGAATGCCAGCAGAATCGCGACCAGCGGCAGCGTGAGGGCGAAGCTCCAAACCGTAGCGGTGCGCCCGGTGGGCCCGTCGGCCGTGGTGGGAGCGGCTGGCCGGCGTCCCCCCAGCAGCCGTGGCGCCAGTGACTGAACCACGCCGTAGCCGATCACCCACAGCGCGAGATAGGCGCCCACCCAGTGAAAGTCCCAGCCAATGGACACCAAGAATACCGGTAGCGCCACGACGAACCATACGTCGCGCGCCGCGAACAGGAATATACGGGCTGCGGCAAGCCAGTTGATCAGCGGCTCCCGCGAAAACATGCTGGAAAAACCCTTTCGCTCCCTGATCGCGCCGAAACCACCCGGCAGAGTCAGCGTCATCACCAGCCCGATCACAAGCATGCCCGCAAGCCAGCCCATCGCGCCCTGAAAGCCAGCCACTGACAGCAGCACCGCGCCGAGGAAAAAGCCCGCACCCTTTAATGCATTCTTCGACCCGGTAATCCAGGCCACCCAGCGGAACAACTGCGCGTTGCTCTCCCTGGCGACCAGCTTCACTCCGGCCTTGGCCGACATCTTGTTGAGATCCTTCGCGATGCCCGAGAGCGCCTGGGCAGTCATCACGTAGGCCACGCTCAGCCACGGATCGGGCACGGTCAGCATCAGCAACGCCAGGACTTGTAGCCCGGTGCCGATCTGCATGGTCCGGTTCAGACCGATGCGCGCTCCCAACCAGCCGCCGACAAGGTTGGTGACGATGCCGAAGAACTCGTAGAAGAGGAACAGCATCGCGATTGCGAACGGCGAATATCCCAGCTGGTAGAAGTGGAGAACCACCAGCATGCGGATCGCCCCATCGGTAAGGGTGAACAGCCAGTAGTTGCCAGTGATGGTGAGGTAGTGGCGCAGGGCGGCGGGCACGTGGGGCTCCCTTGACTGACGGTAATCCGGATTTACGCCCGGGCGATCGTGGCGACCAGTGCGACCAGGCGGTTGGCGTGGCCCTACTCGGTGCCGTACCCGGCCATCACCTGCTCCAGCTCGTCGTCGATGACCGTGGTCGAGGGCGCATCGACAGCCGTGGAACTCGGGTCGTCGGTGTAATCCACCGACGAAAGCGGCTGGGTCTCGTAGCCCAGAATACCCTCCAACGGGCCATTGGCTGCCTTCTCGCGTGACTCATTGACCTCGGCCGCGGCGGTGGCGCGTTCTGGAGTCAACACTGAGCCGGTCAGTTGCGCCATGCAGGCGGCATCACCCCCTATCTCGTTCAGTGGAATCACATCCGCCCCACATCAGGGCGATCCGAGATGGCCCGAAATGCCAATCGGCCAATGGGGCCAAAACCGTTGATTCCCTGACGAATCGTCATGACTCGCCCTTCGAACGATCCCGCCCAAGGGATATATATGCCGGTCGGGATAAAGCGTCAGGATACTGACCCGAAATGACACTTTTGTAACACTTTCACGCGCCCGTTTTTCCCCGGTTTCACGGAACGGAAAGTTTTTCACAGAAACTGTGGATAACTGTGTGGACGAACCCGAGAATCGCCGGTCCCACAAGGCGGGGGACAGTGTTGGTGAATTTTTAACCAGATTCGACCCGACACCACAAAGTCCTTGCGAAACAGGTAGTTATGGAATCATTGTCGGTAAGCGACTGATTCGCCGTGCACGAAAAAGGCGCAACCGTGGCTGCGCCCGCACCGATGTGGAAAATGATCGCTGTCAACCCTTGACAGCCGGCAAATTTACGCCCCTTTCGAACCGATCAATTCGATCGCGTAACCGTCGGGGTCGGCAACGAACGCGATGATGGTTGTACCGGCATTCATCGGGCCGGGTTCGCGCAGAATCTTGCCGCCTTTTTCGCGGATCTTATCGGCCGCCTGATAGACGTCCTCGACTTCGATCGCGATGTGCCCGTAGCCGTCACCGAGATCGTATTGATGATCGCCCCAGTTGTAGGTGAGCTCGAGAACCGCCGTATCGCTCTCTTCGCCGTAACCGACGAACGCCAGAGTGAACTCGCCGGCCGGATAATCCTGTTGCCGCAGCAACTTCATTCCGAGCACATTGGTATAGAAGTCGAGCGATTTTTCCAGGTCGCTGACGCGGATCATCGTGTGAAGAATGCGCATTCATCGCCTCCAGCTGGTGGGTTGGGTTCGTCGGACGAGCGACTCTAACGAATTCGATCGCCGGCCGCGAGCCGATCGGCCATCGCACCGTCCACGCGCACCTGGAGCGGTTCCGGCCGGTGAAGGAGGAACCCTTGCACGTAGTCGACGCCCATGTCCGCGACCTGCCGATACTGCGCATCCGCCTCGACCCACTCGGCAACCGTAGCGGCCTCCATCACCCGACATACCTGAACGATCGCGTCCACGATCACCGCGGCGACGGGATCGGCAGGTAAATCCTCGATCAACTTACCGTCGATCTTGACGATATCCGGCCGCAGTCGGCGCAGGAACTCGAACGAGAGGAAACCGCCCCCGAAATCATCCAGTGCGAACCGGCAGCCCATCTCGCGCATCGCGTGAATCAGCCGCTCCGCCTGGTCGAGATTGAGAATGGCCGCCGTTTCGGTGATCTCGAAGATCAGTCGACTGAGGTCCACGGACGTCTCGCGCAGCCGGTACCGGATGAAGTCGAGCATTTCCGGATCCTGGACCGTATGCGCCGACAGATTGATGCTGATCGACCAGCGACCCGCCGGCTGGTTCTCCGCCCACTCGAGCACGTGATGGATGACCCAGCGATCGATGTCCTGCATCGCCTGGTGTTTCTCGGCAATCTCGATGAATTCCTTGGGGAAACGCAGCTGACCGTCCCCATCGGCGATGCGCAGCAGCACCTCGTGGATCACGCCGTCGCCTGCCCCAACCGATTCGATGCGCTGGCTCGCCAGTGAGAGGCGGTCTTCCGCGATGGCCGAGCGCAACGCGTTGTACCGCTCGATCTGCTGCTCGCGCTCCATCATCTCCATGTCATCGCCGGAGAACTGAACCACGCGGTCGCCGCCCAGTCGGTGTGCACTCTGACTGGCCCGCTCGGCATCCTCGAGACGTCGCGAAGCCAGCAGGTCGTCACTGTCGATACGCGTCACGCCCACACTGGCCTTTAACTGCAGATGCCCGTGATCGTCCGGGAGACGAAAACCGTGAATGATCTCCAGCACCTGCCGCGCGACCAGGGTGCAGGTGTCCCGGCTGGTCAGTGGCATCCAGATCGCGAATTCATCCACGCCCATCCGCGCGAGAACCGCGTCGGATGGCAGTTCCAGGGAAAAATGACTGGCAAGCGACGCCAGTATCCGATCCCCGAGATCGCGCGTTCCGATCTCGTTGAGCAGGCGGAACTCGTCAAGATCCGTCCAGATCAGGCAGCTCGCGTGGATCGGCTCCCCGCTTGCCGACCGACCGGGCATCGCCTGGGACAGGAACTCTTCCATCGCCTCGCGATTGAGGATTCCGGTCAGACGATCGTGCGTCGCCCGGTAGGTCAGCAGGGCATGCGCCGAGCGCAACTCGGTGACGTCCAGCATCGAGACCAGCACCTGATTCTCGCCTTCGGCCTCCAGGCGGCTCAGCTTCAGGTTCACGTCGAATCGCTCGTGGTCCCGCTCGATGGTGCCGTCAACCGAGCGTGTCTCGCGGGACTCGACCGTGTCGACCAGATCGGTGAATGCACAATCGGCCGACAGGCCGTCGACCCGCATGCGGAACGTCTCGCAGAACAGGTTGCCTACCAGGTCTTCCTCCCGCTCCACACAGGCGAACGGCAGCACCGCGCGGTTCGCTAACAGGATTCGTCCCTGTGCATCGGTCAGTAGCGCGCCGGTATGCAGGCCGGAAAACGCACGCCGGAGGCGTTTCTTCTCGGCACGGATACGGCGCGTGGCACGCCTGGCCTGCCATGCAAACAGCCCGAGAACGAGGGCAAGCACGCCGACGAAATACTGTCCGTAGTGCGACAGCAATGTCTGGGGCGTGAGCGGAGACGGCAGCCACTTGTCCCGCAGGCGATCGACAACCGAGTAATCCAGCGGCGTTTTCCATCCGGCCACCCGCCCTTCGCGGGCGGCATCGGAGGTTGCGGGCATCGCGATCAGCTGGGCCGCCACGCGGTGGACGACCTCCTCCGGGGCGCGGCCGGTCGCGGCGAATGGCCACTCGGGCACCAGCGGCGTGTTCGTGGGGTAGGGAAAACCCTCATGGCGTGGTTGTCCGACCGGCTCGAGCCGCGTGTCCGGGAACTGCTCGAGGTACTCATGGAAGAAGCTCGACCGCACGACGCCGGCGTGGGCCCGACCGTCGAGGACGGCATCGATCACGCCTTCCAGCGGCAGGCCGGTGAATATGGGGGTAATCTCGTGCTCGACGTCGACGCCCGCACTGTCCAGCGCCTGCATGCCCAGCAGCCAGCCGCCCAGCGCATTCGGACTTGAGCCGGCCACCCGAGCGCCGACCAGATCGTCGACCGAGTCGAAACCTGCACCCTGGCGGGCGAAGATCACCGCGCCGAGCCGTTCGAGGGGAAGGCCCTGATCACCATGCACGACCAACGTGGCAAGGGGCCATATCTCGTCGAGGCGGGCAAGCTCGGAGTACTGCAACGATTGGGTGAGGACGAAGTCGAGCCGCCCTTCCATAAAGGCGTTGCGCAATTCGGATAGGAATAGCGGTTTGATCTCGAATCGGTATCCGGCGTTGTGTGCCGTGAGGTAGTCGGCGGTCTCCTGCCAACGATCGAGGGCTTGATCTTTGCCCGCGTAGGCGAGCACCCCGATCGTAAGCGTCTGGGTCGCCTCGGCGTTGACCCGAAGCGGGAAGGCGGCAACGACCAACAGCATCAGTGCCGAAAGCCGTATCACCAAGGGTCTGAGGGAAAGCCACCGGGCGGAAAATGTCATCGGCTCATCCCTGCTGTGTCCAGCATGGTTCGAATCCGCACCTCATCCAACGAATGCAATGCCATGGCATGACTGGAGCCATGACGGCCATCAGCCGGAGGTCGTGGTCCGAGCATCAACCAAGTACCCATCTAGGGGAACCGGCCGATGGAAGAGGTACCCCTGGGCGAAATCCACCCCGATGCTCGCGAGGCTACTCCTCGTCGAGGCATTTTCCACCCACTCACCCACGGTTTTCGCCCCCATTACCCGCGCCACCGAGTGGATCGACTCGACGATCACCGCCGCGACCGGGTCGCTCTCGATGTCGCTGACCAGCTTGCCGTCGATCTTGACGATATCCGGTTGCAGGCGCCGGAGGAAGTCGAACGACAGCAAACCGCCGCCGAAGTCGTCCAGCGCGACCATGCAGCCAAGATCGCGGAGGGCTGCGATCAGCTCGAGGGCCTGGTCGAAATTGGCGATCGCCGCCGTTTCGGTCACCTCGAAACAGATCCAGTCCGGCTCGATCGCACTTCGGTTTAGCTCATCGCGAACGTAGGAGGCCAGTTCGCCGTCCTTCATCGACTGGCCGGACAGGTTAACGGTGAGCCGCGCCGGCGGGGACGATGACGAGCCCAGATGTCGTTGAAGCATCCGGAAGGCGTTGTTTATCACCCACCGGTCAACCGGCGGCATGTAGTTGAATCGCTCGGCCAGCTCGATCATCGGACCGGGCGACTCGTACTCGCCCTCTCCCCCGTCGAGTCGCAGCAATACTTCAAGCCACGGCCCGTCACAATCCGTTGCCAGCGAATGGATCTCCTGGCCATGAAGGACGAAACGATCCTTCTCGAGTGCCTCCTTGAGCCGGTTGAGCTCAGCAAAATCCGCCTGCCGCAAGGCCCGCTCGCTTTCCCCTTCCTCATACGTCACCAGGCGATTGCCGCCGAGGTGTTTCGCGATCAGGCAAGCCGATTCCGCTTCCTGAAGGGCCGATGCGGCATCGATGTTCAGGTCGGCCGGGAGTACTCGGGCACCGATGCTGGCCGTGACGCGCAGCATCTGATCGCCGTCTCCCATCCGGAAGGCGCGGACCGCCTCGAGAACACGATCGGGCCATTCTTGCCAGTCCGGTGTCATGTCGTCAGCGAGAAAGATCCCGAACTCGTCGTCACCGAGCCGCCCTATCGGCGTGCCGGCCGGTAACAGTACCCCGAGGTAACTCGCCATGCGCCGCACCAGTTCGTCACCAATGCCGTGCGAGCCGCCCTCGTTGATCAGCCGAAAATGGTCGAGATCCAGCCACAGCACGACACCCCCGTCGTATGTCCGCGCCGATGAGTCCGATGACAGCCGTCGGTCGACGAACTGGATGAAACTGCGTCGGTTGAGCAGGCCGGACAGCTCGTCGTGGCTGGCTCGATAGGCAAGCTGCCGATTCGCGTCCACCAGCTCAGTGACATCGGTCATCGATACGAGGACCTCGCGGACCGGCCCTTCAGTCCGGCCGTCCATCCGGATCGCATTGAGGTCGAGGATCCGGCTGGGGTGCCCATGAGCAAGCACCACGGGATACTCGACCCAGCCGTCGCGGTTCAGGCGCTCGTAGAGACCGCCCAAGGAGAAATCATGATGGTCGTGGCGCAGGAGAAGCGCGAAGGCATCCAGAAAATGGCGCCCTTGGGCCCGGCTGGGCGGCATATCCTCGGTCAGGAGACGTTCGGCAGCCGGATTCATGAACTGGATCCGGCCACGGGGATCAAGCGTGACAACGGCATCGCGCATCGCGTTGAGCGCCGCCCGGTGTTCGCGTTCCCGACCGGCCAGTTTCCGACGAGCACGCCATTGCTGACCCAGCAGCAGGGCCAGCAGGCCACTCAACGCGACCGGGATCACCCACCAGTTGGCACGCAGCCAGTCCTCAAGCGTCTGCGGGGGCGTGAGCCACCGGTCGGCCATGGTCTCGAGGCCGTCATAACTCGCCGGTTCGGTCCAGCCGACCAGCCCGGCAGCCTGAACGGGGGGCGCCTGCCTCGGCAGGGAAAGCAAAGCGGTGCGCACCTGCGCGACCAGGCCCTCGTCCGGGCGCGAAGTCGCCGCAAAGGGCCATTCCGGTACCAGACGAGTCGAGACCGGATGCGGATAGCCCGGCTGGTTCACCGGATCGAGCACGACGAACGTATCCGCCGGGTACGTCTCGGTCTCGATTGCCCGTGCGAGCACATCGGAGCGGACGATGCCCGCATCCGCCCTCCCGGCGACAACCGCGCCGAGGACATTGTTCATCGGCAAGCCGACGAACAGCGGCAGGACGTCGTCCTCGAGAGACAGGCCGGCCCGCTCGATTTCGGCCATTCCCAGTATCCACGCGCCGAGCGCGTTGGGGGCCACGCCGGCAATGATCGCTCCCCGCAGGTCCCGGAGTTCGTCAATATCCGTTCGGTCGCGGTGGCGCACGATGACTGAACCGAACCGGTTCATCCCGTCACCCGTGTCATCGATCACACGCGTGGCCAGGGCCGTCAGATCATGTCTGCGCCGCAGCTGCACGAACTGCAACGGCTGCAGATGCACGAAATCAAGCTCGTTTTGCCGTACCGCGCGGGCGATTTCCTGCAGGTAAAGTGGCCGAATTTCAAAGCGGGTGCCCTCCACCTGGTGGCTGAGGTAATCCGCTGTCGCATTCCAGCGAGCCTTTGCTTCTTCCTTACTGGTGATGGTGAGCACGCCGACTGTCACCAGGCGATCTTCGCTGGCCCAGGCGGCGGCCAGTGCCGTGCCCTGCCCGCTCAAGGCCAGTAGCGCCCCGAACGCGAGAATGAAAGCTCGAGACTGTCTCAGGACACAAAAAAAGCGGGAGGGGGCCAATGCCCCACCCCGCCGTGTCGAGAAGCCCCCCCGCCGTTCGGCAATAATGACGGGCTTGTCATCCGTTTCCAGCATTCCAGACGTTCCTTGCCTGTCTCTGTTTCCTGTCACGCCGATGGGGTTCGGAGCCACTTGACTGCCTCCGGTTCCCGCTGCCTTGCCGGGCGCCGATCAAAATCAGCCGCGCCGTCCGGCTTTTGCCCCGATGCGAAGACGCAGCGCGTTGAGCTTGATGAAGCCTTCCGCGTCACGC
This sequence comes from Guyparkeria hydrothermalis, assembly GCF_023555385.1. NCBI lineage: Bacteria > Pseudomonadati > Pseudomonadota > Gammaproteobacteria > Chromatiales > Thioalkalibacteraceae > Guyparkeria > Guyparkeria hydrothermalis. The sequence goes on from NZ_JAJSED010000001.1 coordinate 618,001, forward strand.
TGATCGTAGGCGCCGGCGTCGTCCTCGAAGGTGGCGATCGCCGGGTCGAACAGACTGTTGTCGGACTGGCGGCCGGCGACGATCACGTTGCCCTTGTACAGACGCAGGCGAACATCGCCGTTTACGTTCTTCTGCGTGGCGTCGATCGCCTCCTGCAGCATCTCGCGCTCCGGGGCGAACCAGTAGCCGTTGTACACCAGCTCGGCGTACTTGGGCATCAGTTCATCCTTCATGTGCGCCTCGCCCCGGTCAAGGGTGAGTGACTCGAGCGCACGACGGGCCTTCAGGAGGATGGTGCCGCCCGGCGTCTCGTAGCAGCCACGAGACTTCATGCCGACGTAGCGGTTCTCGACCATGTCGAGGCGGCCGATCCCGTTCGCGCCACCCAGCTGGTTGAGCTTGAGCAGCAGTTCGGCCGGCGAGAGCTTCTCGCCGTTGATCGATACCGGGTCGCCTTTTTCGAAGCCGATGGTGATCTCTGTGGCCTCGTCGGGGGCACGTTCCGGGCTGACCGACCAGCGCCACATGTCCTCTTCCGGCTCCCACCACGGATCCTCGAGGTTGCCGCCCTCGTAGGAGATGTGCAGCAGGTTGGCGTCCATGGAGTACGGCGATTTCTTGCCGGCTGCGGCAAAGTCGACCGGAATATCGCGCGTCTTGGCGTAGTTCATAAGCTTCTCGCGGGAGTTGAGATCCCACTCGCGCCAAGGGGCGATCACCTCGATCTCGGGGTTGAGCGCGTAGGCATTGAGCTCGAAGCGCACCTGATCGTTGCCCTTGCCGGTGGCACCGTGGGCGACCGCGTCCGCGCCGGTCTCGCGAGCGATGTCGACCAGCCGCTTGGCGATCAGAGGGCGGGCAATCGAGGTGCCGAGCAGGTACTCGCCCTCGTAGATGGCGTTGGCGCGGAACATCGGGAAGACGTAATCGCGGACGAAGGTCTCGCGCACATCATCGATGTAGATTTCCTTGACGCCCATCTGCTCGGCCTTCTGGCGCGCGGGCTCAAGCTCCTCGCCCTGCCCCAGATCCGCGGTGAAGGTGACCACTTCGCAGTCATAGGTCTCTTCCAGCCACTTGAGGATCACCGAGGTGTCCAGGCCGCCGGAATAGGCCAGAACCACCTTGCCGAGCTTCTTGGGGGCCGAGGGATTGCTCATCAGAACTCCTGAATTCGATTTGTGTTTGCGATGTGTTTGGCACGTTATCGCGCCATTATATAGACACGGCTGCGGCTTCACAGGGCATAGGGTTTTTCGATCCCCCGATTACGCCACGGGGAACCGCATCATTACGGCGCTTCCGGATTAGGAAACGCGCGCCACGAGGGGCGTGAAACGGCTTCGCCATGCGCTCGTGCATAGGAAATATCGGCGGAATCACGCATAATGAGGCACAAATTTTGGTCCGGTGCGACCGTCGCAACCCCACGCTGACGCGGTTACCGGGGTGTAGCGAACGCATCCAACGACAGCTTTGAGGAGTGCTTGTGACCGATTACATCGATCAGGATCCGCAGGAAACCCGGGAATGGCTCGACGCCCTCGAGGCGGTGGTCAGCTTTGAAGGCACGGAAAAGGCCCGACACTTGATCGGCCACATGATCGAGCTGGCGCGCCAGCACGGCATCGATACCCCGTATGCCGCGACCACCCCCTACATCAACACCATCCCGCCGGAAGACGAAGCCCAATACCCGGGTGACCGGCAGATGGAGCAGCGCCTGCGAGCCCTGATCCGCTGGAACGCCATGGCGATCGTCGTACGCGCCAACAAGGAAAACGCGGTCGGCGGTCACATCGCCTCCTACCAGTCCAGCGCGACCATGTACGAGGTCGGCCTGAACCATTTCTTCAAGGGCCACGATCACCCGGAAGGCGCCGACATGGTGCTTTTCCAGGGCCACGTCGCCCCCGGCATGTACGCCCGCGCCTTCCTCGAGGGACGCATCTCGGAAGATCAGCTGATCAACTTCCGCCAGGAGGCCCAGAAGGACGGCCTCAGTTCCTATCCGCACCCCTGGCTGATGCCCAACTTCTGGCAGTTCCCGACCGTCTCGATGGGCCTCGGCCCGCTGATGGCGATCTACCAGGCCCGCTTCATGAAGTACATGGACGCGCGCGGCTTCGGCAAGGTCAGCAGCCGCAAGGTCTACGCCTTCCTCGGCGACGGCGAGATGGACGAGCCGGAATCCCTCGGTGCGATCGGCCTGGCCGTGCGCGAAAAGCTCGACAACCTGGTGTTCGTCGTCAACGCGAACCTGCAGCGTCTCGACGGTCCGGTACGCGGCAACGGCAAGATCATCCAGGAGCTCGAGGGCAGCTTCCGCGGCGCCGGCTGGAACGTGATCAAAGTCGTCTGGGGCCCGGGCTGGGACGAGCTGCTCGCCCGTGACAAGTCCGGCAAGCTCAAGCAGCTGATGATGGAGACCGTCGACGGCGAGTACCAGGCCTACAAGGCGAAGGACGGTGCGTACGTACGCAAGCACTTCTTCGGCAAGTACCCGGAGACTGCCGAGCTGGTCAAGAACATGACCGACGACGAGATCTTCTCGCTCACCCGTGGTGGTCACAGCCCGCGCAAGATGTACGCGGCCTACAAGGCGGCCAACGAGTGCAAAGGCAAGCCGACTGTCATCATCGCCAAGACGGTCAAGGGCTACGGCATGGGCCCGTTCGGCGAAGGCGCGATGACGGCCCACCAGCAGAAGAAGCTCGACAACGAAGGCCTCAAGTACTTCCGCGATCGCTTCGGCCTGCCGATTTCCGACGAGCAGCTCGAGAAGAACGTCCCCTTCTACAAGCCGGACGACAGCCACGAGCTGATCAAGTACATGAACGAGCGCCGTAGCGAGCTGGGTGGCTACCTGCCGTCCCGCGTCGATCGCGCCGAGTCGATCCCGGCGCCCGACCTCAAGGCGTTCGACATGATCCTCAAGGGCACCGGCGAGCGCGAGATGTCCTCGACCATGCTCTTCGGCCGCATCCTGGCGATGATCCTGCGGGACAAGGGCCTCGGCAAGCGTGTCGTGCCGATCATCCCGGACGAGGCCCGCACCTTCGGCCTCGAGGGCCTGTTCCGTCAGGTCGGCATCTACGACCCGGCCGGTCAGCTCTACGAGCCGGTCGACGCCGACCAGGTCGCCTGGTACAAGCAGGCCGCCAATGGTCAGGTCCTGCAGGAAGGCATCAATGAGGCCGGCTCGATGTCCTCGTGGCTGGCAGCCGCGACTGCCTACGCCAACTACGGCGAGGCGATGGTGCCCTTCTACATCTACTACTCGATGTTCGGCTACCAGCGCATCGGTGATCTGGCCTGGCTGGCCGGCGACATCCGTGCCCGCGGCTTCCTGATTGGCGCGACCGCCGGCCGGACCACGCTCGAGGGCGAAGGTCTGCAGCACAACGACGGCCACAACATCATGATGTTCTCCGCCGTGCCCAGCTGCCGCGTCTACGACCCCACCTACGGCTACGAGATGGCGATCATCATCCGTGATGGCCTCAAGGCGATGGTCGAGGAAAAGCAGGATTGCTACTACTACATCACTGCGATGAACGAGAACTACTCGCACCCGGCCATGCCGGAGGATGTCGAGGAAGGGGTTCTCAAGGGCGCCTACCTGCTGCGCGAGAGCAAGAAGAAGCTCAAGAACCGCGTCCAGTTGATGGGTTCCGGCACCATCCTGCGCGAGGCCGAGGCTGCCGCGCACATGCTCGAGGACGAGTGGAAGGTCGCCGCCGACGTCTGGTCCGCGACTAGCTTCACCGAGCTGGCGCGCGAAGGTCAGGCCTGCGAACGGCACAACCGCCTGCACCCGGATGCCAAGCCGCAGAAGGCGTACATCACCGAGGCGCTGGAAAAGCGTGACGGCCCCGTCATCGCAGCCACCGACTACATCCAGGCCTATCCGGACCAGATCCGCCGCTTCGTGCCGAGCTCGTTCACCACGCTGGGCACCGACGGCTACGGACGCTCCGACACCCGTGCCGCCCTGCGTCGCTTCTTCGAGGTCGATGCGGCACACATCGTGGTCGCGTCACTCAAGTCGCTGGCCGACGAAGGCGCCATCCCGGCCTCCAAGGTCAACGAGGCGATCAAGAAGTACGACATCGATCCGGACTGCGCGCCGCCGATCGAGCGATAAGACTAGCCGCCCCGCCCCGGTCCATCCCGACACGGTCGGGGCGGCGGCCCCATTCGATCCGACGTCCGCCCACTCGCGGACGCGCATGCAACCTTTCATGGAGACAGGCTGATGGCCACCAAGTCGATCACCCTCCCCGACATCGGCAACTACGACAACACCCCCGTCATCGAGGTGCTGGTCTCGCCCGGTGACCGGGTCGAAAAGGAAGACTCGCTGATAACGCTGGAGTCCGACAAGGCCACGATGGAGATCCCGTCCCCGTACACGGGCGAGATCAAGAAGGTACTGGTCAAGGTCGACGACACGCTCAACCAGGGCGACCTGATCGCCGAGATCGAGGCCGAGGAAGAAGCGGAAGCCCCGGCCGAAGAGAAGAGCGAGGAGCAGCCGGCCGAGGCGCCTGCCGAAAAGGCTGAAGAGAAACCCGCCGAACCGGAAAAGCCGGCAGCGGCGCCGGAAAAGACTGAGCCCGCAGCTCCCGCCGCGAACGCGCCAACACCGGTCAACCGACAGAGTGCTGGCGCGAAATCCCACGCCAGCCCCTCGGTACGCCTGTTTGCCCGCAAACTGGGCGTGGATCTCGGCAACGTCACCGGCACCGGTCCGAAGGGCCGCATCCTGCAGGAAGACGTCGAAGGTGCGATCAAGAAGGTGATGGAAGGCGCCGGCAAGGGTGCAGCCGGCGGCGCGGGCATCCCGCCGCTGCCGGAAATCGACTTCTCCCAGTTCGGCGAGATCGAGGAAAAGCCGCTCTCGCGGATCAAGAAGCTTTCCGGCAAACACCTGTCGACCGCGTGGCTGAACATCCCGCATGTCACCCAGTTCGACGAGACCGACATCACCGAGCTCGAGGCCTTCCGCAAATCGTTGAAGCCGCGAGCCGAGAAGTCCGGTATCAAGATGACCCCGCTGGTGTTCATCCTCAAGGCGCTGGCGCACGTGCTGCGCGAGTTCCCCAACATGAACGCCTCGCTCGCCCCGGACGGCGAGAACCTGATCGTCAAGAAGTACATCAACCTCGGCGTGGCCGTGGACACACCGAACGGCCTCGTCGTGCCGGTGGTGCGCGACGTAGACCAGAAGGGCGTGTTCGAGCTCTCCGAGGAGCTGATGGACATCTCCGCCCGAGCCCGTGACGGCAAGCTGACCGGCGCCGACCTTTCCGGCGGCACCTTCTCGGTCTCCAGCCTCGGCGGCATCGGCGGGACCCAGTTCACGCCGATCGTCAACGGCCCGGAAGTGGGCATCCTCGGCGTTTCCAAGGCCAGCATGCAGCCGGTCTGGAACGGCTCGGAGTTCGTGCCGCGCCTGATGCTGCCGCTGGCCCTCTCCTACGATCACCGCGTCATCGATGGCGCCGAGGGCGCGCGGTTCATGACCACGCTCTCGCGCACGCTCACCGATCTTCGCGAACTGATGCTGTAAGGAGCGCCGGATGACCATCGAAACCATCAATCTGCCGGACATCGGCAATTCCGACGAAGTCGAGATCATCGAGGTGCTTGTCGAGGCCGGCGATGCCATCGAGGCCGAGGACTCGATGCTCACCCTGGAAACCGACAAGGCCACCATGGAGATCCCCGCCCCCGCCGCGGGCAAGATCACCGAGATGCTGGTTGGCGTGGGCGACAAGGTCAGCACCGGCACGCCGATCGCAAAATACGAGCCGGCCGCCGGTGGCGAAGGCGGTGACAAGGGCGACGAAGCACCGGCCGAGGAACCCCCCGCCGCCGAGAGCGCGTCTTCCTCCCCTTCCCCGACGGCTGCCGCGGCCACCGACGAGAAGGCGGACGTCGACTGCGACATCTGCGTGCTGGGTTCGGGCCCGGGCGGCTACACCGCGGCCTTCCGCGCCGCGGATCTCGGCAAGAAGGTCGTGCTGATCGAGCGCTACCCGGTGATCGGCGGTGTCTGCCTCAACGTCGGCTGCATCCCGTCCAAGGCCCTGCTGCACGTCTCCGAGGTCTTGAACGAGACCCGCTCGATGGGCGCGCACGGCGTGACCTTCGCCGAGCCCAAGATCGACCTGGACAAGCTGCGCGGCTTCAAGGACAGCACGATCAAGAAGCTCACGGGCGGTCTCGAGGCCCTGGCCAAGCAGCGCAACGTGCAGGTCGTGCGCGGCTACGGCCGCTTCGTCGATCCGCACCACGTGAAGGTGACCGACGACGAAGGCAACGAGACGCTGGTGCGGTTCGAGCACTCGATCATCGCCGCCGGCTCGCAGCCGGTGAAGTTGCCCTTCATCCCGCACGACGACCCGCGTGTCATGGACTCGACCGACGCACTCGAACTCGAGGAAGTGCCGGGCAAGATGCTCGTGATCGGTGGCGGCATCATCGGTCTCGAGATGGCGCAGGTGTACCACTCGCTCGGCGCGGAGATCTCCATCGTCGAGCTGGCCGACACCATCATCCCCGGTGCCGACAAGGACTTGACCCGCCCGCTGCTGAAAATCCTCAAGAAGCGCTACCAGGACATCTTTCTCGGCGCCAAGGTCACCAACGTCGAGGCCAAGAAGGATGGCCTGCACGTGACGTTCGAAGGCAAGAAGACGCCGGAAACCGCTGTTTTCGATCGGATTTTGGTCGCCGTCGGCCGCGCACCGAACGGCAAGAAAATCGATGCCGAGAATGCCGGCGTCTCGGTCGACGAGCGCGGCTTCATCTCCGTCGACGAGCGTCAGCGCACCAACGTCGAGCACATCCACGCCATCGGGGATGTCGTCGGCCAGCCGATGCTGGCGCACAAGGCCGTCCACGAGGGCAAGGTCGCCGCCGAGGTGATCTGCGGACTGCCGTCGGCATTCACGCCGATGGGCATCCCGAGTGTCGCCTACACCGACCCCGAAGTCGCATGGGCGGGCAAGACCGAGGACGAGCTCAAGGCAGAGGGTGTCGAATACGAGAAAGGCGCCTTCCCGTGGGCTGCCTCCGGCCGTTCACTCAGCCTCGGCCGCGACGAGGGCATGACCAAGGCGCTGTTCTGCAAGAACACGCACCGTCTGCTTGGCGCGGGCATCGTCGGTCCGAATGCCGGTGAGCTCGTCGCCGAGGCGATGCTGGCCATCGAAATGGGCGCCGACATGGCCGACATCGGCCTGACCATCCACCCGCACCCCACTCTCTCGGAGACACTCGGTTTTGCCGCCGAGATGGCCGAAGGAACCATCACGGACCTGATGCCGCCGAAGAAGCGCTGATCGTCCGACGATCAAGGGAGGCCACGCGTGGAATACCTGCTATTCGCCATTCTTGGCATGGTCGGTGGCCTGGCCGCAGGCCTGCTGGGAATCGGCGGCGGGCTGATCCTCGTGCCGGTTCTGCTGATGATCTTCCCGACCATCGGCATCAGTGGCACCCACCTCGTCCATATCGCGATCGGCACGTCGCTGGCCGCAATCGTGTTCGCCTCGATCACCTCGGTCTACAGCCACCACCGGCATGGGGGCGTGCTGTGGGGCGTGTTCGCGCGATTCGCGCCTGGCATGGTTATCGGCGCCGTACTCGGTTCGACGGTCGCGCACTATCTGCCCGGTGACGTACTGAAGACCGTATTCGGCGTCCTCGAGATCCTCGTCGCCCTGCAGATGGCCTTCGGCCGCCAACCGCCGGCGAGCCGGCAACTCCCCGGGATCGTGCCGTTGACCGGTGTGTCCACCACGTTCGGGGCCATTGCCTCGATCATGGGCATGGGCGGCGGGGCCATGACCACGCCGTTCTTCCTCTACTGCAACATCACCGCCCGCAACGCGATCGCGACCAGTGCGTCCTTGGGCCTGCCAACCGCCCTGTTCGGCGCAACCGGTTATGTGATCAGTGGCTGGGCGACGGAGGGGCTGCCCGAACTCAGTGCCGGTTACGTGTATCTGCCGGCCCTGGCGGGGATCGCGGTCTTCTCCGTGCTGTTTGCCCCGATCGGTGCCAAACTCGCCCAAGTGCTTCCGGCGCGCACCCTCAAGCGCATCTTCGCCTTCGTCCTGATGGGACTGGGGCTGAACATGATCCTTGCCTGACCGACCGTCGCGGAGATCCGACATGCCCACCGAACGCCGCATTGCGATCTATCCCGGCACCTTCGACCCGATCACCTACGGTCATGTGGATCTGGCCCAGCGGGCCGCCCGCCTGTTCGATGAGGTGATCGTGGCGGTGGCCGGCGATTCCGGCAAGAACACCCTCTTCCCCCTGGAGAAGCGCACCGAACTGGCGCAAGCCGCCGTCGCCGATTGTCCCGGACACATCCGGGTGGCACCCTTCGACGGTCTGCTGGTGGATTTTGCCGAAGAATGTGGCGCGACCGCGCTGGTCCGCGGCCTGCGCGCCGTGAGCGACTTCGAGCACGAAATTCAGCTCGCTGCGATCAATCGCCGGCTCAACAACGAACTGGAAACCGTGTTCCTCTCGCCGGCCGAGGACCTCGGCTTCGTGTCGTCAAGCATCGTGCGCGAACTGGCTCGCCTGGGCGGCAATGTTGCTGATTTCGTTCCACCGGCGGTAATGAAGGCTTTGGCGTCAATTGACCGAGGGTAGTACTCGGTTATTTTCGTCCAGACCGCGCCAAATGCGCGTTTACCTGTTATCCTGTGCGTCAGTGACTGACGAGATATTTGGGGAGGAATCCGCATGTCCCTGCTGATTACCGACGAGTGCATCAACTGCGACGTCTGCGAACCGGAATGCCCGAACGGCGCCATTTCCCAGGGTGACGAGATATACGAGATCACGCCGGACTCCTGTACCGAATGCGTGGGCCACTACGACGAGCCCCAGTGCGTCGAGGTATGCCCAGTCGACTGCATCATCACCGACCCGGAAAACGAGGAAACCGAAGATCAGCTGATGGAGAAGTATCACAAGCTGACCGGTAACTGATCCCGTTGCCGATTCGGATACGAAGAAGGCCCGCCAAACCGGCGGGCCTTTTCTTTTGCTGGTGCAACCGGCTGCGGAGTGGGTTCCGCTTAGCCGCCCTCCTCGATGCGCGGCCGGATGAACTCGGTCACCGTGCCGAACGTCTCGAACCACTCCGCATCGATCTCGTCATCGGACAGCTGGATGTCGAAGCGATCCTCCAAGGCGGTGAGCAACAGGACCACACCCATGGAATCGAGCTCGGGAATCTCGCCGAACAGCCCGCTGCCCGGCGCGAAGCGCTGCTTCGGACCCGGCAGGTCGAGGGTCCGAACGATCACGTCTCGCACCGACTCGAACAGCGGGTCCCGGCCCTCGGCCGCCACCGTGGCGCTCATGCCCGGGCCTCGAGGCGCTCGGCCCCGCCCATATAGGGGCGCAGGACCTCGGGGACGATCACGTCACCGTTCTCGCACTGGTAGTTCTCCAGCACAGCGACCAGGGTGCGGCCGACCGCGAGACCCGAGCCGTTGAGGGTATGCACCGGTTCGGGCTTGCCATCCACGCCCCGCACGCGCGCCTGCATCCGTCGGGCCTGGAAATCGCGGGTGTTCGAGCAGGAGGAAATCTCGCGATAACGCTCCTGTGCCGGCAGCCACACTTCGAGGTCGTAAGTCTTGGCGGCCGAGAAACCCATATCGCCGGTGCAGAGCACCAGGCGCCGGTACGGCAGCTTGAGAGCGTCCAGAACGGCTTCGGCGTGCCCGGTCAGTTCCTCGAGAGCCCGTTCCGACTCGCCGGCCGGTACGATCTGGACCAGCTCGACCTTCTCGAACTGGTGCTGACGGATCAATCCGCGGGTGTCGCGACCGGCCGAACCGGCTTCGGATCGAAAGCATGGCGTGTGCGCGACCATCTTGACCGGCAACTCATCGCGCTCGAGGATGCGGTCGCGAACGAGATTGGTGACCGGCACTTCCGCCGTCGGAATCAGGTACCAAGGGGTCTCGCCCTCGAGCTTGAACAGGTCCTCGGCGAACTTGGGCAACTGGCCGGTGCCGAAGAGCGAGTCGGCATGGACGATAAACGGCACCTGCACCTCAGTATAACCATGCTTTTCCGTCTGCAGGTCGAGCATGTACTGGGCAAGCGCCCGGTGCAGCCGCGCCACTCCACCGGACATGGTGACAAAGCGTGCGCCTGTCAGCTTGGTGGCGGCCTCGAAGTCCATGCCGGCGAGCCCGGCGCCCAGGTCGACGTGATCGCGCACCTCGAAGTCGAAATCAGGGATGTCGCCGACAGCGTGCATCTCGACGTTGTCGTCCTCGCTTTCCCCCACAGGCACATCGTCATCGGGCAGGTTGGGTATGCCGGCAAGGAATCGATCAAGCTCGTCGGCAATCTCGCCCAAGCGGGACTTTGCCGCATCCAGCCGCTCGCCCAGTTCCCCAACGGCGGCGATCAGCGGCTGGATGTCCTCGCCGGCAGCCTTCGCCTTGCCGATCTTCTTCGATTCGGCATTGCGCTCGGCCTGCAACGTCTCGGTTTCGACCTGAAGCGACTTGCGCTCGGATTCCAGAGATTCGAAACGCTCGCGGTCGAACGCGAAGCCGCGACGGGCAAGGCGTTCGGCAACCTGGTCGGTTTCCTGGCGAAGAACTCGGGCGTCAAGCATGGGTTATCCAGCGTATTTCGTTGGTAAAAAGCGGCCGCCGAGGAAGAGATCGGTCGGCGGCAGAGCGCTTAGGCGAGGTATTCGACCTCGACGATCTCGAACGTCCGGGTGTTGCCGCCCGGCGCGTTGAAGGTGACCTCGTCGCCAACCGACTTGCCGATCAGAGCCCGCGCGATGGGCGAGTGGATCGAGATCAGGTTCTGCTTGATGTCGGCCTCGTCGTCGCCAACGATCTTGTAGCGCGTTTCCGCGTCGGTATCGAGATCGAGCAGCTCGACGGTCGCGCCGAAAATAACCTTGTCACCCGGCGGCATGCGGGTGACATCGATGATCTGCGCATGCGAGAGCTTGGCCTCGATCTCCTTGATGCGTCCCTCGACGAACCCCTGCTCCTCGCGAGCGGCGTGGTACTCGGCGTTTTCCTTCAGGTCACCCAGCTCACGGGCCTCGGCGATCGCCTCGATGATGCGCGGACGCTCGACGCTGCGCAGGCGCTTGAGCTCTTCCTCCAGCTTGGCCGCACCGGCGGCCGTCATCGGGGTCTGGTTCATGAAGCGCACTCCTGATGCAGATCCTGGAGCCGGTTGACGGTTACCGGCTGATGCAATGTTTTCAGTGCCAGCGCCATGGCCTCGGCGCCGGCCAGCGTGGTGAAGTACGGGATGCGGTAATGCAGGGCCTCGCGACGGATCTCGTAGCTGTCGCTGCGCGACTGCTGACTGTTCGACGTGGTGTTCACGATCATCGCGATTTCCTTGTTTTTGATCATGTCCACCACGTTCGGCCGCCCTTCGGTCACCTTGTTGACCGACGTCACGTCAAGGCCGTTCTCAGCCAGGAACTTGGCGGTGCCGCGCGTGGCGACCAGCGAGAATCCCCATTCTTCCAGTGCGCGGGCGACGGTGATCACGCCGTGGTAATCCTGCTTGCGCACGGAAATGAACGCAGTGCCCGACAGCGGCAGCGAGTTGCTGGCACCCGCCTGCGCCTTGGCAAAGGCTTCGCCGAATTCGCGGCCCACGCCCATCACTTCGCCGGTCGACTTCATCTCCGGGCCGAGAAGCGGGTCGACACCGGCGAACTTGATGAACGGGAATACCGCTTCCTTGACCGAATAGAACGGCGGGATGCGCTCGTGCTCGATGCCCTGACGTTGGAGGCTGATACCCGCCATGGTGCGCGCGGCGATCTTGGCCAACGGCACGCCGACGGCCTTTGAGACGAACGGCACCGTCCGCGAGGCGCGCGGGTTCACCTCGATGATGTAGATGTCGTCGCCCTGGATGGCTACCTGGGTATTCATCAGGCCGACCACGTTGAGTTCGCGGGCCATCGCCTTGATTTGCTCGCGGACACGCTCCTGCACCGAGCGCGGCACGGTGTACGGCGGCAGCGAGCAGGCCGAATCACCCGAGTGGACCCCGGCCATCTCGATGTGCTCCATCAGCCCGCCGATCACCACGTTCTCGCCGTCGCAGACCGCGTCGATATCCATCTCGGTGGCGTCGTCGAGGAATCGGTCAAGCAGCACCGGCGAGTCGTTCGATACCTTGACGGCGTCGCGGATATAACGCTTGAGCCCTTCCTCGTCGTGGACGATCTCCATCGCCCGGCCGCCGAGTACGTAGGACGGGCGCACCACCAGCGGATAACCGATCTCGGCGGCGAGGTGGATAGCCTGGTCGGCGGACTTCGCCGTTCGGTTCGGCGGCTGCATGAGGTCCAGCTTGTGAATCATGTCCTGGAAACGCTCGCGATCCTCAGCACGGTCAATCGCGTCCGGCGTCGTGCCGATGATCGGTGCACCGGCCTTTTCCAGGTCACGGGCCAGCTTGAGCGGCGTCTGACCACCGAACTGCACCACCACCCCGCGCGGCTGCTCGACCTCGATGATCTCGAGCACGTCCTCGAGCGTCAGCGACTCGAAGTACAGCCGGTCGGAGATGTCGTAGTCAGTCGAGACCGTCTCCGGGTTGCAGTTGACCATGATGGTCTCGTAGCCGTCCTCGCGTAGTGCGAGCGCGGCGTGGACGCAGCAGTAGTCGAATTCGATGCCCTGCCCGATCCGGTTCGGCCCGCCGCCCAGGATCATGATCTTGTCGCGATTGGTCGGCTCGGCCTCGCAGAACGGCTCGTAGGTCGAGTACATGTAGGCCGTCGAGGTCGGGAATTCGGCCGCGCAGGTGTCGACGCGCTTGTAGACCGGTCGCACACCGAGGGCATGCCGGTGCGCCCGCACGGTGCTTTCGGTTTCGTCCAGCAGCTTGGCCAGGCGCGCGTCCGAGAAGCCCAGACGCTTGAGCTGATACATCTGCGCCGTGCTCATTTCCTTGAGGTGACCGCCGCGCAGCGACTCCTCGGTGCGCACAAGATGCTCGATCTGGCGCAGGAACCACGGGTCGATGAACGAGTGCTGGTGGATGCGCTCGACGTCGAAGCCCTTACGGAACGCATCGGCGACGTACCAGAGCCGTTCGGCGCCCGGCGAATGCAACTCGCGCACCAGGCGATCCTCGATGTCGTCGGCCGCGAGGCTGCCTTCCAGCACCTCGTCAAGGCCGTCCCGACCGATTTCGAGCCCACGCAGGCCCTTCTGCAGGGATTCCGGGAACGTGCGGCCGATGGCCATCACCTCGCCCACCGACTTCATCTGCGTCGTCAGGCGATCGTTGGCGACGGGGAATTTCTCGAACGTGAAGCGCGGAATTTTGGTGACGACGTAGTCGATGGTCGGCTCGAACGAGGCCGGGGTTGCGCCGCTGGTGATGTCGTTCTTGAGCTCATCGAGCGTGTAGCCGATCGCGAGCTTGGCGGCCACCTTGGCGATCGGGAAACCGGTGGCCTTGGAGGCCAGTGCCGAGGACCGCGACACGCGCGGGTTCATCTCGATCACGATCATGTCGCCGTTGGCCGGGTTGACCGCGAACTGGACGTTCGAGCCGCCGGTTTCGACCCCGATCTTGCGCAGTACGGCCAGCGAGGCGTTGCGCATCACCTGGTATTCCTTGTCGGTCAGGGTCTGCGCCGGGGCGACGGTGATCGAGTCCCCGGTATGCACGCCCATCGGGTCGAGGTTCTCGATCGAGCAGATGATGATGGAGTTGTCGGCCTTGTCGCGCACGACCTCCATCTCGTATTCCTTCCAGCCCAGCACCGACTGCTCAATCAGCAGTTCGTTGGTCGGCGAGAGATCGAGGCCGCGGCGAACCAGTTCCTCGTACTCCTCGCGGTTGTAGGCAATGCCGCCACCGGTGCCGCCCATGGTGAAAGAGGGACGGATGATGGCCGGGAACCCGATCTCGGTCTGGGCCGCAAGCGCCGCGTCGAAGGTGTGCACCACGGTGGAGGCCGGAGTGGACAGGCCGATTTCGGTCATCGCCTCCTTGAAGCGGTCGCGGTCCTCGGCCATGTCGATGGCATCCTGGCTGGCGCCGATCAGCTCGCAGCCGAATTTCTCCAACACGCCGTGACGGTACAGATCCAGCGCGCAGTTGAGCGCAGTCTGGCCGCCCATGGTCGGCAAGACTGCATCGGGACGCTCCTTCTCGATGATGGCGCCGACCGCCTCCCAGGTGATCGGCTCGATGTAGGTCGCATCGGCCATCTCCGGGTCGGTCATGATGGTCGCCGGATTCGAGTTGATCAGAATGACCCGCAGGCCCTCCTCGCGCAGGGCCTTGCAGGCCTGGGCCCCGGAATAGTCGAACTCGCAGGCCTGGCCGATGACGATCGGGCCGGCGCCAATGATCAGTACACTCTGGATATCGTTTCTCTTTGGCATGCTCGACTCACCTGCCAGCCGTGGCTGGGCAGTTGGTTATTCAGGGATCGGGGTTAACGGCGGGCGTCGATGCTTTCGACGAACTGGTCGAATAGCAGGTCCAGATCGTGCGGCCCGGGACTCGCCTCAGGGTGCCCCTGAAAGCTAAAGGCCGGACAATCGGTGCGGCGGATGCCCTGCAGGCTGCCGTCGAACAGCGACCGGTGGGTGGCCTCGAGGTGGGCCGGCAGGCTGTCCTCTTCGACCGCGAAACCATGGTTCTGGCTCGAGATCAGCACGCGCTTGCCATGGATGTCCTGGACGGGGTGGTTCGCGCCGTGGTGGCCGAACTTCATCTTGCTGGTCTTCGCCCCGCTGGCGAGAGCCAGCAACTGATGGCCGAGGCAGATGCCGAACAGCGGAATGCCGCTCTCCAGGAAGCGCTCGATGTCGCCGATGGCCTTGGTACAGGCTGCCGGGTCGCCCGGGCCGTTGCCGACCAGGATACCGTCCGGCTTGCTGGCCAGAAGCTCGTCAACCGGCATGTCGGCCGGGAACAGTGTGATCCGGCAACCCCGGTCGACCAGCTTCCTAAGGATGTTGTGCTTGAAGCCGTAGTCGTACGCGACGATGTGACGGCTGGGCTCGGGGCGCTCGCCGTCCTCCACCCACCAGGAACCGGAAGTCCATTCACGTACTTCTCGGGTGCCGACTTCGGGGATCAGATCCATGCCGGCCAGCCCGGCGAAGCCTTTCGCCTTCTCGATGGCCGCGGTCGCGTCCAGTTCGCTGCCGGCCACGATGCAGCCATTCAGCGCCCCCTGATCGCGCAGACGCCGGGTCAGTTCGCGGGTATCGACCTCGGAGATCGCCACGACGCCGTGTTCACGGCAATAGTCCTCGAGTGTCTGCTCGCCGCGCCAGGAACTCATCTGCCCGGAATCACGCACCACCAGGCCGGCGACGTGAACCGAGTCGGACTCGGCATCCTCGGAATTGGTGCCGACGTTGCCGATGTGCGGGTAGGTCAGGGTCACGATCTGGCGACGGTATGACGGGTCGGTGAGGATCTCCTGGTAGCCCGTCATCGCGGTGTTGAACACCACCTCACCCACGGACTCCCCGTCGACACCAATGGAGGTGCCGTAAAAAACGCTCCCGTCTTCGAGAGCCAGGAGCGCCGTGTTGGCCGGGAGCCCGGTGTTCGCGTCTGAGACCGTGCTATCCAAGAACTTTCCCCCACAGATATGTCATGTCGCCCTGCCCGAGTTGGCACTGGCCGCCGAGGCGGCGCAGGCCCCTCGGTTTCGGGCCGCAATTATGACTGAAACTCCCCAACGCTGTCCACGGCGAAACGCCGTTTCTCCGGGGCCAATTGCCGGTTTTCGGGTTTTCGGGCGACCGCTCGCGACAAAAGGGGGTGGCGGCACGTTCAGACTGGCTTCAGACCGAGCACGTGACTCATGTCGTAAAGGCCGGCCGGCTTGTCTGCCACCCACTGGGCCGCGCGCACCGCACCCTTGGCAAACGTCATGCGGCTGGAGGCCTTGTGCGTGATCTCGACCCGCTCCCCGATACCCGCGAACAGCACGGTGTGATCGCCAACCACATCGCCGCCGCGAATGGTGGAGAAGCCGATGGTTTCCGCGGACCGCTCACCGGTAATCCCTTCACGTCCGTAGATCGCGACGCGCTGCAGGTCACGGTCGAGAGCGTCAGCCACCGATTCACCCAGACGCAGCGCCGTGCCGGAGGGGGCATCGACCTTGTGGCGATGGTGTGCCTCGATGATTTCGACGTCGTAATCGTCGCCCAGCATGGTGGCTACCTGTCCCAGCACCTGCAGCAGCACGTTGATGCCGATGCTCATGTTGGGCGCGAAGACCACCGGGATGTCACGGGCCGCGTCCGCCAGAATTTCCTTCTGCGCGTCGGAGAGGCCGGTCGTGCCGATGACAATCGCCCGGCCGCTCTCGCGGCACATTTCCAGGTGGCGCATGGTGGCGTCGATCGAGGTGAAGTCGATCAGGACATCGAACTCGTCGCTATGCCCCGGCAGGTCGTCGCGGACCGGCACACCGATCTGGCCGATCCCGGCGATCTGGCCGGCATCCTGCCCGATCAGCGGGCTTCCCGAGCGCGCAAAGGCGGCACCCATCCGCGTGTGCCCGCCCTGATGAGCGGCCTCGATCAGGCGACGCCCCATGCGCCCGTTGGCGCCTACTACCCCGACACGTGTACTCATGACGTTTGGCTGGTCCTCTGGTTTTGCGTGTTGATGCGCAGTCTACCAAGCCGCGCAACGGGGTTTGCCCTACAGCTTGAAGAACCCGGCGCGATAGTGGGAGAGCTCGGCCACCGAGCCGCGAATATCGTCCATGGCCTGGTGGTTCGAGTGCTTGCGAAAGCCGGCCAGCACGTCGGGTTGCCAGCGGCGCGCGAGCTCCTTGATCGTCGAGACATCCAGGTTCCGGTAATGGAAATACGCCTCGAGCTCGGGCATCTCCCGTGCGAGGAAGCGTCGATCCTGGCAGATGCTGTTGCCGCACATCGGCGAGGCACGCTCCGGCACGTACTGGCGCAGAAACTCGATGGTGCTCCGCTCGGCTGAGCGCATGTCGCTGTCGCTCGACCGGACCCGCTCGATCAGCCCGCTCTGGCCATGAACGCGCTGGTTCCACTCGTCCATGCCGGCCAGCGCCGACTCGGGTTGCTGGATGGCGATCACCGGTCCTTCGGCCAGCACGTTGAGGTGCTTGTCGGTAACCAGGGTGGCAATCTCGATGATCGTGTCGTTGACCGGATCCAGGCCGGTCATCTCGAGGTCGATCCAGATGAGATTGTCTTCCGGGACGTGCATGCGGTATCTCCTGAATGATTTCGGTCTCGGTGCCGCCGAAACGGCTCACGAGCCTAGCACGTGGCGGCCTGCCCTTGCCGAGACCGTGTCACGGCTGACATCCACGCCGCGGGCTTCGCTATACTGTCGGGCGGGTTTCGCCGGCCCTTCCGGCCCGTGAGCCTATCGGCACCTGTTCGCCCCGCCAATGCAGCCTGGAAGCGCATCAACATGCCCGAACTCACCGACATTGATCGTCAGGACGAGCTCGATTCGCTGATCCACGAGATCCGGGACACGCTCGCGCGCCACGAAGTGCACGAGGACGATGGCGGCACGGACGATCACGCGCCGCCGATCGAAGACCTGCTGCGGGACCAGGACCTGGAGCGCCTGGCGCGCAAGATCGAGCCGTTGCACCCCGCCGACATCGCCAAGGTGCTGGAGTCCCTGCCCCAGAACGAGCGACTGCTCATCTGGGAGCTGGTTCACTCCGACCGAGACGGCGATGTCCTCCTGGAGGTCTCCGACTCGGTGCGCGACAGCCTGATCGAGGCGATGGACCGAGAGGAGATCCTCAACGCCGCCTCGAGTCTTGATACCGACGAGCTCGCCGACCTCGCGCCCGATCTGCCCGAAGGCATGATGCAGGACGTGTTCACGGCGCTACCGATCGACGAGCGCGAGAAGCTGCGCTTCGTCATGTCCTACGAGGAGGACACCATCGGCTCGCTGATGGACTTCGACCTGGTGACGGTGCGCGGCGACGTCACCATCGAGGTCGCCCTGCGCTACCTGCGCCGGATGGAATCCCTGCCCGACCACACCGACAAGCTGTTCGTCGTCGACCGCGACGGGCTGTTCGAGGGTGTGATCCACCTCAAGACACTGCTTCTGAACGATCCGGAAACGATCGTCGACGAGGTCATGGTGAGCGACGTGGTGCGCTTTCACCCCGAGGACAGCGCCCGCGACGGCGCCGATGCCTTCGAGCGTTACGACCTGGTCAGCGCGCCGGTCGTCGACGAGGTCGACCGCCTGGTCGGCCGGGTCACGATCGACGCCGTGGTCGACTTCATCCGCGAATCGAGCGACGAAGAACGCCTTTCGCAAGTGGGCCTGACCGAGGAGGAGGACATCTTCGCCCCGGTCAGAAAGTCGGTGCGCAACCGTGCGCCGTGGCTGGCCGTGAACCTGGTCACCGCGATCATCGCCGCCCAGGTGATCGGGCTGTTCGAGGGTTCGATCGAGAGATTGGTCGCACTCGCGGCGCTGATGCCGATCGTCGCCGGCATGGGCGGCAACGTCGGCAACCAGACGATCACCATGATCGTGCGCGAGCTGGCCTTTCGGAAACTTGGCGGCGGCGACATCCGGCTGCTCTACGGCAAGGAGTTGAAGGTCGCGCTGATCAACGGCGTGGTCTGGGGTGGCGTGCTCGGTCTGGTCACCTTCCTCATGTACCAGAACCCGGGTGTCTCGGCCGTGATGCTTGCCGCGGTCACCCTCAATTTCCTTAGTGCGGCCTTCTTCGGTGTCACCATCCCGATCGTCCGCACCCGCCTCGGACGCGATCCGGCGCTGGGTAGCGCGGTGATGATCACGGCGATCACGGACTCGGGCGGTTTTTTCATCTTCCTCGGCCTTGCCACCCTGTTCCTGCTGTAACCCCCATGAGCCGAAAGATCCGCCTGAGCAAGCAGCAGCAACGCCAGATCGACCGGCGACGACGCGTCCATTCGGCCGCGGATGACTCGCTGGAGCGCGGCATCGTGGTCACTCACCACGGTCATGACCTGCTGATCGAAGACGCCGCGCACCAGCTGCTGCGCGGCCGTGCACGGCGCACGGTCGGGCGCCTGACGACCGGCGACCGCATCCGCTGGCGACGCGACGAGCAGGACAACGTGGTGATCGAACAGCGCGAGGATCGTCGCAACCTGCTGATCCGCCCGGACGCCTACGGCAAGAAAAAAATGATGGCGGCCAACATCGATCAGGTGCTGGTGGTCACCTCCGCCCTGCCCTGGATGAACCCCGAGGTGGTAGAGCGCACCCTGGTGGCCGTTCTCGCCCTGCCGGCCACGCCGGTGATCGTCCTCAACAAGGCCGATCTGCTACCCACCCTGCCCGAGTCGGATCGACGCGAGATCGAGGAGACGCTGGATCTCTGGACGTCGCTGGGGTTCGAGGTGATCCGGACCTCGGTCAAGTCGGGAGAAGGGATCGAATCACTGCGCAACCGCCTGCGCGAGCAGATCACACTCACCGTCGGCCTGTCCGGCGTGGGCAAGACCTCGCTGACGCGCGAAATCACGCCGAAGGCCGATCAGGCGGCCATCGGCGAGATCTCGGCTTTCAACCGCGAAGGGACGCACACCACCCGCGCAAGCACGCTCTACCGGTTTCCAGACGGTGACGGCGGCTTGATTGATGCCCCGGGCGTGCGGGACTTCCCGTTGGAAACGGTGCCGTCAGATGCGCTCGCCGCCGCCTTCCCGGAGATCACCGACGCCGCTGCCTACTGCCGATTCAACGACTGCCGCCACCTGAACGAACCCGGCTGTGCCGTGCGCGAGGCGGCCGAGACCGGCGAGATCCTGCCACGGCGACTGGCCCAGTATCAGGCCCTCGTCGAGGCCAGAAACGCTCGATAAGTCGAACGGGCCATCAGCCCGGCGGCCACTGCATTCCTCGCCCGCCGAGCAGATGCAAGTGAAGGTGATAGACGTCCTGTCCGCCGTCCCGATTGCAGTTGAACACCGTCCGGTAACCCGACTCGTCGATCCCTTCCTGCGCGGCAATCTCCCCGGCGACCACAAACAACTCACCGATCAGCGGCGCATCCTCCGGCGCGATGTCATTGACCGTCGGGATCGCCTTCTTGGGAATGATCAGCACGTGCACCGGCGCCTGCGGATTGATGTCACGGAAGGCGAGAATCCGCTCGTTTTCGAACACGATGTCGGCCGGGATCTCCCGGTTGATGATCTTGCTGAAAATGGTCTCGCTCACGGGTTGCATGCCTCGGACGGAATGAATTCGCCCCCAGCTTAGCCTAAGTTCATCGCTCCGCAGTGCTCGGTTCGCCCACTGCAAACTTTGCTAGTTGCAGAACTCATTAGTATCGTATCGTTTTCACGCCACGCGTCGGCCCGCCGTATGCCGTGGGCACCAATCGCCATCGCTCGCTGGCTCATTACACGGTACGAATCCATGCTTACGAACGTCGTACGATCCGTCGCCCGCACCGGGCGTCCCGGCCTGTCGCTGATCGCAGCCGGTCTGCTGCTCGGTCCGGCTCTCGGCGCTCAGGCCCAGTCGGGCGGTCAGAAACCGCCTCCGCCAAAGGTCCCTGTGATCACGGTCGAGACCGCATCGGCCGCCGTGTACAAGGAATACGCGGGGCGCACCGAAGCGAATCGACACGTGGAAGTCCGAGCTCAGGTCGACGGCATACTCGAGAGCCGCGAATACACCGAAGGGGCGCGCGTGGCCAAGGGCGACCCGCTGTTCCGCATCGACGCACGGCCGTACCAGGCGGCAGTGCACGAGGCCGAGGCGGACCTCGCCGCGGCACAGGCGACCCTCGCGGCGGCGCAACGCGACTGGCGCCGGGTCAATTCTCTATTCGAGCGCGGGGTGGCGAGCGAGAAGCAGCGCGACGATGCGCGATCCGCCCTCGAGACCGCCCGGGCCGGCGTGAAGGTTGCCGAGGCCCAGCTCGAATCCGCCCAGGTCGACCTCGACTACACCACGGTTGCGGCTCCGATCCCCGGCATTGCCGGTCGACGCGCCGTCTCTGCTGGCAACCTGATCGAGGTCGGTGACCGACTGGTAAGCCTGGACGAGATCGACCCGATCCAGATCGTGCTTTCCTACCCGCTGGACGATCCGTTCGCGGACAGCGATGCGCTCAATCCCACACCCGAGCGACCGACGCCGGCGGAAGTGGTCGGCATTACCGGCCCGAACGGGCAACCACTCACCGGCAAGCTCGACTACCGCACGGCGGCCATCGACGAACAGACCAACTCAATCCGGCTGCGCGGCGTGTTCGACAACCCCGGAGACGTGTTACGTCCCAACCGCTATGTCCGGGTACGGATTCAGGTCGCCAGTGTCTCGGACGCGGTCATCGTGCCGGAAACGGCGATCGGCACCGGTCCGGAACCGGGGAGCACCGTCGTCTACGTCGTTGGCGAGAACGACACCGCCCAGCAAAAGCGTGTCGAGCTGGGCCCCATGAGCGATCAGGGCCGCATTGTCGAGTCCGGGCTCGAAGCCGGCGAGCGGCTCGTCATCGACGGGCTGCTCAAGGTGCGCCCGGGCGCGCCGGTCAAGCCGCAGACACCCTCCGACGACAACGACTGACGCTGCCTTCCGTCGAGCCACCCCGCCTGCCGTGACGTATTTCACGACAGGCACGGAGACCACCGATGTTCTCGAAATTCTTCATTGACCGCCCCATTTTCTCGACGGTTCTCGCGATCGTGATCATGATCGCCGGTGGCGCCGCGTTCACCGGTCTGCCGGTGGAACAGTACCCGAAGATCGTGCCGCCCGAGGTCGAGGTCCAGGCCACCTACGCCGGCGCCGATGCCGCCACCATCGCCGAATCCGTCGCCGCCCCGCTCGAGCAGGCGATCAACGGCGTCGACGACATGCTCTACATGACGTCGGGCAGCTCGGACGCCGGCACGATGAACCTCTCGGTCACCTTTGCGACCGGTACCGACCCGGACCAGGCGGCGATCGACGTCAACAACCGTGTCCAGCGCGCGCTGCCACAACTGCCGCAGGAGGTCCGCGACCAGGGGGTGGTGGTCAACAAGAAAAGCAGCGCACTGCTGATGGTGATCACCCTGCTCTCGGAGAACGAGCAGTTCGACACCAAATTCCTGAGCAACTACGGCCTGATCAACATCATCGACTCGCTCAAGCGGGTCGACGGCATCGGTGATGCCCGCCTGTTCGGCGCCCAGGACTACTCGATCCGCGTCTGGTTCGATCCGGCGAAGCTGGCCCACTTCGGGCTGACCCAGGACGACGTGGCCACGGCAATCCGTGAACAGAACGCCCAGTTTGCCGCCGGCAAGTTCAACGCCGCGCCCAACAAGAAAGGCGAGGCCTTCACCTACACCATCAGTGCGGAGGGACGGTTCTCCGAGGTAAGCGAGTTCGAGAACATCATCCTGGCTGCCGGTGGGGACGGCGGCACGCTGCGTCTCAAGGACGTCGCCCGGGTCGAGCTGGGCACCAAGACCTACGGCTTCAACGCCACCTACAACGGCAAACCCACCGTGCCGATGGGCCTGTACCTAGCACCGGGCGCGAACGCGCTCGAGACCGTCGATCAGGTCCGTGAGCAAATGAAACAGCTCGCCGAGCGGTTCCCCGGCGACATGGACTATCGCATCCCGCTGGACACCACCGATTTCGTCCGCATCTCGATCAAGGAAGTCCTCAAGACCTTCCTCGAGGCACTGCTGCTGGTGGTGCTGGTGATCTTCGTCTTCCTGCAGAAGCCGCGAGCGACCATCGTGCCGCTGGTCGCGATCCCGGTTGCCCTGATCGGCGCGCTTGCCGGCCTGTTCATGAGCGGCATGTCGATCAATCTACTGACCCTGTTCGGCTTCGTGCTCGCCATCGGCATCGTAGTGGACGACGCGATCATCGTGATCGAAAACGTCGAACGCCTGATGCGCGAGGAAAAGCTCAATGCCCGCGACGCCTCGATCAAGGCGATGGAACAGGTCACCGGCCCGATCGTGGCCACCACGCTGGTGCTGCTCGCGGTGTTCGTGCCGGTTGCCTTCATCCCGGGACTCGCCGGCGAGATGTATCGCCAGTTCGCCGTAGCGCTGTCTATCTCGGTGGTGCTTTCCGGGGTCGTAGCCCTGACACTTACCCCGTCGATGACCGCCCTGCTCCTGAAGAATCACAAGGAGAAAGAGCCCTCCCTGCCGTTCCGGTTGTTCAACCGGGGCTTCGACGCGTTCCGCGACGGCTACATGAAGCTGGTCAACTTCTTCCTCGTGGCCTGGCCGATCGGCCTGCTGGTTTTCGCCGGCGTGGTCGTCGCCGCTGTGGTGATGCTGCGGAGCACCCCGACCGGACTGGTGCCGGAGGAAGATCCGGGCTACTTCATATCCGCGATCAACCTCGACCCGGCCGCAAGTCTCGAGCGTACCGGGGAGGTACGCGACGAATACTCGCGGCTGGTGCGCCAGAACCCGGACGTGCACATGCAGGTCGCCTTCGCCGGTTACGATCTCCTGGCCGGCACGCAGCGCTCTTACAAGGGCGTGACCTTTACCCGCCTGAAGGACTGGTCGGAACGCCCGGATGACGATCAGAGCGTCCAGGCCGCCGTCGGCAAGGCCATGGGCGCGGGTGCGCAGATCGAGGAAGGCTTCATCATGTCCTTCGTGCCGCCACCGATCCGCGGCATGTCGACCACCGGCGGTTTCGAGGCCTACCTGCAGCAGCGCGGCTCGGCGGACGTCAAGGCGCTTGCACAGGCCACCAACGCGCTGGTGGCCGCTGCCAACCAGCGCCCCGAGCTGGCCGGCGTACGTACCACCTTCGTCGACAACACGCCGCAATTCCGCATCGACGTCGACCGCGAGGAGGCGTACGCGCTGGACATCCCGGTGGCGGCCATCTTCCGCACCATGCAGGGCACCTTCGGCACGCGCTACGTCAACGACTTCACCCTGTTCGGCCGGAACTTCCAGGTCAATCTCGCCGCCGAGGCGGATCACCGGGCCAACCCCGAGGACCTCGAGCAGGTGTTCGTGCGGGGCGGCAACCAAGAGCTGGTGCCGATCAGCTCGGTCGTATCACTTACACGCACGACCGGCGCCGACGTGATCAACCGCTTCAACATCTTCCCGGCAGCCAAGATCATGGGTCAGCCGGCGCCGGGTTATTCCTCCGGGCAGGCCCTCGAGGCCATGCAGGCCGTGGTCGACGAGACGCTGGGCGGCGGCGATTACACCATCGGCTGGGTGGGCTCGGCGTTTCAGGAACTCAGTTCCGGGTCGGCCGGCTCGATCGCCTTCCTGCTGGGCGTGATCATGGTCTTCCTGATCCTGGCCGCGCAGTACGAGCGCTGGTCGCTGCCGTTCGCGGTGATTACCGCGGTGCCCTTCGCGGTACTCGGCGCACTGATCGCCATCTGGATGCGTGACCTGAACATCGACATCTACTTCCAGGTCGGCCTGCTGGTGCTGATCGCGATGTCGGCCAAGAACGCCATACTGGTGGTCGAGTTCGCCTCGAAGATGCACACGCAGGACGGTCTGTCCATCAAGGAAGCTGCCCTCAAGGCCGCGCGTATCCGCTTCCGTCCGGTCATCATGACCTCGATGGCCTTCATCCTCGGCGTCCTGCCACTGGCCATTGCCACCGGGGCCGGCGAAGCGGCGCGACACTCGCTCGGGACCCCGATCGTCGGCGGGATGATCCTCGCGACTTATGTGGCTATCCTGTTCATTCCGATGTTCTTTGAGCTGCTGCAGACCGGCAGCGAGAAGCTGTTCGGAAACCGCCGCAAAAAGACGGACGCCTAGAGGGGACACTCCATGCCGAGCTCGACACCGCGGGAGGCGTGCCTTCCCCTGGGCCATTCCCGCCTCACGGCTCATCTCGAAGCCGGCTCGGCCGGTATCGAGCGCATGTGGGTCGGGCCGGAAACCGCCCCCTGCAAACCACCAGCCGACGAGCCGGCGTGGGCCGATGTCATCGCTGCCCTCACCCACTGGCCTGAGCGGTTGTCGGCGGGCGCGGACTGGACGCGCCACCCCGCGTTTCCCGAGGTTGGCACACCCTTTCAACGGGCGGTGTGGAGCGCACTGTGCGCGATTCCGCCGGGCAAGACGGTGGGTTACGGCGAACTGGCACGACGCATCGGTCGGCCGAGGGCGGCCCGAGCCATCGGCCAGGCGGTCGGCGCCAACCCCTGGGCACCATTGGTGCCCTGCCATCGGGTATTGGCCGGAGACGGATCGCTGGGAGGCTATGCGGGCGGCACGGCCGTCAAGTCGGCCCTGCTCGCCCTGGAAGGGATCGCGGCGCGGCGCGACTAGTCCGAATCGTCCCCGACGGGCGAGCGCCGGTTCCCGGCCTGCTCGTCCAGCTGCCGCCAGTGGGTAATTCGTTCTGCAATGGTGCGCTCCAGCCCCCGGTCCACGGGACGATAGAAGCGTTCGCCCGTCAGTCCGTCGGGGAGATAGGTTTCGCCAGCGGCATAGGCATCGGGTTCGTCGTGGGCATAGCGGTAGCCCTTGCCCCAACCTTCGCGCTCCATCAGTGAGGTCGGGGCATTGCGCAGGTGCATCGGCACCGGGTCCGTTCCGCGCTGCTTCACCGTGGCGAGAATGGCGTTATGCGCGTTGTAGACGGCGTTGCTCTTCGGTGCCACCGCCAGATACATCGCCGCCTGTGTCAGCATCAGCTCGCCTTCCGGGATACCTAGCCGGTCGTAGGCAGTCCAGGCGTCCAGCGCCACATTGAGCGCGCGCGGGTCGGCATTCCCGATGTCCTCCGAGGCGATACGCACCAGTCGGCGGGCTAGATAGGCTGGATCCGCGCCGCCATCGAGCATCCGCAGCAGCCAATAGGCGCCGGCATCCGGATTGGAACCGCGAATCGCCTTGTGCATTGCCGAGATCTGGTCGTAGAACTCGTCACCGCCTTGGTCGAATCGCCGCGGTGACTGGGACATGAGCGCCTCGAGCGTACCCTCGTCCACCTCACGCGCGTCACCCGCATCGGTTTCGTGCGCCAACTGCGCGGCCAGCTCGAGCAGGGTCAGCAAGCGTCGTGCGTCACCATCCGCCGCCGCCACCAGCCGGTCGGCAATCACCGGTTCCATGGTCAAGCTCGGCCCGCCGGTGGTCTCGCGCACACCCTCGGGATGTTCCAGTGCTCGTTCGAGCAGCGACTTCAACGCGCCATCCCCCAGCGGTTCGAGCCGATAGACACGCAGCCGCGACAACAGCGCATTATTGAGCGAGAACGACGGGTTTTCCGTGGTGGCGCCGACCAGCACAAGCACGCCGCGCTCCACGGATGGCAGGAGCTGGTCCTGCTGGGACTTGTTGAAGCGATGGATCTCGTCGAGGAACAACACCGTCAGCCGGCCAGTGGCCTGTCGCCGGGCGCGTGCGGCTTCGATTACGCCCCGCAGTTCGCGCACTCCCGCCTCTACCGCCGACAGGTGCACGATCTCGGCTTGAAGACGTTCGGCATACAGCCGGGCCAGCGTGGTCTTGCCCACGCCGGGAGGACCCCACAGCAGGCAGGAATGCGCCTGCCCTTTCTCCATGGCAACCCGCAGCGGGGCCTCGTCCCCCACCACCCGGACCTGACCGGCGAAATCGGTCAGATCGTGCGGGCGCAGACGGTCGGCGAGCGGACGGTAGGCGTCGGCCGGCTCGCGGGGCTGAGCCGGCTCCGGCGGCGGCTCTTCACTGCCGAAAAGGTCGTCCTGGGGAGGGGTGCCAGCGGCCATCCGGGATCAACGCACGCCCGGCGGTTGGGTGGCCTCGACCACGTCCACGCCCTCGGGCGGGTCGAACCGGAAGCGGGACTCGTCGACCGACTGATTGTATTCCCGCGCATCAAAGGAAACTCGCGTGGTCTGATCGAGTTGATCGACGAAGCGCATTTCTTCCACGCCACGGGCGTCCACGCCCAGCAACACCTCGCGGAAGTCGCCGGCCTCCTCCCGCGGACGCAGCGCAAACCAGGCCAGGTCACCGTCGCTTTCGAGCGCCCGGATGCGGAAGACCTCGTCCACCGGACGGTCGCCCATCAGGATCGCGATAGGCGCTCCCTGGGTGGCCTCGAGGGGCGAGCGAGTCGCCTGGCGCAGGTCGGGCTCGTACACCCACAACACGCCGTCGTTGGCGATCAGCTCCTGGACGTAGGGCTTTTCGTAGCGCCAGTAAAAGCGCCCGGGCCGGTCCAGGACGAAATGCCCGCTGGATTCGCGACGCAGGTTGCCCTCGGCATCCCGGCGCTGCTGAACGAACTCGGCGGCGAAGGTGTCCACGGACGACAATTGCTCGACCAGCGCCTCTACGGTGCGGGGCTTTTCGGCCATGGCCGGGGCCGCAAGCGGACCGAGTGCCGCCAAAAGTGCGAGGAGTTGGAGGGGGGTTCGAAAGCTCATTAGTGACCTTATGCGTTACAGGGTATGTTCGATACCCGGAGCGAGGCGCAGTTCCGTTCCTGCACGGCGGGAGACCCCTGGGTCGGCCCGACGAGGAACGCGAGTCGGATCAGCGAGGCGGAGGCGGCGCAATCACCTCGCGGCTGCCATTGGCACCCAGCGCCCCGACGACGCCGTCCGCTTCCATCTGCTCGACCAGCCGGGCGGAACGGTTGTAGCCGATCTTTAGCCGGCGCTGCACGTAAGAGATGGACGCCTTGCGGGATTCGGTGACGATCGCGACCGCCTGGTCGTAGAGCTCGTCAATCTCCTCGCCGTCCGCGCGGACCGGCTTCTCGCCCGGCAGCGTGACATTGGCCGCCGTCTGCTCGGAGAGCACCTCGTCGACGTATTCGGGCTCGCCGAGCGTCTTGAGTGCCTCGACGACCCGGTGGACCTCCTCGTCACCGACGAACGCGCCGTGTACGCGCATCGGCATGCCGCTTCCCGGCGGCAGATAGAGCATGTCACCGTGGCCGAGCAGATGCTCGGCGCCCATCTGGTCGAGAATGGTGCGGGAATCCACCTTCGAGGACACCTGGAAGGCGATACGCGTGGGGATGTTGGCCTTGATCAGGCCGGTGATCACGTCGACCGACGGACGCTGGGTCGCCAGGATCAGGTGGATACCGGCGGCACGCGCCTTCTGCGCCAGCCGGGCGATCAGCTCTTCGACCTTCTTGCCAACCACCATCATCATGTCGGCGAACTCGTCGACGACGATGACGAGATACGGCATCGGTTCGAGCGTCGGCGGCGGCAGATCCGGGTCGAAGGCCTGTGCGTGGTCGTAGAACGGGTCCTTGATCGGTTCGCCGCGGGCAATCGCTTCGCGGATCTTCTCGTTGGCCCCGGCAATGTTGCGCACGCCAAGCTTGGCCATCAGTCGGTAGCGCCGCTCCATCTCGCCCACGGCCCAGCGCAACGCGTTGGACGCTTCCTTCATGTCGGTGACGACCGGCGCGAGCAGATGTCCGATGCCTTCGTACACCGACAATTCGAGCATCTTCGGGTCGATCAGGATCAGGCGGACTTCCTCGGCCGTCGCCTTGTACAGCAGGCTCAGGATCATGGCGTTCACGCCGACCGACTTACCCGAGCCGGTCGTGCCTGCCACCAGCAGGTGCGGCATCCGCGCCAGGTCCGCCATGATCGGCTCGCCACCGATATCCTTGCCCAAGGCCACGGTCAACGGCGAGCGGGCCTCACGATAGCGGCGCGACTCAAGCAGTTCGCGCAGTGCAATCACTTCGCGCGAGGTATTGGGGATCTCCAGGCCGACCGTCGACTTGCCGGGGATCACCTCGACCACACGCACCGAGACGATCGACAGCGCGCGGGCGAGATCCTTGGCCAGATTGGAGATCTGGCTGACCTTCACGCCCGGTGCCGGTTGCAACTCGAAGCGCGTGATCACGGGGCCCGGATGAGCGGCGACCACCTCGACCGAGACCCCGAACTCGGACAGGCGAGCCTCGATCACCTCGGACATGTGCTGCAGGTCGTCCTGGTTGAAACCGCTGCTCTGCTGCACCGGCCGGTCGAGTAATTCGAGGATCGGCTTGCCGTCTGCGGTGCCAAGCTCCGGCTGCGGCGGCTTGCCCGCGCTCCCCTTCGCCCGCGCCGTGGACGGTGCCGGTGGCTTGGGCGCTGCCGGCTTAGGCTTGCTCACTTTCGGCGCGGGGGAATCGAGTCGGGGTTCCTGCTTGCGACGCTTCTGTTCGACTTCAGCATAGCTCGCCCCGACCTCGGGCACCGGCTTCGGTCCGGGCTTGCCGGACCACGGCAAACGCCGAGCCACCCAGCCGGCCACGAAACGTGATCCATTCCACAGCCGCATCAAGCTGGCCCCGATCAGGTCGAACAGCGCGAACCAGGACAGGCCGGTCGTCGCGGAAATGCCCAGCATCCCAAGCCCCAACAGCACGAGCGTGCTCCCGAGTGCGCCGAGCAGTCGGACCATGCCCTCGGCCATCACCAGGCCCACCACGCCGCCGGCCGAAAGCCCCTCGGGCGAAACGAACGGGGCGTGGTTGATGGCAGCCAGCACACTCACGCACAGCACGAGAAGAGCCGCGCCCAGCCACTGGATCGCAAACGGCAAATCCGCCCAAGGCTGGCCCTGCCGCGCTCGGCGGAAGGTACGCCACAGCAGCGGTAACAGAGCTGGCACCACCATGTAGGCACCCAGCCCGACCAGGTAGCGGGATGCATCGGCGACCCACGCGCCAACCAGGCCGGCGGCGTTTTGTACTTGTCCGCCGGTCACGCTGAAGCCCGGGTCGCTGGGCGAGTAGCTCAACAGCGCAAGCAGGTAGACACCGAGCAACAGCGACACGACCAGCAGCGCAAGCTCCAACAGGGCGAGCTGGGGACGGAAGATCGCGGGCTTGGTCATTCCGGGCATTGCTGGCCGCCTATCCTTAACTGGGTCAATGGCTTATTGCATATTCTTAGAGTGACGCGTCGAGTCAGGATGATACCCGAACCCGAGTGTCGTCACCAAAAGCGGGGCAAACGGGGCGAACCCTTGACCCCCGCGACGTTCGCTATCATCGTCCTGAGGCGACTCCCGCACCACGCAACCGTTCATTCGCGAGGGCAATTGATGAGCAACGAACCCGATTTCTGGCGAGAAAACCTGACCGAAGAGCAATATCGCGTCTGTCGGCTGGGAGGCACCGAAGCGCCCTGGTCGGGCGCCTTGAACGACGAAAAGCGCCCGGGGCGCTTCGATTGCGTCTGCTGCGGCCAGCCGCTGTTCGTCAGTGACGCCAAGTTCGATTCCGGGTCCGGCTGGCCGAGTTTTATCCGTCCGGCCGACGATCAGGCCGTGATCGAACGACGCGATACCAGTCACGGCATGATCCGTACCGAAGTGGTCTGCTCTGGCTGCAAGGCCCACTTGGGCCATGTCTTCGAGGACGGTCCGGCGCCAACCGGCCTGCGCTACTGCATCAACAGTGTCTGCCTGGTCTTCCATCCCGCCGAGGAACAGCCAGCTACTTGACCACCCGGAGACTCGGGCCGCCTTTACCTCCACCACCCCCGCCGGGAGGCGGGTCGTCGTCCGGCCCGCCATCGTCCGGCTTGCCGTCCCGCTTCGAAATCTCGGGGTCGCTCCCAGCCTCCTCGTTACCGCGGACGGCACGCAGCTGCGGCCGCCCCTTGCGTCCCGTCGTGGGCGCTTCGGTCGACCCGGCACCGACATCGTCACTCTGCGGAAAGGTTTCTTCCGGTTCGTCGGAGAAGGTGGCGCCCTGCCCCGAATCACGGTCGACGATCGCCTTCACCGCGTGCATCGGTACGTAGACCTGTTCGGGCTGTCCGGCGAAACGAGCCTCGAAGGAGATCGCTACGCGGTCCATGTAGAAATCGCGGACCGCGTTCGGCCCGATGTTCAACTGGATGTGACCGTCTTCCACGAACACGGTCGGCACCATGACACCCTCGGCATGGGCGTTGACGACCAGATGCGGCACATGGCCCTGGTCGACAATCCAGTCATAGAACGCAGGTATCAGATAAGGGCGCTTGGAAAGCATGATCAGGCTTCACGCATCTCGCGTTCAACTTCGGTAAGACTCGCCTGGAACGTCGGACGGCTGAAGACGCGATCCATGTAATCAAGGATCGGCTTGGCATTCGGGCCGCTCAACTCGATGCCGTATTTGGGCAAATACCACAGCAGCGCCGCCAAGGTGACGTCGGCCAGGGAGAACTCCTCGCTCATGAAGAACGGCATGGCCGAGAAGATCGGCGCGGCGGACAGCAGACCTTCCTTGAGTTGCTTGCGGGCGCGAGCCACGGTCTTCTCGCCGCGCTCAAACTCCGGCAACAGACCGTACCAGTCGTTCTCGATCCGGTAGAGCGCTGTGCGCACCTTCGCCCGGCTGACCGGGTCGACCGGCATCAGCGGCGGATGCGGGAAGCGCTCGTCGAGGTATTCCATGATCACGCGGGCGTTGGTCAGCACGAGGTCACGGTCGGCGAGCACCGGCACGGTGCCTTCCGGCGACAGGTCGTAGAAGTCCTCCGGCGGTTCCTGCTCGGACAGATCGATGATCTCGGCAGTCAGTTCCTTTTCCGCGAGGACGATCCGGGTCCGGTGACAATCCGGCGAATCCGGGCTGGTGAACAAGGTCATGACCGAACGACGATTGACGGTCGCCATTGGCGCCTCCCGTGATGCAGTTGCTAAAATGCCATGATAACAAAAACCCGGCCTCGAAGCCGGGTTTCCGGGGAATCTGGCAGCCCTGCCGGGCCGCCCGCAGACCGCGTCAATGCTTGATGTCGCGCCAGTATTCCTTCTTCAGCAGGTACATCACCAGCGTGAAGATGAACAGGAACGCAAGCACGTACGGCCCGTAGTGCGCACGGAGCAACGCCGCCGGCTCGGCCATGTAGACCATGAACGCAGTCAGGTCGCGCATCTTCTGATCGAATTCTTCCTCGCTCATGGTGCCCGGGCGTGCCGGCGGCTCGAGGTCGACCAGTTCCTTCTTGGCGTCTTCGCCTTCCCCATGGGTCTCGTAGACCGGCTGGAGCAGCCCCTGCTGCGCGGCAAGCACGTGCGGCATGCCCACGCCGGGGAAGACCGCATTGTTCACACCCCAGGGAGCGTCCGGATCGGCGTAGAACGTCGTCAGATAGGTGTACAGCCAGTCACCGCCACGCACACGTGCCACCAGCGTCAGATCCGGCGGGACGATGCCAAAGGTCTGGTTGGCATAGTCCGACGGCATGCTGGTCTCGATGGTGTCACCGGCCTTGCTCTTGTCGGTCGGCATCAGCTTCGCCAGCTGCTCGTCGCTGAGACCGAGGTCATCGGCAATCCGGCCGAAGCGCATCATGTCGGCACTGTGACAGGTCGCGCAGCTGTCCATGAACGTCTGGGCGCCGCGGAACAATGACGCCTCGTCACCGAGATCCACTTCGGCATCCTTGAGTGGATAACTGCTGCCGGCAGCCTTGGCGTTGGGCGCGACCAGCACGCCGATAAGAAACAGGAAGAATGTCAGTCGGATCATTTCAGGCGCTCCGGCACGGGCTTGGTACGTTCATGACGGCTGATGAAGAACAGCGCGATGAAGAAGCCGAAGTAGACGGCCGACAGCAACTGCGCTGACAGCGTGCCGAGCGGCGTCGGCGGCTGGGTGCCCAGGTAGCCGAGGCCGATGAACGCGGCCGCGAAGGCGAACAGGTTCACCTTGAATGCTGTCGAGCGGTAGCGAATCGACCGGGTGCGGTTGCGATCAAGCCACGGCAGGACGAACAGGATCAGGATGGCCACCGTCATCGCGACCACGCCGAGGAACTTGTCCGGAACGGCGCGCAGAATCGCGTAGTGCGGCGCGAAGTACCAGACCGGCGCGATGTGCTCGGGAGTCTTCAGCGGGTCGGCCGGGGTGAAGTTCGGGTGCTCCAGGAACAGACCGCCACCGTCAGGCCAGTAGAACAGCACCACGGCGAAGATGAACATGAACACGCCCAGCCCGAACAGGTCCTTGACCGTGTAGTACGGGTGGAACGGGATGCCGTCCACCGGCTTGCCGCTGGAATCCTTGTTCTCCTTGATGTCGACGCCGTCGGGGTTGTTCGAGCCCACTTCGTGCAGCGCCATGATGTGGCCGCCGATCAGGAACAGAAGCACCAGCGGCAGCGCGATCACGTGCAGAGCGAAGAAGCGGTTCAGGGTCGCGTCCGAGACGACGAAGTCACCGCGGATCCACTGCGCCAGGTCCGGGCCGATCACCGGAATCGAGGTGAACAGCGAGATGATCACCTGTGCGCCCCAGTAGGACATCTGCCCCCACGGCAGCAGGTAGCCCATGAAGGCCTCTGCCATCAGCACCAACAGGATCAGGACGCCAAAGATCCAGATCAGCTCGCGCGGCTTCTTGTAACTGCCGTACATCATCCCGCGGAAGATGTGCAGATACACCGCGATGAAGAAGAACGACGCGCCGGTCGAGTGCAGATAGCGCAGCAGCCAACCCCACTCCACGTCACGCATGATGTACTCGACCGAGGCAAAGGCATCATCCGCAGACGGCTTGTAGCTCATCGTCAGCCAGATACCGGTGACGATCTGCAGGACGAACACCACCAGCAGCAGCGAGCCGAAGTAGTACCAGAAGTTGAAGTTGTGGGGGACGTAGTACTTCGCCAGGTGCGCATTCCAGAAATGCGACACCGGCAGGCGATCATCCACCCACTTGCCCAGGCTCTTGATCATGCCTCTTCCTCCTCGGTGCCGCCGACGCGGATAACCTGCTCACTCACGTAGGTGTACTCGGGAACTTCCAGGTTGGTCGGGGCCGGCACGCCCTTGTAGACACGGCCGGAAAGGTCGAACTTCGAGCCGTGGCAGGGGCAGAAGAAACCGCCCTTCCAATCCGCGCCCAGGTCTTTCGGAGCGACCTCGGGGCGATAGGTCGGCGCGCAACCCAGGTGCGTACACAGACCGACGATCACGAGGAAACGCTCGTTCTCCTTGCGGGCCCGGTAGAGATTGGTGGCGAAGTCCGGCTGCTGGGTTTCCACGGCGGAATCCGGGTCACGCAGCTTGTCGGTCACTTCGGGCAGGGTCTCGAGCATGCGCTCGGTGCGGTGCACCACATAGACGGGCTTGCCGCGCCACGCCACGGTGGTCATCTGACCCGGCGAAAGCTTGCCAACATTCACATCGACCGGGGCGCCGGCCGCCTGGGCCTTAGCACTGGGCTGGAAGGAGCTCAGAAACGGCACGGCGGCAAAGCCGACGCCCACCGCGCCAACCGCCGTCGCCGCGCCGGTCAGGAACCGGCGCCTTGCCGGGTTGGAGGGAGAATCAGCCATTGTTACGTCGTACTCCTGGAGTTTGTCCGTCAATCGATCGCGCCGGGAAGACGGTGCCCGGGGCATTCGCGTTGCTGACACGCATCGTTGGCTTCCCTGCGCCCGGCGAAAAAACGCCCGGATAGTTCCGGGTCGCGTCTGGGCAACATCGATGCACAGCATCTGCCATTTTTACGGCCGGGGTAGTTTAGACATCTGGTCCCGACCGTCAAACAAGCGGGCTTAATACCCTCGAACCATGGTTTTATTAGGTTGGGTAAGGAAACCCTCCGGACGGCGTTCCCGCGGTGCCGGTATTCAGGCCGGGTTGTCGATGTCGATGAACCGGTGTTCGATACCGAATTCCTCCGCCAGACGCTCACCCAGCAGTCGGACCCCACCGGTCTCGGTCGCATGATGACCGGCGGCAAAGTAGGTAACACCGGCTTCGCGCGCCATATGGGTCGTACGCTCGGAGATTTCGCCGGAAATGAAGGCATCCAACCCCAGATCGATGGCCTCGCCCAGCATGTCCTGTGCGCCGCCGGTACACAAACCGAGTCGCTCGATGGGCCGATCGGTCGGGCCAACCACCAGCGGCGTGCGCCCGAGTTCGCCCTGCAGGCGTGCCGCAAGCTCACCACCCGTGCAGGGCTCTTCCAGTCGACCGGCGACGGCCAGTTGCTGATGACCGAAGCGGTCGGTCACGTTCAGGCCCACAAGATCGGCGAGCCAGGCGTTGTTCCCCAGCGTCGGGTGCCCGTCGAGCGGCAGGTGATAACCGATGAGATTGATATCGTGCGCCAGCAGGGTCGCGATACGGCGCCGCTTCATTCCCGTGATCACCTGCGGTTCGTTCTTCCAGAAATAGCCGTGGTGAACCAGCACCGCGTCGGCATTCTCTTCGACCGCGGCGTCCAGCAGGTCCTGACAGGCGGTCACCCCGGTGACCAGCCGGCGAACGGCGCGCCGCCCCTCGACCTGCAGGCCGTTGGGCGCGTAGTCGCGGTAGGTTTCCGGTTCGAGCAGCTGCTCGCAATAACCGAGCAGATCGCGAATATCGACTGTCTCCGGCATGGGGCTCCTCCTGTCATCTCATCACCGCGGGTGGGGTCGAAACCCTAGCATGATCCGCAAGTGCGCAGTCGATACGCTTGGCGCCCCCCACCCCGCGTGTTCCAATGCGGGCTCACCTTGAGGGAAGCCATCGGTCCATGCCCAGCCCCACGCCGGCCCGCCTGCTGTCACGTCGATTCTTGCCCTACTTCTTCACCCAGGCGCTGGGCGCGTTCAACGACAACGCCTTCCGCTTCTCGGTGATGTTCCTGATCACCTACGAGCTCAGCGATGCCGCCAACGGCGAGGTCGACGTGCTGATGAACCTCGCCGCCGGGCTGTTCATCCTGCCGGGCCTGATCTTCTCGCCCATGGCCGGCCACTGGACCGATCGGCTCGATCAAGCGCGCCTGGCGCGGGTCCTCAAGTGGACGGAGCTCAGTCTGATGCTGGTGGCCGCCGCGGCATTCTGGTGGCAGAGCATCACGCTGCTGATGGCGCTGGTGTTTCTGATGGGCACCCAGTCGGCCTGGTTTGGACCATTGAAATACGCCATCGTGCCCCGACACCTGCCCGCCGGCATGCTAATGCGGGCGAATGGCTGGGTAACCGCGAGCACCTTTGCCGCCATCCTGCTGGGAACCCTGACCGGCGGGCTACTGGCCGCCACCGGCGAGCGCGCGACGCTACTGGCCAGCGCCCTGGTGATCGGCGTAGCCGTGGCCGGGGTGCTCGCCTCCCGCCTGATCCCGACCGCTCCGCCCCCGGGGCGACTGCCCGACCATGCCGGCCCGCTCAAGAGCTGGGTGACCACCTGGCAGCTGCTGCAGCGACAGCGCTCGTCGCTGCGCCAGTCGATGTGGCTGATCAGCTGGTTCTGGTTCGTGGGGGCAGGCTACCTGACGCAGTTTCCCCGCTTTGCCGAAGACGTGCTCAACCTGCCCGCCGATGGTGCGACCGGCCTGCTGGCCCTGTTTGCGGTGAGCATCGCCGCCGGCGGCCTGGCCGTCGGCTACCTGGGCGGGCGGCGCCCTCCACGGGCGCTGGCGCCATTCATGGCCTTGGGCGTCGCGCTGGTCGCCATCGACTGGCATGCCGTCGCTTCCGGCGTCGCGCCGACCCTGTGGCGCGTCGGGCTCGACGTGGCGCTGACCGGCATGCTTGCCGGTGGCCTCGTCGTGCCGCTGTACAGCCATCTGCAGCGCGCCGCCCGGCCTTCCCAACGTGCCCGACTGATTGCCGCACTCAACGTGCAGAACGCCCTGGCGATGGTGGTGAGCAGCGTGCTGGGCATCCTGCTGTTCGCCGTGTTCGCCATTGATCTGCCGACCTTCTTCCTGCTGTTCGGCGGCAGCGGTCTGCTGGTGGCAGCCGCGGTCTGGTGGCGCTGGGGCGGGCTGCACCCGAATGGCCGGGCTCGTCGCTGACGCGCATCAATCACTTTTACCCATCAAAGCCGATCAACTCCCAGAACGTCGTTTGTCGGTCACGGCGCAGGCAGACGGCGCGCCCTCCAGCCAGCTCGCCGGCACAGTAGTCGGCCGCCTCCTCGGCCGCCGACCACCAGGCCGTCTCCACCCGCTCGATTTCCGCCCGGCGCCGCAGGGGAGCGTCAAGACGCCTCGGCCCCTCCAGCCACCACAGGGGACGGAAGCTTGCCGCCGCCGACAAGGCCGGCACCTCTCGGAGGGCGGCGGCTTCGACCGGCCGAGATCGCGAGCACAGCGGCGGTACCAGCCCCGGCACTCGCTGCAACCGGCCAACCGCCGCCTCGCCCAGCCGGGCCCGCAGGCGGTGCCACAGCGCCCGCTCGTCACGGTCACGCTCGCCGTCATCGGCGAACAGGCTGCCCTGCCCTGCCGACGGCGTCACGAACCGATCGGCCTCGACCCGCAGCCGGGTAACCGGTGGCATCCCGCCGACCGACTCCAGCTGCAGACGCAACTGCTCCAGCCAGAGGCTCTCGTCCCGGCCCGGCTCGGCCGTGGCGAGCGTCAGGTCGGTAGCCGCCCCGGTCTCGTGCCCCAGCAGCACGCGAAACGAGGCCACCGCCAGGCGACGTCGGCGCAGGAACTCGGCCAGACCCACCAGTGGTGCGCGGGCGAGCAACAGCAGTCGATCGATCTGGCTTGCCGGGTCCCAGAGAGTGACCTCGCGGGCATAACGGACCGGCGCCTCCAGGTCGGATAGCGGCCAGTCCCGTTCGGCGAACAGGCGGTCCAGGTCCTCGAGCAGGGCCGGAGCAGTCCGCATGCCCAGACCATCCCGTGGCAGGCGGCGGACATCGCCCAATCGCATCAGCCCCAGCTCCTCGAAGCGTTCGATCCAGTCCCCGGGCCAATCGAGTGCGGCAAGCGGCAAGCGGCTTATCGCCGCCAGTTGATCACGACGATCGCACAGCCACGGCCGCCCCCCGTCTGCGACGACGGCCAGGGCCCAGGCCACCCGTGGATGCGGGGCACCGGCGGCCCGCACCGTCAGCTGGTGTGCGGCGAGTGAATGCATCACGGTCCGGATCAGGGCCTCCAGCCCGCCAAACAGCGCGGCGCTGCCCCCCAGCTCCAGCAACAGCCCCGGCATGGAGCCTCCCGACGGGCATGTCACGCGCGAGGTATACGTCCCGGCCCACTCTCCCCACTGTGCCAGCCAGTTCGACACGGTCTCGTCGTCCGTCTCCAGGCAGCGTAACGGTGGCGCGTCCGCCGGCGCGGCGGCCCGGTGCCGGGATCGCGCGACGGCGAGACTCTGCCCCGCCTCGATACCCATATCGGCCGCCGGGCGGTTCACCGCGACGACCCGGGAACGCCCGGCTTGATCGAGCAGCTGAACGGCCGGCGGGCGATTCCGCCGGTCCTCCTCGGGACAACGGGATTCGAACCAGGCCTCGGGAAAGCGCAGGGCCAGCCAGAATGCCGTGCCCCGCGACGAGCGCGGGATGGTGGGTTCGATCGCCATCGGCAGGTTCCTCGGGATGAATACTGTTCTTTTTTACAGTACACTCCATTATCCGTTCCCGCTATCCCTGAGCCATGACCGAATCGACTGCCCAACGACCGCTCACGCCCCGCCAGGCCGAGATCCTCGCGTTCATCCGCGACACCATTCACGAGACCGGCATGCCGCCAACCCGGGCTGAAATCAACGCCGCGCTGGGCTTTCGTTCGCCCAATGCCGCCGAGAGCCACCTCAAGGCGCTGGCGAAAAAAGGGGCGATCGAGCTGCTGGGCGGCCGCTCGCGCGGCATTCGTCTGATTGACGACGGTCACCGCGAGGAACTGGCCGTGGTCGGGCGCATCGCCGCGGGCAGCCCGGTGCTGGCCGCCGAACACGTCGAGGCCCAGGTGCCGGTGAATCCGTCCCTGTTCCGGCCCCGGGCGGACTACCTGCTGCGTGTGCGGGGAATGAGCATGCGGGATGCCGGGATCATGGACGGCGATCTGCTGGCGGTGCATCGCACCGAAGAGGTACGCAACGGCCAGATCGTGGTGGCCCGGCTCGCCGACGAGGTCACGGTCAAGCGTTACCGGCGCCGCGGCGCGAAAGTCTGGCTGATCCCGGAGAACAGTGAAATGACGCCGATCGAGGTCGACCTGAAGCGCGAGGAGTTGATCGTCGAGGGACGGGTCGTCGGCGTGTTGCGCACCTTCGACTGACCCGGAAGGGAGGCCAGTAGTCATCATGGGAGAGCGCGCACCGGGCGATCAGGGGATCACCAGCCTGCTGGCGCGTCAGGACATCTGGCGCGGGCGCCAGACTCGGCCGGCCGGCGGCCTCGTGGAAGAGACCTTTCCCAGCGGCTGGTCGGCACTGGACGAACTGCTGGGTGGCGGCTGGCCACGGGAAGGACTGGTGGAGCTATACGCCGACACCCCGGCACCACGACTCGGGGAACGCCCTTTCGACCGGCTTGATCGCCGATCGCTTGCCGACCTGCGCGACTGGTTCCAGGCCTCGCTGGGATACGGCATCACGGCCCTGCTTCTGCCCTGGATTGCCGGGCTTACACAGACGGAACGCGTGGCGCTGATCAACCCGCCAGCCCGGCCCTGTGCCGAGCGTTGGCAACGCGAGGGCGTGGACCTGGACAAGCTGCTGCTGGTGGAGCCCCGCGACATGCGCGAGCTGGGCTGGGCCACGGAGGAAGTGCTGCAGGCCGGCGTCTACCCACTGGTACTCAGCTGGTTGCCGCCCCTGGGCTTCGCACTCCGGCGACGACTCAAGCTGGCCGCCGAGTCGGGCCGGAGCTGCCTGGTTACGCCCTACCCCGGTCGGGCGGGCGACACGGCCAGTCCGGCCGGGGTACAGCTCGCGGTGCGCCGTTGCGACGGCGGACTCGCCGTTCGTCGCCACAAACCGTTCCACCCCGACGAGGCCCGGCTGGAACTCGCCGGCAACACGACTCCCCTGTCACCGGAGCACGGCAGCCAGGGTCCGGCCCTGAGTATCGTGATCCAGCGCTGACCCGTTTCCGGCCGGAGTGCCTCAGCGCCCCGTGGCCTGGCGATAGGCCGGCATCACCGAGGGGATCGCGCGCTGCAACGCCTGGATGCGGTTGCCGCTGGCCGGGTGCGTGCTGAGCCATTCCGGTCCGCCGCCTCCGCCTTTCGCCTGCATCTTGCGCCACAGCGACACCGCCGCTCGCGGATCATAGCCGGCACGCGCCGCCAGCAGCAGGCCCACCTCGTCGGCCTCGTACTCCATCCGTCGGCTGAACGGCAGATCGATCGCCATCGCCGCGACCTGCTGCGCCATGCCGGCAGTCTGGCTATCCAGCCCGCCCAGTGCGGAGACAACCGACAATCCCATCTGCTGACTCATGGCCATCGACATCTTCTCTCGCGTGTGCCCGGAGAGCGCATGGGCAATCTCGTGGCTGATCACCTGGGCCAGTTCGTCGTCGCTGGGGCGCAGCTTTTTCAGCATGCCGGTATTGATGCCCACCTTGCCGCCGGCCAGCGCGAAGGCATTGATGCTGTCGTCACGGAACACGCGGGCCTCCCACGCCCAGCCGGCCGAAGCCGGATAGACACGGATCGCCTGCGGCACGATGCGCTGGGTAATCCGGGTCACGCGGCGACTCATCGGCGACGAGGCAGGCAGCGTGTCCTTTTCGCGCGCCATCTGCGTGTAGGCCTGGTAGGCCATCTGGTTGGCCTGCCCTTCCGGCACGATCATCAGCTGGTTTCTTCCGGTGACCGGGTGCGTGGTGCAACCGACCAAGATCGTGACAACAGCCCACAGGGAAACGGCAAGCGGAAAACGCATGGCGGACGACCTCATTTCGCGGTGTCGAATGTCAGCAGGCCTTCAATAAAAAGACCCCGGCTCACGGGGAGACCGGGGTCTTGTGTCTCGGTTCCTGGCCGTGACGCCGTGCAATCAGGATACTAGCCGCCAAGCGCGCGAATCGCTTCGTCGAGCTCGTCGTCGATCAGGCTGGCTTCAAGATCGACACCCAACTTCTCGGCGGCCATGATCGGCCGATCATCCGGCGTACGGCTGATACCACGAGCCTGTGCAATCGCGCAGATGACCACGTCGCTGTAGTTCGGATCCCCGTCGTGCTGATAGCCGAGATCCCCACAGTGCTCGATCACCTCGGCGAACATATCCGGGAAATCCCAAGCCTTGACGATGTTGCCGCCTAGGCGCCATTGCAGGCTCTCGACCAGCTCGTCGAGCAAGGCCGGAGCCTCAAGCAGCTTGGGGATGTCCTCGGCCACCACGATCACCGGGATGCCGCCCACGCTGTGGAGCAGACCGGCCAGCAGCGCCTGGTCGGCATCCAGCTTCGTATGACGCTTGGCAATGTGGTTCGACAAGGCCGCCACCTGCGTGGCGAAGGCCCAGTGATCCCGCATGATGCGCTTGATCGTCGGCGTCTCGGCCGTAAACAACTGCTTGGCCGACAGCGAGATGATCAGCTGGCTGACCGTGCGCATTCCCAGTCGCGAGACGATTTGGACGAGGTTGTCGATGTGCTGACCGCCCCGGTACATCGGGCTGTTTGCCACCTGGATCAGGCGCGCGGCAATCGCGGGATCCTGCGAAATCACGTCGACCAGGTCGCTGGCCGAGCTGTTGGGGTCATCGATCACCCGGCGCGCACGCAGCGCCACGTCAGGCAGTACCGGCAGGGCAATGCCCTTGTCACGGATCTTGTTGATGATCGCCTGTTCAAGTGCCGGATTGGACACGTTTTCTTCTCCCTGAATAACGCCGGTCACCTCGATCCGGGCCGGCCTCCACTATCAGTCCGCCAGGCGGGTGTACTTCACGCGCTTAGGCTGGTCGGCCGCATCGCCGAGACGCTTGCGACGATCCGCCTCGTACTCCTGGAAGTTGCCTTCGAAGAACATCACCGAGCCATCGTCCTCGAACGCGAGGATGTGGGTGGCGACGCGGTCGAGGAACCAGCGATCGTGCGAGATCACCAGTGCCGAGCCCGGGAAGTCGAGCAGCGCGGTTTCAAGCGCCCGCAGAGTCTCGACGTCGAGATCGTTGGTCGGCTCGTCGAGCAGCAGCACGTTGCCGCCGGACTTCAGGAGCTTGGCCAGATGGACCCGGTTGCGTTCACCACCCGACAGGTCCTTCATGAACTTCTGCTGGTCCTGACCCTTGAAATTGAAGCGCCCCAAATAGGCACGCGACGGCATCTCGAATTTGCCAACGGTAATGTAATCGTACCCGTCCGAGATTTCCTCCCAAACCGTCTTGGTGTCGTCCATGTCCTCGCGGGACTGGCCGACATAGGCCAGCTCGACGCTCTCGCCGATCTCGATGTTGCCGCCATCGGGCTTTTCCTCGCCGATGAGCATGCGGAACAGGGTCGATTTGCCGACGCCGTTCGGGCCGATGATGCCGACAATCCCGCCCTTGGGTACCGAGAACGATAGCCCTTGGTAGAGCTCGCGGTCGCCGAAGGCCTTGGTGAGATCTTCCGCCTCGATGACCTTGTCGCCCAGACGCGGGCCGGGCGGAATGTAGATCTCGTTGGTCTCCGAGCGCTTCTGGTACTCCTCGGACTGCAGCTCCTCGAAGCGCTTCATGCGCGCCTTGGACTTGGCCTGGCGACCCTTCGGGTTCTGGCGCACCCACTCGAGTTCCTGCTTCATCGCCTTCTGGTGGGCGGACTCGGCCTTTTCTTCCTGCTCGAGTCGCTTCTCTTTCGCCTCCAGCCACTGCGAGTAGTTGCCTTCGAAGGGGATGCCCTGGCCGCGGTCCAGCTCGAGGATCCAGCCGGCGACGTTGTCGAGGAAGTAGCGATCGTGGGTGACCGCGACAACGGTGCCGGAGAATTCCTGCAGGAAGCGCTCCAGCCAGGCGACGGATTCGGCGTCGAGGTGGTTGGTCGGCTCGTCGAGGATCAGCATGTCCGGGTTGGACAGCAGCAGACGGCACAGCGCGACCCGGCGGCGCTCGCCCCCGGACAGCTTGGTCACGTCGGCCTCCCAGGGCGGCAAGCGCAGCGCGTCGGCGGCCACCTCGAGCTTGCGATCGAGATCCCAGCCGCCGCCGGCCTCAATCTTGTCCTGCAGGGTGGCCTGCTCTTCCATCAGCGCCTCAAAATCCGCGTCCGGATCGGCGAACTGGTTGGAAACCTCGTTGAAGCGCTCAAGTAATTCGGCCATCTCGCCGACACCATCCATGACGTTGCCACGAACGTCCTTCTCGGGATCGAGATCCGGCTCCTGCTTGAGGTAACCGATCTTGGTGCCGGGCTGGGGACGCGCCTCGCCGATGATGTCCGTGTCGACGCCGGCCATGATGCGCAGCAACGTCGACTTGCCGGCACCGTTGTAGCCGAGCACGCCGATCTTGGCGCCGGGGAAAAAGTTGAGGTTGATGTCCTTGAGGATGTGTTTCTTCGGCGGGACGACCTTGCCCACACCGTTCATGGTGAAGATGTACTGAGCC
Organism: Guyparkeria hydrothermalis; assembly: GCF_023555385.1. Lineage (NCBI taxonomy): Bacteria > Pseudomonadati > Pseudomonadota > Gammaproteobacteria > Chromatiales > Thioalkalibacteraceae > Guyparkeria > Guyparkeria hydrothermalis. The sequence goes on from NZ_JAJSED010000001.1 coordinate 661,295, forward strand.
ATATGCTTGATCGGGATTTTCTGTTGTTGCAAACGAAATGAAGCGGCACTATCCCGCAGGAATAGTGACCGCGTTTGATCACAAGGATACCAGCACTGTGCCGCGACTTGATGCCCCCTCCTCCTCGAATCCACCCGGCCCGCATCCGTGGCAACCGGTCACGCTCGCTGAGTTTCACCTTCCCCTGCCCGCCTTGCTGATTGTCCTGCTCGTCGTAGCCCTTGGCGCCATGCCGGGCGCCCATGCCGCCTCCGAGCCGGAACTGCATGTCCTGATCGACGTGTCCGGCTCGATGAAGAAAACCGACCCCGAAAATCTGCGCGAGCCGGCGCTTCGGCTCCTCGGCGATCTGGTTCCCGAACAGAGCCGCGTACAGGTCGACCTGTTCGGCAACCGCATCACCACGGAACTGCCCGCCTCCCGGGCCACTCCGGACACCAAACGCGCCATGCGGGCTGCCGCCGAGCGCATCCGTTCGAACGAACCGTTCACCGACATCCCGGCCGCACTGGAAGCCGCCAACGGCGACTGGGGAGAGGACACGCAGCGCAACGTTATCCTGCTGTCCGATGGCAAGGTGGACATCTCCCCGGACACGGCGGTCAACGAGCGTGCCACGGCACGTCTGCGCGACCAGGTGATCCCGGCACTGATCGACGCCGAGGTCCAGGTCCATACGGTTGCCCTGTCCGCGGCAGCCGACGACGCCATCCTGACCGAAATTGCCGAACGTACGGGTGGGCTTGCGCTCAGCGCGCGCAGCAACGCCGACCTGCAGCGTGTATTCCTGTCGCTGTTCGAGGCGACCGCCCCACGTACCGGCGTACCGCTGGTGGAAAATCGCTTTCGCGTCGACGAGAGCATCAGCGAGCTGACCCTGGTGGTCTTTCGCCAGCAAGGTGCCAATCCGACGCGTATCAAGCTCCCCGACGGTGGCGAGGTCGACGCCGGCATCGCCTCCACCCTCGCGAACTGGCGCTGGGACGACAGCGCCGGGCGTGACCTGATCACCGTTCAGGATCCCCCTGCGGGCAGCTGGCAGATTCTCGCCGCCGAGGACCCCGACAATCGCGCCCTGGTCATCACCGATCTCAAGCTGGGCATGCCGGAGCTACCCAGCCGGATCTACCCCGGGGAAACCATCGATGGCCAACTGCTGCTCACCAACCACGGCGACCCCATCGTCGAGCCACGCCTGACCGACGACATCAGCGCCGCGGTACGAGTCAACGGACCCACCGGCGAGGCGGTCGACGAGCTGGCACTCAATGACGTCGGTGCCGACCCGGACGTGCTCGGCGGCGACGGCGTGTATCACTTTCGCATCCGGATCAGCGAGGACCCGGGCATCTACACCCTCGAGGGGCGGGCCAGCGGGCCTACCTTCGAACGGGTGATCCGCAAGAAGGTGGCACTGGCCCGCACTCGGCCATTCGACGCCCGGATCGAATCCGAAACCCCAGCCGCCCCCATGGAGTCGGGTCAGGAGCAACCGACACCCGCAACCTGGCTGGTCGTCGAGCAAGACGTCTCGGTGCTCGATCCCGCGAACTCTCGTCTGGAAGCCGTCCTCGGGTGCTCCAACTCAGCAGATATTCCCGTAGAGGCCGCGCTGCCGTCAGCCACCAACCGCATCGACCTCCCGGCTCGGACGAACGAGGACTGCCGTGTCAGCGGCGATATTGTCGGTCAGACGCGCGACGGGCGGGACATCACGCTGCCGCTGGACCTCAACCTGCCACGCACGGAGCCCGTGGTCGCGGACGATGAGGTCGCGCCGGATGTCGCTGTCGAGGAGGCCACTCCCGCGAATGACAACGAGGGCAACCCCCTGTTGGCCATGCTGATCGGCCTCGGCGGCCTGCTGGCCCTGGCATTGCTCGGATGGCTCTGGCACGGCGTCGTCTCACGCAAGCGGCAGCGTCTGATCCAGGCGGCCCGCGCCTGAACCAAATCGACCACACCCCGAAAGACACAGCACGGATTTCCGACACATGCTCGACTACTTCCTGAGTTCCGACTGGGCCATCATCGCCACCGAGCTGCTCGCCGGCTTGCTCGTAATCACGCTGATCCTGGCTTTTCTTGTATGGCGCGGGCAGCGACGCCACACGGACGCCGCCGAACGCCTGCTGGACGATAGAAATCCGATCCTGCGCGCCTCGGAGGAGATGGTCGGACGGCAAGCCGAGCGGGTCTGGCCCGGCATGACCCTCGATGACGAGCAACGACAGATCTACGCCGAGCGTAGTCTCGATGCCGTGGAGGCGATGGTCGAACCCTGGCTCGAGCCCAAACGTCACGATCTTTCCTCGGTCGCCAGACAGTTCCAGCGCGTTCGCCAGGAGGACCTGGAGCAGTTGCTGACGCTGGCCCACGCCCATGCCGAGGCGAGCCAGGCAGACGATGCTCGGGTAACCGAGCTCGAAGAGGAGCTGCGCGAACTGCGCGAGCAGCGGGACCGCCAGGCCAACCATCTCAACGACTCGCTGGAAACGGTCAACGTGATGGTGCGTGAGTATGGCCGCAAGTTCGATTACAACGAGGAGCCCCACGTCGCCACCGTGCTCAAGGCCATCGTGATGGTTCAGGAAATGGCGGCCGGGGCCGACTGCGAGACGGCTCAACAACGTGCCGAGGATGTCTTCAGCGAGGATCTGGTAGCCGCACCGGCGCCCAAAGTCGAGGACACCCCGGCGCAGGCAACCATGGAGGCGCAGGACGAGGCAGCCCCCGAAACCACCCCAGAGATAACGTCACCCGCCGCCGAGCCGGACGAGGCCATGGCGGCCTCCGAACCTTCCACTGCAAAGACCACCGACAGCATCGACGTCGGTGGCGAACAAACTGGTCAAAACGCTCAGGACCAGGCCGAAGCGCCGGCAGCCGAGCCCGCCACCCAGGCGACATCGGCCATGGAATCGGCGGGCGAAGCCGCAGCCAGTGCCGATGACGACATCGACGCCCTGATCGCGCAGGCCCAGGCCAGCCAGGACGCGACCGCTGCGGCGAGTCAGGCAATGGTTTCCGGAGGCGAGACGAACGAGGCGGGCGAACGCGAGAGCGCAACCACGTCCACGCCCGGCGATGAAGCGGGCGCCAACGCCGCTAGCACCGAGGTGCCGACCTCAACCGAGACATCCGCCGACGAGTCGATGGAGCTTTCCGAAGAGGATCCCGAGGAAAACGGGGTGATCGACCTCGACGACGTCGAGATCCCCGAAGAGGAAAAGGACAAGCCGCAAACGGAAAGCGACGCCTACGATCTGGACGACATCGACGCCCTGCTTGATGCCGAAATCGCCAAAAAGCACGGCAAGTCATAAGAGTAGCCACCTCCCCTGAGGGGGCTGATGCATTGCTGGACAGAAGGCAGAGCGCTTGCGTGGCACACCGCGTCGGAAGACATCAATCCGTCACGCACTCGGGCTCGACGATCAGCTCGATGTCGAAAAGCGTCCGCACCCGGTCCCGCACGTATTCCGCGAACCGAAGAAACGTCTCGCCAGTCGCCCCGCCGTAGTGTTGCAGCACCAGTGCGTGGCGTTCCGACACGCCGACTGCCCCGTCGCGATACCCCCGCAGGTCCGCCTGTTCGATCAACCACCCGGCCGGGATCTTGATTCCGCCCTCGACCGGGAATTGCGGCATTCCCGGCCAGCGATCGGCCAATGCCTGTGCACGGAGGGTCGACACGACGGGGTTGTGAAAAAAGCTGCCGGCACTGCCCGGCAACCCCGCCCGCCAGTCCGGCAGCTTCGCCAGACGAACCCGGGTGATCATCTGGGCGTATGCCAGCGGCGACATCGCCGCCGGGGGGCGGCCTTCCTTGTCCTGCCATGCGGCCACCGCCTCGGCAAGGCCGGGATAGGCGGTGGGCGGCCAGTCCGCCGGAGGCTTGGCGGAGAGTCTCAGCCCGACCCGCAGGATCAGCCAACGCCCCGACTCGGTCTTGAAACGACTGTCGCGGTAACGGAAATCGCAAGCATCGCGCTCCAGGCGCCGGACGGCACCTTCGTGACGATCCCAAGCGTCCACCCAGCGAACACGATCACCCAATTCGACGCCGTAGGCGCCGACGTTCTGCATCGGTGCGGCCCCAACAGTCCCCGGTATCTCGGCAAGCGCCTCGAGACCGAACCAGCCCCGTGCGGCCGTCTCTCGAACCAGGGCATCCAATCCCAGACCCGCCTCGGCGACGAGATCGACCTGGTCGGCGTCTTCGCTCTCGACCCACCAGCGAGACGCCGCCACACGGACGGTGCGCTCGACCTGCGATCGGACGAACACCACGTTCGATCCGCCACCGAAGATCCGGGTCGCCGGATCGGCGAGCCAACTTGCCACTTCGGGCTGCTCGAGCGTTTCGGGGTCAACGCGGTTGAGGATCAGTGCTCGCGAGGCGCGCGCCGGAAGCCGCAGCGTGTTTTCCAGCGGCATGTCGTTGTGCCACTCCCAGGCGGCCGGCGTACGACTCGAGTCAGTGGCCTTCATTCATCGCGACCATCGACCGGTTCGTCTTCGTTCGCCGCCGTGGTTTCCTCGGGGAGCTCGATCGGCGCCTCGCCATGCGTTATCACCTGGATGATCGACTCGACCACGATCTCGGGCTGGTTCATCGGCGGATGGTCGACATTGATCAGCTTCTGCTTCGATCGGCGTGTCGTGATCACCCCGCGGGTCTTCGCCTCGTCCGGCGGACAGACGCATACCCCCGGGATGCCCAGCGCGGCAGCCAGCCAACCGGTCAGGTTGTTGCCCGTCAGAACATACCGGCTCTGCGTCAGCCGGCGCTGCCACTCGGCCGCATCCTGCGGTGGTTCTGCATCGACGTCGTCGATGCTGACGCCCGTCTCGTCCAGTCGACGACGGATCAGCTCGACGCTATCGGACTCGAACGGCAGCGCGTCGAGATCGATAAGAAGATCGGTCACTACCGGCTCGGCCTCGATCGACAGGCCGTAGTCGGGGTTGAGGTCGTGCAGGGAATACTCGAGCACCGCGGCGAGCAACACCCGCACGGCCTGGACACGGTGCAGATCGTCGGGAATCGGGTACTGCGAGTTGTATGGCTGGCGAGTGGGCATCTTGCCCTTCGACGGTCGCGCGACGCCCACGGAGGTGGCATCAAACCGCTTGGTGACCGCGAGCGTCTCCGCCTCGCCATAGGGATCGATCACGTACTCAGCCTCGTTCAGCTGCGGGTGATCGCGCACGATCTCCTTCCATGCACGCGACACGCGCCACCCCTTGGGCGTCCAGCGTGAAGCGGTCAGTTGGTCGATATCGAAGGTCACGACATCATCGACCGCCGGGTGACGACGAAACCAGGCCGCGGCCTTGGGACCAGTGATGACACTGAACGCAAGGCCGGGACGGGCACGAACGGCGTCGGTAAGGGCGGGGAACGTCGGGATGACCTCGTCCGGGAGGTCGGGGGCGACTATCGCGATACGCATGCGGTCGGAGGTCCTGAAAAGAAAACCAGTGCCGTTGCCTGCGACTCCGTTCCCGGCGATGCGCGATACGCGCGGCCATCCCGGCCGCTGGCATGCATGCGCTCCCGTGGACGGTAACGCTCGGTTGCTCGAGGGATCGGAATCCAGGACGAGCCTGCATGCTAAACTGCCGCGCCTCGAATCACCAATGCCGCCCCCGGGATCGCCGCTTCGCGCGGCCCACAGCGTCCCGGCCAGTCACAACGTTCACGGAAACTCGGACCCGCATGGACAACCAACGCCGGATTCTCGTTACCTCCGCCCTGCCCTATGCCAACGGCCCCCTTCACCTCGGGCACATCATCGAGACCATCCAGACGGATATCTGGGTGCGCGCGCAAAAGCTGTTCGGCAACGACTGCCGCTACGTCTGTGCCGACGACACCCACGGCACCCCGATCATGCTGCGCGCCAAGCAGGAAGGGATCACGCCCGAGGAGCTGATCGCGAAGATCCACCAGCTTCACGAGGCGGATTTCGACGGCTTCGGCATCGGCTTCGACAACTTCGGCAGCACGCATACCGACGACAACCGACGCATGGCCGAGGAGATCTTCGGCAAGCTCGATGCCGCTGGTCTGATCAGTCGTAAGACCATCAAGCAGGCCTTCGACGAGACTGAGCAGATGTTCCTGCCGGATCGCTTCATCAAGGGCACCTGCCCCAAGTGCGGCTCGGACGACCAGTACGGCGACAACTGCGAGGCCTGCGGGGCGACCTATTCGCCGACCGAGCTCAAAAACCCGAAGTCGGTCCTCTCCGGGACCACGCCGGTCGAGCGCGATTCGGAGCACTATTTCTTCGACTTGCCCAAGATCGGCGACCGGCTCAAGACCTGGCTCGACGAGGCCGAGGTCCAGCCCTCGATCAAGGCCAAGCTCAACGAGTGGTTCGAGTCCGGCCTGCAGTCGTGGGACATCTCGCGCGATGCGCCCTACTTTGGCTTCGAGATCCCGGGCGCGCCGGGCAAGTTCTTCTACGTCTGGCTGGACGCGCCGATCGGCTACATCGGCTCGTTCATCGAGCTGGCCCGCCGCGAAGGGCTGGACTTCGATGCCTTCTGGGGCAAGGATGCCGACACCGAGCTGGTGCACTTCATCGGCAAGGACATCGCCTACTTCCACACCCTGTTCTGGCCCGCGACCCTGATGGGTGCCGGCATGCGCACCCCCGACGCGATCCACGCGCACGGCTTTCTCACCCTCAACGGCGAGAAGATGAGCAAATCGCGCGGCACCTTCATCAAGGCCAAGACCTACCTCGAACACCTCGATCCCGAGGCGCTGCGCTATTATTTCGCCGCCAAGCTGGGTTCAGGCATCGACGACATCGACCTCAATCTCGAGGACTTCCGCTACCGGGTGAATGCCGATCTGGTAGGCAAGGTGGTCAATATCGCCAGCCGCTGCGCGGGTTTCATCAAGAAGCACTTCGACGGCCGGCTGGCCGACGCGCTCGAGCGCCCGGAACTGCATCGCGAAATGACCGAGGCGGCCGCCGGCATCGCCGAGCGTTACGAGCGCCGCGAATACTCGGCCGCGATGCGCGAGATCATGGCGCTGGCCGACCGGGCCAACCAGTACATCGACGAGCGCAAGCCGTGGGTACTGGCCAAAGACGAGGCCACCCGCGACGAGGTGCAATCGATCTGCACCGACGGCATCAACGCCTTCGCCGTGCTGATGACCTACCTCTCGCCGGTACTGCCAAAGCTGGCCGCCAAGGCCGCCGAGTTCCTCAATATCGAAGCGCTCAGCTGGCAGGGGCTGTCCGAACCGCTGCTGGACCACCAGATCAACAAGTTCAAGCCGATGATGCAGCGCATCGAGGAATCCTCGCTCGAGGCCCTGCTCAAGGCAGCTAAGCAGGATGCCGCCGACGAGGCGAAGGCCAAGGCTGGTGGTAACGCGCCGGCGAAAAAGGCCGAAAAGCGCGAGATAGAGCCGATTGCCGAGACCATCGACATCAAGCAGTTCGGCGCCGTCGACCTGCGGATCGCGAAGATCCTCGAAGCGGATCACGTCGAGGGGGCGGACAAGCTGCTGCGCCTGTCGCTCGACATCGGCGAGGAGCGCCCGCGACAGGTGTTCGCCGGCATCAAGGCCGCCTACGACCCGGCCTCCCTCGTGGGTCGACACACCGTGATGGTCGCCAACCTCGCGCCGCGCAAGATGAAGTTCGGCCTCTCCGAGGGCATGGTTCTCGCCGCCGGCTCCGGTGGCTCCGACCTTCACATCCTCTCGCCGGATGAAGGAGCCACGCCGGGCACGCGCGTGAAGTAACGACCGCCCCGATCGGTTTCCCGAACGCCCCACGCCGCCGGCCTGGGGCGTTTTTGTTGGACGGGTTCACTGATGCCTATGGAAGCCGAATATTGTGGATGCCGGGATGACAAATGCCGTCATCCATGTATAATGTGCGCCATACCAGACGCGGGATGGAGCAGTCCGGTAGCTCGTCGGGCTCATAACCCGAAGGTCGCAGGTTCGAATCCTGCTCCCGCAACCAGATCGAAAAGACCCCGGCATCCGCCGGGGTTTTTTATTGCCGCCACCAATGGCTTTCTACCAAGGGCTTCGCCGGTTGAATTTCCCTTGACAGACTACCGGCGCTGCGTACAATGCGCGCCATACCAGACGCGGGATGGAGCAGTCCGGTAGCTCGTCGGGCTCATAACCCGAAGGTCGCAGGTTCGAATCCTGCTCCCGCAACCAGATCGAAAAAAGCCCCGAGGCACCGCTTCGGGGCTTTTTTTTGCGGTTCAGCTGGACGGGGCCCGTCGATTGACCACGGCGAGCACGCTGGCGGTCAGTGCCGGCAGGAACGTCAGGGTCACCACGGCCGCACCGAGCAGACCGAACATCACGATCACGCCCACCCCCCGGTACAGCTCGGTACCCTCCCCCGGAATCAGCACCAGCGGCGACAGGCCGCTCAACGTGGTCAGCGTCGTCATCACGATCGGGCGCAGGCGCACCGAAACGGCGTGCATCACGGCCGAAACCGCATCGCTTTCCTCCGCCAGGCTGCGCCGCGCCTGTTCGACCAGCAGAATCGGGTTGTTGACCACCGTGCCCATCAGGATCAGAAAGCCCAGCATCGTGATCATGTCGAAGGGCTGGCTGATCGCCGGCAGGCCGACAAGCGGCAGCAACTTGCCGACCAGATTCATCAACGCCAATCCCGCGATGCCGCCGGCGATGCCCAAGGGGATCGCGGTCATGATCAAAAGTGGATAGCGCCAGTGGGTGAAGATCGCGACCAGAAGCAGGTAGATGATCGCCAGCGCAATCACGAAATTGCCGGCGAGCGCCTCGCGCGTGGCATCGAGCTGATCGCTCGCCCCCGAAAGGGATAACGTCACTCCGGCGGGAATCTCGCCGGCGGCGCGCATCTCGCCGACCAACTCGTCGCGCACCCGTTGCACGCCCGTCTCCAGCGCCACCGATTCGGGCGGAATGATGTCCAGGGTCACCATCCGCTTGCCATCGACGCGGCGGACGATGCTGGTATCGACGGTCGTCTCGATATCCGCGACGCTCGAAAGTGGCAGGCTCGGCCCGCGCGGGCTCTTGATCAGGATCTCGTCCAGCCGTGCCAGGCGGGGGTCGCGACCGCCGGCGCCGTAGAGGTAGATATCGATCTTGTCGTCGTCGAGGAAGAAATCGTCGACGTAGGCGCCCTCGGTCAACGCCGATACCGTGAAGCCGATCGCCTCGAGGCCGAGCCCCAGTTCCGCTGCCCGATCCCAGTCGGGCCGGATCTCGACCAACGGTTGCGCCAGTTCCAGCGTCGACGGTCTCGTCTGGATGCGCGGCTGGTCGAAGATCGTCTCGGCCCGTGTGTAGGCCCGTCGCGCGACACGGTAGATATCGACCAGATCCGACCCGGCGATATCGAGACTGATACTGCGCGTGCCGCCATCGTTGCTGGAAATGATCGACCCCTTGGCCGCGAAGGCGCGCATGCCCGGGAACTGCTCGTAGAACCGCGTGATCTCGTCCATCAGGGCTTCGATGTGGTTCGGGTCGATCGTCTCGGCGATCACGCGCAGGTTCGTGGGCTGGACCAGCAGCACCATCATGCGGATCGGGGGCACCGGCGTCTCACCGTTTTCGAAGGCCGCGGCATCGGCCTGGACCGCCGGAACGAGGTGATCCTCGACCTGCTGAGCGATCCCTCGCATTTCCTCGAGGCTGTACCCCGGCGGCGCGCTCATGGTGGCGAAGGTCTTGGGCTCCTCGCCCTCCGGCAGATATTCGGCCGGTGGTGTCAGGAAGATCACGATCGCCGCACTCACCCCGAGCACGACAGCCATCGTCACCCCCCGCCGCCACGGCGCCGAGATCAGGGCACGGATCATCGACTGGAGCGCCCCGTGCCAACCTGGCTCTCCGTCACGCGGCGAAGCCGAACGACCGAATGCCAGTCGGGCACCGAGGGTGGGGACCAGCGTGATGGCCACAAGCATCGAGGCGATGATCGCCGAAGCGATCGCGATGGCCACATCCGAGTACAGCTGACCGGCCTCCTCCTGGATGAACAGGATTGGCAGGAACACCAGAACGGTGGTGGAGGTAGAGGCCAGTACCGCCGGCCAGACCTCGCGCACGCCCTGCACGGCGGCCTCGAACCGCTCCATGCCGCCTCGGCGCAACCGCTCGATGTTCTCCAGCACCACGATGGTGTTGTCCACCGTCATGCCGATCGCGAAGGCGACACCGGCCAGCGAGATGACGTTGATCGTCCGGCCGGTGACCATCAGTCCCAGGAATGCGGCAATCGCGCACAACGGGATGCCCACCACCCCGATCAGGGTCGCCCGCCCGGATCGAAGGAACAGGTACATCACCAGGGTGGCGAACGCCGCCCCGATGCCGAGGTTGGTCCAGACATTCCGGATCGACGCCTCGACGTAACGCGCATCGTCGGTATTGAGCTCGAGCTGCATGCCGGCCGGTTCGAGAATCTCGGCGTTGATGCCTTCGACCTCGGCGAGCATGCCGTGCTTGATGTCGATCACGTTTGAGCCGCTCTCGCGGCGCACCTGCAGACCGATTACCTTCTCGCCGTTAACGAATGCCAGCGAGCGTTGCCTCGCCCCGCCCTGCTCGACCCGGGCGACATCACCCAGACGGATCACGCTGTCGCCGCGCCGGGTAATGACGAGTTGCTCGAGCTCCTCGGCCGTGGCAAAGCGGCCGACGGTGCGCAACAGGTAGCGGCGCTTGCCGGCATCGACTTCGCCACCGGAGATGTCCTGGTTGCGCGCACGAATGGCATCTCGAAGGTCGATCAGCGTCAGGCCGCGCCGGGCGAGCTGCCGTTCGTCGACGTGGATCTGCATCTGGCGCTCGGTGCCGCCGCGCAAGGTGACCTCCGAGACGCCCGGCACGCTCTCCATGCGCGGCCTGACTTCGTCGTTGACGAAATCGCGCATCAGGTCGATCTCGAGACCTCGCGGATTGTCCGGCAGGGTCGACACACGGAAGTACATGAAGGCGTTGGAGGAGAACGAGGTGGCGGCAATGCGCGGTTCGTCGACATTGCGCGGATAGTCGGGTACCTGACTCAAGGCGTTGTTCACCTCGATCAACGCCTCGGTGATATCGGTGCCGTAGGGGAATTCCAGCTCGATCTCGGCCCGGTCGCTCGTCGCCGTCGCGTTGAGTTCCGCCAGCGCCGGAATGGTGCGCAGGTAACGCTCCTGCTCGATGAGGATCTCTTTCTCGATGTCCTGGGGCGTGGCACCGGGCCAGCGTGTCTCGACCGTGATGGTCCGAACGTCGAGATCCGGGATCATCTGCACCGGGATGCGCAGTGCGGCAACCGCGCCCAGAATGGCCACGATCAGCGTGATCACCGCCACGAGCGTGCCGTGGCGTGCGATGGCCGCGAACATCAGTGTGTTTCCTCATCCGTCGGACGAACCGTCATCCCCTCGGACAACGCCTCGTTGCCCTTGACCACGACGGCCGCGCCGGGCTCGATACCGCGCGTCACGATGACACGTTCATCGAAGCCACCGGACAGCGTCACCGACCGTTCGGCGACCGTGTCGCCGTCACCGGTGACGATCCAGACAGTGGTGCGTCCGTCAGGGTAGCGTTGCACGGCATCACGTGCCACGGTCAGGCCGTGACGCCCGGTGGGCAACCGCAGTCGACCTTCCACCGCCATCCCCGGCAGTAGCGTCTGGTTGACCTCGGGCTCACCGCGCACCAGGAAGGTCCGATCGGTGGAGTCCGTTACCGGCACTACGGTCGCGATCCTCGCTTCGCTCCAGCCCGCGGCGCTGCCGTCATCCGGCCGATAGGCAAGCTCCGCCTCGTCGCCGAGCAGCCCGTGGAAGCGTTGCGGCACCGGGAAATCCAGTCGGATAACGTCCAGGTCGACGAGCACGAACAGCGGGTCGCCCGGATCCACCCACTCGCCGCGCTCGGCCTGGCGAGTGACGATGACCCCGTCGAAAGGGGCGTCGACACGCAACTTCGCCACGCGGGCTTCACCTCGGGCCACCGCGGCGTTCAGGCGCGACTCCCGGGCGTCGGCCTGCGCAAGTGACGCGGCACGTGCCTGCACTTCGGTCTCGGCAATATGGCGCCCCGCTCCGACCGAACGGGCCTCACGTAGCCGGCGAGCGGCCTCGCGACGGGCCGCTGTGGCTTCACGTCGCTGGGCCTCAAGCTCATCCAAGGCGAGTCGTTCAAGCTCCGAATCCAGTTCGAGCAACGGGGTGCCGGCGACGACCTGATCGCCCGCATCGACGAACACGCCATCCACCAACCCGCCGATCTGCACGGACAGCTCGGCTTCATGCAGGCTTCTGACTGTTCCGTCGAGAGTCACGACCTCGACGATTTCCGTGCGCTGGGCCGTCTCGACGACCACCTGGGGCGGACTTGCCGCGTCGACCGGAGGCTGCCCGAGAAGAGACAACCCGACCAACAGCATGGCCAGCCGGGCGGTTTTCGGGGAAACGGGCGTGATCATGATGGCGGGAGACTCCTCCGTGTCGCGGCGGGATAGGCGCTCCTATCCCATCGGGCAACATGCGTTCAATCGCATCAAGCCTAGTCCAGCGCCCGGCCTTGCTGCCACCCGTGCCGGGAGTTCACCACAAAAAACCCGTCGACCCTCGCTCAGTACGGGCCAACGGGCTAGCGGTGCGTGCCCAGCGACCGGAGTTATTCGGTCGATATCACGACTGTTCACTGCATTCGTAGAATCCTCGATAGCCGGCGGTGAGGCCCTGCTCGAGTTCGAAGACCAGTTCCGAGTCGGATCGCCAGTCCTTGTCGTTGCCCAAGGGCTTCACGTTCACGGAGATGCCCGGCGCGGAAAACGCGCCCTCCTGCCCTTCCGGCTCGAGCGGCACGATGACACCGTTCAGCTTGACCGCGGCGGGGCCTTGCTCTCCCACCCAGAGAATCGGTTCGGACTCGGGGCTGCGCTTGAACCGACATGCCGGCACGGATTGGAGTGCCTGCTGTGCTTCGCTCTTGGGCAGTTGCGCGAGATCCATCCCTTCGAGCAGGGTATTCGAAAGGACGGTCTCCATCGTGCCGACCTTGGCCGGCGGATCACGGTAGATGTCGTCCACCACGTTGCCGCGGGAAACGTCCGCAATGAGGTATCGCATCTCGGCAATCTCCTTGCGCTGTGCATCCGTGATCTCGCGGGCAAGCTTTTCCACTCGCGCGTCACGAATCTGAGCGCGCTCGGACGTCATCACCGCGATGGAGTGGTGCGGAATCATCGCGCGCATGTAGCTCTCGCCGCTGACGGTGGCCTGGCTGCGAACGAGCCAGAGCATCGCACCAAAAACCACGATCGCGCCCAGGAATATGGCGACATTCAACCGCTTGTTGGAGTACATGCCCAGCATGTAGGCCAGCATGATGACGGCCATGGTGGCGCCCATCATGATCGCCATGTAGGTCCGTGTCTCCGAGAAGAAGAGATGCTCCCAGGCGTAGGTGTTCAGGTACATCAGGATGAACATCACCACGGTCGAGGTGAGGATCATCAGGCCGAAACGCACATAGGACATGGAGGGCCTCCTTTCAATCGGTGACGACAGCGAGCTCAACGCCTTGGACCAAAAGCGCCGACCGCGCTTACAGCCTAGGCCATCAGGCCTAATGGGGCTGTCCGTGTGAAGCACGCCTTCGCGGTAGACCGCCTGAAGCACAGCCTGTTCCCAAGCCCGAACTTACGTATGCGTAACGCTGGCAGTGTCACCCCGCCCGGTCCGCCCGATCGTGGGCGAAAATGCTAACCTGCCGGGTTCAACGAATCCCGACTTACCATCCAATGCGCCGAGAGCCGAGAATGTCCAATCCCCTGCTCGATACCCCCGACCTGCCCGCCTTCGACCGCATCGAACCGGCACACATCGAGCCGGCGATCGACCGAATACTCGCCGACAACCGCCGCGCAGTCGCCGAGCGTCTCGACCAGGGCGCGCCCTTTAGCTGGGACAATTTCGTCGCGCCGATGGAAGCCCTCGACGACCGTCTCGACCGGGCCTGGTCGCCAGTTAGCCACCTGAACGCGGTGGTCAACACCCCGGAGCTCCGACAGGCCTACGAAGCCTGTCTGCCGAAGTTGTCGGACTACGCCACCGAGCTCGGACAGAACGAGGCACTGTTCGCCGCCTATCGCGCCGTGAGCGAACGCGATGACTTCAGCGAGCTTTCCGTCGAGCAGCGTCGGGTCGTCGACAACGCCCTGCGTGATTTCCGCCTCGCCGGTGTCGATCTCCCGCCGAGCGACAAGGAGCGCTACAAGGCGCTCAAGAGCGAGCTGTCGCAACTTACCACCCGCTTCGCCAACAACCTGCTCGATGCCACCAACGCCTGGTCACTGGACATTGACGACGAGAGCCGACTGGCCGGCCTGCCCGAGTCGGCGCGTGCCATGTTCCGTGCCGCCGCCGACCGTGACGGCCAGTCCGGTTGGCGGGTGACGCTCGAGATGCCGAGCTTTCTGGCCGTGATGACACATGCCGAAGACCGTTCGCTGCGCGAGACTCTCTACGAGGCGTTCGTCACCCGGGCTTCGGATGTCGGCCCGCACGCCGGCGAATGGGACAACGGTCCGGTGATGGACCGTATTCTGGCCATCCGTCACGAACTCGCGCAGCTGCTGGGTTTCGACAACTACGCCCAGCGTTCGCTGGCCACCAAGATGGCCTCCGACCCGGCACAGGTGTTGGGCTTCCTGCAGGATCTGGCCGACCAGGCCGTGCCGCGGGCGCGTCAGGAGCTCGGCGAGCTTGAAGCATTCGCACGGGAAAGCGGCGGGCCGGATGCGCTTCGCCCCTGGGACGTCGCCTTCTACGCCGAGAAGCTGCGTGAAGCGCGCTTCGACATTTCCCAGGAGCAGATCAAGCCCTACTTCCCGGCCGACCGGGTGGTCGACGGCCTGTTCGCCGTGGTCGGACGACTGTTCGGCATTCGGGTCCGCGAGCGCACCGACGTGCCCACCTGGCACCACGATGTGCGCTTCTTCGAGATCGAGGACCGTGACGGCCGACCGCGGGGTCGCTTCTACCTCGACCTGTACGCCCGACCGCACAAACGTGGCGGAGCCTGGATGGCCGGGGCGATTCAGCGCCGCCGTCTACCCGATGGCAGCATCCAGCAGCCGGCGGCGTTTCTGACCTGCAACTTCACTCCGCCGGTTGATGGCAAGCCGTCGCTGCTGACCCATGACGAGGTCACCACCCTGTTCCACGAGTTCGGCCACGGCCTTCACCATCTGCTCACGCAGGTGGAAGCCGCCAGCGTCGCCGGTATCAGCGGTGTCGCCTGGGATGCGGTCGAGCTGCCCAGCCAGTTCCTTGAGAACTGGTGCTGGGAGCGCGAGGCGCTCGACCTGTTCGCGCGCCACCACGAGACCGGCGAACCCCTGCCGCAGGAACTATTCGAGCGGCTTCGGGCATCACGCCAGTTCCAGGCCGGCATGCAGATGGTTCGACAGCTAGAATTTTCGCTGTTCGACCTGCTGCTTCACCAGGACTACGATCCGGCCACCGGCGCGCGCATCCAGGAGACGCTCGACGAGGTCCGGCGTTCGGTCGCGGTGATGCACCCGCCGGCCTACAACCGCTTCCAGCACGGTTTTGCACACATCTTCGCCGGTGGCTACGCAGCCGGTTACTACAGCTACAAGTGGGCCGAGGTGCTCTCCGCCGATGCCTGGTCGCGCTTCGAGGAAGACGGCGTGTTCAACGAGCGCACGGGCGCGGATTTCCTCGTCCACATTCTCGAGCGTGGCGGTAGCGAAGACCCGATGGCCCTGTTCAAGGCCTTCCGCGGTCGGGAACCGAGCATCGAACCGCTGCTCCGTCAGCACGGCATCAAGGCCTCGACGGAGAATCACGCGTGAACCTGATCGCCGATCGGTCGCAGAAAGCCGGTGCCCTGCAATGGCTCGTCGGCGGGGCCGCCGTGTTCATCCTGCTCGCGGGCCTGCAGACCGTCAGCCATATCGTCACACCGTTTCTGCTCGCGGCCTTCCTCGCGATCATCAGTGCCCCGCCGCTGGCGTGGATGCAGCGCCACGGCGTGCCGGGGATCATCTCGATCCTGGTGCTGTTCTCGCTGGTAGGCCTGGCATTCTTCCTTCTGTTTCTCGCCCTGCAGGGGGCGGCCGAGAGCCTTGCAAACCAGGCGCCGGCCTACCAGGCCAAGCTCGCTGGTTGGCTGGAGCAACTTCGCACCATGCTCGCCGAACGCGGCGCGCCCCCCGAGCTGCTGCCGGACCGCCTGCCCCTGCCGCAGACCAGCACCATTACCGGGACGGCCACCGGCATTGCCACCGGCCTCGGTCAGTTTACGGCCAGCACGCTGCTTGTCCTGCTGGCATTCATGTTCCTGCTGCTGGAGGAACGCACGCTGGCCGAGAAGCTCGAGGCAGCGTTTCCCGGACGGCGGCGCGCCCGTGTCCGCACGCGCCGGTTCCTGCGCTCGGTTTACCGCTACCTGCTGATCAAGACCGGGGCGAGCGTGCTCACCGGTCTGCTCGTGGGTGCGGGGTTGAGCTGGCTCGGAATCGATTTCGCCATCCTGTGGGGCATCGTTGCCGGCCTGCTCAATTTCATCCCCACCATCGGTTCGTTCATTGCCGCGGTTCCCGCATTGCTGGTGACCATCGTCGGCGGCTCGCCGATCGACATCCTGTTCGTCGGCGCCCTCTACTTGGTAGTCAATGTCAGCATCGGCAGCATTCTGGAGCCGCGCCTGCTCGGTCGCAGCCTCGGGCTGTCGCCGGTGATCGTGTTGATCTCGCTGCTGGTCTGGGGATGGGTGTTCGGGCCGGTGGGCATGCTGCTGGCCGTGCCGCTGACCATGATCGCCAAGCTCGCCCTCGATTCCAGTCCGCAGACCCGCTGGGCCGGCATCCTCTTGAGCGACCGGGTGCGCCGAGCCCCCTCGGATCAGACCACCTCGCGGCATGGCAGCTGACCAAGCACCGCGGCGGGATTCCGGGCGCCGTGATGACTCGGGCAATTCACGCCGCGTCGAATCCAGCCAGACCGGCCCTCACGAGGCGCTACGCGCCCGACTCCAACGGCATGCAAAGGGGCAATTCGACAAGCCGATTGCCGACTACAACCGTGCGGCCTTCGATACCGTCGCCCGACGCGTGGCGGACGATGGTCGCCCCCTGATCCTCGATTCGGGCTGCGGGACCGGGGACAGCACGCGCGAGCTCGCGAGGCATTACCCGGATCACCTCGTGGTCGGCGTCGACCGTTCCGCCGATCGCCTCGCTCGCCAGCGGGACGACACGCCGCCCAACTGCCTCCTCACGCGCGCCGACCTGGTCGATTTCTGGCGACTGGCGCGGCAGGCCGGCTGGCATCTCTCGCAACACTACCTGCTTTACCCCAATCCCGAGCCGAAGGCCCGTCACCTCAAGCGGCGCTTTCACGCTCACCCGGTCTTTCCCGACCTCGTCGCCCTCGGCGGTCGGATCGAATCGCGGAGCAACTGGCGCATCTACCTCGAGGAGCTGGCGATCGCGCTGGCGTTCCATGGACGACAAACACGCCTGAGCACTCTAGAGGCGCAGCCCCGCCCACTGACGCTGTTCGAGCGCAAGTACCAGGCGAGTGGTCAACCGCTCTGGTGTCTGGAAACCATTGACGTTCCTCACTTACCGGACGACCGGGATGACAGTCCCGGACGATAGCGGTCGATAATCATCGATAATCCCGCTCATTTCCCATGGGACCGCAAATGGAGGGCAGTGCCGGCCCATCGGTTAATCGTCGGATTTGACAATGACGTTAGGCTGGACGAGGCAAACCGCCGCAATCCGCCCTCGGACAATCATCGATATTGGTGCCTATACTCCATTCGGTCTGAACTGTGTCCGAGGAAGGATGCATTTACAGCGGCAAAAAACATCCGGCCGATTCCGTTCATGCAACCGATTCACAGAGGAGCCAATGCATGTACAACAAGATAATGGTGCCGGTGGACCTCGCCCATCTTGAGGCGCTGGAAAAACCGTTGACCGTCGCCGCCGACATGGCGAAGCACTACCACGCCGCACTCTGCTACGTCGGCGTGACCACGTCGCAGCCGAGCTCGGTGGCACGGACCCCGGAAGAGTACGAGCAGAAGCTCAAGGCGTTCGCCCACGAACACGCGCCCGACAACGGCCTGGAGCCGAGCGCGCGCGTCTACAACAGTCACGATCCGGTCACGGATCTGGACGACATCCTCCTCAAGGCAATCGGGGAAGTCGAAGCGGATCTCGTGGTGATGGGCACTCATCTGCCGCATCACATCGACGCGATCATGCCTGCCAACGGCAGCAAGGTCGCAGCGCACACCAACGTATCGGTATTCCTGGTCCGTCCGTAAGTCCAGACCGATACGACCCGTTTCCGCTAACCAGAACCAACGAACGGAGAGAATCTCGTGGACAACAAACCCGAAAATTCCCCGGACAAACACCAGCAGGCCGAAGATGTCGGCGTACCGGCGCCGGAAGGGGCCGCGAACCTGATCAACACCGACTACAAGATCGGTCAGGACAACTACCAGGCCGCCCCGATGGGCGTGAACATCGACATCCACGGTGCGGTGTTCGCCTTTTCCTCGCTGGTGATCCTTGCCTTCGTGATCCTGTCGCTCGCCCTGCCGGACCAGTCGACCGCCTGGTTCGGCGCCGCGAAGGACTGGATCAACAACAACATGACCTGGTTCATCCTGGGGGCAGCCAACATCTTCGTGCTGCTGTGCCTGGTACTGATCGTCACGCCCTTGGGCAAAGTGCGCATCGGCGGGGCCAACGCCAAGCCCGACTTCAGCTACCTGGGCTGGTTCTCGATGCTGTTTGCCGCGGGCATGGGCATCGGCCTGATGTTCTACGGCGTTTCCGAGCCGATGTCGCACTACGGCACCTCCCTGGGTGGCATCAGCGTCGGTGAAGACGGCGCACGGACCGACTGGGCGCCGCTGGGTGCTGCCGCCGGTGACGAGGGTGCAGCCATGAGTCTCGGCATGGCGGCCACGATCTTCCACTGGGGCCTGCACCCGTGGGCGATCTACGCCATCGTCGCGCTGTCGCTGGCGATCTTTGCCTACAACAAGGGCCTGCCGCTGACCGTCCGCTCCATGTTCTACCCGATCCTGGGTGAGCGGATCTGGGGCTGGCCGGGCCACATCGTCGACATCCTCGCGGTATTCGCGACCCTGTTCGGCCTGGCGACATCGCTTGGCATCGGCGCCCAGCAGGCATCGGCGGGTCTGAGTTACCTGTTCGACATCCCCGGTGGCAACACCACGCTAGTACTGCTGATCACCGGCATCACGGCTGTTGCCATCGTCTCGATCGTGGCCGGTGTCGACAAGGGCGTTAAGCGCCTGTCGGAGATCAACATGGTGCTGGCGTTCCTGCTGCTGATGTTCGTGATCTTCGTCGGCCCGACGCTGCTGATCGCGACCGGCTTCTTCAAGAACCTGGGTTCGTACTTCGCCGAACTGCCGTTCCTCTCCAACCCGTTCGGGCGCGAGGACGCGAACTTCAGCCAGGGCTGGACCACCTTCTACTGGGCCTGGTGGATCAGCTGGTCGCCGTTTGTCGGCATGTTCATCGCACGGGTCTCCCGTGGCCGCTCGGTACGCGAATTCCTCACCGCCGTGCTGCTGGTGCCGTCGACTATTTCGGTGCTCTGGATGACCGCCTTCGGCACCACCGCGATCAAGCAGACGCAAGCCGGCTTCGAGGGCATTCAGAACGCCGACCTGCCGGTCAAGCTGTTCGAGATGCTCAGCCAGCTGCCCCTGGCCGAGATCACCTCGTTCGTCGGCATCGTGCTGGTCATCGTGTTCTTCGTGACCTCCTCGGACTCCGGTTCGCTGGTCATCGATACGATCACCGCCGGCGGCAAGATCGACGCACCCAAGCCGCAGCGTGTCTTCTGGGGCGTGATCGAGGGCGCCATTGCGATCGCCCTCCTGGTCGGCGGCGGGCTCGCCGCCCTCCAGTCGGCCGCGGTGGCGGCAGGCTTGCCGTTCACCTTCGTCCTGCTGGTGGGCTGCTACGCCATCGTCAAGGGACTGTGGAGCGAGCCTCGAGCCAAGTAAGCGGCTCATACCCTGCCGACACGAGCGGCAGGCGGAACCTAAAAAGCCCCGCCTTTCGGCGGGGCTTTTTTATGGCGGGTGGATCAACTCCAGAGATCACCCAGCGGCGTCTCTGGCGAATGGTGTTTCGCCACCTGGGCCTGGAGGAGTTCGGCTGTCGCAAGGGCGTCGAGTTTGGCGTGGTGGGCCGAATAGCTCGGCAAGCCGTAGCGTGCCCGACTATCGCCAAGCCGAATCGAGGTCTGCGGCACACCGAGGAGTGTCTGTACGCGTCGCCACCAGCCCTGACGGACTTGCCGGGCCTCGAGGTTCATGGTGTCGATCAGGGGGAACAGGCAGCGCTCGCCGCGCCGGTCCAGCACGGCCGCGTCAAGAAACGGGCGCTCGATGCCCTGATAGTGAACCACGACGACCTTCCCGGCGAGCAACGACAAGAGGCGATCCAGGATGGTATCCAGTTCCGGGGCCGTTGAAACTTCCGCATGGGTGATGCGGTGGAAACGGATCGACGCCTCATCCAGCGGCCGTGGCGGACGAACCACCCAGTAGTGCCCTTGGGCTGGACGGATCCGTTGCAGCGTGAACGGCACGAGCCCCACCGAAACGATGGCGTGCTGGTGGACGTCCATCCCCGTGGTTTCGAAATCCAGCGCCACCATCTCGACCTCGCCGATCGGCGTGTCGGGATCCGGCATGCCGGCTTCATAGAACGCACGCAGGGCCGGATCCTGTGAGCGGCTCGCACGATCCGCGAAATAGCGCGGCCACGTAGCGGCCTCGTCGGCTTTGGCTCTCCTTCGTCCCATCAGCGATTCGGCATCGGATAACGAAAGCGAAGGAATTTCTGCGCGTTGCTCAGTACCTGGAAGGCATCCTTGAGGTTATGGCGCTCTTCGTCGGATACGTTTTCCGGCTCGATGTTGTTGTCGGGCGCGTGATGGTGCTTGAGGTCGTGTGCCTGGTGCCGGATGCGCACCATCGACAGGAATTCCAGCGCATAGCGCAGCCGATCCGCCTGACCGGCCGGCAACGTGTCCGCCCGGGTGATGTCATCCAGGCGATCGAACGAGTTCTGCGACCGTGATCCCACGGACAGGGCATGCACACGGATTACGTCGATCAACGGCGCCGTGCCACGGCGTTTGATGTTTATGGAATTGTTGTGTCGGCCATCCTGCTCCATGACGAAGGTGCGGAAGAACCCGAGTGGGGGTGTCCGATTGAGCGCGTTGCGCGCCATCGACGCCAGGAACAGCGGACTTTGGCTGGCCCGTTCCGCAATCCGGTCCTGCAGCTGCTCAACGAACCGTTCCTCCCCGTAGACCGGCTCGAGGTCGAAAAAGATCGAGCTGTGCAAAAGGCGCTCGGGATCCGGCTGATTGATCCATTCTTCGAAATACCGGCGCCAGACGGACAGTGGCTGCCGCCACTTGTCGTTGGTCGCCATGATGCCACCCTCGCAGTACGGGTACCCGCAGGCATTCAGTCCGTCACTGACGCGCTTGGCCAGGGCTGCGAACCAGGCATCATGCTGTTCCGGGACGAACGAGTCGTCCAAAATCAGGGCATTGTCCTGATCGGTCGAGATGGACTGATCGTTCCGCGCCATCGATCCGTTGACCATAAAGCAGTACGGCACCGGCGGCGGGCCCAATTCGTCCTCGGCCAGTTCGATCAGTCGGCGGATCAGGCTGCGCCCGATGCTCGACATGGCTTCGCCGATCATCTGTGCGGTCGCCCCTTCGTCGACCAACCGGATGAAGGCCGCTCGCACATCCGGCATCAGGCGCACAAGGCCCTTCACGCTGCTCTGATTGAAGATATTGCTGACGAGGTAAAGGCTGCTGTGCGTCTCGTAGCGGACGATGTCCGAGAGATGCACCACCCCGACAGGCCGGCGGCGGTGCAACACCGGCAGGTGGTGCACGTTGTTGCGCAGCATTGCCAGCATGGCCTCGTAGACCGATTCCTCCGACTGGATCGTGATCAGATGCTCGTGCTTGATATCCGCCAGTCGGGTGTCGGCAGAACCGCCGGCGGCGAGAACGCGTACTCGGAAATCGTGGTCGGTCAGTATGCCGGTTACACGCCAGTAATCGCCCTGCTCGCCGGTGAACGCCCGATCGTCGTTCTGGTCCGTTCGTGCGGCCAACAGGATCGAGGAGACATAGTTCTCGGTCATCATCCGAGCGGCATCCCGAACGGAGGCCGTCTCCTCGATCGTCACGGGAGAACGGCTCAACAGCCGACGCACCCGGGTGACCATCAAGTCGTTCTCGCGCTCGTTCTGTTCGACCGCCGCCTTCAGGCGGGGCCCAGAGAGCTCGACGAAATCGGCGAAATGATCGTCCTCGTTGCTGAGGCGATCGAACACGGCGGCGGGGATCAGATAGAGAAGCGTGTCCTCGATAGCCTTGGCGGGGAATCGCACCTGTCGCTTATGCAGCAACCCGGTCTGACCGAAAATATCGCCTTCACTCAGCCGGTTGTAGAGTTCGCCATTGTGGCGGTAGACCTCGACGGCACCGCTGCGAACGTAACGCAAGGTGTCGATGGGTTCACCATATTCCTGAATCATCGTGCCATCGCGGTAGTAGGCCACCTCGACCGACTCGGCGATCCGGTCCAGCCACTCCGACTCCAGCCGGTCGAAAGGCGGGTAGCGCTTCAGGTGTTCCCGAATTTCCTGGACTTCGGCTTCCATGATTCCCTCGCTCGTGGCTCCGGCGTTCGGATCATTGTTTCTGCCCTACAGTGTGGCAGTTGCGCCCTGTTTTTCGAGAAAAACGGGCACAAAAAAAGGCGGGCCGAAGCCCGCCTTGCACGATCCTCGATTCAGCGTCGCTTAGAAGTAGTAACCGACGTTGATGTTGAAGATCGTGTTGCTCTCACCGTCGCTGGTCATCCCGTTCGCGACAAACGGCTGGTTCTTGCCGTTGATGATGTCGAAGTAGGTATACAGACCACCAGCCGATACTGCCATGCCGGTCACGTTCATGTACGTGTCCTCATAGTCGGCATTCTTGTCGTAGATCAGGCTGTAGTCGTTATAGAACGTCAGCGACGAAACCGGGCCCCACTCGACCGGCAGTGTGTAGGCTACGTTCGCGGTCAGTGCCTTGGCAGACATCGGGCCGGTATACGCACCTGCATAATAGCCATAGGTCATGTATTGAGCCGCCGGGTCATCGACGTCGTATTCCCAGTCGGTGTACTGGAGTTGGACGTTCCAGCGATCGTAATCGGCAATCAGGTGCGCTGCGGCCGCATAGTAGTCGCCGTCACCTTGAGATGCATCTCCTTCAAGTTGACCGTACTTCACGGACGCGCCCGGCTTGAGCGTCAGCTTGTCACTGACCTTGTAGTCGTATTCCGCACGAGCCGCCAAAGTGTTAATGGCTTGGGTAGTGCGAGCACGGCCCGCGCTGGTTTCTGCATCCGTGTCACCCGTGAACCCGGAATAGCCACCGTTGTATCCGATCACGTTGGCATCATAGGTATCGGTGTCACCCGAGCCGTCGAATTCCGGACCCCACGTGCGCTCGTCGTTCTTCATGAACGCCAGGTCGAAACGCCAGTCGCCCGGGGTGTAGGTCGTGCCAATACCGAAGTCGTAGTTGTCTTCGAGGCCGACGTAGTACAGCGACGAGAAGTAGAAGTTGTGCGAGTTGTACGGCAGGACACCGAAGGGAGTCTGGAAGACACCCGCTTTCGCCATCAGCTCATCGGTAAACTCGTAGCCCACCCAAGCGTGGTGAATGGTGGTGAAATACTCGTACCAACGCCACTCCGCGGAGAGAATCACGTCGTTGATTTCGCCATCGAAGTTCAGGCGGAACGTATCGAACTTCAGGTCGCCACCGCGATCTTTGGCAGCCTGGTCGTTATCTGCGACCGTGTAGTTAAACCGCACGGCACCACCGACATTGATGTCCGGCCCCGATTCTTCTTCGGCTGCGGCGACTTTTTCCGCTTGTTCTTCCTGTTTCTGCTCGATTTTGTCGTTGCGCGCACGCTCCTGCTCAAGCTCGGACTGCAGGTTTTCGACTCGCTGCTTGAGCGCCTCGAGTTCCTGCATGATCTGCTCAGCGCTCGCGTTATGCTCAGCCGCCGTGACGGTCATCGGAGACGTACCGAGAGCTACGCCGATGGAGAGTGCCAACAAGTGCTTCTTCATCATCGATCCCTCATTTTGTCATTGCTTTTCTACGGCTCTTTTCACTCAAAAGTGCCGTTGCGGACCACGCTAACATGCGGTTCAACCCCCCCTTTTCAGGGAACGAGAGCTGGCACAGTTAACGATCGTCCCTCCCTCAGGACCCCGACTCGCACCCAACGTCGCGGTCCACTGGCTCGGTAATCCATACAAAATCGTAGGCTGGCGCCGCCTGTGCAGGCGTCTCCACCGAATCGATCGGCAACATGCCAATTGCAACCACGCCCTGCCGGTTTCCCGCCGACCGTTGCAGCCAGAAACCGGCACCGCGGTCCAGGCGAGCGTGCTGGTTGCCCATCACTCCCACAACGAGGTGCTCGGGATAATCCCTGTGCGCCTTCAGTAGCGCATCCGCCATCAACATATCCCGCGCAACCTGCGCCCGCGCCAGGCCACGTGCCGATTCGGCATCGATACGCCCGCAATGCGCTTGCTGGAGGTCCTCGACGAGATTGGCCTGATGTATCTCGGGTAACGCCAACCCCGGCCCAAATCGCTCGATCGCCTCGACCTCCTGCGTCTGCAGTTGATCCTGCCAGGCCTCTTCACCCGCCATCGCCACAGCAAGTGCCTTTCGCCGAGGCAGGTTCAAGGGCCAGAGCGGCCATTGCCGCGCTGTCGCCTGTTCGAACAGTCCGCCGTAGTGCTTCCAGCCCCATCCTTCGAAGTCGAACCCGCCCTGCTTCGCCCGTTGCTTCGGTCCAATCGCATCGAGATCCACATTCATCACGTCGGGCGAGCCCGGCACCCCCAAATCCAGTTGCTCCAGTGCGAGGACAATCGGGCGATCCAACGCGCGCAACATCGTTAGTTGTTGGCGATGCACAGCAGCCGAATCGTGGACTTCACCCAGCAGAACCACGTCAGCGGCCTGAATCCGATCGAGAACCGTGGCTTCGTGAACCGCATCACCATTGCGGTCCAACCACGTGCCTACCTCGACCGCCGGGGTGCCCGTCGCCGCACACCCTCCCAACAGCGTTGCGAGAACAAATCCGGCCAGCCAATGCGTCAGGCCGCGCAGGAATCCGGATCGGTCTTGACGGGCGATTGCCGTCATACGCCGGTCATGCACCTGCTTCATCCTCGATTCGGCCCCGTTTGGTTGGAATGGATCACGCACGCGGCTTATCGAGACACGCGCAACTGGGCAGAGCTTAGACAACCTCAGCGTGATTGCCGGCAAACCGGACCTCTCGCGGCCCGCGCGCAGCTCAAATCACGTGGTGTCAGCCAGACTGGGACGGAAAAGGCGTTGTCCACACCTCTCCGAAATTTGGATCGTGGATGGGTGAAACGTTGCCAGAAACGCGCTTGGAGAGCATGAGTCGTTTTACTGGCCCATCCAGGAGTCGCGCGGGTGCACAAAAACCACAGTGGAGAGCCCGGCGCGTAATTGTTTGCTTGCGTTCCGGTGCAGATGGGTTACTGTCGGCCTCGTGAGAGTCGCGGCAAGGCCCTTAGGGAAGTCCGATTGTCATCCGTCCGAGGTGTGTGCGTGCTGAGCGCTCCGGTCGGTCCTCAGATTCAGCACGATTTTGAGAGTTTGTTTTCGAGATGATCAATATTTACGTGGGCAACCTGCCCTACTCCCAGGATGACCAGGGCCTTCAGGCCGCCTTCGAGGCCTTCGGCGAAGTCAAGTCCGCCAAGGTCATCAAGGACATGGCCACCGGTCGTTCCAAGGGCTTCGGTTTTGTCGAGATGACGGACAAAGATGCCGGCATGCAGGCAATCGAAGCACTGAACGACTCGGACATGGACGGTCGCAACCTGCGTGTCAACGAGGCACGTCCGCGCGAGCGCAACAACGATCGCGGCGGTTTCCGCCCGCGTTTCTAAGAGACGCGCTCCGCGAAAGCGTACGAAAAGCCGGCCCTCGGGCCGGCTTTTCTGTTTCTGCGGGCCGAGTCATGCTGGGCCCGGAGACGACTCGGCGCCGCCTCGGGGCAGTACGGCGTAGCGCAACAGATCGAACCGCCCTGCCTCGATCAGCTCGGACTCCTCAACCCCAGGGACCTCGAACGCCAGCGAATACAACCCTCCTTCTCGGGGAAGCTCACGCTGGCACTTTCGCCACAGGCGAAGCATCGGCTGAGGCGAAAGGAAGGCAAACACCATGTCGTGATCGCGCCAGGACACAGACCAGAAATCGGCAAAACGGATCGAGCAGTTGTCCAATCGCCGACACCGCCACCGGGCAAACAGATAGAGCAACGGGGCCGTTTCGAAGCCGGTGAAGTGCGTATCCGGATGCCGACTCGCCAAGGCAGCCATGATGTGACCGTCGCCGCAACCCAGATCAACGAATGAATGCACGTCACGCATCGCAATCTCGTCACCCAATGCTTCGATGACCGGACGGCCGGACCGGTATAGCGGGACCTGGTGACGGATGGCGTTGAACTGCACCAGGAACAGCAGCCCGGCGGCGGCGAGGAACCAGCCCGGATGTATCTCCAGTCCGCCCCAGATGACCAGCGGAGCGATCAGGAACACCCCGCGCCACCAGGCCGGCAGCAAGGCCCAGCCCATCAGCATGCCGAGCACACCCGCCCCGATGGCAATCAGCCACGTCGGTACGCCGTCACCGCTCCACTCGACGTACAGCCGGGCGAGAAACAGACTGGCCGCAATGGCCAGCCCCAGTACGGCAAATCCGCTGATCAGGCTCAGGTAGCGACGCATCGTCGTCCCCTGATCACTCCGATGGGCCGTCGGTATTTCCGTCCGGCGCGACCGTGCCCTTGGCCGGAGAATCCCCTGGAGCGTCCCCGGTGATCGCTCTGCCGGCATCCAGCAACTGCCGTGCATCGACCCCCTTTGCGTTGGTCGGCTGCAGGATGCGGCGCGTGGCCGACTCCTTCATGACGGTCATCGAGATGCGGCGGTTCTGCGGATCGAGCGGATCATCATCGACGAACGGCAACGCGGCGGCCATGCCGATCACGCGCAGCACCTTCTCGTCACTGTAACCGTATTGGGCCAGCGTCCTGCGTGCCGAGTTGGCGCGTTCCGACGACAGCTCCCAGTTGCTGCGCCCGGGCCGGCCGAATGGTCGTGCGTCGGTGTGGCCGACAATCGACAAGCGGTTCGGCATCTCGTTGAGTACCGGCGCAAGGGAGTGCAGGATTTCGTCGGCATAATCCTGCAACTCGTCCGAGCCCAGCTCGAACATGGGGCGGTTTTCCTTGTCGATGATCTGGATACGCAGGCCGTCGCGAGTGATATCGAGCTTGATCTGGTCCTTGAACGCCTTGAGTGCGGGGTCTACCTCGATCAGGGACTCGACGCGTTCCTTGAGCTTCTGGATCTGCTCGCGCTCGAGTTCCTCGACCCGCTGGCGGATCTCTTCCTCGGTCATGTCCTGCGTGTCGCGTTTCTCGGGCGTGGGCTTCTCGCCGTCGTGTACCTGCCCTTCCTGACGCGTGAGGTCATCCCCACCCGCGTCGATCAGGCTCTCGCTCATGCCGGCATTCTTGCCGCCCTCCAACGTAACCTTGGTGGGATTGGCGAAATATTCGGAGATACCTTTAAGCTCTTCCTCGCCCATGGAGCCCAGCAGCCACATGAGGAGAAAGAAGGCCATCATGGCGGTCACGAAATCGGCGTAGGCGATCTTCCACGCCCCTCCGTGGTGACCGCCATGGCCCTTCTTGACCTTCTTGATGACGATCTGCTGGTTCTGATCCGGCTGCTCGGCCACGTCGCACCTACTCCGTTATCAACGGGTCACTTGCTCTGCTTGAGGTAATCCTCAAGCTCCGCGAATCCCGGACGATCCGAGGCGTACAGCACCTTTCGACCGAACTCCACCGCCACCTGAGGTGGGTAGCCGTTCATGAAGGCAATCAAAGCGGCCTTGATGCTCTGCTGGTACTTGGTCGAGTCGTTGATCTTGTGTTCGAGGTTGTTCGCCACCGGATTGATGAACGCGTAGGCCGCCAGGATACCGAGGAAGGTCCCCACCAGCGCCGCCGCGATCAGCTTGCCGAGTTCCGACGGCGGCAGGTGGACCGATTCGAGGGTGTGCACCACGCCCAGGACCGCGGCGACGATACCGAATGCCGGCAGCGCCTCGCCCATCTTGGCGATGGACGACCGGGGAAGATCGGCTTCCTCGTGGTGCGTGTCGATGTCCAGGTCCATCAAGTTGTCGATCTGGTGGACGTCGAGCGTGCTCGAGACCATCAACCGCAAGTAATCGGTGATGAACTCCACCGTGTGGTGATCCTTCATCACCGTCGGTGCACTCTGGAACAGCTCGCTGTTGTCGGGGTCGTCGATATCCTCCTCGATCGCCATCAGACCTTCCTTGCGGGCACGCGTGAAGATCGCGTACAGAAGACCCAGCGTCTCCATGTTCAGCTTCTTGCCGTAGCGGGACCCTTTGAACGCCGTACCGAATCCACCCAGTGTCGCCTTGAGAGTCTTGGGGGAATTGCCCGCCACCAGTGCCGCCCCGGCGGCACCGAAAATGATCAGGTACTCGATCGGCTGGAACAGGATGATCAGGTGACCACCGGCCAGCGTAAAGCCGCCGATGACGCTCGCCAGCACCACCAGCCAGCCAATTGCAACCATCATCGCGTGTCAGTCTCCAAACAGAACGTAATTTTATTTCAGAGCTTTGCCGGCGATTTCCGCCAAATCGGTCGAACATTCCGGACGATCGATCATTCGCTCCAGCTCCGCCCGCATCCGGTCGGCACGCGCGCCATCGTAGCGACGCCAGCGGCTGAACACGGTCGCCAGGCGAGCCGCGATCTGCGGGTTGAAACCGTCGATCTCGATTATCTTGTCGGCAACCCAGCGATATCCTGAACCCGACGTGGCGTGAAATGCCACCGGATTGGCCCGGGAAAAGGTCCCGACCAGCGCGCGCACGCGGTTCGGGTTGCGGAGCGAAAACGCTGGATGGGCCTCCAGTTTCTCCAGCGTCGACCGATCGTCCGGGGCAACGACACGCGCACGCAGCGCCAACCATTTGTCCATGACCAGCGGATCGTCCGCCCACTCCTCGGCGAAGGCCTCGAGCGCCTCGTCCCGCTCGTCACTCTGGCGAACGGACAGCGCCGTCAGTGCGCTGAACCGCTCGGACATGTTGTCCGTCTCGGCCATCTGTTCGGTTGCCAGGCGGCGCCATGCCGGGTGATCGAGCGCGTTGAGATACATCAGCGCCTGCGCGCGCAGCGCACGGCGGCCCACATCCTTGCCGTCGAAGCGGTATTCGCCCTCGACAGCCGCCTTCTCGTGGACCAGAACCAGCGTCTGCGACCACTCGTTCGCCAGTTGTTCGCGCAACTCGACCCGAGCGCGATGAATCGCATCCACGGGCACGTCCTGGGCGAACTGCTCGGCAATGTAGTTTTCCGACGGCAGTGCGATGCACTCGGCTACGAAGCGGGGATCGGCACCACCCTTGGTGCTGACGCCCGAATGCAGCAACTGGCCGAATGCTCGGCTCAGCCCATCCGGCAGCGAGCTTTCGGGCCACTCCCGGCATTCCTGAGCGGTGCGGACACGCGCCACCAGGGTTTTCAGCACCAGGCGCTGGTAGGCATCCCAGCGATTGAATTCGTCGGTGTCCGAGGCCGCAAGCAGCGCCAGGTCCTCATCGGTAAAGGCGTGCTCGACCTTGATCGGCGCGGTGAAACCACGATTGAGCGACAGCACGGGCAACTGGCCGGCCGATGTCAGTCGAAAACGGCGCGTTTCGTTCGTCCGGCTCAACACCAGCGTGCACTCGCTTCCATCGTCTCCGTCCGGCGCGCCCAGCGGCACCGGCTTTCCGTCGGTGTCGAAGGCCGCCATGCGCAGGGGTATCAGGAACGGGTCGCTATCCGACTGCCCGGCGACCGACGGCACTTCCTGCTCGAACTCGACCACCAGTTCATTGCCCTCGAGTCGCTTGCGAACGTGCAGGGCCGGGGTGCCCGCCCGGTCATACCAGCGCCGGAACTGGGCCGTATCGAAGTCGGCCTGCTCGGCCATGGTGTCGATGAAGTCCTCGATGGTGACCGCCTGACCGTCGAAACGCTCGAAATAGCGGTCGGTGCCGCGCCGGAATGCTTCCCAGCCCAACAGGTTTCGCCACATCCTCACCACCTCGGCGCCCTTGTTGTAGACCGTGGCGGTGTAGAAGTTGTTGATCTGTTCGTATTCCTTCGGCTGAACCGGATGGGCCTGCGGACCGGCATCCTCGGCGAACTGCACCTGACGCAGCAGATTCACCTCCTCGATCCGCTTGACCGACCAGGAGCCCACGTCGGCGGAGAATTCCTGATCACGGAAGACGGTGAAGCCTTCCTTGAGCGACAGCTGGAACCAGTCGCGGCAGGTGACACGGTTGCCCGACCAGTTGTGGAAATACTCGTGCGCGACCACCGACTCGATGCCTTCGTAGTCCTGGTCGGTGGCGGTTTCCGAACGGGCGAGGATGAACTTGGAGTTGAAGATGTTCAGCCCCTTGTTCTCCATTGCCCCCATGTTGAAGTCGTCGACGGCGACGATGTTGAACACGTCGAGATCGTATTCCCGGCCGTAGGTCTCCTCGTCCCAGGCCATCGACTTGATCAGCGAACGCATGGCGTGATCGCAGCGGTCGATGTTGTGCGGCTCGACATAGATGCCCAGGTCGATCGTTCGCCCGGAGCAGGTGGTGAACTGGTCGTGGATCGACTTCAGGTCCCCGGCCACCAGGGCGAACAGGTAGGACGGTTTCGGGAACGGGTCCTCCCAGACCGCCATGTGCCGGCCGTCGTCGAGGTCACGCTGCTCGATCGGGTTGCCGTTGCTCAGCAGCACCGGGCAGCTCGCCTTGTCGGCGACCAACGTGACGCGATAGCGACTCAGGACATCGGGGCGATCCGGAAAGTACGTGATCCGGCGGAATCCTTCCGGCTCGCACTGGGTGCAGAAATTGCCCGAGGACTGGTACAGGCCGTCCAGTGCGGTGTTCTCGACCGGATCAACGCGGCAGACCACAGTCAGAGTGAACTGCTCCGGCACGCCGGGGATGGAGAGCCCGTCGTCGCGACAGTCGTACTGATCGACGCTCAATGTCTGGCCGTCGAGCGCGACCGACTCGAGTTCCAGTTCGTCGCCATCGAGCCAGAGCGGGGCCTGGTGGTGGCCATTGCGTCTGCACGTGAGCTCGGAGACGACACGCGTGCCGCGTGGCGCGAGTTCAAAGGTCAGATCGACGTGGTCGACGAAATAGTCAGGTGGTTGGTAGTCGGCGAGGCGGATAGTCTGCGCTTGGCGTTCAGTCATGTTGGCCCTGAAAGAGTGGCTGCGGTGTGGTTCGCATGTCCGATCGTAGTGCCCCGCGACCGGTTATGGGCGCGGGATCACGGAGCGCGTTCAGCATATCAGGAAGCGCATGGATTCCGTGCCCTGGCCCGTGCGCCCACGGGAGGCAATCACCACGACCATCAGGCATAATGCGCCCCCTTTGATTACGGGATAAGGCGGCAGACACGCCTTACTCCGCGCGCCAACCAATTTCCGGGAGTTGCCGACGCTATGCTTTTTTCGCAGATTGCCGCCTTCGACCTCGCCGATTGGCCGGAAGCGTCTTTGGAGACGCTCTCCGACAAGCTGGCCGAAAAGCGTTTCGCGCCCACCTTGTCGCAGCAGGTGGAGTCGATGGGTTGGGCACCGGTGGTCGACGAGGCGCTCGCCATGGAAACCGACGGTGCGTTCGGGCTGCTGTTCCGCCGCGAGGAGCGGGCCGTCCCGCCGCGCGTGGTTCAGGATCACGCGGCCAAGAAACTCGCCGAGGAATCCGGGGAACGCGAGCCGTCCCGGGACGAATTGCGACAGGCCCGTGAAACCGCCCTGCTGGAACTGCTGCCGCAGGCGTTTCCCCGCCAGGCCGAAACGCGCGTACTGATCGACGCGCGCAACAAGCAGGTCTGGTTGGCCAATGCCGCCGAAAAGCGCAACAGCCAGATCAGCTCCCTCCTGCGCGAAACGCTGGGCCAATGGCGCATCACGCCGGCGTTCGGCTCCGAGGAACACGGCAGTCGACTGTCGCGCTGGCTGCTCGAAGGCCCGCCGGCCGGATTCGAGCTCGGCGACTCGGCCAAGCTGCTCGAGCCGCGCGATGGCGGCACCATCACCGTGACCCGTCTGGGCCTGCCGGACGAGAATGTGCTCGCCCATCTGCGAGACGGCATGACGGTCGAGCAGCTCGAACTGGTCTGGCGCGACCGGTTGCGCTTCACCATGCGTGCCGACGGCCACCTGACCAAGGTCAAGGCACTCGACACGCTGGATGACGAGTTCGACGACGACGGTCTCGATGACCCGGCCACCCGCCTCGAGGCCGAACAGCGCTTGACGCTCGATGTGCTGCGCGAACTCACTCGCGTACTGCACAAGGCACTCGAGCGCCCCGAGGCCAGCTAACACCGCCTGCGACGCGAGGCGTTGGCCATCATTTGGCACCGCGAGCGCCCGACCGCATAATCTCGACCAGAACACCGGACCGCCGCGCCCGGTCCGCGACAGCCCCACCCCGGAAACCGATTCTCGACAGGAACCCGCATGACTGATTCTGCCCAAGCCGCTTTCGCCCTGACCGCCGTGTCACCGCTCGACGGCCGTTACGCCCGCCACACCCGGGCGCTGACCGAATGTTTCAGTGAATACGCCCTGATCAAGTACCGGGTACTGGTCGAGGTGGAATGGTTCAAGGCGCTGGCCGACGAGGCGGCGATTGCCGAAGTGCCGGCCCTGAGCGACGAGGATCGCGCCTCGCTGGATGCGATCGCCGATACCTTCGACGTGAACTCGGCGATGCGCGTCAAGGAGTTCGAGGCGACCACCAACCACGACGTCAAGGCGGTCGAGTACTTCCTCAAGGAGCAGGTCGCCGACCACCCGCGCCTGGCGCAGATCAGCGAGTTCTTCCACTTCGCGTGCACCTCCGAGGACATCAACAACCTCGCCTACGGCCTGATGCTGAAGAAGGCTCGCGAGGAAGTGATCCTTCCCGAAATCGACGGCATCACGGATACCCTGCGCAAGATGGCGCACGAGTGGGCGGCCGTTTCCCTGCTGTCGCGCACCCACGGCCAGCCGGCCTCGCCGTCCACCATCGGCAAGGAAATCGCCAACGTCGTCGCTCGCCTGACCCGCCAGCGCCAGCAGATCGCCGATGTGGAGCTCATGGGCAAGATCAACGGCGCGGTGGGCAACTTCAACGCCCATCTGGCCGCCTACCCGGAAGTCGACTGGCCGACGTTCTCCAAGCGCTTCGTCGAGGGCCTGGGGCTGACCCACAACCCCTACACCATCCAGATCGAACCGCACGACTACATCGCCGAGCTGTTCGACGCCGTCGAACGTGCCAACACGGTGCTGATCGACTTCGCCCGCGACATCTGGGGCCAGATCGCGCTGGGCCACTTCAAGCAGCGCCTGGTCGAGGGCGAGGTCGGCTCGTCGACCATGCCGCACAAGGTCAACCCGATCGACTTCGAGAATGCCGAAGGCAACCTCGGCGTCGGCAATGCGGTCATGGGCCATCTGGCTCGCAAGCTGCCGATCAGCCGCTGGCAGCGCGATTTGACCGACTCGACCGTGCTGCGCACGCTGGGCGTCGGCCTGGGCCACTCACTGATCGCCTACCGGTCGCTCGCCAAGGGCCTGTCGAAGCTCGAGATCAACGCCGACCAGTTGGCGGACGAGCTGGACGGCAACTGGGAGATCCTGGGCGAAGCGGTACAGACCGTCATGCGCCGCTACGGTGTCGAGAAGCCGTACGAGAAACTCAAGGCGCTGACCCGCGGCCAGCGCGTGGACGGTCCGGCAATGCGAGCGTTCATCGAGGGTATCGGGGAGTTGCCGGAGGAAGCCCGCGAACGGCTCGCCTCAATGGCCCCTGGCGACTATATTGGCAATGCCAAGGAGATGGCCGAGCGCATCTGACCCTTCCCAGGGGCGACGCCGGCCGGCTGGTCGGGCCACGGCCCGAGCGGGCATCAAGCACGAGAAGGGGAATCCGCCATGGCCCTGCCCGAGAACTGGAGCGAGTACCTGCTTGAGCACCCTTTGCCGGTGCGGCGGGCCATTCACGAAGGTATCTCGCGCGAGTTGCGGAACGAGTCGCCGGACTTTCCCCGGCTGGTCGGTTGGCTCCGCCGTGACCCGGCTGCCTCGAGCATGGTGTTGGGCGCGGCCGCACGTGGCCAGCGTGAACGCCAGCGCAGCGCACCTCACAACCTCGAACACGCGCTGACCCTGCTGGGCAGCAACTGGGCGCGCAAGCACCTACCGGAAATGCCCACCGTCGAGGAAACACTCTCGACCCATGCTCAGCGAGCCGGTTACCTGGCTGCCTCCTCACGCGCCATGCGAGCGGCCAGATTGACCGAGACCTGGCTGATCGAACGTCGGGAAACCGGCTTCGAAATGGTCTCGACCGCCGCCCTTCTCCACAATCTGGTCGAACTTGCGCTGTGGCGCGACGAGCCATCGTTGGCCCGCCAGGCGCTGAGCGAGTCGCGCCGCCAGTTGATCGAATTCACCCGCACTCACCGGGACGACGGCGCCACGCTGGATCAGTGCTTTTCGCTGGGCCACGCCTTTCAGACGGTGCTGGCCGATTCCGGCATCGACCTGACCGAACTCGAGACAACACTCACCGAGCGGTACTACCTGCCAGTGATGCTGCTTGCCGAGGAGGCGAGTATCCCGGTGCTGGGCTCGCACCATCAGGTCATCCTGGTCCTGGCGCGCCGACTGGCGTTTGCCACGGAATTCGGCTGGCATCACCCGATTATCCGGCGGCTCACGGCCCTGATCGCCGAGCAGCTGCACCTCTCCCCGAGCGCGGCATGGCAGCTGACCGTCGCCAAGTCGATCCGCGATGCGCGCGAGTTTGACGACATTCCGATGTACCACCCGGCGCACATGCTGGTGCAGCACGATGACGACCGCGACCTGCTCTGGCCCCTGCCTGACGACTACGGACTCGATCCGGCGCAAAACGATTGCCACGCGAGCGCCCGCACCGCCACGGCTTCCTCGGGGCGGCGGCTGGGTGACATGATCCGGGCGCTTGCCGGGATTGAGGGGATGAAGGAAATCGCGCTCTATAGCAACGTCTCGCAATCCGAAGCCCAACGCCGCTTTCACTGGCAAAGTCCGGCCGAGACGGCCAGCCTGCCGGAGTTTATCGACCTCCAGGCAAGCCCCCTGCTCCCTCGCCTTCAGTCACGGCTGGAGCCTTTGAGCATCGACCACAACAACGTCGGGCGCCTGACCCCCTATCTGGATGCCTCACTGGCCGATGCCGGCCACACGAACCTGATCATCGCCCCGCTGGCCGTCGACGGGCAGCTTGTCACGACCCTCTGCTGTCGGGGCGACAGCAACCTGCCGCATGGCTCGGTACTCGAGACGATCGAGACCGTACAGGCAGACACAACCTCCGGCTGACCTCCACCCGGGGCCATCAACCGCTCGAGCCGCGCGAACGGTCCCCGCTCAGGCGATCGATGGCCCATCGGATGTGACGGTCCACCTGGTCGCCGGCCTCGCCCAATTCCTGTGTGAGTGCTGCGAGCGCCTCTCCGGCCGCATCGGCTTGTGGCGGGATATTGCCCAACGCCACCGCCAGATTGCGCCGCCAGCGTCTCCAGCCGATGCGGCGAATCGCGGACCCTTCGGTTCGTGCGAGAAACGTCGCCTCGTCCCAGCGAAACAACGTGACCAGCTCCGTGGCGTCCAGGTCATGGCGTGGCTGAAAGTCGTCATCCTGAGTGTAACGAGCGAAGCGGTTCCATGGGCACACCAGCTGACAGTCGTCACAGCCGTAAACCCGGTTTCCCATCAACGGCCGGAGCGACTCCGGAATATCCTCGTCGGCCTCGATGGTGAGATAGGAAATGCAACGACGGGCATCCACGACACCGTCGGCCACGATCGCCCCGGTGGGACAGACATCGATGCACGCCGTGCAGGTGCCGCAGTGATCGGCGACCGGCTCGTCCACCGGCAGGTCGAGATCCAGGAACAGCGCGCCGAGAAAGAACCAGGAGCCCCCACTTCGATTGAGCACGAGCGAGTGCTTGCCCTTCCACCCGAGGCCGGCTCGCTCGGCAAGCCCCGTCTCGTAAACCGGAGCCGAATCGCAGAAGGCACGGTAGGTAAAGGGCCCCACCTCGTCGCTGATGCGACGCGCCAATTGCGCCAGCCGCTTGCGCACCAGTTTGTGATAATCCCGTCCCAGGGAGTACCGGCTGACGTAAGCCAGAGCGGGATTGCCCAGCACCTGCTGCGGGCTCCGTGATTCGGGTGGGAGGTAATCACGGCTGACCATCAGCACCCGCCGAGTGCCGGGCACCAGCTCGTCGGGACGAAAGCGCAGCAGGCCGTGCCGCTCGAGAAACGACATCGACGCGCCGTGGCCGGCCGAGAGCCATTCCCGGAAGCCGCGTTCGTAGTCGGACAGGTCGATGTCAGCGACACGGGCCTCGGTAAACCCGAGCTCCTGGGCCCACCCCTGGATGCGCCGCTTGAGTTCGGACGGATCCACGCTCACGTCGCCAGCCGTTCAGCCACCAGCATGCCGCCTCGCGCCGCGACCAGGCAGAGCACGATCGTGCCGCCCACGTAGGCGAATGCCGACACCCATTGCTGGCGCTCCAGTAACGCCAACGTATCAACCGAAAAGGCGGACATCGTGGTGAATGCACCGAGAAAGCCGGTAAGAATCGCCAGGCGGTACTCCAGCGGCACCTGCCAGCGCGCAGCCAGCCAGACCCCGAGAAACCCCATCAAGGCCGATCCGAGCACGTTGACCGAAAAGGTACCCCAGGGAAAACCGCGACCGGCAACGTGCATGAACACCGACGTCACCAGATAGCGCGCCATGGCACCGAGCCCGCCCGCGAGTCCGATCAGCAGATATAGCTTCATGCCGTGGCAGTGCCTCCTCGTGCGTGGTTTCGGGCGCGGACGCGCCCGAGCAGCCGAGCCTATCACGCACCGCTGCCGTTTCGGGCGCAGACAGACCCGTTACAAGTGCCCCTTGCCTGTCCTTGCAACTCAATCCAAGTGTCCTAAGCTCCGGGTCGGGCAAAGGCAATATAAATCGAACCGCATGAAAGCCTAGCGTTCCGAGAAACCGTCTTAATCCAGACAACGTCAAGGAGATCGCATGAAGAAATTGCTACTCGCCAGCACCATTGCGGGATTGTCCCTTGGGCTGAGTGCGCCGACCATCGCCGCCGATGGCAACTATGAGGCCTATCAGGCGTCAGTCGACGAACGGGGCGACTCCGGCGTTTCCGGGACGGCGATCTTTACCCCGGGAGAGGAACAGATGACCGTCCGGATCAAAGCCGAAAATGCCGATGGCATGTCGGCCGGCATCCACCGTGGTCTGTGCCGTTACGCCGAGAACAGCGAGGGTGCTCCGGAAAACCTCGCCTTCAAGAAGGAACCGGAATTCCAGTGCACCCCGTTCCAGGATGGACAGTCAATGACAACCGTCGACATGTCGATCGGCGAGTTGATGGGGCAACCGCACTCACTCGCTATCTATGACGGCGATAAGATCGTTGCCTGTGGCGTGATCCAGTAATGCGCCACCACCTCAGACAACAGCCCCCGGCACACCGGGGGCTTTTTTTATAACTGGCTCCGACCTGCCGCTTCGTTCCCCCCTACCTTGCGTCCTTTTGACCGACGCTGTTACGCCAAGCGGCAAAAGCTATTACGCATCTCAAACGTGCCATCACGCAGAAGAAAGCCGGCGCGATTCCTTGCAACTAAAAGTCAACCTAAGTGTCTCAGCCCCCGGAGCAGGCGCGGGCGCGATACCGACTCGAGTCCGTCAAAGGCCTAGCGTTCCAAGAAACCGTCTAAACCCAGACAACGTCGAGGAGATCGCATGAAGAAACTGCTACTCGCCAGCACCATTGCGGGATTGTCCCTTGGACTGAGTGCGCCGACCATCGCGGCCGAAAACAACTACGAGGCCTATCAGGCGTCGATCGACGAACGGGGTGACTCCGGCGTTTCCGGCACTGCGGTCTTCAATCCTGGAGAAGAGCAGGTGACCGTCGTGGTGAAAGCGGAGAATGCCGACGGGATGTCAGCCGGCATCCATCAAGGTATCTGCCGTTACGCCGAGGAGGGTGAGAACGCGCCGGAGCATGTCGCGTTCAAAAAAGAACCCAAATTCGAGGGCAGCTCTTTCGAGAACGGACAGTCGAAGGCAACGGTCGACGCGACGCTCGATAACCTGATGAAGACCCCCCACTCGCTGGCCATCTACGACGGCGAGAAGATGGTTGCCTGCGGCAATATCCAGTAACCGCTACTGAGTTGCTTGGAACAAAGCCCCCGTCTCGCGGGGGCTTTTTCGTGGTCTGGTCGGTACGTAATACCCGCCCGGAATTCGCTACGTCGCGACCTTGGCCACGTTATCGCGCAGATAGTGCGGAACGGCCTTGTCGGCTGACATCCAGTCATCGGCACTCGTTCGCCGCAGCAGTTCAAGCGCCTCCTCGGCGTGTGGCAATGCATCCGGAGCGTGGAGCGCGACCGAGTCGGATTCGGCCATCTCCGGATAACGCCCGAAGCCGCTGCCCGCCACGACCAAGGGGAGCGATGCGTCTTTTCGCGGAGGGAAGGTCGGTTCGGTCACCGCCTCATCCTCCACCACGACAAGCGTTCCCCCTGCCCCAACCCGGTAGACCGCGCGATAGATTTCTCCCATGCGGGCGTCGATCGCCACCGCGATCTCCGCATCAGCCGTGCCACCCCCCTGAACGTAGCGATGCCAGGCACCGAGCGCCAGGCAGTCAAGTGACGAGACCCCCGCCAGCGGCAAATCACGCGCCATGGCGATACCCTGCGCCATGGCCGTTGCGATGCGCACGCCGGTGAACGAACCGGGGCCGCGGCCGAAACCGATCAGGTCGAGTTCGTCGAAGCCGACTCCCGTCCGCTCGAGCAGGGACTCGGCCATCGGCAGCAATAACTGGGCATGGCCGCGCGGGGCGATCTCGAAATCGGTCACGACCTGATCGCCCACCGCAACGCCGGCAGTACAGGCCTCGGTGGACGAATCCAGATAGAGAATATTCACACAGGCACCTGTCGAGGGACGGAATCGGAACGGCCCGATGAGATCGGTCAGCGCCCGGATTCTACCGGCAGTGCGCCGGGTTTCCCACCGACGTCCTGCCGCGAGCGGCCTGCCGTTCAGCCATCCTCGGCGTTCTGACCGGGCTCCCAGTGACTACGAATCTCGCTGAGCAGCCATTGCGTCGAGCCGTCGAAGGAACCGTCCGGACGATCCGTGCCGATGAACGGCTCGAGTTCGTTCGCCATCTGCTTGCCCAGCTCCACGCCCCACTGGTCGAAGGAGTCGATCTGCCAGACCGCCCCGGCGACAAACACCCGGTGCTCGTACAGAGCGAGCAGCGCCCCGACGGCTTCGGGAGTCATCTGCGGGAACAGGATGGTGTTGGACGGCTGACCACCCGGGCAGACGCGGTGCGGAGCGATGCGCTCGATGGTCTCCTCGCTGGCTCCTTCCGCACGCATCTGATCCTCGATGTCTTCCTCCGTGCGACCGAGCATCAACGCACGGCTCTGCGCCACCAGGTTGGCGAGCAACTGCCGCTGCTGACTGCCGATCGGCGAATGAGTGCGAATCGCGCTGATGAAGTCGGAAGGAATCAGACGCGTGCCCTGGTGCAGCAGCTGGTAGAAGGCGTGCTGGCCGTTGGTACCCAGCCCACCCCACAGCACCGCACTGGTATGGGAATCGACCGGCTGGCCATCGATACGGACCCGCTTGCCGTTGGATTCCATCATCACCTGCTGCAGGTGCGCGGGCAGGAACCCCAGCCGGGTGCCATAGGGGAAGATGGCCAGGGAGTCCGAACCGAGGAAATCGGCATTCCAGACGTCGATCAGGCCGAGAATCAACGGCAGGTTGTCGCGCCCGGTGTTGAGGCGGAATTCTTCGTCGAGCGCATGGGCCCCATCGAGCAGACGCTTGAAGCGATCCATGCCCAGAAACAGCGCGATCGGCAGGCCGATGGCCGACCAGAGCGAGTAACGGCCGCCCACCCAGTCCCAGATGGGAAACATGTTGGCCGGATCGATGCCGAAGTCCCGCACGCGCTGCGTGTGGGTTGATACCGCGACGAAATGCTTGGCGATCGCCGCCTCGTCCGGGGCGCTCTGAAGGAACCAGCGCCGCGCGGAGCGCGCATTGGCGAGGGTTTCCTGGGTGCCGAAACTCTTGGAAGCCACCACGAACAGGGTTGTTCTGGGATCGAGCACGTCCAGCTTCGAGGCCAGGTCGCTCGGCGCGATATTGGAGACGAAATGCACCCGGATGCCGCGATCCGCGTAGGAACCGAGTGCACGGCAAACCATACGGGTACCCAGGTCGGAACCGCCTACGCCTATATTGACCACGTCGGTGATCGGATCACCGGCATAACCACGCCATTCACCCGACTGGACCGCCTCGACGAAGGTTTCCATGTGGTCGAGTACCGCATTCACCTCGGGCATGACGTCCTCGCCATCGAGGTAGATCGGACGGTTGGAACGGTTGCGCAGTGCCACGTGCAGAACGGCACGATCCTCGCTGCCGTTGATGTGCTCGCCGTTGAACATCGCATCGCGCAATTCGAGAACCTTGCGTTCCTCGGCCAGCGCGATCAGCCCGTCGATGACGTCGTCCGTCACCCGCTGCTTCGAATAGTCGATCGACAAGCCTGCGGCATTGCCGCTCAGGCGGTTGGCGCGCTCGGGGTCGGTCTCGAACCATTCGTTCGGATGGCGGCGCATGTGTTCGGTCGCCTTGACCTCGAGCAGCTGCCATATCGGACTCATTCGGCCGACATACCGTTCCTTTTGCATCAATCCTCCCCGGGGATCTTGAGATTGTTTCGCCAGCGGTGGGAATCGGAGTCGAACAGCCGGTCGGCCTCCGGCGGACCCCAGCTGCCCGCCGGATACGTCGGGATGTAGTCCCGTTCAACTGCCCAGTTGCGCAGGATCGGGTCGACCACCCGCCAGGCCCATGACACCTCATCATACCGAAGGAACAGCGTCTGGTCGCCGTTGATCGCGTCGAGGAGCAGGCTGGCATAGGCATCCAGATTGGGTGGCACGGGCCCCGTGTAACTGGCATCCATCTGCACGGTCCGGGTCCGCATTTCCAGCCCTTCGGTCTTGATCTGCACTTCGAACCGGAAATTCTCTTCCGGCTGAATGCCGATCAGAAGCCAGTTGGGCACCGTGTTCGAGATCTGGGTCTCACGGAACAGCTGCTGGGGCGGCTCCCGAAACCGGATCGATATCTGGGAATGACTCTTGGCCAGCCGCTTCCCCGTGCGCAGGTAGAACGGCACGTCCCGCCAGCGCCAGTTGTCGATGTAGAGCTTCAGTGCCGCGTACGTCTCCGTCACCGAGTCGGCAGGAACACCCGGTTCGTCCAGGTATCCCGGCTCGTTGATGCCCTCGACGGTCCCCCGAGCGTACTGCGCGCGGAAGGCCTGAGCATGCACACCCCGATGAGAGATGGGTCGAATGCAGCGCAACACTTTCACCTTTTCATCACGAACCGCTTCGGCATCCATCGAGGCTGGTGGTTCCATCGCCACGAGCGTGAGCATCTGCATCAGGTGGCTCTGGACCATGTCACGCAGGGCACCGGCGGAATCGTAGTAACCGCCCCGCCCCTCGATACCCTGCTGCTCGGCATGGGATATCTGGACATGATCGATGTAGTTCCGGTTCCACAACGGCTCGAGTAGCAGGTTGGCGAACCGCATCACCATGATGTTCTGCACGGTTCCCTTGCCGAGGTAGTGGTCGATGCGGAATATCTGGCGCTCGTCGAAGTACTGGTGCAGCAGACCGTCGAGCGCGTGGGCGCTGTCGAC
The DNA here is from genome assembly GCF_023555385.1 of Guyparkeria hydrothermalis. NCBI lineage: Bacteria > Pseudomonadati > Pseudomonadota > Gammaproteobacteria > Chromatiales > Thioalkalibacteraceae > Guyparkeria > Guyparkeria hydrothermalis. Next base: position 703,557 of record NZ_JAJSED010000001.1, read on the forward strand.
ATCGTGGCCGAACGGCTTCTCGATCACGGCCCGACGACAGCCTCGGCTCTCGTCGGTCAGTCCGCAGACGCCCAGGTTGCGGCAAATCGCCCCGAAGGCCGACGGCGCGACCGCGAAATAGAAGACGACACAGTCGGGAAACTCGGCCTTTTCCAGTCGGCTCGCCAGATTCTCGAAACAACTCGACTCGTTGATATCGCCGTTTAGAAAATGCAGTTTCGGCAACAGCCGGTCGATCGCCTCGTCCTCGGGACAGGGTTCCTCTCCCCCGGCCAGACACAGGCGACGCACCTCCTCGCGCCAGGCCTCGTCATCCCAGTCGCGGCGACCGAATCCCACGATCCGGGTGCCTTCGGCCAGCCGCCCTGCCACCTCGAGTTGATAGAGAGCTGGAAGGAGCTTCTGACGCGAGAGGTTGCCCGTCGCGCCGAAGATGACGAACGTGACCGGTTGAGGTGGATTACGATGAACGGGCTTGCGCATGATGTTGACCCCGGCGGTAGCGGTGATGAGGCGTGACGGAATCCGGCAGCGCTAGTCCCCTCCTCGACGCTGAACCGCATGACCGCCGAACGCATTGCGCATCATGGCCAGAACGCGGTTGCCGTACCCCTCGTCGTCCTGACTCGCGAACCGCATCTGCAGGGCCAGGGTCATCACCGGCGCGGCCACGCCGAGATCGATCGCCTCGATCGCCGTCCAGCGCCCTTCCCCCGAATCGGCGACTTTCGGCTGGATGGCCTCGAGCCCCTGCCCTTCGTTCTTCAACGCCTCAGCCGTGAGGTCGAGAAGCCAGCTCTGCACCACCGAGCCCTCTCGCCACAACTCGGTGACCTGGGCGAGATCGAGGTCGAACTCTTCCTTCTTGCGCAGCACCGCCAGCCCCTCGGCCATGGCCTGCATCATTCCGTATTCGATGCCGTTGTGGATCATCTTGACGAAATGCCCGGAACCGGCAGGGCCAACGTGCCCCCAACCACTGTCGGGGCTCGGGGCCAGAGTCCGAATGGCGGGTTCGATGTGGGCGAAACCGGCTTCGCTGCCGCCCACCATCAGGCTGTAACCGTTCTTCAGCCCCCACACGCCCCCGGATGTGCCGCAGTCGAGGAAGTGCACACCCGCTTCTTCGACACGAGCCGCATGCGCCACGGTCTCGCTGTAGCGGGAATTGCCACCATCGACCAGCACGTCTCCGCGCTCCATTCGGGGCAGAAGTCGTTCGATCGCCGCTTGGGTCACCTCGCCGGCCGGCAACATCAGCCAGATCACGCGCGGAGCGTCCAGCGAGTCGAACACGTCCGCCTCGGTGTAGGCCGGCAACACGTTTTCCTCCTCCCGGACCAGCTCGTCGATCGGCTCGCGGCTCCGGTTGTGTGCCACCACCGTGATGCCTCCACGGGAAAGCCGGCGAGCCATGTTGGCACCCATGCGTCCAAGACCGAAAATCGCGAGTTTCATAACGGAATCACCCTGAGTGGAAACGAAACATCAAGAACCATCGGGCGAATCGGCATTTGCCCCATGGTTGACGAGAATTGGTCATGCAAGGTCCACGCCACGCCTACGCGTTCGCGGCGGGCCTCTTACCTGAGCGTAGTCCAGGTGAGTGTGATTTCTATGACCGCGGTAACGGCGTCCCGGACGCCCCTTGTCAGGGTCAAACCAATCCGCGAGAACTTTGGCGAGGGCGCGGCGGTCATGGTCTGTGCGGGCAAGAAGGGGCAGAAATCGATATAATGCCCGCGATTTTCTGGATGCACCCGACCGTATTCCACGGGCCACCCCCTGGGTCGGGTGCCCTCTCCGGCCGCCGCGACCCCCGGTACGGAGCCGCCTACATCAAGCCGCGAGACAACAGACGCGATGACGACAAGCAAAGACAAGGACAAGGCCCTGCGCGCACGAGTGCGCCTGTTCGGCAACCTCCTCGGTGAAGTGCTGCGTGAGCAGGCCGGCGAAACCGTGTTCGACACGGTCGAGAGCCTCCGCCGTGGCTTCATCCATCTGCGCAAGAGCCACGACAAGGCGCTTTACCAGCAGTTGATGGACGAGATCGAGGGCCTCGACGCCAACAGCCTGAACCTCGTCGTGCGTGCCTATGGCTTGTACTTCAACCTGGTGAACATTGCCGAAGAAGACTATTCCCACCAGCACCGTCGCCGCCAGATCCGCCGCGGGCTGCGCCTGTGGCGCGGATCGTTCTATGACACCATCCGCGGCTTCCACCGCGAGGGCATGACCCCGGAGCAACTCCAGGGGTTGCTCGACCAGCTGGTCTACATGCCGGTGTTCACCGCTCACCCGACCGAGGCCAAACGCCGGACCGTGATGGACCTGCAGCGCCGGATCTTCCTGCTCTGCGGTGAGCTCGATCGTCCCGAGGCGACCGGTGTCGAGCGCGAGCGACTGCTCGACGAGGTCAAGTCGATCATCCTCGCCCTGCTGCGCACCAACGAGGTGCGCACGACGCGCCCTGAAGTGGCAGACGAGATCCGCCTGGGCATGTATTACTTCCGCACCTCGATCTTCGCCGCGGTGCCCAAGGCGTATCGCTACCTCGAGCGGGCGGTCAACCTGAACTACAACGAGACCCACCCCGACAACCCGGTCAAGGTGCCGAGCCTGTTCAAGTTCGGCTCCTGGATCGGCGGCGACCGCGACGGCAACCCCTACGTGACGCACGACGTCACCATCCAGGCCGTCTGCCTCGCCTCGGAAACCATCATCAACGAGTACCTCGACCGGATCGAGACACTCAAGCGCATCCTGACCCACTCGCTGCAGCTGGTCCCGGAGATCGACTGCCAGCAGCTGCAGCTCAAGGCGGATGCCGAAGCGCTCGACATGCTCGAGCAGAACACGCACAACGGCGAGTTCTTCCCCGAGGAGCCCTACCGTCTCAAGCTGCGTGCGATCCGCCAGCGCCTGCGCTACAACCTCGCCTACATCCACAGCGAGCTCGATCGCAAGCCGGCCCAACTCGACCCGCGCGCCTACCAGAGCAAGGACGCGTTTCTCGACGATCTCTACCGGCTGCGCGATTCGCTGACCGGCATCGGTGACCACCTGCTGGCCGACGGCGACCTCAAGGACCTGATCCGTCTCGCCGAGACCTTCGGCTGGCATCTGGTCCGTCTGGACATCCGCCAGGAGTCCACCGAACACACCGAGACCGTCAGCGAAGTCCTGAAGCAACTCGCGCCAGACGTCGACTACGCCAACCTGGCCGAGGACGACCGCACCCGCGTGCTGGGCGAGCTGATCGAGGCCGGCACCCATCGTGCCGAGTCGCTCTCCGATCTCAGCGAGAAGAGCCGCGAGGTGATCAAGGTCCTCGAGGTCAAGCGCCAGCTGATCGATCACATCAGCCGCGAGTGCTTCGGCACCTACGTCATCTCGATGACCCACTCGGCCAGCCACGTGATGGAGGTGATGTATCTCGCCTCGATCACCGGACTGGTCGGCAAGAACGACGCCGGCGAGTGGTTCAGCGACATCCAGGTCTCGCCGCTGTTCGAGACCATCGAGGATCTCAAGCACATCGAGCACGTGCTCGGCCGCCTGTTCGACAACCCGACCTACCGCGGTCTGGTGCGCGCCTCGGGCGAACTGCAAGAGGTCATGCTCGGCTATTCGGACTCCTGCAAGGATGGCGGCTCGCTCGCCTCTACCTGGAGCCTGTACAACGCCCAGAAGCGTGTCATCCGCGTGACCCGCGAGCACGGCATCGAGTGCCGCCTGTTCCACGGCCGTGGCGGTACCGTGGCACGCGGCGGCGGCCCGACCCACGAGTCGATCCTCTCCCTGCCACAAGGCACCGTCGAGGGACAGATCAAGTTCACCGAACAGGGCGAGGTGCTCTCCTCGAAGTACAGCAATAACGAGACGGCGATCTACGAGCTGACCATGGGGGCAACCGGCCTGATGAAGGCAGCCCGCCACCAGGTGGTCGCGGAAGATCCGGTCCCGCCGGACTACGAGCAGGTGGTTTCGGATCTCGCCCGCTTCGGCGAGGAGACCTATCGCGACCTCACCGATCACACGCCGTTTTTCTTCCATTACTTCCACGAAGCGACCCCGGTGCGTGAGCTCGGCCTGCTCAACATCGGCTCGCGCCCGACCTCGCGGAAGAAGGGTGACCTGTCGAAGGCCTCGGTCCGCGCGATCCCGTGGGTATTCGGCTGGTCACAGTCGCGCCACACGCTGCCGGCGTGGTACGGGATCGGCTCGGCCATCAAGCGCTGGCGCGAGGAGAACCCGGGGCGCGAGGACGTGCTGCACGAACTGTTCGAGCAGTGGCCGTTCTTCCATAGCGTGCTGCGCAACACGCAGCTGTCGCTGACCAAGGGGGAAATGAACATCGCCCGCGAATACGCCGGCCTTGTCTCCGACAAGGAGCAGGCAGAAGCGGTCTACGAGAAGATCCGGACCGAGTACGAGTGCACCGTCGACCAACTGCTGGAAGTCGCACACGCGAAGAACCTGATCGAGATCGACGAGTACATCGGCACCTCGATGAAGCGGCGCAATCCGTACCTGGACGTGCTCAACCACATCCAGATCACCCTGCTGGCGCGCCACCGGGACGAAACCGTACCGGAGGCCGAGCGCGAGAAGTGGCTGCCGCCGCTGCTGCGCAGCATCAACGCGATCGCCGCGGGGATGCGAAACACCGGTTAGGCCGCCTGCAGTCCGTGCCGTGAAAACCAAAAGCCACCGCGTTGCGGTGGCTTTTCTCGTTTCAAAACACCTCAGATCAGGCGGTCGTGCGCGGCCAGCCTTATCCGGGTGCGTTCGGCCATCTCGTCATCCAGCGCACCGGCCGGTAACCGCCACGTCCAGTTGCCCTCCGAGGTGCCCGGGACGTTGATGCGCGCCTCCGAACCCAGATTCAGCAGATCCGCGACGGGCAGTATCGCCAGCGAAGCACGCGAGCCCAGAGCCACCTCTACCAGCGCATCGGGCATCGGCGTGGCCGGATCGATGCCGGCAACGGTTTCCAGTTCTCGCCTGATCCCGGCGCGCTGGGCATCGTCAAGCGACCACCACCATCCGAGCGTGGTGTCGTTGTCGTGCGTGCCCGTGTAGACGACGCTTTGCGGCCTATGGCGGTCGGGCCGGTGCGGGTTGCCCTCGCTGCCGTCGAAAGCGAACTGCAGCACGACCATGCCGGGCAGGCCGAAGCGATCGCGCAACGCAGTCACCTCGGGCGTTATCACTCCAAGGTCCTCGGCCACCAGCGGCAGGTCGCTGTCCCCCACCCGCCTGAGTGACTCGAGCAGGTCATCGCCTGGCGCCTCCACCCAGCGTCCGCTGGTCGCATCGTCATCCTCGGCCGGAATGGCCCAGTAGGCCGAAAACGCGCGGAAGTGGTCGATGCGCACCCAGTCGTACAATTCGAGGTGACGCGCCAACCGGGATCGCCACCAGGCAAAGTCGTCTTCCGCCATCCGCTCAAAATCGAACAACGGATTACCCCAGCGCTGGCCGGTCGCCGAAAAGTAGTCAGGCGGGACACCGGCCACCACGCTGGGCCGACCATCGACGTCCAGATCGAACAGCGCCCGATTGGCCCAGACATCGGCCGAGTCACCGGCGACAAAGATCGGCAGATCGCCGAACAGGCAAATGCCGTTCTCCCGCGCCTGCCCCCGGAGCGCTTTCCATTGGCGATCGAGCAGGAACTGTTCGAAGGCCGCCGCCTCGATGCTACCGGCGTGCTCCTGCACGAACGCCTTCATGACCGACGCCTCCCGATCACGCAGCCCGCTCGGCCAGTCGAACCACGACCGACCACCCTGAGTCGCGCGCACCACCATGAATCGACAATAATCGTCCAGCCACTCGGCCTCCCGTTCACGGAAGGCGATGAACCCCTCGTACAGCGCCGGACTGGCACCCCCTCCCCGACGACGCTCGGCAACCGGTGTTCCGGGGGCGAATGCCGGGTCCGCGGCCAGATCCCGTTCATCGAGCAACGACGGCTCCAGGGCGAACGACGACAGGCACTGGTAGGGCGAACCGTCAGGATGCGTCGGACCGAGCGGCAGCATCTGCCACACCGACAGCCCCGAGCGGACCAGGAAATCAATCAGCTCACGCGCTGCCCGACCGAACCCCGGTTCCGACAGGCTGGCAACCGGCAGGAGCAATCCCGCACGCCGCCGAGTCGCCGGCGGCTCGCAGTGGCCGAGATCGTCGTTCATGCCTGGCCGCGGCGCATCGTTCCGCCGGTCTTCTCGCGCCCATCGTCGGGAACGGGCTCGCAGACGGGCATGTCCAGCGCCTCGGGTGGCGTTTCCTCGATCAGTTCGTACAGCCGGGCAAGCTGGAGACGGAACAGCCGATCGAAGTCCCGCACGGCGTCGGCCGGACTGTCGTCATCGAACCACCAGAACCAGTCGGATCCCTCGCAGACCGCAAGCTGCCGCGCGTTGCGTCGGGCGGTTTCGTCATCCCAGAACCCTTTTTCCTCGGCGGACAAATACGCCTCGCGTGCCTCCACCAGCCGATCCCAGGCGCGGTTCTTGGCCGCTTCCCCCACCCAGGTGGCAAGATTTCCGTACACCCAACTGCCAGCCACGAGCGCACGCAAGGTCACTGCCGAGGGTTGCCCGGACAGATACTCGGAGAACGTGGTCATCTGCAGACGCGGATGATCGGACAGTCGCTTGTAGAGCCCGTCGAGCAGCCAGAACCCGTTGTCGGGGTAATGCTCCCAGGCATTCTCGCCGTCGAGAATGATCGGCACGATCGGGGCGTCGACCTCGAGGTGCTTGCAGGTATCAGCGATCGAGACCAGGTGGTGAACCAGATCCCCGACGGCATCGTCGGCATGCCAGTTCTGGTAGTCGAACCCGATGCGATCGGACAGGCCGTCATCGCGGAAGAACAGACGGATGGATTGGTCCGGACGCTCATACGATCGGTGCTGACAGTGCAGTTCCTGCCGCGCGTGATTGAGGCTGTTGCGCAGCACCTGCTGGCCACTGGCCATCCAGTCGAAACCCGCCTGTGCCAGCAGACGACACGTCGGATCGGAAATCGCCCCTTCCGACGGCCAGCACCCCGCCGGTTCGACGCGCAGCAGACGACGAAACACCTCGCGGCCGTGCTCGATGTGCCACAGCGCCCGGTCCTCGCCACCCGGGTAGTCGGTCGCCTCAGGCTGAGGAGCGGCCGGCTCGCTCTCCGTTCCAGCCCGCAGGTCCTGAAGCAGTGGCACGATCGGGTGGGCGTAAGGTGTCATCGACAGCTCGACCTGCCCGCGCTCCGCCAGCGTCCGGTAGCGCTCGAACAATCCGGCGATGGTTTCGCCGATCAGCTCAACCAATGCCTGACGTGACTCGGCGGAGAAATTCCCGCCCTGCTCTTCCAGGCTGGCAATGAGCGGATGGGTCTGGCGCAACGTCTCACCACACCAGGCCAGGTGGTACCAGGTCGAGAGATCGCCCAGAAAGGCATCATCGGCGTAACGCCCGGGCGCATCCGTGGCAGAAAGCGCCTCGGCCACATCGATCAGTCGATCGAACGTCGGGAAGCGGTCGATCATCCGCTCGCGGTTGGCGCGCTGCAACGCGAAGAGCGCGCGGCTGCGCTCCTCGCCGACCAGCGCTCCCGGATCGGCGAGGCTCTTGAGAACCGCATCGCGCAGGCCCTCGCTCTTCCCCGACTCTCGATATCGTGCGATTTGGGTGGCGTAGTCCTCCAGCTGCTCAAGGAGGATCGGTACGAAATTAACGACCGCGCGCGCTTCGGGCCAGCGCTCGAGGTGCGCGGCCATGTCGACGTAATCCTTGAGCGCGTGCAGGTACGTCCAGGGCTGCTGATAAACACCGTCGCGCGGATCGCGGTATTCCGGCTGATGCATGTGCCAAAGGAACACCACGGGAAGCTTGTTCATCATGTCACCCATTCCCGAACTTGGCAGCAAGCCGATCGCCTGACGAGGCGATTTAGCGCACCATGTGAAGCTTCTGGCCGAGCATCTGCGGGGTGACCAGCACGACGCCGTTGGGACTGACCTCGAAACGTTCGCGATCCGCGTTGGCATCGACACCGATCTTCATGTCGGGCGGGATGATGCAGCCCTTGTCGATCACGGCACGCCGAACCTCGGCGCCCTCGCCCACCTGAACGTTCGGCAGGATGACCGCATCCTCGACATAGGCCTGTTCGCGCACCATCACGTTGGAGAACAGGAGCGAATGGCGCACCACGGCCCCCGAGATGATGCAGCCGCCGCTGACCATCGAATCGATGGCCGTGCCCCGACGGCCGTCCTCGTCGAAGACGAACTTGGCGGGCGGCAGTTGCTCCTGGTAGGTCCAGATCGGCCATTCCGTGTCGTAGAGATTCAGATCCGGCTCCACCCCGATCAACTCGAGGTTCGCCGACCAATAGGAGTCGATCGTCCCGACATCACGCCAGTAGGACTGCTCGTCCTGACCCGGCTCTCGGAACGGATAGGCGAAAACCTGATGCTCCTCGATCAGTCGCGGGATCACGTTCTTGCCGAAGTCGTGTTCGGAGTCCGGATCGTCCGCGTCGCGAATGAGCTGTTCGAACAGGAAATCGGTACGGAAGACATAGATGCCCATCGAGGCCAGTGAATGATCCGGCGAACGCGGCATGGTGGGCGGATTCTCGGGCTTCTCGACGAAACTGTGAATCCGGCCTTCCGAGTCGATATCCATCACGCCGAACGAGCGGGCCTGCTCGACGGGCACCTCGATGCAGCCCACCGTCAGATCCGCCTCCTTCTCGACGTGATAGGCGATCATCGGCCCGTAATCCATCTTGTAGACGTGGTCGCCGGCAAGGATCAGCGTGTACTCGGCATCGTGCGCCCGCAGGATATCGATGTTCTGGTAGACCGCGTCGGCCGTGCCGCTGTACCACGACTGGTCGTTGACACGCTGCTGGGCGGGCAACAGTTCGACGAATTCGCCACGAGCCACGTGGTTGCCGCCCCAGCCGAGTTGTACGTGCTTGATCAGCGAATGGGCCTTGTACTGCGTGAGCACCCCCATCCGCCGGATGCCGGAGTTGACGCAGTTCGACAAAGGGAAATCGATGATGCGGAACTTGCCCCCGAACGGGACGGCCGGCTTGGCCCGCCAGTCGGTCAGCTGGCGCAGGCGCGAGCCACGACCTCCGGCAAGCACCAGGGCCAGGGTGTCCCGGGTGATACGACTGACGAGTCGTTTGGGGCTATCGACAATCATGTGGCCAGACCTCTCCAACTCCATCCAATGCGAGGTTGTCACGGACCCGCTCCGGCCCGTCATCCTGATCAAGCCTAGAGACTAGCTCATCCGCATTTCCGTTGGATAACAAATTTCCCGACGCCGGGGAACCTGCCGCGTCGCGACGAGCGACCCGCAGGCAAATTCGCCGGACCTCTCGAGCTATGCCATAGTCAGTGTTCGGCGGCGAGCACCTTCAAAAGGGGCTCGCTCGGCCTGCGTCCGACATGATCAATCTCGAATCGAGACCGAATGGATAACGACCTTCAAGCCCTGATTGATGTGCGCCACCACGACCCGCACCGGGTGCTCGGCATGCATGCAGACGACCAGGGCAACCTCCGCCTTCGCACCTTCCAGCCGCACGCCGCCCATGTGGAGACGCGGGATCGCGACGGTGAGCCCGTCGGCCTGAACGCGCACCCGGACTGCCCGGGACTGTTCGAGGTCGCCCTGCCCAAGGAGTGGGTTCCCGCGCACCCCGAGTATCGCGTCACACTCGATGACGGCCACGAGTATCAGGTGATCGATCCCTACAGCTTCCTGCCCACCGTGGGCGAGCTCGATCTCCACCTGTTCGCCGAGGGACGCCACCTGCAACTATGGCAGATGCTGGGCGCGCAGGTCCTGTCCGTCGACGGCATCGTCGGCACGCGCTTTTCCGTCTGGGCACCCAACGCCGAGCGGGTAAGTGTGGTCGGCAGCTTCAACGACTGGGATGGACGCCGCCACCCGATGCGCGTGCTGGGGGAAAGCGGCGTCTGGGAGCTGTTCATCCCCGGCGTGAACGTCGGCGATCTCTACAAGTACGAAATCACCAGCCGGCTGACTGGCGAGACCCGGCTGCGCACCGATCCGGTCGGGCGGTCGTTCGAGAAACGCCCCGACACCGCGGCCATCGTACCCGCCTTTCAGCACTTCGACTGGCAGGATGAGGACTGGATCTCTCGGCGTGAACAGTGGCACTGGGACCAGGCGCCGATCTCGATCTACGAGGTCCACCTGGGCTCGTGGCGGCGCAACAACGGCGACTTCCTCAGCTACGACCAGCTCGCCGACCAGCTCATCCCCTATGTCCAGGAACGCGGGTTCACGCACATCGAGCTGCTGCCGGTAACCGAGCACCCGTTCGACGGCTCGTGGGGCTACCAGACCACTGGCTATTTCGCTCCCAGCAGCCGCTTCGGCACGCCAGACGCATTCTGCCGTTTCGTCGACCGCGCCCACGCGGCCGGGATCGGGGTGATCCTCGACTGGGTCCCGGCCCATTTTCCGCGAGACGATTTCGCCCTGGCCCGTTTCGACGGCAGCGCCCTCTACGAGCACGAGGACCCCCGTCGCGGCGAGCACCGCGACTGGGGCACGCTGATCTTCAACTACGGTCGCCGGGAGGTGGAAAACTTCCTGATCGCCTCGGCGCAATACTGGATCGAGCACCTGCACCTCGACGGCCTGCGCGTGGATGCCGTCGCCTCGATGCTCTACCTCGACTACTCCCGTCAAGCTGGCGATTGGCTGCCGAACAAGCACGGCGGCCGCGAGAACCTCGAAGCGATCGAATTCCTGCAGCGACTCAACCACACCATCCTGTCACGCAATCCCGGCACCCTGATGATGGCCGAGGAGTCGACCGCCTGGCCGATGGTCTCCCGCCCGCCGGACGATGGCGGGCTCGGGTTCTCGATGAAGTGGAACATGGGTTGGATGAACGACTCGCTTGCCTATTTCAGCGAGGACCCGCTCCACCGTCCGCACCACCACAACCTGCTCACCTTCGGGCTGCTGTACGCGTTTTCCGAGAACTTCATCCTGCCGCTGTCCCACGACGAGGTCGTGCACGGCAAACGCGCCCTGCCCAACAAGATGCCGGGTGACGAGTGGCAACGTTTCGCCAACCTGCGGCTGCTGTTCGCCTGGCAATTCACCTTCCCCGGCAAAAAGCTCCTGTTCATGGGCACGGAGTTCGGCCAGGGCAACGAATGGTCGCACGCCCGCGAACTCGACTGGTGGATGCTGGAATATCCCCATCATCAAGGCATCCAGGCGCTGGTCGACCAGCTCAATTTCCGCTACCGCCAGGAACCGGCACTGCACGAGCGGGACTTTCAGGCCGGCGGCTTCGAGTGGATCGACTGCAACGACCGCAACCAGTCGGTCGTGAGCTTCTGCCGCCACGGTCACTTCGAGAGCCTGGTGATCGTGATGAATTTCACGCCAGTCTCGCGGTCGGGTTACCGCGTCGGCGTCCCCAAGACCGGGCGTTACCAGGTACTGCTGAATACCGACAGCGCGGAATTCGGCGGCTCGGGCCAAAACCCGCAACCCACGGCGGCCGACGAGACACCCTGGCACGGCCAGCCCGCGAGCCTCTCGCTCGACATCCCGGGCCTGAGTGCGGTCGTTCTCAAGTATTCCGGCCACTGACGCCGGCGAGGCGCCGGGCGCGGATGATGAGCCCGTGGTCGGAACACAGCAATCGGATAACATGCGATACTCCGACCACGGTCCCCTGCCCGGATACGGCCGTGCCGTGAACTGACCACCCGCTCAATCGAATCGAGGAGATACCGACGTGTCGCTGTCTGTGTTGTTCGCGACCAGTGAAGCCTATCCCCTGATGAAGACCGGGGGACTCGCCGACGTCTCCGGCGCCCTGCCGGCGGCGCTGACCGAGCTCGGCGTCACTGTCCGTCTCGTCCTGCCTCGCTATGGCGATCTCGCGCTGCGCGAGGACCAGACCACGGAACACGTGGCTCACATTGATGTGCTCGGCCAGCCGGTGGACATCCTGCAGACCGTGATGCCCGACAGCGGCGTGCCCGTCTACCTAGTGGACCACCCCACCTTCTCGGCCCGCCAGGGCAACCCCTACATGGGACCGGACGGGAATTCCTGGCACGACAACCCGGATCGCTTCGCCCTGTTCGCTCGGGCGGCCGTCGCCCTGGCAACCGGCGACGTCGACCCCGAGTGGCAACCGGACGTCGTGCACGCCAACGACTGGCAGACCGGCCTGATTCCCGCCCTGCTTCACGAGGCGGACAAGCCCAAGACGGTATTCACGCTGCACAACCTCGCATATCAAGGGGTCTTCGACCGGTCGACGTTCGAACGTCTTGGCCTGCCCTGGAGCCTGTGGCGCCCCGACGGGCTCGAATACTGGGGCAACATGTCGTTCATCAAGGGCGGCATTGTCTTCGCCGACCGCATCACCACGGTCAGCCCGAATTACGCCAGGGAGATCCAGACCCACGAGTTCGGATACGGCCTCGACGGGCTGCTCCGCCATCGCCGCGACTCGCTGGTAGGCATTCTCAACGGCATCGGCTCGGACTGGGATCCGGAACAGGACACCGCTCTGGTGACGAACTATTCGCAAGCGGATCTTGCCGGCAAGAAAGAAAACAAGGCTGCCCTTCAGAAAGAGCTCGGCCTGCCGATACGGGATGATGTGCCCTTGATTGTGCACGTCGGCCGGCTGGTCGAGCAGAAAGGCATCGACCTGCTGATCCAGGCGCTGTCGATGCTCGGTCAGCGAGACGTGCAATTCGCCTGTCTCGGCAGTGGCGAGGCGCGGTTCGAACAGGCGCTGCGCGCTCGCGCCGAGGCCGATCCGGAACGGATCGCGGTGCGAATCGGCTACGACGAGGGTCTGGCCCACCGCATGGAAGGAGGGGGAGATGCGTTCATCATGCCGAGCCGGTTCGAGCCCTGCGGCCTCAACCAGCTCTACAGCCTCAAGTACGGCACGGTGCCGATCGTCCACCAGGTGGGCGGCCTCGCCGACACGGTCACGCCGGTCACCCCGGCGAGTCTGCGCGACGGCACCGCGACGGGCATCGTGATGAACCATCTGGACATGAACGCGATCCTCTGGTCGATCGACGAGTTCGACGCCCTGTTCCGCCGCCCGGACGACTTGTCCCGGGTCCGGAAACGGGCCATGGCTCAACATTACGACTGGGGTGCCAGCGCACGTTCCTATCTCGACCTCTACCGAGCGATCACGAAACCCGACGCGCAATGATGAACCGATTCCAGACCAGTCCCGCCCAGGTCCGCGACGAACTGGCTCGCCTGATGGGAGCCGCCTTGCACGAGGGTGTCAGACGATTGTTCGCGCGGGTCGAACGCCAGCTGTTCGACCTCGCCTCCAACGAATCTGACGAGGACCGCCGTGCAGAGGCATTCCAGGCGATTGCCGAGGCACGACGCGAACAGGAGGGCTTCTCCCGCGGGCTGGCGGAGAAGCTGCTCGCCCCCGAAACGGACGCGGCACAACCGGACTGGCATGAGCTGATTGGTGACCGCTCGCGCGGCATCCAGTTCGAGGATGCGCTCGCCGACGCCAAGCAGCGCTGCGGGATCGAACACGCCCAGTTCGAGGCCCGGATCGGGCAGCTTCACAGCGACGATCCGGATGCCGTACCGGCGCACCTCTACACCATGGAGTCCATCAGCCGAGCATTCCTCGCCCAGAGCGGCGAGCTGCCGGTCGCACTTCGTCTGCGGCTGATCGCCCACTGGCCGGAGCAGGTACTCAACCGGCTGGCGCCGGTCTACTCCGTCCTCAACGACTATCTCATCCAGGTGGGAGTCCTTCCCGGGATCAAGCGACTGCGAGACCCGCTGGAAGACGCCGAGCCGACACTGCATGTCGCCCCGCCACCGGAAACGGCACCCACAGCCCCGCAACGGGCCGGCCCGTCACCCGAGGAGCTCGCCGAACACCTGGTGCCCCTGGTCCGGGCCACCATCGGCGGAGACGACCAATACCTGTTCCGTTTCGAACGCGATCAGGACTGGCGCGCAGATGCCTTTGCCGAATTCGTCATGGAGCGGATCGAACCGACACTACCCATCGGTAACTGGCCTGCACGCAGCCGGGACCTCATCCGCCTGGTCGGCATGACCTTCGCGGACGTGCTGAATGACGAATTGATCGACCCCCGCCATCGACGCCAGATCGCCTCGCTGCAGCTCGCCATCCTGCTGCTCGCGGTGCGCGATCGGCATTTCCTGTCGGATGCCGATCATCCCGGCCGCCGCATCATCAACCTGATGGCGCTGATCGGTTCGGACCCGGACCTCAAGACCAACGTGCAGGACACAGCCGACATGCTGGTGCCGATCCAGCAGGCCGTCATCGACAAGCCGGATCAGCTGCGAAGCCTCGCGGACCAGATGCACGACATCTCCCGCGGCAAGCGGGTGGAACACGAGGAGACGCGCACGGCCCCCGCGCGCGATCGCCTCGCGCTGATCGAGCAACGCTGCCAGACGCGCGTCGAGAAGATCCTCGCCGGCCACGTCGCCGACATGCCGCTGCGGGATGCGACCCGCACGGTACTGAACAGGACCTTCCAGCCCTTCATGGTGCGCACCATGATCAACCAGGGCCGCCAGAGCGCGCCCTGGTCGGGCATTATCGGCCTGCTCCAGGACACGCTCACCCTGCAACTCGACCCGACCCTCGAGCAGCCGGACGTCGACGAATACCGTCGCCAGGCCACCCGATTGTTCAACGAAACGGCTGGCGACGGTCTGTACACCGAGGAACAACAGGCGCTCGACGGCTTCGTCGAATACCTCGAGGAACAGGCCCGACACAGCCTGGAGATGCCGGAAATGAGCATCCCGGAGCGCCCCGCTGCCAGCGAACCCGCCTCGGCGCCGCCACAGGCGGAACCGACAGCGGAGGATGTCGCACCGAACCCGGCGGCGGAGCAGGAGCCGGTCGAAGCCGAGGCACTCGAGTCGAACCTTGACACCGCAGCGTCAACCGATGACACACCGGAGCTCGATTCCAAGCCGGTCGAAGCCACGGAGCACACGGCCAGCATCGACATTCCGTCACCGGTCGACCTCAGTGCGCCCGAGCCGAGCGAACCCTCGCCGGACGTCGCTGTGGTCGAGGAAGTGGAAGCCGAAGCATCTCCCGAGGACGCGGAGCCGGCACCGGAAGACGAAGCGCCCGCCTCCGGCGTTCCTCGCGATGGCCTGCTACTTGCATCATTGGACTTCGTGCAAGAGTTCTTCGACCAGCAGGCGCAGAGTGAGGAATGGTTCGAGGTCCATACCGGCCCCGGCCGCGCGCTGCGGCGCCTGAAGATCCGCAATCTCGATACCGAGAACGGCGTCGTCAACTTCGCCAACCGCACCGGACAGGCGAAGCTGAGTCTTCCGGTGGCGCAGGTCATCGAGGACCTGCTCGAGGAACGCACCCGCCTGGTTTTCGACAACCCGCGCTTCGTCCGCGCCACCGAGCGGCTGCGAAGTCAACTGGAGGAGCATCGCGATGAGTTCTGACCACGCGACCGCCTCGGCAGGCAACGAACGGCTGCAGGACCGCCGCGATTTCTTGCGGCTGGACAAGTCCGGCAAGGGCCTGCTGCGCCTGAGAAAGGAAGCCCACCCTGTTGGTAGCGGAGCGATCGTCGACATCAGCGCCAATGGCCTGAATCTGTGCTGCGATGCCGAGTGGGCCGAGCGGGTGACGCCGGGTACTCCCGTCGAGGTGGTGGCCCGTCTCGACGAGACCAGCGAACCGTTCTACCTCATCGGCGACGTGATCTGGGTACGGGGGCTCGACGACGGCCAGTGCCAGGTCGGGATCGAGCTGCCACCTGCCGACGAGAGTCCGGATCAGTCACAGCACGACAATCGCGACTGGCGAGCCCTGTTTCTGGCCTGACCTCCCAAGGCGGGAGCGCATTCCCGCCGCACCGCATGGATGCGGTTCAATTCGTACCGGCGCCGCTCGCGCGCTGATGTACAATTCCTGCCGTCCCGACCGACGGACGGGGCATCGACGACACGTGCCCTGACCCGACCCGAATCCACGCGAAACGCCCGACCGACCTATGCGCATCATTACCGGCAACGCTGCCCGATCCCCCTTCCGACTCGCCAAGCTCGCCGAGCGCCTGCGCGACCTGCACCCCGGGATCGAGGCGGTCCATGCACGGTTCGTCCACCTGCTCGATCTGAACGACGAGAAATCCGTCGACCAGGATCGACTCGAGGAGCTTCTCGACTACGGTGAAAGCGTGGACGCCTGGTCGGACGACTGGCCGCAAGTGATCGTCGCGCCGCGGGCCGGCACAATCTCCCCGTGGTCGAGCAAGGCCACCGACATCGCCCGCATCTGCGGACTTGAAGGCGTCAGTCGCATCGAACGCGGCATCGAATTCGCGGTGTCCGGCACCGGGATCGACGCAGACGGGTTCGAGTGGAGCCGCGAGCTCCTCGAGGTCCTGCACGACCGTATGACCGAATCGGTCTACCGGGATGCCGCCTCGCTCGAGTCGCTGTTCGTCCACGCCGAACCGGCGCCGCTCGGTCGCATCGCGCTGGGCGATGACGCCCACGCCGCGATCGCTCACGCCAACGGCGAAATGGGCCTGGCCCTGAGCGAGGACGAGATCGCCTACCTGGCCGAGCAGTATCAGCACCTCGGCCGCGATCCGAGCGACGTCGAGCTGATGATGTTCGCCCAGGCCAACTCCGAGCACTGCCGCCACAAGATCTTCAACGCGGACTGGACCATCGATGGCGAGGATCACGATCTGTCGCTGTTCGCCATGATCCGCAACACCCACCGCCGGCACCCGGAAGGCACCCTGAGCGCCTACAAGGACAACGCCGCGGTACTCGAAGGACAGGACGGCACTCGCTTCGCGGTCAACCCCGCCACGGGCCGATACGAAACCGTCGACGAACGCATCGACTTCCTTGCCAAGGTCGAGACGCACAACCACCCCACCGCGATTTCGCCTGACCCTGGTGCGGCCACCGGCGCCGGTGGCGAGATCCGCGACGAGGGCGCGACCGGTCGCGGCGGCAAGCCCAAGGCCGGCCTGACGGGCTTTTCGGTTTCCAATCTGCGCATCCCGGAACTCCCGCAACCGTGGGAACACGCCACCGCCGACCTCGGCCGCCCGGACCGGATCGTCAGCCCGCTCGAGATCATGCTCGAGGGCCCGATCGGCGCGGCATCTTTCAACAACGAATTCGGCCGCCCGGCACTCGGCGGTTACTTCCGCACCCTGGAGATGAACACCGGCGAGACGGATGCCGACGGCAACCGGCGCGCCTGGGGCTATCACAAGCCGATCATGATCGCCGGCGGTGTCGGCGTGATTCGTCCGAACTTGATCGAGAAGGAGCCGATCGCCCCCGGCCATCTGCTGATCGTGCTCGGCGGTCCGGCAATGCAGATCGGTCTGGGCGGCGGCGCGGCCTCCTCCCAGGACTCGGGCAGCGGTAGCGCCGAACTCGACTTCGCCTCGGTCCAGCGCGCCAACCCCGAGATGGAGCGGCGCGTGCAGGAGGTCATCGACCGCTGCATCTCGCTCGGCGACACCAACCCGATCGTCTCGGCACACGACGTGGGTGCCGGGGGGCTCTCCAACGCGCTGCCGGAACTGATCAACGACGCCGGTATGGGCGGTACTTTCGACCTGCGCAAGATCCCCAACGACGAGCCGGGGATGTCGCCGCTGGCGATCTGGTGCAACGAGTCGCAGGAGCGCTACGTGCTGGCCATCCAGCCGGGCGATCTGGAGCGCTTCGCCGCCCTGTGTGACCGCGAACGCGCGCCCTTCGCCGTGGTCGGCACCGCCACCGCCGAGCAGCACCTGCGGGTCGAGGACCCGCACTTCGGCAACAACCCGGTCGACCTGCCGATGCAGACTCTGTTCGGCCACCCGCCGAAGATGCATCGCGACGTCGCGCGCCGCGCACACCCAGCCATCGAGTTCGAGGCCGACGGCGTCGAGATCAACGCCGCCCTCGACCGCGTCCTCGCCCTCCCCGGTGTGGGCGACAAGAGCTTCCTGATCACCATCGGTGACCGCTCCGTTGGCGGGCTGGTCGCTCGCGACCAGATGGTCGGCCCGGCCCAGGTACCGGTCGCGGACAGCGCGGTGACGGCCACGGACTTCTACCACCACCACGGCGAAGCCATGGCAATGGGCGAACGCGCCCCGGTTGCTCTGCTCGACGCTCCTGCCTCGGCTCGCCTTGCCGTGGCCGAGGTCGTGACCAACCTGGCCGGCACGGCCATCGACGGCACCGACCGGATCAAGCTGTCCGCCAACTGGATGGCCGCCTGCGGTCACGACGGCGAGGATGCGCGCCTGTTCGACACCGTGCGCACCGTCGGCATGGAATTCTGCCCGGCCCTGGGGATCAGCATCCCGGTCGGCAAGGACTCGCTGTCGATGAAGACCCGCTGGCAGGACGACGACACCGAGAAGAGTGTCACCTCGCCGGTCTCGCTGGTGGTGACCGGCTTCGCCCCGGTCAGTGACGTCCGCCGCACGCTCACCCCGGAACTGGTCTCCGATACCGACAACCGCCTGCTTCTGGTCGACCTCGGTCTGGGACAGAACCGGCTCGGCGGCTCGGCGCTCGCACAGGTCTACAACGCCACCGGCGCCACCACACCCGATATCGCGGCCGCCCCCCTGAAGGCCTTCTTCGACGTGGTCCAGGAGCTCAATCGTCTCGGCTACCTGACCGCCTACCACGATCGCAGTGACGGGGGCGCGATTACCGCCCTGCTCGAGATGGCGTTTGCCGGCCGCTGCGGGCTCGACCTTGAGATCGAGGGTCTCGGCGGCGATGCGCTCGCCGGCCTGTTCGCCGAGGAAGTGGGCGCCGTCATCCAGGTGCGCACCGGCGATCTCGACGTCGTTCGTGAGCAGTTCGCGGCCGCCGGCATCGGCGATGCACTCGTCGAACTCGGTCGGGCGACCACCGATCGCCAGGTTCACGTCGACTGGCGTGGCAAGACCCTGATCGACCGTCCGCTGGCCGAGCTCAAGCGCATCTGGTCGGCGACCTCGTTCCACATGAGCGCACTGCGCGACAACCCGGAAACCGCCGAGCAGGCCTACCACGCCGCCACCGACTTCGATGACCCGCAGCTCGCCGGGAGCCACGCGAGCTTCGAGGTCAGCGAATCGGTCGCCGCGCCGATGATCGCCACGGGCAAGCGCCCGCGCATCGCCATCCTGCGCGAGCAGGGCGTCAACGGCGAGGTCGAGATGGCCGCGGCGTTCACGGCGGCCGGTTTCGAGGCGGTCGACGTGCACATGGCCGATCTGATCGGCGGGCAGCACGATCTGACCGACATGAAGGGACTGGTCGCCTGCGGCGGCTTCTCCTTCGGCGACGTGCTGGGCGCCGGCTCCGGCTGGGCGCACGCGATCCGCTACAACGCCCGCGCGAGCGACGCCATGCAGGCGTTCTTCGAGCGCGACGACACCTTCGGTCTGGGCGTGTGCAACGGCTGCCAGATGTTCTCGCAGCTCGCCGACCTGATCCCGGGCGCGAGCCACTGGCCGCGCTTCCTGCGCAACCGCTCGGAGCAGTTCGAGGCGCGGCTGTCGCTGGTGGAAATCCCGCAGTCGCCGTCGGTCCTGCTGGCCGGCATGGCCGGCAGCCGACTGCCGATCACCGTCGCGCACGGCGAGGGCCGCGTGGCCTACCGTCGTCCGGAAGACGCCAACGCCGCCTTCACGGCAATGCGCTACGTCGACGGCCATGGCGTCGCGACGGAAACCTACCCGGCGAACCCCAACGGCTCCGCCGCTGGCGAGACCGGCTTCACCACCGAGGACGGACGCTTCACCATCATGATGCCGCACCCGGAACGGGTCTGGCGCGCCAGCCAGTTCTCGTGGAAACCGGAACGCTGGTCGGACGAACAGCGCGACTCGACCACCGACCGCGGCCCCTGGCTGCGGCTGTTCGAGAACGCCCGGGTCTGGGTCGACGGCTGAGGTGCAACCGGGGATGACCTTGGGCGAGCGCGTCCCGCCCAGTCTCATCCTGATGGCAGGCTCGACCCTGTGGGGCCTGACCTGGATCTGGCTGAAGCATGCCCACGCCCTCGGCATCGGCCCGATCCTCCTCACCGTCGTGGCCTTCGCCACGCAGTGGCTGGTGATCGCGCCGTTCGCCTGGCGGGCATGGAAGGACCCGTCCCGCAGACCGATCTCACGCCTGGACGGCCCCTGGCTCGCGCTGCTCGCCTTTGCTTCCGGTGTCGCCGGCGTGGGCTTCACCATGGCGATGGTCTACGGCGACGTGGTGCGGTCGATGATGCTGTTCTTCCTCATCCCGGCCTGGGGTGTGCTGTTCGGCCGAGTGTTCCTCAAGGAACCGCTCACGCCGACACGACTGCTCGCGGTGGTCAGTGCGCTGGCCGGGGCCTTCCTGATCCTTGGCCCGGACTTCGGTGACGGCCTGCGCCCGGCCGATCTGTTCGCGCTGATCGCGGGGTTCAGCCTGGCCGGAGCCAACACCCTGTTCCGCTTTCTCGCCGACCAGCCCATCTCCATCAAGCTCTCGCTCATGCAGGGCTCGACCGTGCTGCTCGGCCTGCTCGCCTGGGGGCTCTCCGCCGAGTTCGGCACGATGCCGACCCTGGAGGCAGTGGGCAGTAGCGCGCTCTACGGGGCAACCATGCTGCTGGCCGCCATCCTCGCCACTCAGTACGCGGTCGAGCGCCTGCCCGCCTCGCGGTCCGCCATCCTGATGACGCTGGAGCTGCTGGTCGCGGTCGCCTCCGCCACGTGGCTCGGCGACCGGATTCACGGTGCCAATGTCTGGACCGGCGGCACGCTGATCCTGATCGCCGCCCTGCTCGAGGCCACCACGGCCCGTCACCATCGTCCGCCGGTTGCGCCATGCAAGGGCTGAATCCACAACAACAGGCCGCCGTTCGGCACGTCGATACCCCGCTGCTGGTGCTGGCCGGCGCCGGTTCGGGCAAGACGCGCGTGATCGTCGAGAAGATCGTTCACTTGATCGACGACAAGGGGCTGCCCGCCCGCGGCATCTGGGCGGTCACCTTCACCAACAAGGCGGCCCGCGAGATGGGCGAGCGCATCGGCCAGCGCCTACCCGCGGAGCGGCGGCGCGGACTGAACATCTCGACCTTCCATACCCTCGGCCTCAAGCTCATCCGCCGCGAGACCCGCACCCTCGGCCTGCGGCCGGGCTTCACGGTCCTGGACGCCGAGGATAGCCTCAACCTGATCAAGTCGCTGCTGCAGCAGAACGAGGCCGCCGCCGGCCTGCTCGAGCCCAAGGAAGCCCAGTGGACCATCTCGCAGTGGAAGAACGACCTGCTCACCCCGGAACAGGCAATGGCGGCGAGCGAAGACGAGGTGCAGGCCGCTGCCGCCTCGCTCTACAGCGACTATGCCCGGCAACTGACCGCCTGCAACGCGCTCGACTTCGATGACCTGATCAAGCGGCCCGTCGAGCTGCTGCGCGACGACCCCGAGGCACGCGAACGCTGGCAGCGTCGCGTGCGCTACCTGCTGGTCGACGAATACCAGGACACCAACGCCAGCCAGTACGAACTGGTGCGTCTGCTGGTCGGGCCACTCGGCCGACTGACCGCGGTGGGCGATGACCACCAGTCGATCTACGCCTGGCGTGGTGCCCGTCCCGAGAACCTCTCGCATCTCGCACGCGACTTCCCGCGGCTGGAGACCATCAAGCTCGAGCAGAACTACCGCTCGGTCAACACGGTGCTCACGGCGGCCAACCAGCTGATCGCCAACGACTCGACCACCCAACCGAAGAACCTCTGGAGCGCGGTTGGTCCGGGCGAGGAACATCGCGTGCTGGTGTGCGACACGGCCGACGACGAGGCCGAGCGCATCGCCACGGACATCATCCACCGACATTTCAAGGATGCGACGCCCTACCGGCACTTCGCCATCCTGTTCCGTGGCAACCACCAGGCCCGCCTGCTCGAGCAGCAGCTGCGCAAGCTCTCGATCCCCTACCTGCTCACCGGCGGGCAATCGTTCTTCGAGCGTGCCGAGGTCAAGGACGCCATGGCCTACCTGCGGCTGATGGCGAATCCGTCGGACGATGCCGCGCTCTTGCGCATCATCAACACCCCGCGGCGCGGCATCGGCCCGACCACGCTCGAACGGCTCGGCCAGATCGCCCGCGAACGCCACACGCACCTGGCCGAGGCGGCCCGCTCGATCACCGCGGAGCAGCGCCTCGACAACCGCGTCCATCACCAGCTGCTGCAGTTCCTCGACTGGCTTGACGCCACTCGCCGGCGCATGGACGAGGAACCGGCGGCCGACGCCATGCGCGCGCTGCTCGATGAAATCGACTACTTCGGCTACCTGCGCGAGCAGGAAAACACCGCCAAGGCCGCCGAACGGCGCTGGACCAACCTGCAGGACTGGCTCGAATGGACCGATCGCATCGGCACGGACAACGGCAGCGGCGAGACCCTGTCGCTGACCGAGCTGGTGCAGAAGATGAGTCTGCTGGGCATTCTCGAGCAGAAGACCCGCGACCAGGACGACGACGCCGTGCGCCTGCTGACCCTGCACGCGGCCAAGGGACTGGAATTCCCGCACGTGTATCTCTCGGGCATGGAGGAGGATCTCCTGCCTCACCAGGACTGCCAGGAGGAGGACCGGCTGGCCGAGGAACGCCGATTGTGCTTCGTCGGCATCACCCGCGCCCAGCGCAGTCTGACCTTCACGCTAACCAAGCGCCGGCGTCGCTACGGGCAGTGGCGCGACGTCCAGCCCAGCCGGTTCCTAGAGGAGATCGAGGCCGAGCTGTTGCGCTGGGAAGGCGTCGGGGTGCAGAAGAGCGAGGAGGAAAACCGCGCGACCGCGGCCGAGGCAATGAGTGCGATCCGTGCCATGCTAGGAAAGTCGTGAGCGGGGCCACGAATAAACCGGATTTATTCTGAATCAGCCCCCAACGCCAGGCCGAGCCACAGTTTGCTATGCTCGCAGGCGCTTCGCGCCCATTCGGCAGGCGTGTGCAGCCGGCTTTCGTCACCGAGAAGGACCGACCGATACCGATGGCCAATCACTCCCCGACACCCCGTTCAGCACGTTCCTGGCTGCTTCGCCTGGTCCTGCCACTGGTCATCCTCGGACTGGCGATTGCCGTGTTCATGGCGCTCAAGGCCAGCCGGCCCGAACCGCCGCGCGCCGCTCCCGAGGAGCGGGCCTGGCTGATCGAGACCCAGGTGGTCGAACCCGTCCGCCGGCACCCGGTGCTCACGCTTTACGGCGAGGTGACCAACCCGGACCGATTAACCGTGCGCGCACCGCTCTCGGCACGGGTTGAATCCGTACCGGTCGAGGACGGCACCAATGTCGACAAGGGCACGCTGCTGGTCGCCCTCGACCCGCGCGACTTCCAGCCGGTGCTCGACCGGGCGCGGGCCAACCTGGCCGATCTCGATGCCCAGATCCGCCAGGAGCGCGCCAGCCACGAGACCGACCAGAATGCCCTCGCCCTGGAGCGCGAGATCGTCGCGAACGCCCAGACCGCACTCAAGCGCAACCAGGACCTGCGCAAGCGCAACCTCGGCTCGCAGGCAGACGTCGATGCCGCGCGCGACACGCTCAGTCAGGCCCGCCTGTCGCTCAACACCCGCCGCGAGCGCCTGGCGACCTTCGATGCCCGTCTGGCTGGACTGGAGGCCCGCCGTAACGCGGCAGCCGCCGATGTCGCCGCCGCCGAGCGCGATGTCGACCGCGCCCGCGTCGAAGCCCCCGCCGACGGGCTCGTTGGCCCGGTCGAGGTCACCGTCGGCGCACTGGTGAATAGCAATGCCGCCCTGCTCGACTTCTTCCCCCGCGACGGCTTCGAACTCCGCGCACTGATCCCTGCCGCCCGGGTTGACACCCTGGCCGGGTCACTGGCCTCGGGAAGCCCCCCGAGCGCCCACAGTCGCGAAGGAAACCGTACCCTGCACCTCGATCGGCTGGCCGGCGAGGCCAGTGGCGAGGGCGTCACGGGCCTGTTCGAATTCGACCAGCCGGACACCACACTGCGCGTCGGCCAGGTACTCACCATCGAGCTCGAACTGCCCGCCGTCGACAATGCGATCGCCATCCCCCGCAGCGCCCTCTACGGCAACGATCATCTCTACCGCATCCGCGACGGACGACTGAAGCGGGTCCGCGTGGAGCGCCTCGGCGCGGCCGGCGCAGGCACGCCCGAAGCCGACGGCAAACTGCTGGTACGCGCCGAGGCGCTTTCCGCCGGTGACCGGATCGCGACCACCCAGTTGCCGAACGCGGTCGACGGACTCAAGGTGCGCTGGCAGGACGGGGCCGGCAAGGCGGCCGTCGAATGACGGACGGGGCGTCGCCGAGCCTGCTGGAACGTTTCGCGCGCCACCGGGTTGCCCCGCACCTGGTGATGCTGCTGATGGTGCTCGGCGGGCTGTTCGGCCTGTCACGGATGAACATCCAGTTCTTCCCAAACTTCGCCGTCGACGTGGTGACCGTGTCGGTGGTCTGGACCGGCGCCTCGGCGGAAGACATCGAACGCGGCATCACCGAGCCCCTCGAGGAACGGCTGCGCTCGGTGCCCAACGTGGACACGATGACCTCGACCTCCGCCCAGGGGATCTCGACCATCACCATCGAGTTCATCCAGGGCACCGACGCGGTGCTGGCGCTCAACGACGTGCGCGAACAGGTCGATACCTTCCGCAATTTCCCGGCCGACGCCGAAACGCCCCAGATCAGCCGCGTGCCCAAGTTCGACCCGGTCGGGCGACTGCTGGTGTACGGCGAAGTCGACCGCGAGGCGCTACGCCACTGGGTCGACCGCTTCGAGCGCGAGCTGATCGACCGGGGCATCGACCGGATCGAGGTCAACGGCGTGCCCGAACAGCGGATCGCCATCGAGGTGCCCTCCGCCACGCTGGTCCAGCTGGGCCGTTCGCTGCCGCAGCTTTCCGAGTCGGTCAACGCCCTGTCGCGCGACGTGCCCGCCGGGGAGTTCGGCAGCGCGGACGGCGGGCGCGAACTGCGTGCCGTCGAGCAGCGTCGCCGGCCGATCGAGTTCGCTGACCTGTCGGTCATCAGCTCGCCACAGGCCCGGCTCGACCTGGAACAGATCGCCCAGATCCTCCTGGAGCCCCGCCGTGATTCGCTCCTCATGCGTCACGAGGGGAAGCCGGCTGCCGAACTGGTCCTGCAACGCGCCCAGCACGGCGACAGCCTCGAGTCGGCCGAGGCGCTGCAGCAATGGATCGACGACACCCGGCCGACCCTGCCGCCACAACTCCAGCTCAAGGCCTACGACCAGTCCTGGCAGCTGATCCGCGACCGGATCAACCTGCTGGTCACCAATGGTGCCGGCGGCCTGATCCTGGTGCTCGTGCTGCTCTACCTGTTCCTGCCCGGGCGGGTGGCTTTCTGGGTCGCCGCGGGCATCCCGGCGGCCTTCCTCGCCGCCATGGCGATCCTGTGGCTGATCGGCGGCTCGATCAACATGATCTCGCTGTTCGCGCTGATCATGGCGCTCGGCGTGATCGTCGACGACGCGATCGTGGTCGGCGAGGATGCCGATGCCCACTTCCGGGCCGGCGAACCGGCACTGAGTGCCTCCGAGGGCGCCGCCCGACGCATGTTCTGGCCGGTCATGGCCTCGTCGCTGACCACCATCGCCGCCTTCATGCCACTGCTGGTGGTCGGCGGCACGATTGGGCAGATCCTGCGCGACATCCCGGTGGTGATGATCTGCGTGATCGCCGCGTCGCTGGTCGAGGCATTCCTGGTCCTGCCGGGCCACCTGCGTGGCGCCTTCAGCGGCCAGGATGCCGCCGGGGAGAAACGCGGCCGACTGGCCCGTTTCCGCGAGGGATTCGACCGTGGTTTCGACCATTTCCGCGACCGGCATTTCCGTCACGCGGTGCGTTTCGCGATCGGCCACCGCGGGGTGACGCTGGCCGCTGCGGTGGCCTCGGTGATCCTCGCGGTCGGTCTGCTGGCCGGTGGGCGGGTCGGCTTTACCTTCTTCCCCACGCCCGAGTCGCAGATCGTCTATGCCAATGCCACCTTCGTCGCCGGCACCGACCGCGAGCGGATGGAGGCCTTCATGCACGAACTGGAGGAGAGCCTCGCCCGCACCGAGGAGGAGCTGGGCGAGCCGTTGATCCAGACGGCCATCACCCGACAGGGCAGCACCATCGGCGCCCAGAACGCCATCAAGGGCGACCAGCTCGGCTCGATGCTGATCGAGCTGGTGCCCCCGGACGACCGGCAGACGCGCAACGCCGAATTCATCCGGGTCTGGAAGGAGAACACCGCCGTGCCGCCGGGCATGGAGAACTTCTCGATCAGTTCCCGCCAGGGCGGACCGCCGGGGGCCGATCTCACCGTGCGGCTCAAGGGCAGCACCACCGAGAATCTTAAGGACGCGGCCGTCTCGCTGGCCGAGACGCTCAAGAGCCTGCCCGGCGTCGTCGACGTCAGCGACGACCTGCCCTACGGCCGGCAACAGATCACCTTCTCGGTCAATGCCCAGGGGCGTGCGTTGGGCCTGACCACGGAAGAAGTCGGCCGTCAGTTGCGCGCGGCCTACGACGGCGCGCTAAGCCAGATCTTCCAGTCGGGCCCCGACGAGGTGGAGGTGCGCGTCATGCTGCCGCGAGAGGAACGCCGGCATATCGCCTCGCTCGACGACATCAGCCTCCGCACCGATGACGGCGCGTTCGTGCCGATACGTCAGGTGGTGGACTTCGGCTCGCAGCGCGGCTTCGAGGCGATCCGGCACGCCGAGGGCAAACGGGCCGTGGAGGTTTCCGCGGAGATCAACCGCGACCTGACCAGCGCCGAAACCCTGCGCTCGGCACTCCAGTCGGACACCCTGCCGGCCCTGGCCAGCCGCTTCGGTCTCGACTACAGCTTCGAGGGCCGCCAGGCCGACCAGCGCGAGACCATGGCCGATATGAAGTTCGGCCTCTACCTCGGCCTGGCGCTGATGTACGTGGTGCTGGTGTGGGTGTTCTCGGCCTGGACCATGCCGTTCATCGTCATGACCGTGATCCCGTTCGGCCTGGTCGGCGCGATTGCCGGCCACTGGCTGATGGACATCGAACTGACCATCCTTTCTCTGTTCGGCCTGTTCGGCCTGTCGGGGATCGTGGTCAACAACGCCATCATCCTGGTCGCCTTCTATCGCGACCAGCTGGCCGCCGGCCTCGCGCCCGACGCGGCGCTCGAACAGGCGGCCGTGCAGCGGCTGCGTGCCGTGATGCTCACCTCGCTGACCACCATCGGCGGGCTGACGCCGCTGCTGTTCGAGACGTCCTTGCAGGCGCAATTCCTGATCCCGATGGCCACCTCGATCGCCTTCGGGCTTGGTTACTCCACCCTGCTGGTGCTGTTCGTGGTCCCCGCCCTGCTCTCGCTGCGCGAGAGCGTCCACCAGCGAGTTGCCCCGGGTTCGGTCGCCGCTGCTTGACGGGCTCGTCTCAGAGCAGCACCAATAGCTCGCGCACGCCGAGGTGGCCCTCCGGGGCGACCCGGTCCTGGCACAGCGCACTGAACAACTCGGCGGTACCCAGCGCATCGACCAGCGCGTGATGGGCGTGGTAGCGCGGCAGGTGGTATCGGTTGCGCAGCGAGTCCAGTCGCAGTTCGCCCGGCCCATGATGCAGGTGACGACGCTCGAAGCCACGACGCGCAAGTTGCAGTGTGTCGATTACCGGCACCACCGGCACCGCGCCGAAGTGTCGTCGGCAGGCCGCACTGAGAAAGGCGATCTCGAAACGGGCGTTGTGCGCCACCAGCACCCGGCCGCTCATTGCCTCGAGCACCTCGGCCAACACCTCGCGTTCCGGCCGGCCGGTGGCGGCCCGGTCGTCGGTAATGCGGTGGATGACCGCGCTGGCCTCGGGGATCGCCATGTCGGGGCGGATCAGGCCGTGTTCGGCGGTCGACAGATCGATGGTTGGCCCGCGCATCACCACGAAGCCGGCACTCAGCAACCGGTCGTTACGCGGATCGAGACCGGTGGTCTCGAAGTCGAGCACCACGTACTCGCTCTCGGTCCAGTCGGTATCCAGGTCGGGCAACGGGCAGTCGAGCAGCGCGGCGAGCGGCGAACCGTCCCCGGCGAGCGCCCGCTGACGCCGCCGGCGCCACTTGAGCCAGGTCGCATGCGGGAACCAGGACAGGCGAACCAGCGCCATCTCAGCGGGTTCCGGTGACGTCGAAGTGCGTCTTCAGCCAGCGCTGGTGATCGTCGACCACGCGGAAGGCATCACGCAGGTGATCGCGCTCCAGTCCCGACAGGGAGGCCGGATCGAGCCGGTTGTCGAGCGGCTCGCCGCGACGCACCTGACCGGCCTGGTGCCGGGCGCGCAGCACATAGAAGAAACGCCAGGCATCCACGAGCTCACCGGCGGCTTCCGATGACAGTCCTCCGGCGCGCGCCGCCGCCTCCAGCCGACGGACCGTGTGCAACTCGGCCAACCCCAGGGCCACCGCATGCAGCCGGGCAATATCGGCGATCGGCAACAGCCCGTAGTGCTTGAGATCGAGCCGCTCGTCGTGCTGTTCGTCGTCGACCACCACCAGCCGGCGGAAGAAGCCCAGTGGCATGCGCACGGCCAGCGCGTTGTGCGCCAGCGCCCGCTGGAAGACCGTGTTGCGGCGGGCCTGCGGGCGCACCTCGTCCCAGATCGCTTCGAGCAGCGCCTCATCACCGGCGACGACGCGCATGTCGATGAAGTTGGTCGTCAGCATCACCGAGTGCGGCTCGGGCTGCTCGATCCAGTCACGGAATTTCGCCTGCCAGCCGGTCACGGACAGCCGCCAGTCGTCGGTGGTCGCCATGGTCTCGCCGGGGCACGGGGTAATGCCCGCCTCGGCCAGCCCGTCGCTGACGAAGCGCGCCATCCGCTCGAACCACTCGCCGTGGCGCGCCGGCTCGAAGGCATCGTCAAGGATCAACGCGCTGTCCTGGTCGGTCAGTGCCGTCTGTTCGCGGCGTCCCTGGCTGCCGAGCGCCGCCCAGGCCCAGGGCACGGGCGCCGGGCCGAGCTCGGCCTCGGCCAGCTCGGTGAGCCGGCGGGTCATGGCGTCGGTGACGGTCACCATCGCCTCGCCCAGCGGCTCGGCGTCGGCGCCCATGCTCACCAGCTGCAGTTCGAGATCCGGCAGACGCGCACCAACGCGGGCGACCGCCTCGACGTCCTCGGCCGCGAGCGCATCACGTACCAGGTGGATCGCGTGCGTCCCCTGGTGGCGCAGCAGGTCCGAGGTCGAGAGGATGCCGACCAGCTCGCCTCCCTCGGCAAGTACCGGCAGGTGATGGATGTTGTGACGCGAGAAACGCAGGGAGGCCTCGAAGGCGGGGGCCTCGGGGCCGATGGTCACGAGGCGGTCGGTCATGATCGCGCGCAGCGGCTCGTCGACCGAACGCCCGGCGGCCACGCAGCGCCGGCGCAGATCGCGGTCGGTGACCAGCCCGACCAGCCGACCGCCCTCGACCAGCAGCAGTGCCGAAACCTGCTCCTCGCTCATCAGCGCCGCGCCCTCGCGGATGGCAGTCTCCGGACTCGTGCTGACCGGCTCACGCCGCAACAACGAACCGACCGTGGTTGCCATCAGCGCCTCGACACGACCGCCCTGCGCCAGCTCGGTCAGTGCCCGTTCGAGCCGTTCGCGGCGCGAGCGCTCGAAGCGCCAGGCAAAGGCCGGATAGTCCTGCATCAGCGCCTCGAACACCGACTCGGGCAGGTGGTAGAACAGGCTGTCCTCGATCACGGCGAGCTGCATGTCGCCGGCCGCGTCCTCGGTGGCGTGATAGAGATCGCCCTCGCCGAGCTTCTCCTGCAGCGCGCCCTGCGAGTCGCGCACGGTCACCGCCCCGCTGCGCACGATCCAAAGACCCGGCCCGGCATCATCCGGCGGGAACGGCCGACCACGGCGCAGATAGCGCACGACCAGGCGCCGCGGCAGGACGTCCAGCGACGACGCCGGCAGCTCGGCGAAGGCCGGCAGCCCGGCGATGAAATCCCGTATTTCCCAGAGTTCCGCAGCCATGTCTCGGCTCCCTGCCGTCCGCGACGGCTCAGCGCTCGTAGTAGTCCCGGTACCAGGCGACGAAGCGGGCGACGCCCTCCTCGACCGGCGTGCTCGGCGCGTAGCCGACGTCCGTTTTCAGGTCCTCGACGTCGGCGTAGGTATCCGGCACGTCGCCCGGCTGCATCGGCAGCAGGTTGAGCTCGGCCTTCTTGCCGACGGCCTGTTCGATCAGCTCGATGTAGCGCAACAGCTCGACCGGCCGGTGGCTGCCGATGTTGTACACCCGCCAGGGGGCGAACGAGGTGCCGGAATCCGGCGCGGCGGCGTCCCAGTCGTCATTGGCTTCGGCGACGTGGTCGAGCGTGCGGATCACGCCCTCGACGATATCGTCGATATAGGTGAAGTCGCGCCGGTGATGGCCGTAGTTATAAACGTCGATCGGCTCGCCGGCGAGGATGTTCCTGGTGAACTTGAACAGCGCCATGTCCGGCCGGCCCCAGGGGCCGTAGACCGTGAAGAAGCGCAGGCCCGTGGTCGGCAGGTCGTAAAGCGAGGCGTAGGTGTGCGCCATCAGCTCGTTGGCCTTCTTGGTGGCCGCGTACAGCGAGAGCGGGTGGTCGACGTTGTGGTGCACCGAGAACGGCATCTCGCTGTTCGCCCCATACACCGAGCTCGACGAGGCGTACACCAGGTGGCCGACGTCGTTGTGACGGCAGCCCTCGAGGATGTTGGTGAAGCCCACCAGGTTGCTGTCGATGTAGGCGTGCGGATTTTCCAGCGAGTAACGCACCCCGGCCTGGGCGGCCAGATGCACCACGCGATCGGGCTTCACCCGCTCGAACAACTCGGCCATGCCCTCGCGGTCGGCCACGTCCAGTTTCTCGAAGGAAAAGCCCTCCTGTCCGGTCAGGCGCGCCAGTCGCGCTTCCTTGAGGCTGACCTCGTAGTAGTCGTTGAGGTTGTCCAGGCCGACGACCGTGTCGCCGCGCTCGAGCAATCGCGCCGACAGCGCCGAGCCGATGAAACCGGCCGCGCCGGTAACCAGTATCCGCATGGGTTCTCCCGTGAAGTGTTTTGTATAAGCCTGGCGGGTGGCCCGCGGGGTCGCGGGCACGCGTCTGTGGTCGATTATGCCTGCCGCGACCACCCCCTCCAACCGCGCCCCCGACCCGATTCGCCCCTCTCGGTCACGAGGATTGGATCCACCCCGATTCGGGGCCACTTTTTGCTCACCCCCAAGGCTGGGCAGACAAAATTTTTTTTCACGGGTCGTGAGTTTTTTTGATGAGCCGGCCGCGGAGAGGCGGACATCCGAGTGCGGACGCGGACTTGCCGGTTTTGCCCCCGAGTTTATCCACAGCCTGTTCACGGCTTGCCCAGATCCTTCCCCCAGCCCTTTCACCAACTCATCCACAGCATATAGTGGTGTTGACTCTATCCGAACACAGTATTTGCGATTTTCCCAGTTGACTTTGATCCGTCAGGGACCACAATCGGAGCTCTCGGCAGGCAATCGGCGGGAAGTCACCCACAGCCTGTCGCGCCCCGTGGAAGCGTCGCTCCGGCGCCTGCGGGACGAACGAACAAGGGCCGGTCATAACGGCCCACGCGTCCCGGCAATCGGGGCGCCAGGGAAAACCAAGTCAAAGGGAAGGCGTGCCCCGCAAGGGCCAGCAACACGAATACACAGGACGGATCAGCACCATGAGTACCAGTCAGACAGTCGAAACCCCCACGCAGGCCTACCACGAGAGCTCGGGCAATGCGCCCAGCGGCATCGAGAATGCCGCCGCCACCCCGGGCCAGGTCCGTGTCATCCGACGTAACGGCAAGCTGACCGCCTACGATCCGTCCAAGATCAAGGTCGCCATGACCAAGGCCTTCCTCGCCGTCGAGGGCGGCGGCGCGGCGGCCTCCTCGCGCGTCCACGAATCGGTCGAGTCGCTGGTCTCGCTGATCGACCAGGCACTCAAGCGTCGCCTGCCGGGCGGCGGCACCGTCCACATCGAGGACATCCAGGACCAGGTCGAGCTCGCCCTGATGCGCGAAGGCCACCACAAGGTCGCCCGTGCCTACGTCCTCTACCGCGAGCAGCAGGCGCAGAAGCGAGCCGCGGAGATGGAGGAAGAGACGACCGAGGAGGCCACCGAGCGGGCCGCCATCAACGTCACGCGTTACGACGGCACCACCGAGCCGCTGGACACTGCCCGCCTGTCACGCCTGGTCGAGGAGGCCTGCGCGAACCTCGAGAGCGTCGATGCCCAGCGCATCGTCGACGAGACCATCCGCAACCTCTACGACGGCGTCGCCGAGCACGAGGTCAGCACCGCGCTGGTGATGAGCGCGCGCACCCTGATCGAGATCGACCCGGCCTACTCGCAGGTTGCCGCCCGCCTGCTGCTCGACTCCATGCGTACCGAAGCGCTGCGTTTCGTGCACAACCCGGTGACCACCTGCACCCAGTCCGAGATGGCATCCATCTACCCGGACTACTTCAAGGAGTACATCAAGGTGGGTGCCGAGCACGAACTGCTCGACCCGACCCTGCAGCAGTACGATCTGGACAAGCTGGGCGCGGCGCTCGACCACGAGCGTGACCTGCAGTTCACCTACCTCGGCCTGCAGACGCTCTACGACCGCTACTTCCTGCACCACGACGACGTGCGCTTCGAGCTGCCGCAGGCGTTCTTCATGCGCGTCGCCATGGGCCTGGCGATCAACGAGATCGACCGCGAAGAGCGCGCGATCGAGTTCTACCGCCTGCTGTCGTCCTTCGACTTCATGTCCTCGACGCCGACGCTGTTCAACTCCGGCACCCTGCGTCCGCAGCTGTCTTCCTGCTACCTGACCACCGTGCCGGACCACCTCGACGGCATCTACGGCTCGATCCGCGACAACGCCCTGCTGTCCAAGTTTGCCGGCGGACTGGGCAACGACTGGACCCGCGTCCGGGCGCTGGGCAGCCACATCAAGGGCACCAACGGTAAATCCCAGGGCGTCGTGCCGTTCCTCAAGGTGGCCAACGACACCGCCGTGGCGGTCAACCAGGGCGGCAAGCGCAAGGGCGCGGTCTGCGCCTACCTGGAGACCTGGCACCTCGACATCGAGGAATTCCTCGACCTGCGCAAGAACACCGGTGACGACCGCCGGCGTACCCACGACATGAACACCGCCAACTGGGTGCCGGACCTGTTCATGAAGCGCGTCGCCGAGGAAGGCGAATGGACCCTGTTCTCGCCCTACGACGTGCCGGACCTGCACGACCTGTCCGGTCAGGCGTTCGAGAAGGCCTACCTCCAGTACGAAGAGAAGGTCGATCGCGGCGAGATCAAGAACTTCCGCAAGGTTTCCGCCGTGAACCTGTGGCGCCGCATGCTCTCGATGCTGTTCGAGACCGGTCACCCGTGGGTCACCTTCAAGGACCCGTGCAACCTGCGCTACACCAACCAGCACGCCGGCGTGGTGCACAGCTCGAACCTCTGCACCGAGATCACCCTGCACACCAACGACGGCGAGATCGCCGTGTGCAACCTCGGCTCGGTCAACCTGGCCCAGCACGTCACCGAGGACGGCATCGACGAGGCGAAGGTCGAGCGCACCATCAAGACCGCGATGCGCATGCTCGACAACGTGATCGAGTACAACTACTACTCGGTCCCGCAGGCACGCAATTCCAACCTGCGCCACCGCCCGGTGGGCCTCGGCATCATGGGTTTCCAGGATGCCCTCTACAAGCAGAAGCTCGCCTACGGCTCCGACGAGGCGGTCGAGTTCGCCGATCGCTCCATGGAGACGGTCAGCTACCACGCGATCTCCGCCTCCAGTGATCTGGCCGCCGAGCGTGGTCGCTACGCGAGCTACGAGGGTTCGCTGTGGAGCCGCGGCATCCTGCCGATCGACTCGATCGAGCTCTTGGCCGAGTCCCGCGGCGAGTACCTCGACATGAACCGCGACCAGACCCTGGACTGGAATGCCCTGCGCAAGAAGATCAAGAAACAGGGCATGCGCAACTCCAACACCATGGCGATCGCGCCGACGGCGACCATCTCGAACATCTGCGGCGTCTCGCAGTCGATCGAGCCGACCTTCGAGAACCTGTTCGTCAAATCGAACCTCTCGGGCGAGTTCACCGTGGTCAACCCGTACCTGGTGCGCGATCTCAAGGACCGCGGCCTGTGGGACGAGGTGATGGTCAACGATCTCAAGTACTTCGACGGTTCCGTGCAGGCGATCGACCGCGTGCCGGACGAGCTCAAGAAGCTCTACGCCACCGCCTTCGAGGTCGACCCGCGCTGGCTGATCGAGGCCGGTTCGCGCCGCCAGAAGTGGATCGACCAGGCCCAGTCGCTGAACCTGTACATGGCCGAGCCCTCGGGCCCGAAGATCGACAACATGTACAAGCTCGCGTGGGTCCGCGGTCTCAAGACCACCTACTACCTGCGCGCCGCCTCCAAGACGCGGATCGAGAAGACCACGATGAACAAGCTCGACGGCAAGCTGCGCGGCGTCTCCGCCGATCCGGGCGCCGCGGCCGGCCCGAAGGCCTGCTCCATCGACGATCCCGAGTGCGAGGCCTGCCAGTAAGGGCGGCCCGCCAACGGCAACCGAATCACGTGAATAGCGTCGGGCAACCACCCTGCCCGGCCCGGTGAAACCACCGGAACCAGAAGGAGACAGACATGCTCGATTGGAACGATCCGCTGAAGAAAGGTGACGACCAACCGCAACCGGCCGCCCAGCCGCAGCCGGCGACCCACGACGCGGCCAGCGTGATGCCCGCCGCCTACGACGACGGCCAGGAGCACCACTTCGACCCGTCCGCCGCCGAAGGCGCCGACCAGACCGGTCTGGGCGGCATCGAGACCAACGCCGGGCGCGTCGACGTCTCGGAAAAGCGCATCATCAACGCCAAGGCCGACGTCAACCAGCTCCTCCCGCTGAAGTACCAGTGGGCCTGGGAGAAGTACCTCGCCGGCTGCAACAACCACTGGATGCCGACCGAGGTCTCCATGCAGGCGGACATCGCCCTGTGGAAGAGCCGCGACGGCCTGACCGAAGACGAGCGCTACATGGTGATGCGCAACCTCGGCTTCTTCGCCACCGCCGAGTCGCTGGTCGCCAACAACATCGTGCTGGCCGTCTACGAGCAGGTCACCAACCCCGAGTGCCGCCAGTACCTGCTGCGCCAGGCCTTCGAGGAAGCGGTGCACACCCACACCTTCCAGTACATCGTCGACAGCCTCGGTCTGGCCGAGGGCGAGCTGTTCAACATGTACCGCGAAGTGCCGTCGATCACCGCCAAGGACTCCTGGGCACTCAAGTACACCCAGGACCTGTCCAAGGGCACCTTCGACACCTCCACGCACGAAGGCGCGCAGAACTTCCTGCGTGACCTGGTCGCCTTCTACGTGGTCTTCGAGGGCATGTGGTTCTACACCGGCTTCGCGCAGATCCTCAGCTTGGGCCGTCGCAACAAGATGACCGGCATCGCCGAGCAGTACCAGTACATCATGCGCGACGAGTCCATCCACCTGAACTTCGGCATCGACCTGATCAACCAGATCAAGATCGAGAACCCGGAGCTGTGGGGCGAGGACTTCCAGCACGAAGTGCACGAGATGCTGCGCGAGGCCTGCGAACTCGAGATCGACTACGCCCGCGACACCATGCCGAACGGCCTGCTCGGCCTGAACGCGGAGATGTGCGAGGAGTACATGCACTTCATCACCAACCGCCGCTGCAGCCAGATCGGCCTGGCCGAGCTCTACCCGGGCGCGACCAACCCGTTCCCGTGGATGAGTGAGGTAGTGGATCTCAAGAAGGAGAAGAACTTCTTCGAGACTCGGGTTACCGATTATCAGACTGGTGGTGCGCTTACCTGGTAAGACGTCGGACGGCAACTCGAAACGCAAAAACGCCCCATTTGCACTCAAGTGGGGCGTTTTTTGTTAGCAACTTCCTACCGACATCCGTTCGATTTACTAGAAATACATTACACCCCCAACTCAGGCAACGAACTACAAGCGGGACGCTTCAAGAAGAACAAAACAAACTACCAGATAGAAAAAGGAGCATATGAATGCCGAATAAGGAGTTCTTAGAAAATAGCCCTCTTTACCGGAAGTGGCCTATTTCCAAAATACCGCACACCGCCGATCAGCTACCGAAGCCGAACATAAACATGGCTTGCCAAAAGTGTGATTCGCATCAGACATTTGTCATGACAAACACCCCTAGCGAGGGGGAATCGTACGGCAATTATCCGACAAGCGGACTAATCTATAGGGCGCGCTACCTTTGCGTCCACTGTCAACACTATGAACGCCACTTTCTCATAAAAATTGCAACTGATCGGCAATCTGCGACGAAAGTTGGACAATATCCACCATGGGAAATTACTGGCAACAAAGAAATTGAACGTTTACTTGGGGAGCATTCAGGTTATTACAAAAAAGGCTTAATCTGCGAATCTCAAGGATTCGGCATTGCGGCGTTCGGATACTACCGTCGCATTGTTGAAGAAATTATTGACGGATTGCTTCAGGAAGTAGCTGAACTCCTAGCGGAAGAAGAATTGCGAACCTACGAACTGGCGCTTGAAAAAACCAAAAAAACCACTGTAACCCAAGAGAAAATTCAATTAGTCAAGGATTTACTTCCTCCCATTCTCCGCCCGGACGGAATGAATCCGCTTCAAGCTCTACACTCAGCTCTTAGTGAAGGGCTTCACGCAGAATCAGATCAGAAATGCCTTGAGTACGCACAAGCTGTCAGGGAAGTCCTGCTATTTCTTGTGAGTCAAATCGCAGCGAGTCGAAAATCAGCTCGGGAGTTTACTAGCAGCATGCGCAAATTACTTGAAAAGCGAGCAACATCTTGATCCGAGAGCGGAAAGCTCCAATACGAACTAACAGCGCTCATGCGATTTCGCACGCTTCCAAATGTAAGTGTTACGAATTTCGCTAGGCATCGAGCGCGCGAGGCACTTTCTCTTGCTTGCCCAAGAGAAAGTACCCAAAGAGAACGGCACCCCTCGCCTTGGCCCTGCGGGCTTCCCTCCCGTCCGGGGTGCCGCGGACGGGTCGGTTCGACGCGACGTCCTGTCGCGGCGAACCTCGGCGCAACGTCCTTGTTGCGCCGTCCCTGCGGCACCCCGGCCGGTCGGCAAGGCGAAGGGGACTTCCGAGCCTGATGATTCGGTGCCAAGAGCAATTTGTTTGGTGCGGCTTTGGGTTGGGCACGCGCCGTTGGCGCGTTTCGCGAGCTAAGCTCGCTCCCACAGGGGATCGGGTGGTTGTGGGAGCGGCCCTTGGCCGCGAAAGCCGCTGTGCGGCTGTCCGGCGTTCAAGTAAGTAACACGGCCTTCCTTACCAAGGGTTTCTCGGCTGGCAATCCCCGGGCCCCTGTGCCTTGCCTCGTCAGCGATGGCTTGCCGGGCCTGGGCGGCCTGGACGCCGCCCAGAGGTTCGCCGCGACAGGACGTCGCGTCGAACCGGGCCCGACAGCAAGCCAGCGCTGACGAGGGAAGCCCGAAGGGCCAAGGCAGCGGGGTGTCCTTGTCTTTGGGTCCTTTCTATTGGACAAGCAATAGAAAGGGCCTCGGGCGTTGGCAACGCGGCACAACCAGAACCGCCAAACGACACAAGAGCCCGAAACCTAACCCACCTCCACCAGAAGGCGCCCTGCTCCTCCCACAGCACACGGCGCTTGCGCTGATATACGGCAACCGGCATGCTTCATACCCGCGGATCAGACGGTTACACAGGACGTAACCAACACTGATCGCCGCTTTCTAGGACGAAATACAGGACAAGGAGAAGTCCCGATGTGGATGCTAGCCGGCGTACTCGCGCTGATCGGCCTGACCGTGTATCTCTATCGCACACGGCGCAAAGACCAGTGGAAGCTAAGACCCTTCCCTTCCAAGGTCGGGAAACGCCAGCCCGCAGTCACCGCGCCGGACGGTGCGCTGTATACGTTCAAGACTCGGCCGAATCGCCCTCCTCTCCATCGATTCGGCTATGAAAAAGCGCCCGACGTCGAAATGCGCGTCAAGCGCAAACGTTGGTGGGACCGCCCGTTCACGGCGGTCGGCATCTCCGTCACCTGTCGGACGGGCAACCCCGACTTTGACCGTGCCTTCTATCTGGTCACGGATGTGGCACCCGTCTGCCGGGCCATGTCCATGAGCCCCAGGACGCAGGCAATGATGTTGGATATCAAAGCCGCGAGCGAATCCACAGGTGTCCAGTTCCGACAGTTTGTGCTGCGGCGCGGTCAGATATGGATCGAAGTCGCTACCAAAAAGCGCAAGCAGTTCGTGGCCGCCCTCCCGACGTTGGCCAAGGTCGTCGTGCCCTCGCTGCGCGAGCTTTCCGAGGTAATGGAGACAGAGCTACCCGACACGGCGCGGCACATGAAAGACCACGTCACCCCCAAGGCCGCCCTGATCAGCAGCATCGGCGGGGCTCTGTTCATCGGCGGGATCTTCTTACTCTTGCGGCAAATATTCTTTCCACAACCGGCGCCGCTCGAGACCTGGCCCCTGGTCGAGGCGGCGCTTTTGGCCGCCCCCATTGGCTTCGGGCTGCTGGTCGTTCTGACGTTGACGTGGATGGGCCGAACTTCCCGAACCCATGTTGTCCTGCTGGAACTGCTGGTTACGGGACTCATTGGCGCCGGGCTGACCAGCTATAGCCTGTTGCGTGAAGCGAACATGGCGCTCGATTTCTCGCCGGGAGAACGTCACGTGGTGGAGGTTCGGGAAAAAGAGGTATCCCAAGGGCGCCATACGCACTACTACCTCCACCTCGCCCCATGGCATGAATCGCAGGACTTCACGGAATTCAGCGTCAGTTCCTCGCTATTCGACGCCGTCCGTGAGGGCTTCCCACTGGTCATTGAGGAACACCCGGGCGCCCTTGGCATCGGCTGGGTGCGCCTGATCCCTCCACGCTTCCGACATGTCGAGGAATCGACGGCTTCGACCTCGCCCAGCCCGACTCCATGAGCGCTCAACGGACTGGCACCGCCGGCGGGCTCCATCCGTGCCGCTGGCCGCGGGGCCGGCCCTCGAAGCGGCGATGTCGCGCCCCGGCATGACACTCCCCACCCCGTCCCTTACAATGCCCCGCAAACCAAGGCCCGCGAGGGCCTGAAAAGCGGAGAGACTTTACGTGACCCAATCCAACCGCCCCCGCATTAGCGGCACCCAGTTCATCAACGCCGACGCCGCCCCGCGCGAGCGCCTGAGCATGGGCGCCTCCCACCGCGACCCGTACCAGCCGGTCACCGGCACCGGCGCCGATGCCCCGATCGACGTCCCGGCCAACGAGAGCTGCACCGTCTGCGCCCCGGCCACGCGCCAGCTGGCGAAGGACCTGTTCGAGCGCTGGAACGATGCCCTGCAGACCGGCGATGCCCGCGAGGTAACCAAGCTCTACGCCGAGGACGGCGTGCTGCTGCCGACCGTTTCCAACGTGCCGCGCACTAACCACGCCGAGATCCAGGACTACTTCGAGCACTTCCTCGAGAAGAAGCCCGTCGGCACCATCAACACCCGCAACGTCAAGATCGGCTGCAACAAGCTGACCGACGCCGGCACCTACACCTTCCGCGTCACCGACGAGGAAGGCAGCAAGGACGTTGCGGCGCGCTACACCTTCGTCTATGAGAAGCGCGGCGACGACTGGCTGATCGTGCATCACCACTCCTCGATGATGCCGACCGCCTGATCCGCGACTGACACGCCAAGGACACCCGCACGACACGGACGGTCGTGCACCAACCCGCTCGGGACCGCCGTGCCGGCAAGGGTCTACCCACCCCGGCGCGGATCACTCCACACATACAGGGCAAGGACGCTCATGCACCGACTTCTCCTCCTCATCATCCTGATCAGCGCCCCGCTGCACGCCGCTGACGAGGGCCCCGGCATCCTGCAGATCTTCGACCAGTTCGTGGTCTCGAACACGGCGGCGGCCGAGTGTGCGGAGGTCGACGCGGACACCCTGGCCCATTTCATGGCGAACTTCCGCGTGGTCACCAGCTATACCGTCCGCGAGCTCAGGAAGCAGTACCCGGAACGGAGCATGGAGGAGATCGAGCGGGCAGTCCCAAGGAAGATCCAGGCCCTGACGGAGCGGATGGAATCGGTCATCACCGAACGTGGCTGCTCCGACCCGAACGTGCAGATGGTCCTCAAGCGTTTCTATATGCAGGCGCGTTGGGATCCGCTGAAACGCTAAGGCCGCTCCCCGCGCCGATCTCCCGACCCCGGCTTCAGGCCCCGGCTTCAGGCCCGGGCTCGCTGACCCGCCACGCCGAATCGGCTAGAGTGGCGGGGAGTCTTCCAACGCCCACTCGCAACCCGGTTCACGCCCCATGAACAAGGTTTCGCTCTTCCTGGGTCGACTGTTCGGCGACGTCGGCACGGTCTTCTACCTTTCCGTGCTGATCATCGGCGGCTTCGTCACACTTGCCGCCATGTACCCCGACGACGTCGAACGCGTCGCCCAGCAGGTGCTCGACTTCACCGCCAACAAGATGGGCTGGATGTACCTGCTGGCGACCACCGGGTTCGTCATCTTCGTCCTGTTCCTGGGGCTGTCGAAGTTCGGCAGCGTGCGTCTGGGGCCGGACGAGGAGCCGCCGGAGTTCAGCTTCAAGAGCTGGCTTGCGATGATCTTCTCCGGCGGCATGGGCGTGGGCCTGGTCTTCTGGGGCGTGGCCGAGCCGATGATGCACTTCAACGAGCCGCCGATGGACCTGAGCGAGCCGCGCTCGGTCGAGGCCGCCCAGATGGGCATGCGCTACGCCTTCTTCCACTGGGGGCTGCACCAGTGGGCCAACTTCGCGCTGGTGGGCCTGGCGCTCGCCTACATCCGCTTTCGCCACAACGCCCGTGGCCTAATCTCCGAGACCTTCCGCCCGATGTTCGGCACCCGCGTCGACGGCATCGGCGGCAAGCTGATCGACACGCTCGCGGTGGTCTCGACCATCTTCGGTGTCGCCACCACGCTTGGCCTGGGCGCGCTGCAGATCAACTCGGGGCTGGCCCGCTTCGAAGGCATGGCCTACGGACCGAACTCCCAGATGCTGATC
This sequence comes from Guyparkeria hydrothermalis, assembly GCF_023555385.1. NCBI lineage: Bacteria > Pseudomonadati > Pseudomonadota > Gammaproteobacteria > Chromatiales > Thioalkalibacteraceae > Guyparkeria > Guyparkeria hydrothermalis. The sequence goes on from NZ_JAJSED010000001.1 coordinate 744,757, forward strand.
ATCGCGGGACTGGGCGTGCTGTTCACCATTTCGGCGATGACGCCGCTCAAGTGGGGCATCCGCTACCTCTCCAACCTGAACATGATCATCGCCGTGGGCCTGTTCACCTATGTGCTGGTCCTCGGGCCGACCTCGTTCATCTTCCAGGAATTCACCCAGACCATGGGCGAGTACCTGGGCAATATCGTTCAGATGAGCCTGGTGACCACGCCCTACTCCAGCGAGCACTGGGTGCAGCAGTGGACGATGTTCTACTGGGCCTGGGGTTTGAGCTGGGCGCCGTTCGTCGGTTCGTTCATCGCGCGGATCTCGCGCGGGCGGACCATCCGCGAGTTCGTGCTCGGCGTGATGGTCGTGCCGGTGCTCCTGTCGGTGCTGTGGTTCTCGACCTTCGGCGGCAGCGCGATTCACCTCGAGCTCTACCAGGGGGCGGGCATCGCCGACGCGGTCGCCCGCGAGGTGCCGGCCGGGCTCTACACCCTGTTCGATCAGCTGCCATGGGGCACCTACGCCGGTCTGCTCGCCATCGCGCTGGTGTGCGTGTTCGTGGTCACGTCCGCGGATTCGGCGACCTTCGTGCTGGGGATGTTCACCTCCAAGGGCGTGCTCAACCCGACACGCTTCGTGCGCGTGCTGTGGGGCTTTCTGCAGCTGGCGATGGCGGTGGTGCTGCTGCTCTCCGGGGGGCTGGAGGGCTTGCGGACGGTGTCGATCATCGCCGCCTTCCCCTTCATGCTCCTGATGGTGCTGATGGCCTTCGCCCTGCACCGGGATCTGACGCAGGAGTTCTGGCAGCGCGAGGAGAAGGAGCGTCTGATCCGCCAGCGGATCGAGGCCATGCTGATGCGCGAATCCGAGCGCGAGGCCGAGCGCGCCGCCGCCGAGGAGGTCCACCCGACCGCGCCCGACACGGTGCTCGGGCCAGAACCGCCGCATCTGGCCTCGGTCGGCCAGCAGGTCGAGATACCGAAGACGCCGGACGGCAGCGACGATACCAAGGGGAAGTGACCGTTACCGGTTCCGGGGCCTGCCCTGGGAACAACAAAGCGGCCCGCGATGAGACATCGGGGCCGCTTTTTTCGTTAGGAAACCAGCTCCGGGTGGGGTCAGCCGCGCCGGTAGCGGCAGGCCCGATTGCGCCCACCCTGCTTGGCTTCGTACATGGCCGAGTCGGCCTGCTTGAGCAGCTCCTCGTCGTCGATGCCGTTGGCCTGCGGGTAGAAGGTGTAGCCGATACTCGCGGTGACGTGCAGGGAGACGCCGTCGATGACGCGCTCCTCGGCGGCTGTCTCGACCAGGCGCTCGATGATCGGCTCGGCATCCCGTTCGTGGCTGATCCCGCCCAGCAACACGATGAACTCGTCCCCACTGATGCGTGCGAGGGTATCGGTCTCGCGTAGCTGCTCGCCGAGATCGTGCGCCATGTCGATCAGCAGCTTGTCGCCCATGTCGTGGCCGTGCTCGTCGTTGACGGCCTTAAAGCCGTCCAGATCCAGGAACAGGACGGCCAGCATGCCGCCGCGACGGCGCACCGCCGCCATGCCCTGTCGCAACCGGTCGGCCATCAGCACCCGGTTGGGCAGACCGGTCAGTGCATCGTGGTTCGCCCGATGCTCGAGCACCTTCTGATAGTTCTTGAGGTCGGTAATGTCGGTGGCCAACGCAATGTAGTTTCGCGGCTGGCCAGCCGCATCGCGTACCAGGCTGATTGTCAGCCGCTCGGCGAACAGCCGACCGTTCTTGTGACGGTTCCACACCTCGCCGGTCCAGAAGCCGACCGTGCGCAGACGCTCGCGCATCCGGCGGTAGAACGCCCTGTCGTGGCGGCCGGACTGCAGGAACTTCGGCGTATGCCCGATCACCTCCTCCCGCTGCCAGCCGGTCATCTCGGTGAAGGCGGCGTTGACGTCGACGATGCGAGCGGCAAGATCGGTGATCAGGATCCCCTCGCGGGCGTGGACGAATACCGACGCGGCCAGTTGCAGCTCCTGTTCCATCTGCTTGCGTGCGTTGATGTCCTGGTGCGTGCCCCACATGCGTAGCGGCTTGCCGTCGTCGGTCCACTCGAGCACCCGCCCCCGGTCGAGCACCCAGACCCAGTGGCCGTCCCGGTGACGCATGCGGACCTCGATCTCGTAATAGTCCCGCTCGCGGCGGAAACAGGCCTGCAACATCCGGTTGGATGCTTCCAGGTCGTCCGGGTGGGCGAAATGCTTCCAGGTCTCGATGCTGATCGGCTGCAATTCGGCCAGCTCATAGCCGATGATTTGTGCCCAGCGCTCGTTGAACACCGTCTCGCCGGTCTGGATGTTCCATTCCCAGGTGCCGACATTGGTGCCCTCAAGAACATTGTTCAGGCGTTCGCGTTCCCGCTTTAGCCCCGCCTCGGCGCGTTCGCGCTCGGTGATGTCATGCACGATGACGAACATGCGCCCGCCGTGGCGTGGATCGTTGAGCGGCGTGGCATGCACCTCCACCCGGCGTTCCTCGCCACTGCGCAGGCGGTGGCTGTGCTGGTGAGTCGTACCACCCTGCGAATGCCCCTGACGAATGTCGCTGAAATGGCGACAGCGCGTCACCCACAGGTCCGCGATCGGCCGCCCCTTGAGCTCGTCGCGCGACCAGCCGTAGAAGGCGGCCGCGGCGGCGTTGGCCGCGACGATCTCGCCTTGGTCGAAGTCGATCACCAGCATCACCGAGGCGTTGTCCTCGAAGAAGCGGCGGAAGCGCCCCTCGCTGCGAAGCACCGCGACATGGCGCATCAGTAATGCCAGCGACAGGAGCGTGATCGCAAGAATGGAAACACCGACAACCATCGCGAGCAGCCGATACTGCTCCCAGATATCGGCCAGGGTGATCTCGCGCGGGGTATCGAACGGCGGCAGCTTCAGCCGCCGGCTCAACTCCTCCACGGGCGCGTAATCGCCCGGCGGGCCGAACCCGGCAATGCCCGAGAGCATCGCTGCCGGATCACCCGGGTCCAGCGAGAACAGCGCGGCCGCGATCCGGCGTTCCAGGTCAGCGCCCATGTGCGGCATGGTCACCATCGGCCACTCGGGGTAGAGCCGCGTGGACACCTGGTAGGGGTAACTGCCCACCGCCTGCGGATGTACCACCCGTAGCTCGTCGATGTGCGCGGCACCCAGCTCGGCCAGGTTCTCGAGCACGCCGGTACGGATGAAACCCACGTCCACCCGGCCGTCGAGCACCGCCTGGATCACCGCGTCGTGCGTGCCAACGAACGCAAAAGTGGCCTCCTCGCGCAGGTCGATGCCGGCATCGAAGGCCTCGTACAACGGGGCCCGGTAGCCGCCGAGAAAGCGCGTGTCGGGCGCGGCGATCCTCTTGCCGGCCAGATCCTCGAGTCGCTCTATGCCGGTCCGGTCCTTGCGCGTGATGATCACGCCGCCCAGGCTGCGCGTGATGGTGCCCTCGTGGCGGGCGACCAGGGTGGAGAGCACCCCGGAGAGCGTGTTCTCCGAGCGGACCATGATGTAGTGGGTCGGGTTGGTCAGCAGCAGATCGACCTCGTTGCGGCGGATCGCGAGATCGAGTTCGTCCGGCGGCATTACCTTAAGACGGAAGGTGACCCCCTCGACCGAATCGTTGAGATAGTCCACCAGCGGCTGGAACCGCTGTTCCATGATCGGTGCCGGGCGCATGCCGAACACGCCCACGAGCACCTCCTCCTCGGCGGCCAACGTCGACCCGCTCCAGAGGAGCAACCCGACGAGCATCGGGATCAGCGGGACACGCGGGCTCACGTGCTCGACTCCCGTGGCAGGTAGTCCGACGTGACCCAGGTTTCGACCTCGCTCACGGAGGGCGGCTCGTCGCCGTTGGACAGGCGCGGGTACAGGGTGCGAATGGCGTCGATCAGGCGTGACTCGTGTGACAGGTAGCGACGGTTGCTCTCCAGACCGGGCAGCAGCACGCCACCGATCGAGCGACTTACCGCCCGTTCACTGACCTGGTGGGCGTCGGCGATTCGGTACACGGCATCCTGCAGGTTGGTTTGCAGGTGATGCAGACCGCGGAAATGCGCGCGGATCACGTCGGTCAGGACCCGGTCGACGGCATCGAGGCGCTCGCGGCGGATGGCGAGCACGTCGAATATCAGGTCGGGGAAATCGCGGCTGTCGATCAGCTGCCGGGCACCGGCTGCCCGCAATCGCGACGCGACGGGCTCGTAGCTGACCACGGCGTCCAGTTCGTCCTCGCGCCAGGCGTTCAGGTGCTGATCGACGGAACGGTTGACGATGGTGACGTCACCCCAGTCGAGACCGGCCCGGGCGAGCACCCGGTCGAGCAGCATCTCGCCCACCCCGCCCAGTTCGACGCCGATGCGCTTGCCGGCCAGATCCTCCGGCGAATCGATACCCGGCCCGACCAGTAGCGCGTCCCCACCGGCGGAGACGTCGAACACCATGACCACGACCAGGTCCATGCCCCCGAGCCGCGCCCGGATGACTTCGTCGAGGGTCAGGGCGGCGCCGTCGACCTCGCCGCGCCGCAGCGCCGCGAGCGACTGGCTGGCCGAACCGAGGCGCTTGAGCGAGACAGTCGGCGGCAACCAGCGGAATTGCGAGCCGAGCAGCAGCGTCTCGTAACCGACCCATGGGTGGTAGGCAAGCCGGATAGGCTGCTCACGAGCCCGGCAACCGCCAACGAATGTGGCAACAGCCAACGGCGCGCTGATCAGAAAGGTGCGTCGTTGCATGCGATTCGTGCGATATCCCTGGTTCCCTGGGGAAAACCCCGGCGTTTTGGCGGCTGACCGCCACCCCTGCCCTCAACGAGCAAGAAGCGTTCCGCGGGAACCTCGGCCTGAGGTGGCGTCTGGATTCAAGCTATCCAAAATCAGGGAAAAACACCACAAGGGAGCGCTGATATTTATCCGATACGTCGCATACGCATGAAAAGCGGGCGCACAAAAACAACGACCGGCGCGTGTGGCCGGTCGTGCACTTGCTTCGGAACGGGCAGCGGACGGGGCTAGGACGGGTCCACCGTCGTCAGCCCGAGCGTGTGCCACATCTGCATGCCGCCGCGATACCAGTAGATCTTGTCGGCCGGGTAACCGTAGGACACCAGCGCCTTGATGTTGGTCGGCGACTGGCCACACCACGGGCCGTTGCAGAACAGCACCAGTTTCTTCGCCTGACGGAAGTCGAACAGACCTTCGTCCTTCTTCACTCCAAACTCGTCGAGCAGCAGCGTCTCGGCGACGAAGGGGTCATAGGAGGAGGAGCCCGGGTAGAGCCGGGTCCAGGGAATATTGACAGCACTGGGAATGGTGCCCTTCTCGAACCAGTCAGGCGTACGCGAATCGATCAGCAGGAAGGCATCCTCGCCGTTGGCGCGGGCCTGGAGCATCTTGAGCAGCTCGATCTCGCCGATGGTGTGCACGCCCGGGAGCAGCTGGATCGGCTGCACGCAGAACGGCGGGCATTCACGAGCGGTCTTGGTGTAGTCCTCGGCGATCCGGTTGTCCGGGTCCTGGTTGCGCTTGATGACGACCGGCTGGCCGTTGTGCTCGACGGTCACCGAGCCGAGATCCCGGGTGACCTTGACCTTCATCTCTTCCTCGGCGCCGGCGAGACCCGCCACACCGAGCAGCGCGATACCGACAATCCAGTGACGTGCGTTCATAGCGATCTCCCGATGTTGTTGTTTTACCGGAAGTCTAGTCGCTCACTTATCAAGGTTCAGGGAAGTCTCGGTTGGCGGACCGTCTCGCCCCGTCCAATGCCGTAGTAGTGCCAGCCGGCGGCCTTGAGACGATCGGGATCGTAGAGGTTGCGGCCGTCGAAGATCACCGGCTCTGTCAGCGAGTCGCGCATCAGATCGAAGTCCGGCGCCCGGAAGGCTTTCCACTCGGTGCAGATGATCAGTGCATCGGCCCCCTTGAGCGCCGCATCACGTGTCCCGACCAATGCCAGGTCGTCTCGTTGCCCGTAGATACGCTGGGTCTCTTCCATGGCCTCGGGATCGAAGGCCTGCACCCTCGCCCCCGCCGCCCAGAGCGCTTCCATCAGCACCCGGGACGCGGCCTCGCGCATGTCGTCGGTGTTGGGCTTGAAGGCCAGGCCCCACAGCGCAAAGGTCTTGCCGGCGAGATGCTCCCGGCCACCGTAGTGCTCGACCAACAGTTCGAACAGGCGGCGCTTCTGGCGACGGTTGACCGCCTCGACCGCATCGAGAAGCAGCGACTCATGGTCGACGGCGTGGGCGATGCGCGAGAGCGCCTGGACGTCCTTGGGGAAGCACGAGCCGCCGTAGCCACAACCGGGATAGATGAAGTGATAGCCGATGCGCGGGTCCGAACCGATCCCCAGGCGCACCTGCTCGATATCCGCGCCAAGACGCTCGGCGAGATTCGCCAGTTCGTTCATGAAGCTGATCTTGGTGGCGAGCATGGCGTTGGCGGCGTACTTGGTCAGCTCGGCCGAACGCAGATCCATCACGATCACGCGGTCGTGATTGCGGTTGAACGGCGCGTACAGCTCGCGCATCACCGCCTCGCTGTGTTCATCCGAGGTACCGACGATGATGCGATCCGGCTTCATAAAGTCGTTGACCGCCGCCCCTTCCTTGAGAAATTCGGGATTGGAGACCACGTCGAAATCGAACGCCACGCCCCGGCGCGCCAGCGTGTCGCCAACCACGGCACGCACCTGGTCGCCGGTGCCGACCGGCACGGTCGACTTGTCGACGATGATCTTGGGCGCGTCCATGTGCTCGGCGATGGTCGCCGCCACGGCGCGCACGTATTGCAGATCGGCGGAGCCGTCCTCGTCCGGCGGTGTACCGACCGCGATGAACTGGAGCTCGCCGAACGCCACCCCCTCGGCCGAATCGGTAGTGAAGTGCAGCCGGCCCTGGGCATGATTCTCCCGGACGATCGGTTCGAGACCGGGCTCGTAGATCGGGATCACGCCATCGTTGAGCCGTGCGATCTTGTGCGGATCGACGTCGACGCACATGACATCGTGCCCCACCTCGGCCAGGCAGGCGCCCGTGACGAGCCCAACGTAGCCGGTGCCAAAGATCGTTACCTTCATTCGTTGCCGATTCCTTCGGATGGGTTCGCGTCCCGCGCGGCCTCGATTTCGGCACGTACGGCCTGGAATAGCGCACGGGTCGCCTTGCCGTATTCCTCGCGCTTGGCCTCGGCGCGCGCGTTGCGCTGCAGTTGCCGCAGTTGCTGCACGTCCACCGTGGGAAAATCATCGATGAAGCGCGTAATGGCGTCGGCGTCGTTCTCGTCGATCAGCGCGTCGCGCCACGCCTCCGCCTGCATCTGCAGGCGCTGGTTCTCCGGCGAGTTCGGATCCAGTCGCCGTAGCGCCGCCTCGATCGCCTCGACGTCCTCCTCGCGCATCAGCTTGCCGATGTACTGGCGCTGGCGTTTGCCCGCCCCGCGCGAGCGGATCCGCTGGAGGTCCTCGACCGCCTCGCGCAGCCGGTCGCTGAGCGGCAGCTGATCGAGCGTTTCGGCATCCAGCTCGGCGAGGCTCACCCCCACCTGCTGGGCGGCATGCGCATCGCGCTTGACCTGGGACTTGCTCGGCCCCCAGTACTCCTCGTCGTGTTCGTCCGCGAGGTCATTCGGCAGATTCGGATCGGACATGGCGGTACTCGGGTTTGGCGGAAAGGCGTCGATTCTACCCAATTCCCCGTGCCCGCGACGAGACAGCCTGCCGGACGCACATGTCAGGTCGATGACGCCGCGGGGTTGAGCTTCCACAGCCGGGCGTTGAGCAGCGCGGCGAAGGCGACCCAGAACCAGTACGGCACCAGCAGGATCGCGGCCGGCACGCTTGCCTGGAAAAACAGCAGGATCACCAGCGACAGCAGCATCCACAACAGCAGGATGTCGACCAGCGCCGCCACCATGCGCCGACGGCCGAAGAACAGCCACGACCAGGCGGCATTGAAGATCAGGTGGATCAGGTAGAGCACCAGACCGGCATCGCGCGCCGCCGAGGGCTCCGCCAGATACACGCGCCAAGCGGCGATGGCCATCAGCAGGTAGAGGACGGCCCAGGCGATGGGAAAGACGCGATTCGGTGGCGTCCAGTCCGGCTTGCGCAGGGCGCGGTACCAGTTATCGGGGCGGAACAGCCCGCCGGTGAGCGCAGTCAGGGCGACCAGGACAACGGAGCCCATCAGGGCGGCGACGGATTCGAGCATGCGGGGCTCCTCGTAAGAGGTGGACTTGCCGTGCAGGGCAGCAGCAAGCCTAGTCGCCCGATTCCTCGCCTGCCTCGAGCGGAGCGAACAGCTCGGCCACCAGCTCGGTCGCGTAGCTGCCGGGCGGCAGCGAAAACTCGAGCGTCAACCGACTTTCATCGATGCGGTAGTCGAGATCGGTCACGCGCACCGCCAACGGGCGCCGGTCGGAGGCGACCCGCCGAGCGGCGAACCAGTTGACCCACGCCTCGCCCCCGAGCCGGTCGATCATCTCGGCAGCCCGTGTCGATTCGGATTGCGCCACGCCGTCTCCGGCCTGGCTGCCCTGCTCGCCCCACAACGGACCGGTCGGTACCACGTCGCCCTCCTCCAGCCGTTGCTGCAGGGCATCGAGCTCGTCCGATTCGGCGAGAAAGCGGCTGCGCGAGCCGGCCAGCTGGAGCAGATCGCCGGGCAGGACGCGATCGAGCGTGCCCTCATCGAGGCGGGCGGCGAGCACGTGGTCAAAGATAGCGCTGCGCAAGGTGGAGATCAGCCAGTTGCGCACCGAGCGCTTCGGCTTGCCCACCCGCTCGCCGGTGCCCCACTCGACCAGCCCGCGCAGGTTGGAGTAGCCCCGCCCGTAGCGTTGCTCGCCAAAGTAGTTGGCCATCCCGCGCTCGGCCAGGAGGCCAACGCGTTCGTCGAGGTAGCTCGAGAGTCGTTCAGTCGAGGCCTGTGCATCGGTAACGGGGGAAACATCGTTCAGGACCAGACGGAACCGATTGGCGCGATGGGTGCCGCGACGCAGCTTGCGGTCGTGGCGATCGAGGGCCAGTACGCCGATACCGGCCTCGTCGCACTGCGCCTTAAACCCCTCCGGATCAAAGGTTTCATGCGGAAAGCTCAACCACTGCGTGGTGACGGCAAACCGGTCCTTGAGTCCGGAGAAGCCGATATCGCGTGCACGCGTCCCGGTGGCCTTGCCGGCCCAGTCGACCAGCGCGCCGGTTGTCATGTCGCGCTTTTCCAGCCGCACCAGCCAATGATTGCCGGCACCGCTGGGTTCGAAACCCAGCTCCTCGTCGACACGGAAGGATTCCGGAGACGCCTTCAGGCCGGCCCGCCATTGCGGTTGCCCGCAGACACGGGGGCGCACGGTGCCTGGTGCGCCCAGCCAGTCGCGTGGCGCCGGCGCTGCCTCGGAATCACTCATCCAGGAGGGTCGCGGTCCAGTCGATCGACTCGCCGCTCAGGAACGGCACCACCGTGTCGTCGCCGGCGCTCACGGGCGCCGGCACCGTCTGGGACCGACGCTCGAGCTTCAGGCGTCGCTCGTTGACCGGCAGGCCGTAGAAGCGCGGGCCGTTGAGGCTGGTGAACGCCTCGAGACGGTCCAGCGCACCGAGCTGGTCGAACACCTGGGCGTAGAGCTCGACCGCCACAGGCGCGGTGAAGGCGCCGGCACAGCCACAGGCGGATTCCTTGGCGCCCTTGGGGTGCGGGGCGCTGTCCGTGCCCATGAAGAACTTGCCGGACGGGTCGACTGCCGCCTCGAGCAGCGCCTCGCGGTGCTTTTCCCGCTTGAGGATCGGCAGGCAGTAGTAGTGCGGGCGGATACCGCCGGCCAGCATGGCGTTGCGGTTGAACATCAGGTGATGCGCGGTGATCGTCGCACCGAGGCGGTCGCCCTGCGAGCGTACGAAGGCAACGGCCTGGGCGGTGGTGATGTGCTCCATCACCACCTTGAGTTCCGGGTAGCGCTCCAGCATCGGCGAGAGCACCCGCTCGATGAACACCGCCTCACGGTCGAAGATGTCCACGGCCGGATCGACCACCTCGCCGTGCACCAGCAGCGGCAGACCGGTGCGCTCCAGCGCACCCAGTACCGAATCGATGGCGAGCGGATCGGTCACGCCGTTTTCCGAGTTAGTCGTGGCCCCCGCCGGATACAGCTTGACCGCGTGGATGTGCGGGTCGTTGGCCGCCTGCTCGATCTCCGCTGCCGTGGTCTGGTCGGTGAGATACAGCGTCATCAACGGCTGGAAGTCGTGTGCCGGTCCCACCGCCGCCAGCACCCGATCCCGATAGGCATTCGCCTCGGCCACGGTGGTCACCGGTGGCACCAGGTTGGGCATGATGATCGCCCGACCGCACTGGCGAGCGGAGAAACCGGCGACCGCGTCGAGCATCGCGCCATCGCGCAGGTGGAGGTGCCAGTCGTCCGGCTGGCGAATGGTCAGCTCATTCAAAAGACAAACTCTTAATTAATCAGTGATTTGAAAAAACATTCGTGACGTATTATTACCACGCGATGTAAGCGTAGCCGTCTTCCTGATATTCCATCAGGGCCGCGGCGCCCACTTGCTCGATGCGGGCGAATTCACGCATGTCTTCCTCGGCATAGCCGACGGTGTTCATGGTATTGCCGCAGGCAATCCATTCGACGTCGTAGTTCTTGGCGAAGCCCTCGACGCGGGCGTAGATCTCCGGGTCGACCTCACGCTTTGGCTCTTTGGCCAGCAGGTGGACCCCGCCGGCGAAACACGCGACGGCGATCTTCACGTTGCCGCCGTATTTGCCGATCATGGCGTTCATCGAGTTGAGCACGTGGGTCTGGTAGTCCACGTCGGCGTGATTGAGCTGGTAAATGACCCGGTGGGCCGGCTCGTCGCCCGGAAAGTACAGATCGTCCTGCCCCTCCTCCTGGGCATGGACACGGCCGATGCCCAGCGCCGCGCCGGCACCTGCCAGCGCTGTTATGAAACGGCGTCGATTCTTGAGAAAATCCTGCATTCCTCACCTCGTAAAGCCGCAGGCCTGGCCTGCTCTCGAATGGTTTCCACGCTCCGTCGCACCGCTCTATCGGGCGATCCTCGCCCTTTGCTGCTCATGGTAGCCCATCCCGCCGCCGGGACGAGCGCGACACTCATTCCGCCTGACCGACGCGCAGCAGCACGACACCGCCCTCGGCGTAGATCACGTCACCCGGAATACCCTCAACCCGCTGAGCACGGGTCAGCAGCAGATCGCCCGGGCGCGTGTCGCGGCGCTCCACCACCTGCTGGGCGTAGACGCCGAAGCTGGGCGTGTTCATGCCGCGCATCACCAGCGGGCCCGGCAGGTCGCGGGCGATCAGACCGGCCTCCTTGACCGGCCCCTGCTGCATCTGGCCGACGGCGTTGAGCACCAGCGCATTGACCACCAGCGAGAACGACAACGCCACCGGGATCATGATCCGCGGCAACGACCAGCGGCGGGCCATCCCGGCGGCCACCACCAGCAGCAGCGTCCCGCCGACGATCAGGTACCAGGACAGGCCGAAGAACCGGTCGCGCTCGGCCAGCATGTCCTGTACGTAAGCGGGCTTGATCTGATCGAAGTTGATCTCCACCAGCCACGGCAGCAGCAGCACGAACAGCAGGAAGGCCGCCGGCGGCAACAGGTGCAGCCAACGATTCCTGATCTGCGGCAGGTGCGAGGCCATCACCAGCATCAGCCCGATCAGCCCATAGTTGAGGTAATGCGGCAGCTTGGTGCCGGAAAACGAGAACAGCAGCAGGGTGAGGCCGAACCAGATCCAGCCGAAGCGCCGCAACGCCAGCGGAATGGAAGGCGGGTGACCGTAGCCGTTCTGCCAGTCGGAACGCAGATAGCGCAGCGACGTCAGCACCGCGCCGGTGAACGGCAGCAGGGCGACGAACGTGACCACCGGGTAGTACCACAGCCCGCCGGAATGCCCCTCCATCGCCTCGCCGAAGCGCCCGACGTTGTTCTTGAGGAAGAACTCGTCGATGAAGTGCTGGCCGTGTTCGATCCACACCGCCACGTACCACGGCACGGCCACGACCAGGAAGAGCAGGATGCCCTGCCAGTCGAGCACCGCCCGCCACCAATCGCGTCCGCGCGCGGTGGCGAGGTAGAAGAAGAAACTCGCGGCCGCCGGGATGACCACCGCCACCGGCCCCTTGGTGAGAAACCCGAGCCCCATGGCCAGATACGCCCAGCGCACCCAGCGCCGCTCGCCGGTCACCCAGTGGTTGAAGGTGGCGAACGTCGCGCCGGTGAGGAAGAACAACAGCACCGCGTCCGAGATCGCCGCCTTGCCCACGACGGTCGTCATCAGCGATGTGGCCGCGATCAGGGCGGCGAAGAAGGCCTGCCGGGCGCCCAGATGGCGATCGGCAAAGACGTAGATCATCCCTACCCACGCGGCCGAAGCGATCACCGAGGGCAGGCGGAAGGCCCACTCGGTGAAGCCGAACAGCCCCACCGAGATCGCCTGCAGCCAGTAGATCAGCACCGGCTTGGCGAAGCGCGGCTCGTCATTGAGATACGGCGTCAGGAAGTCGCCACGCTCGAACATTGCCCAGGTCGCGCCGGTGAACGCGCCCTCGTCGAGGTCGAACAGCGGCAGGCTGCCGATACCCCAGACGTAGCCGATCGCCACGGCGATGGAGAGGACGATCAGGTGGAATCGACGGGAATCGAGCATGGCAGGCGGTCTCGTGACGGTCGGATGGCCCCAACGGCGTGGGCAATAGCGATGGCGCGGCAGTATATCAACCGCGCCGCCGGGTTCGACCGCAAGAAGTCCCTCGAACTCGCTACAATGGCCTTTTGCCTTCAGATCGCGAGCCCATCATGGATCTTTACCCCCTGCTCCGCCCGCTCCTGTTCCGACTCGAGCCCGAGACGGCCCATCGCGTCACGCTCTCCCTGCTCGACCTGGCCGCGCGTACGCCATGGTGCGGCATGCAGCGGAACGGCGTGACCTCGGACCCGGTGACGCTGATGGGACTGGAATTCCCCAACCGGGTCGGTCTGGCCGCCGGGCTGGACAAGAATGCCGCCCATATCCGCGGGCTTGGCTGCCTGGGCTTCGGCTTTATCGAGGTCGGCACGCTGACCCCGCGGCCGCAGCCGGGCAACCCGGCCCCGCGCCTGTTCCGCCTGCCGCAGGCCGAGGCCCTGATCAATCGGATGGGTTTCAACAACGACGGCGTCGAGGCCGCGCTGGCGAATATCGCCGCGGCTCCGCGCAACGTCCCGCTGGGGATCAATCTGGGCAAGAACTTCGACACGCCGATCGAGGATGCGCTGGATGACTATCGCGCCGGGCTCGCCGCCGTGTACGCGCACGCCGATTACGTCACGATCAACATCTCCTCGCCCAACACCGCCAACCTGCGCAACCTGCAGGGAGGCGAGGCGTTCACCGCCCTGCTCGCGGGCCTGGCCGAGGAACGCGCCCGTCTGACCGAACAGCACGACCGCCATGTGCCGCTGGCCATCAAAATTGCCCCGGACATCGAGGACGACGAACTGCCGGCACTGACCGATGCGCTGGTCGAACACGGTATCGATGCGGTGATCGCGACCAATACCACGGTCGGTCGGCCTATGGTGGAAGGCCTGCCTCAGGCCGACGAGGCCGGCGGTTTGAGTGGCGCGCCGGTGCGCGAACGCTCGACCGAGGTAATCGCCGCCCTGCGCGAGCAGCTACCGGAGGGATTCCCGATCATCGGCGTCGGTGGCATTGATTCCGGCGAGGCCGCGCTGGCGAAGATCCGGGCAGGCGCCGACCTGGTGCAGGTTTACACGGGGCTCATCTACCGCGGACCCGCCCTGGTCGGTGAAGTCACTCAGGCCCTCGCGCAATCGGGTCACGCGTCGGATTAGGTGCCTTGCCGCAAACCTCTGGCGCTTTCTCCCTGATTTAGCAAAATAATTTTCTCCCGCGACTACACTCACTCACCGGCCGCCGACCCGTTCGTCGGCCTGCCGGTGTTTCGCCGACTCCGGGGGCTAGCCACCGTCTGCCACCGGAGGGCATCTCAAGATGCCGGCCAATGGTGGAGGTGGTGCGGTGAGAATTGCGCAGGTCGCCCCGTTACACGAAAGCGTTCCGCCCCGTACCTATGGGGGAACCGAGCGCATCGTGCACTACCTCACCGAAGCACTGGTGAAACAAGGACACGAGGTGACCCTCTACGCCAGCGGCGATTCCCGAACCAGCGCGCGTCTGCATCCAGGCGTGAGGGAATCCCTAAGGGTCTCGACGACACGACGAGACCCCCTTGCGTGGCACGTCCTGCAACTCGCCCTGGTGGCCCAGGAAGCGGCGGATTACGATCTGGTCCATTTCCATACCGACTTCCTACACTTCCCGCTCTGGCGCCGGATGTCGGTCCCTCAACTGACTACTCTCCACGGGCGCCTGAACCTCCCGGACCTCCTCCCCCTGTTCGAGGAATTCAGCGACATCCACGTCGCCTCCATCTCCGATAATCAGCGCGGCGCGCTACGGGACGTCGCCCGGTGGGCGGGGACCGTCTACAACGGCATCCCGGCCGGTTCCTACACGTTTCGGCACGAACAGGGACGCTACTTGGCCTTCCTCGGGCGGATCTCGCCGGAAAAGGGACCCGAAGCGGCGATCGACATCGCCATCCGGGCGGGTATCCCACTGAAAATGGCCGCCAAGGTCGACCCGGTCGACCGGGACTACTTTGAGGCCCGCGTCCGGGACCGCCTGACGCATCCGCTGATCGAGTACGTGGGCGAGATTGACGAGCAAGGCAAGAACGAATTGCTAGGCGGGGCGCTGGCCCTGTTGTTCCCAATCGACTGGCCGGAGCCATTCGGACTGGCCATGGTCGAGGCGATGGCGTGCGGCACGCCGGTTATTGCCTACCGCCAGGGCGCCGTACCCGAGGTCATGAGCGAAGGCGTAAGCGGCTTCGTGGTCGCGTCGGTCGACGAGGCGGTAAGCGCCCTCGACCGGATCGACCGGATCGATCGCTCCGCCTGCCGTGCCTATTTCGAGCAGCGCTTCACCGTCGATCACATGGTTCGCGGGTATCTGGATCTTTATCGGCAGCTTGCCGCGCCCGCGTGAGCGCAATGTTTCTTTCGAACCGACTGATGGAGGGGTAACCGATGGACGACGCGATTCAGATCGACAACCGCTGGTATATCCCGGCCATGTCGGCCCGAGCGGACGACCGCAACCGCGTGCTGAAGTCCGGGGATGGCTTCGTGGTGTTCAGCCGTCATGGGGAAATGGGCCATGCCGGCTTCGGCGACCAAGGGTTTTACTACCGCGGCACCCGGCATGTGTCCTACTGGCACCTTCTGCTCGCCGGGCGAGAGCCGGTATTATTGAATTCCATGGTCCATCTGGACAACAGTCGACTGGCGATCGACCAGACATCACCTGACCTGTTCGTCGACGGAAGATGCTGGTTGCCGAAGGGCAGCCTGCACATACGTCGGGAGCTAGGGATCCACGATTACGTCCTTACCGAGCAGCTGTCGCTGACCAACTACCACCAGGAAACGCGTGCCTTCGAGCTGACCTACGAGATCGGCGCGGACTTCCGCGATATCTTCGAGGTCCGAGGCAACACACGGCCCCGCCGAGGCAATGATCGGACACCCCAGATCGAGGCGAACGCGATGATATTCGGTTATGACGGACTCGATGGCGTGACCCGGCGCACACGAGCCGGCTTTTCGCCCGCCCCAAGCAGGATTGACGCGAACACGGCCAGTTTCGACATCGAACTCGGACCGGGCGAGAGTTGCCACATCGAGACAACGATCTCCTGCGATATTGGAGAGGCCGGGTTTCTCGTCCCGGACCACGATCGGACCATGCAGGCAATCGAGGCAGAGGTCGCCGCCGACCGGGAATCACGTACCGAGGTAATCACCGACAACGAACAATTTAACGACTGGATCAACCGCTCGGTGGCCGATCTCCAGATGCTTACCACCCGGACACGCCACGGCCCCTACCCCTATGCCGGGGTGCCGTGGTTCTCGACCCCATTCGGTCGCGACGGCATCATCACCGCGCTACAGACGCTCTGGACGCAGCCCGAGATCGGACGGGGCGTGTTGACCTTCCTGGCCGATACCCAAGCCGACGGCGAGGATCCGGCCAACGAGGCCGAACCGGGGAAGATCATTCACGAAATGCGCGATGGCGAAATGGCGGCGCTCGGTGAAGTACCCTTCCGCCGCTACTACGGCTCGGTAGATGCCACGCCGCTATTCGTGATGTTGGCGTATAAATACTACCGCCGGACCGGCGATCGCGAATTCATCCGGGGGATCTGGCCCAATATCTCACGGGCGCTGGCATGGGTCACCGGACAGTTGTCACAGCATGGATTTCTTGTCTACTCACGGCATGACGCCAAGGGCCTGGTCCAACAGGGCTGGAAGGATTCCGATGATGCCGTCTTTCACGTTGACGGACAGCCGCCCCGGCCACCGGTCGCGATATGCGAAGTACAGGGCTATGCCTTCGATGCCCTGCGCCGGGGAAGCGAAATGGCTGACCTTCTCGGTCTCGCCCCCCTGGCGTCCGACTGGCGCCGATCGGCGGAGGAACTGCAGGCTCGTTTCGAGCAGCGCTTCTGGCTCGAACAGATCGGGACGTACGCCCTGGCGATCGACGGGGACGATCGACCCTGCGCGGTGCGCAGCTCCAACCCTGGTCATCTGCTCTATTCGGGTATCGTCTCCCCCGAACGGGCGGCCCGGGTCAGCGCGGGGCTGATCTCGCCAGCGGCGTTCAACGGCTGGGGCGTACGCACCATCTTCGAGAAAGAATGCCGCTATAACCCGATGTCCTACCACAACGGGTCTGTCTGGCCCCACGATACCGCCATCGCGGCAGCGGGCATGGCGGCCTACGGTCACAAGGACGACGCCTTGGTGCTACTCGAAGGGCTGTTCAACGCCGCCATTCACTTCGATCTACATCGCCTGCCGGAGCTGTTCTGTGGGTTTGAGCGCATATCGGGACAGGCGCCAACCCAGTACCCGGTGGCCTGCTCACCGCAAGCCTGGGCCAGCGGCACCGTGTTCATGTTCCTGGAGGCGATGCTCGGATTGCACGTTGACCCGGACGCGGCTCGCGTCTCACTCGACCATCCGCGCCTACCGGATTACATCACCTGGCTGCGCATACGACGTATTCGACACCGGAACGCAGAACTCGACCTGATCGTTCGTCGGCACGGCAAGGACATCGCGGTCAATATCGAGCGACGAGCAGGCCCGATGGAACTCAATGTGACGGTGTGAGGTTGACCGCTGCCAGGTCCGCCGTCTGGACCTCACCGTGCCGAGGTTCACCGACCCTTGGCGCTGCGACGGGAGGCGCAGATGGGGCAATCGGGATCCTGACGATACTTGATGGTACGCCACTCGGCATCCTTAAGATCGAACAGCGCCAGGCGGCCGATCAGGGGCCACCCTGACCCGGCCAGCACCTTGATCGCCTCGGCGGCCTGCAGGCTGCCGATCATGCCCACCAGCGGCGAGAGCACGCCGGTTTCGGCGCAGCGCAGCTCGTCGCCACCCTCCTCGCGGTACAGGCAGCGATAGCAGGGCGCATCTACGTCGCGGTGATCGAAGACGGTCACCTGTCCGGCCCACTGGATCGCGGCACCGGAGACCAGCGGCACCCGTTTGTCGGCACAGGCGGCATTGAGGGCAAAACGCAGCTCGAAGTTGTCCGAGCAGTCGACCACCAGATCGACGCCGGCCACCGCCTCGACCAACCGCGCGCCCGCCAGCTTGGTCTCGATCGGCACCAGACTCACCTCGGGGTTGACCTCGTGCAGGCGTGCGGCGGCCGAGGCGACCTTGCTCTGCCCCACGCGTGCCTGATCGTGCACCACCTGGCGCTGCAGGTTGGACAGATCGACCTGGTCGAAGTCCGCCAGGTGAAGCTCGCCCACCCCGCTCGCGGCGAGGTACAGCGCTACCGGCGAGCCCAGCCCACCGAGACCGACGACCAACACCCGCGCGGAAAGCAGGCGTTCCTGGCCCTCGTAATCCAGGCCGTCGAGCATGATATGGCGCCCGTAGCGCAGCAGTTGATCGTCGTTCATCGTCTCGTCGTGGATCTCTTGCGGTAATACGGCCGCGGCAACGCAAAAGCCCGGCCGAAGCCGGGCATCGTTGCCAGATCGCGCCTCAAGGCAGTCTTCAGAGGTAGTGACGCCAGGGGTCGTCCGGGCGTTCGGCGCTCTCCTCGACATGGCGATCGCGGATAACACCCGCCTCACCGGTAGCGCGATACTTCTGCAGCGGCAGGTTGCAGCCCTCGATGCCCAACGCCTCGCGCTGGCTCTGCTCGGTGTAGTCGACCAGCGCGCACTTGAGCTTCTCCATCAGGGCGGCATCCAGATGGAACCCGCCGGCCTGCAGCGCCAACCGGATCGACTTGAGGCAGATGGCGGCCAGGTCGTACTCCACCTCCAGGCAGAACGGACCGCGCCGCCGGGCCTCGATCACGCCGGGAAGCCACCGGGCGAAGTGCTCTGCGCCTCGAGCCGGTTCACCTTCCTGGTGCGGGCCTCGAAACCAGATTTCGTGCGTCTTGATCAGTTGTCTTTCGTCCATGCCGCCGCCTCGGGTTCGTCCCGGTCTGGGCTTTCACGGACTCAAGACTAGCGCAGTTGGCAGGGCGAACCAAGAACGGCAACGTCGCCCGATGAGCAGGTCTCAGCGCGGGCGTCGCCCCCCCGTAACCCGGTGATGACCGCCGACATCCCGCCGTGTGTCGATCGCCTCGAAACCGGCCTCACGGAGAAGCCCGGCGACTGCCTCGGCCTGCCCGAAGCCGTGCTCCAGCAGCAGCCACCCGCCCGGACGCAACGCTCCTTGCGCCTCGGAGACGATGCGCCAGTAGTCGGCCAGACCGGCGTCGGCGGCTACCAGTGCCTCCACCGGCTCGTGCCGCAGGTCACCCTGTTCGAGATGGGGGTCATCGGGCGCGATGTACGGCGGATTGCTAACGATCAGGTCGATCGAGCCGGGCGCGATGGCAGTCAGCCAGTCTCCCCGCCAAACGCCCATGCGTACCGCGGCACCCTGCCCGGCCAGAAAGGCTCGGTTCCGTGCTGCCAGATCGATTGCCACCGCACTGCGATCGACGGCATGCACGTCGGCATCAGGTCGTTCGGCCGCAATCGACAATCCGATCGCCCCCGTACCGGTGCCGAGGTCTAATACCCGGAAAGACACCGTCGGCGGAATCAGTTCGAGGGCCCATTCCACCAGTATTTCTGTATCGGGGCGCGGGATGAGCACCCCGGGCGCGGTCCGAAAGCGATATCGCCAGAAGCCGCGCTCGCCAACAAGATAGGCGACCGGTTCGCCCGCGGCTCGTCGAGCGCAGAGTGCCTCCAATCGCTCGCGTACTTCGGGCTCGGGTGCACGATCGCCCTTCAGCATCAGGGCGGTAGTGTCGTCGCCGGTGACGAAACCGGCCAGCAGACGGGCCTCGAACAGGGCTTCGGTGCGGTCACATCCTCGGCCGGCCGCGATCGTGCCCGCGCAACGACGCAGCAGCGCATCGAGAGATGCGTCGATGGCCGACGAGCTCACGCGCCTTCCTGGGCCAAGGCCTCGAGTTGGGCGGCCTGATCTGCCTGACGCAGCGGAACCACCACCTGGGCCAGATCGCCACCGAGGATCTTTTCCAGCTGATGGACGGTGAGATTGATGCGGTGATCCGTGACACGACCTTGCGGGAAATTGTAGGTACGGATGCGATCCGAGCGGTCACCGGTGCCGACCAGGGCCTTGCGATTGGCCGCCGTCGCCTCGGCTTGCTCGCGGCGCGCCTCGTCGGCGAGCTTGGCCGCCAGCAGGTCCATCGCCCGGGCGCGGTTCTTGTGCTGCGAGCGTTCCTCCTGACATTCGACCACCGTGCCAGTGGGCAGGTGGGTGATGCGGATCGCCGAGTCGGTCTTGTTGACGTGCTGACCGCCCGCGCCCGAGGCCCGGAAGGTATCGACGCGCAGGTCGTTCGAGTTGATCTCCGGCGCATCCGCCGCCGGGATGACGGGCATCACGGCCACCGTGGCCGCCGAAGTATGGATTCGCCCCTGGGTCTCGGTCACCGGCACTCGCTGCACGCGGTGCGCGCCCGACTCGAACTTGAGCCACGAGTAGACCCCGTCGCCGCTGACCCGCGATATCAGTTCGCGGTAGCCACCATGTTCGCCCTCGGAGGCCGAGAGCACCTCGACTTTCCAGCCCTGGGCCTCGGCAAACCGTCCGTACATGCGGAACAGGTCGCCGGCGAAGATAGCCGCCTCGTCACCGCCAGCCCCGGCACGAATCTCGAGGAAGACATCTCCCTCGTCGTTGGGGTCTTCGGGCAGCAATTGGCGCTCGATCTCGGCGTCGAGATCGGCGTGACGCGCCTCGAGCTCGCCCAGCTCCTCCCGCGCCATCTCGGCCATCTCCGGGTCGCCGCCATCGACCAGTGAGCGGGCCTCCTCGAGGTCCTTCTCCACCGCGCGGAAGGCATCGACGGTCTTAACCAGCGCCTCAAGACGACCGTACTCGCGCGACAGGCGCTGGAAACGCTCCTGATCGGCGATGACATCGGGGTCCGCCAGCAGCGCGGTGACTTCCTCGAAACGTTCCACCAGGTTATCGAGACGGGCGACGAGGGCTTTGTGCATAAGGTGCGCGGTAATCGAAAACGAAAAATAAGCGGAGCGGGGTCAGGCGACGAGCTTCGACATCGCCCGTGGCTCCCCGACGGGATACGGACGCGTCAAGAGGATCGGCCGGCTAGGATTCCCGGTCGTCGTCGGCCGAGCGTCCGCCCCACTGCCCGACGGGCAAGGCACGCTGAGCGAGGGACTCGGCGTCCTCGTCCAGCCCGACCACGTGGGAGACGCTCTGTACGGTGGCCAGATCGCCACTGACGCAGGCCTGACGCAGAACCACCGTCGGCTGGTGGATCAAGCGATTCGTGAGGGTGCGCGCGAGATAGTCAAGTGCGTCTTGCGGATCGCGACCCGATTCGATCATCGAGCGGGCACGGGCAAGCGTTTCATCACGCATCTGCTCGGCCCGCTGACGATAGTTGCGGATCAGCTCGGCGCCGGTCTGCAGTTGGACCCACTGCAGGAAGTGTTCGACCTGGACCTCGATGATCTCCTCGGCCTGCTCGGCGGCCTCGCGACGGCTGCGCTGGCCTTCGTCGATGACCGTCTTGAGATCGTCGACGGTGTAGAGATAGACGTCCTGGAGCTTGCCCACCTGCGGCTCGATGTCGCGCGGCACGGCAATGTCGACCATGAAGATCGGCCGGCGCTTGCGCTCGCGGATCGCCTGTTCGACCGCGCCCTTGCCCAGCACCGGCAGCGAACTGGCGGTCGAGGAGATCACGATATCCGCCCGGTGCAGGTGGGCCGGGATGTCACCCAGCCCGATGGCGCTCCCTTCGTACTGCTCGGCGAGCATGTGGGCGCGCTCGATGGAACGATTGGCGACGATCACCCGCGACAGGCCCGCCGACTGCAGGTGACGAGCGCACAGCTCGATGGTTTCGCCCGCGCCGATCAGTAGCGCGGTCTTTTCCTCCAGCGAGCCGAAGATCTGCCGAGCCAGGCTGACCGCGGCGAAGGCGACGGAGACCGGCGAGGCACCGATCTGCGTGTCGGTCCGCACCTGCTTGGCCACCGCGAAGGTGTTCTGAAACAGCCGGCCGAGGATCGGCCCGAGGGCGTTGGCGTCCTGGGCCAGGGTGAAGGCGTCCTTGATCTGGCCGAGGATCTGCGGCTCGCCCAGTACCATGGAATCGAGCCCGCAGGCCACCCGCATCAGGTGGCGGATGGCCGACTCGTCGGTGTGGGCATAGATGTACGGGCGCAGCGTCTCGGGCGACATCCGGTGGGAAGTCGCCAGCCATTCGACCAGTGCATCGACCAGGCACTCGGAATGCGTGTAGATCTCGGTGCGGTTACAGGTCGAGACGATTGCCGCCTCGCGCGCGCCGCAATCGTCGATGAGATCCTTGAGGGCTTCCTGCACGCGATCGGGGCCGAACGCGATCCGCTCGCGCACGTCCACGGGTGCGGTCTTGTGGTTAACCCCGAAGGCGATCAGTGACATGGCGGAATTATATCCCCGGACGCCCCGATTTGACGATCCCCCGGCGTGCTCATCGCTTCGGCATCCCGAGGCGACCGGCGCGACCGGGCCAGTAACGCAGGGTGGCGACGAACAGTGACAGCACGCCCACCAGCGCGACCAGCCAGTTGGCCCATACCCCCTGCGGGTAGCCGACGTCCACCCACGGCGCGCCCAGGGCGCAGATCGCGCACACGACCACGGCCACCGGCACGGGCCAGCGGGCATGCCGGGCAGCCGGCCAGCGATCGGTCAGGCGCGCGGCCGCCCAGGCGGATACCAGGCCGATGATCGAGCCGGCGAGCACGTCTGTCGGCCAATGGACGCCGGCGATCATCCGACCGGCACCCATCACCGAGGCCAGCACCAGCAGACCGGCCACCCACGGCCAGCGCAGCCGCAGGCCGAAAATCAACAGTCCTGCCAGCGTGAAGGCCGTGACCGTGTGCCCCGACGGGAACGCCTTGCTCGAGATCGAGTGACCGATGAGGTTGAAATCGCCCGGGCCGAACACCGCCGGGGGGCGCATGACATCCAGCGCCGGCTTGAGCCCATGAGTGATAGCCGTGGCAATAATCACGGCGAACAGGGTGAGGATGGCCAGCCGCGGGCGCCACAGAACGAATGGCAGAAGCAGACCCAGCGCGAGCCAGGTGTCGGCCAGCGCATTGATCCCGGCCCAGAACGGCACCGTCGCCTCGACGCCACCCAGACCATTGAACTGATGGAACACGACCTCTCGGCCGCCCGGCCAGGCGAACACCGCCACCAGCAGCACCGCCGCCGTCACGATGAAGGCCAGCACCAGCTGGGTGGCCGGATCGGGGTCACGATATTGCTCGACCGAGGCGGTCATCACCGATCCCCCTCGGTATTCGTCTTGGCCGGACTGGTGCCCCCCGGCTCGAGGAAGGCGTCATGCTCGCCCTCGGCATCGAATCGTACCGGCAAGTGGTAGGTGCGCACGTTGCGGGACTCGTAGTAGGTGCGCGACAACATCTCCGAGAGCACGCCGGTGGTCAGGATCTGCACCGCGATCAGCACGAACAGGATCGACACCAGCAGTAGCGGCCGGTCGCCGATGTCGTGCCCGAGGAGCTTTTCGATCAGTAGGTAGAACATGCCCAGCCCACCGAGCAGGCCGAAACCGGTCCCGAGCAGACCAAAGAAGTGCGCCGGCCGGGCCGAGAACCGCATGAAGAAGTAAACGCTGAGCAGGTCGATCACCACGCGGAAGGTGCGCGACAGGCCGTACTTGGACGTGCCGGCGGTACGCGGGTGGTGGGTGACCACCTCCTCGGCGATGCGGCTGGGCGCGGTCTGGGTCGCCAGCCACGCCGGGATGAAACGGTGCATCTCACCGTAGAGACGCACGCCTTTGATCACCTCGGCACGGAATACCTTCAGGCTGCAACCGTAGTCGTGCAGGTTCACGCCCGTCAGGCGGCGGATCAGCCGGTTGGCAAGCCACGATGGCACCTTGCGCACCCAGAGGTTGTCCTTGCGATCGCGTCGCCAGCCGGCAACCAGATCCAGGTCCTCGCGCAGCAGCCGATCGACCATGCGCGGAATGTCGATCGGGTCGTTCTGCAGGTCGCCGTCCATCGTGACGATCACCTCGCCGCGCGCCAGGTCGATGCCCGCCTGCATCGCAGCGGTCTGACCGAAATTGCGCGTCAGCGGAATCGGCCGCACGTGCGTGCCATACGATTCACGCGCCTTGCGGGCGCGGGCGACCGTCGCGTCCGAGGAGCCATCGTCGACCAACAGCAGTTCCCAGGCTCCGTTATACTGGGCGAGTGCCTCGTGGACTCGGTCGACCAGCGGTGCCACGTTCTCCTGCTCGTTGAACATCGGCACGACGATCGATAGCGGCGCGGCAAGCATGGTCGACATCGGATGGGTTCCTCGGGAACGAATAATCGTGCGGTACGATACAGACCGTATGACGGGCCAGAAGAAGACGATCGCACGTCAGAACGCGGGCAGTGTACGGCAGGAGCCTCATCGATCGCCAGCCGCCACCCCGGACCAGGCCCACGAAACGCCCCACTCCGACCAACCGCGATAGGGCCATTCGCCGAACGACGCGCCTGGCCAGCCGTCCTCACGACCTGATGCTCCGGAACATCATGACCTGCTGTCATCCTGCTCAGAACCCGTTGACACCCCGCCGTGAGCATCTCCGCTTGTGCGGTTCTCGTATCACCGCGTCCGCCGTAGGCCCGAGTCGCTAATGGCCTTGCCCCTCTCCACGACGCACCTGTCGGCCCTGGCCCGCTCGCTCGCCGCCCGTCTGCCCCGCGACGAAGCACTGGCCACGCTGCTGGAAGCCATCGCCGCCTGTTACCCCGGTCTGAGCCGAACCGCCGTGTTCCTGAGCGAGGCCGGCCGGCTGGTAGCCGCGAGCACCGAATTCGATCACGATCTGCTGCCCGATCACTCCCTCGCTGACGCACCGGTCGACTTTCAGCCCGACCACGAGGACCGGCTGCTGCTCCAGGCGCTCACATCGGACGAGGAGGTGCCCGGCTACTGGGCAATCGAAGTGCACGATGCCCTGCCGGAGATGCAAACCCTCGACTCGCTGCGAGAACTCGTGCGACAGGTCTTCGAGAGCCGGCACGACGATGCGGCCGAAACCGAACAGCGCCAGAGCCGGCGCATCGAGAGACTGGAACGGGACCAGGCACTGATGCAGTCGCTGCTGGCCCAGATCGACACCCTGATCCTGGCCAAGGACGAGCAGCACATGCTCGACGTCGTCTGCACCCAGCTGGTCGAGACCGGGCTTTTCCTCGGCGCGTGGGTCGCTCCGGCCGAACACGGCATCACACCGATCGCCACCGGCGGCGACAGTGAGCTGATCAATCACCCCGACGAGACGGTCCGGTCGATTCTGGCCGCGGCTGTTCGCCGCGCCCACGCCCTGGTCGACGCAGGCCGCCCGATCGTGCTCGACGAGCGGATCGCCGAACCCTTCGCGCGGCTGTCCTGGTTCGACACACCGCCGCTGGGCGCGCTGATCCCGCTGTTCCGCGATAGTCACCTCTGGGCCTTCCTGGTCGTGGTCGCCGCCACCGAATCCGACCTTGACCGGCAGGTCACCGACGTGCTCACCCACCTGGGCGAGTTGGTCAATCGCAGTCTGACGCAACTCGATCTGCGTGCACGCCTCGACGAGGAACAACAGCGCAATACCTTCCTCGCCTACCACGACCCGCTCACCAACCTGGCCAACCGGCGCGCAGTGGAGGCAGAGTTGCCGAAGGCCATCGGTCGCGCCGATCGCCACCAGCAGATGCTGGCCGTCGCCCTGCTCGACCTCGACGACTTCAAGCCGATCAACGACCGCTTCGGCCACGCCGCCGGCGACCATCTGCTCATGACCATCGCCGCCCGGCTCAAGGGCGCGATCCGCGAAACGGATACCGCGGCACGCCTCGGTGGCGACGAGTTTCTCCTGATCCTCGAGGACATCGAGGACGACGGGGGCCTGACACGCGTACTCGAACGGGTTGCCACGACGATCCGCCAACCGATCCACCTCGATGACGGCATCGAAGTCCACGCCAACGGCTCGATCGGCGTGACCCGGTACCCGATCGACGACAGCGCCCCCGAGCAGCTCATCCGGAACGCCGACGCCGCTCTCTATGCAGCCAAGAACAGCAAGACCCTGCGCGAGCACGACTGGATCATCTGGGAAAAAGAGCCCGACGACGGCGACGGTGAGACGCCCGACCTCACGGGCACCGTCTCTCCGTACGGCGAGCGGGCGCAACTGCTGCTGGACCGCATCCAGCCCGAACTGGAAACGCTCACGGGACACTTCATCGACCGTTTCTACCGCGAACTGGCTCAGCAGCACTCGATCTGGCGGGTACTCGATCGGCTCACCCCGGCTCAGTTCGAAGACCTGAAGACGGTTCAGGCCGGTCACCTTGCTTTCCTGCTCGACCCGGCGCTCACCGAGGAGGCGCACGCGAGCCGCGCCCGCCAAATCGGCCACATTCACGCCCTGTCGGGGGTCTCGGCAAGCGATCTCGTACGCGCGATCACCGTCTACATGCACGAGTTCAACGAGACCTTCACTCGGACTCACCTGAACCAGCGTCATCAGAACCAGCTGGAACGCGTGTTCACCGAGCGGCTGAGCCGCGAGCTCTCGCACGAGCTCGATGCCGGGCAGGCCGTCGACGACGAATTCCAGGGCGCACTGACGGAGCTCGATCGACGCCGACGACACGAGCGCAACTGGCCGGCGTTCAACGAACACCTGATCGACACACTCGCCGCACTGCCGGGCATCCTCGGCGTAAGCATCCTGTCGCCCAACGCCGACGGCCGATTCGTCGCCAACTACGCCGAAGGAGCGGATCTGTTTGGCGGCACGGCGGGAGAAAGCGAGCGTTACGCCTCGCTCGACCTCAAATGCCCGGAGTCCGATCACCCGGTGTCTCACGCCTACCGCGAGGCACGCATCGCGACGATCGACAACTACCGCGAGGACCCCGCCGGGCAGCCGTGGCGGACGCGTGCCGAATCCCGGGAGATCGCCGCCTCGGTGGCCGTGCCGATACTCGACAACCGCGATCAGCCCATCGCGGTGATCTGCCTGCACAGCTGGGTTACCGGCATGTTCTCCACGTCCCTCGCGCAAGGTTTCGTCAGTCAGATGATGGCGCTGGTGAGCCAGACCTGGCGTCAGATTCGCAGCCCATCGACCTTGCTGTACGCCAAGGGCGACTACGACCGCTGGCGCCAGGCCTTCTACGACGATGGCCTGGAGATGAGCTTCCAGCCGGTGATCGACGTACAGAGCGGTCAACCAACCCATGTCGAGGCACTTGCGCGCCTGTACCTCCCGTCCGGCGAGGAAATCCTGCCCAACATGTTCATTCCCTGGCTGAACGACGGGCAGATCATGCGGTTGTTCGAACAGGGGCTGGACCAGTCACTCGACTGCCTACGGCAAGTCGAGCAACACAACGGTCGGCGGCTGTCGGTAGCGATCAACCTACCCGTCAGCGTGCTGATCGATCCGTCCACCCCAAGGCACATCCGCGCAGCACTGGACCGGCACGGCATCAGCCCCGGCCGGGTCTCGCTGGAACTCCTCGAACAGGGGGACACCGGCATCGAACCCGGCGAGCTGGCGCAGCCCATGGAGCGGATCGGGGAACTGGGCGTGAATCTCGCGATGGACGACCTGGGCTCGGGCTACAACAACCTCTTGCGCCTGCGCAGCCTGCCGTTCAATACGGTCAAGGTCGACCAGGGCATGGTTCGTGCGGCCCAGCACGAGCCGGCGCGCGTACTGACATTCATCGCCTCCATGATCCAGATGGCCCACGCCCTGGAACTGCGCACCGTGGTTGAAGGCCTGGAAACACGGGACCTGATCGAGGCTACCGCCCTGCTCGGCGGGCAGCTCGGCCAGGGGTTCGCCATCGCCCGCCCGATGCGCAGGGCCCAGCTGGCCGAATGGTTGGACAACTTCAACTTCGTCGTCAATCCAGCCAAACCCCAGACTGCACTCGGCGCCATGGCGGCACTCTGGGGACTGCGAACGCTCGGCCGGGCCCACCTCGAGCATTCGACCCGCCATCACGAGTTGCGCGCCGCGGCGGCCTGGTGGGCGACCGAGCAGTTGGACCGACACCGCGTGCTCGCGACCGACATCCTCTCCCTGCTACAGGACTTCCACGACGGCAGCCTGGCCGCGGAGGCGTTCGAACGGCGTCTTCAGGGATTCATCGATGCGCTCGACCGCCTGATTCGCGACATGGCGGCCGACGGCATCACCGAGGGCGTCTGATCAGCAGGGAAGCCGCCGCGGCAAGGATTGCCGTCCCGAGCACGAACAGGTGCAGATTGACCGCGGCGGCCAACACCGCCTTGGCCTCGCCAACCATCGGGCCAAGAAGGACGGCCACCCCGGCCTCGTAGGTGCCGAAACCACCCGGCGCGTGGATCGGCAGCACGGTGGTCAGATCCCCGCCGATCGCGCCGAGCACGCCCTCGGCGAATGTCAGCGGCGCCAACGAGGCCAGCACCCACCCCAGGGCCGCGAGCTTCACCAGCCAGTTGGCCCAGGTCCAGAACAGCGTGGCAATGAAGCGCGACGGCCGATCAGGCAGGCTCTCGAGGACGGAAACCAGCGTCTCGGCCCATCGACCGTCGCGCCCGTCGATCCATCCGCGCAGCCAGCCACGAACCCCGTAGACGGCCAGCGGCGCGAGCAACAAGGCCAGGGTCAGCAGCACCAGCCACTCTAGCTCGATGCCGAGCAGATGCCCCCCGGCGGCCAACCCGATCAGCAGCACCACCTGCAGGTCCAGCAGGCGGAACCAGAGCAACACCGGCACGCTCTTCATGGCAGGCAGCCCGTAATACCGCTGCATCAGCACCGGGAAGGCGACCTCCCCCGAGCGCATCGGCAACAGGTTGTTCATCAGGTTGTGCCAGCTCGACAGCCGGAAGGCCGACCAGAAGTGTCCGGCCAGCGCGGTCTCGAAATAGCGAGTGATGCGTAGGGTGCGGATCAGGTAACTGGCGAACATCAGGGCCAGCGCGATCAGCAAGGATCGGGGGTCGATGGCCCGCCACGGCGCCACCAGCCGCTCCGGACCGACCCAGGCGATTGCGGAGGTCAACAGGACCAGGACGGCCAGCCAACCCAGAACGGCCGCGAGGCGCGCACGCACTGCCGTCACGGGCGCTGCTCCACGTGGCCGAATCCGGTCGTCTCGGACGTGACTGCCTTGGGCGGCATGGGGTATTTGGGCATAATGCTCGTTTGCTCCGTGACGTGGCCCTGACATGGCCGCTACCGGCCGTTTCCGACTGGCAGGATACCGAGAGATGGCCCCTGCCGCAGGTCCGCGATTCCGGGACGGCCGCACGAGATCCACCGACGACGACACACCCAGCACCAGCGACCACGCCAAAGACCCGATGAGCGAGATTGCATTCCACCTGATCGACGACCCGGCCGACGATGCCTTCTGGTATTTTGCCGCCGAACTCTGCGCCGAGCAGGCGGAAGCCAAGCATCCGACCTACGTGGTCTGTGCCAATCTGGCTCATGTCGAGGGCTTCGACGACTACCTGTGGTCGTACCGCGACGATCGCTTCGTGCCGCACACCGCCGACCCCGAAGATGCGGCCCACGCGCCCGTCTTCATCGGCTGCGACCCGGAGGCCGGCGGCTTTGCACGTGTGATCAATCTCTCGGGCGCCCCCATCCCCCGCCCGACCGAGCGGGAACATATCGACGAGGTCGTGCCGGCCGGCGACCAACCCCGCGACGAGGCCCGTAGCCGCTGGCGGCAGTACAAGGCGGCCGGCGCCACGATCCGCCATCAACGAATCGAGTCGGTCCGACCGGCGGAAGCCTGAAGCCGTCCCACGACCCGACCTACCTACCCGACGACAAGCGAACCAGACCTTACGCATGGACAAGACCTACGACCCCCGACAGATCGAACAGGACTGCTACTCGCGCTGGATGGAAGGCGGTCATTTCCGCCCGGACATGCAGGCCGACGGCGGCTACTGCATCATGCTGCCGCCGCCGAACGTCACCGGTCGCCTGCACATGGGCCATGCCTTCCAGGACACCCTGATGGACACGCTGACCCGCTGGCATCGCATGCGCGGCGAGGCCACGCTGTGGCAGCCCGGGACCGACCACGCGGGCATCGCCACGCAGATGGTCGTCGAGCGCCAGCTCGAGGGTCAGGGCATCTCGCGCCACGACATCGGCCGCGAGAAATTCCTGGAGAAGGTCTGGGAGTGGAAGGAGCAGTCCGGCGGCTTCATCACCGAGCAGATGAAGCGCCTGGGCGCCTCCTGCGACTGGTCGCGCGAGCGCTTCACCATGGACGACGGCCTGTCCGAAGCGGTGCGCGAGGTCTTTGTCCGCCTGTACGAGGACGGGCTGATCTACCGCGGCAAGCGTCTGGTCAACTGGGACCCGGTGCTGCGCACTGCAGTCTCCGATCTCGAGGTGGTCAGCGAGGAGGAGAAAGGTCATCTGTGGCACATGCGCTACCCGCTGACCAATGGCGAGGGCCACCTGGTGGTCGCCACCACCCGCCCGGAGACCATGCTGGGTGATTCGGCCGTGGCGGTCCACCCGGAGGACGATCGTTACAAGCACCTGATCGGCGAAACCATCACCCTGCCGCTGGTCGGCCGGCGCATCCCGATCATCAGTGACGACTACGTCGACCCCGAGTTCGGCTCGGGTTGCGTCAAGATCACCCCGGCGCACGACTTTAACGACTACGCCATCGGCCAGCGCCACGATCTGCCGATGCTCAACATGCTCACCGAGACGGCCGCTATCCGCGAGACAGCCGAGTGCGTCGGCGAGGCCGCGCGCGACATCGATCCGCACATCCCGGAGCGCTACCGGGGGCTCGACCGCTACGAGGCCCGTCGCCAGATCGTGGCCGACCTCGAGGCCGAGGGCCTGCTGGTGCAGATCGACGATCACAAGCTGATGGTGCCGCGCGGCGATCGCAGCGGCACGGTAATCGAGCCGCTGCTGACCGACCAGTGGTTCGTCGACCTGACCCGTGACGAGACCACCACCGGCAAGCCCGGCGGGAAGAAGGCGATCACCGAGCCGGCCATCGACGCGGTCCGCTCCGGTGACATCCGCTTCGTGCCGGGCAACTGGGAGAACACCTACTTCCAGTGGCTGGAGAACATCCAGGACTGGTGCATCAGCCGGCAGCTGTGGTGGGGTCATCGCATCCCGGCGTGGTTCGACAAGGATGGCAACATCTTCGTCGGTCGCGACGAGGCCGAGGTGCGCGCCAAGTACGAGATCGGCCCGGACGAGGAGCTGACCCAGGATGAGGACGTGCTCGACACCTGGTTCTCCTCGGCGCTGTGGCCCTTCTCCACCCTCGGCTGGCCGGAGCAGACGCCGGAACTCGAGCGCTTCTACCCCACCAGCGTGCTGGTCACCGGCTTCGACATCATCTTCTTCTGGGTCGCCCGGATGGTGATGATGGGCAAGTACTTCGGCAAGGACGTGCCGTTCCGCGAGGTCTACGTCCACGGCCTGGTGCGCGACGCCCACGGGCAGAAGATGTCCAAGTCCAAGGGCAACGTGCTCGACCCGATCGACATCATCGACGGCATCGATCTCGAGTCGCTGGTGGAAAAGCGCACCACCGGCCTGATGCAGCCGAAGAAGGCCAAGCAGATCGAGAAGCACACCCGCGACGAGTTCCCGGACGGCATCGATGAGCACGGCACCGATGCGCTGCGCTTCACCTTCGCCGCCCAGGCGACCACCGGCCGGGACATCAGCTTCGACCTCGAGCGGGTCAAGGGCTATCGCAACTTCTGCAACAAGCTCTGGAACGCCAGCCGCTTCGTGCTGATGCAGTGCGAGGGCGAGGACACGGGCCTGGGTGACGAACCGGTCACGCTGGGCACCGCCGACCGCTGGATCATCGGCGCGCTGCAGGAGTGCGAGGCGACGGTCACCAAGCACCTGGAGACCTACCGCTTCGATCTCGCCGCGCAGACGCTCTACGACTTCACCTGGAGTACCTACTGCGACTGGTATCTCGAGCTGACCAAGCCGGCAATCAAGCACGGCGACGAGGCCGCCCGACGCGGTACCCGGCAGACGCTCGTACGCGTGCTCGAGACGCTCCTGCGCCTGCTGCACCCGTTCATCCCCTACATCACCGAGACCATCTGGCAGCGGGTCGCGCCGCTGGCCGGCACCAAGCAGTCGGATGGCGATACCATCATGACCGCGCCCTTCCCGGTCGCCGACGAGTCACGGATCGATACCGAGGCGCGCGAGGCGATCGACTGGCTGCAGACCTTCATCCTCGGCGTGCGCCGCATCCGCGCGGAGATGGACATCGCCCCGGGCAAGCCGCTGCCGGTGCTGGTGACCGAGGCGAATGACGCCGATCGGGCCCGCATCCGCGAGCTCGAGCCGCTGCTGACCGCCGTGGCGCGCATCGAGTCGATTGAGGAGGCCGGCGACGAACTGCCGGAGTCGGCCATGGCGCTGGTGGGCAAGATGCAGGTGCACATCCCGCTGGCCGGGCTGATCGACGTCACCGCCGAACTCGAGCGCCTCAACAAGGCGGTCGAGGGCGTGGAAAAGCAGATCGAAAAGGCCCGCGGCAAGCTGTCGAACGCCAACTTCGTCGAGCGCGCCCCGGAAGCAGTGGTCAATCAGGAGCGCGAGCGACTCGCGGGCTTCGAGACCGAACTCGAAGAACTGGCTGCCCAGCGCGAACGGATCCGCCGGCTGGCCGACTGACCGGCCGGGGGCTCGGGTCAGCCGCCCTGCCCACGCGTCGCTCGGGCCGCCTTGCGCGCCGCCCGTTCGTCGAAACGCATCGGGTCGAGCCCCTCCGCCAGATCGCGTGGCAACGGCGAGGGAGTACCCTCGATGCGCGAGGCGAGGTATTCGGCCAGCCAGGCCGACCAGGTGAGTCCGCGGGCGCCGTGACCGGTAGTGACCCACAGCCCCTCGCTCAGCCGGCCGACGATGGGCAGCCGATCGGGCGTGGTCGCCCGCAACGAGGCACGGCCGGCAAGGCACTCGGTGGCCAGCGCCTTGGCGAGTGACGGGGCGATCGCCGCCAGGCGGCCGCGGTTGTCCTCGTGCTCGGCACCGCGTTCCTCCAGGCCCTCGTCGCCCGGCAGGAAGCTCGCGCCGAACAAGCGCTCCCCACCGGGAAGATCCAGCGCATAACCCTCACGCATCAGCGGCCGACCTTGCTCGGGTGGATGCCCGGTAGCGGCCGGGCGCCCCCAACTGACCTGGCCCCGGCAGGGTTCGATCCATCGACCCAGCCATTCGATCAGTCGGCCGGTGTCGGGCCCGGCGGCAACGACAACCTCGGTAAACGGGCCGTGACGCTCCCCGTCGAGCGTCTCGATCCACCACTGCCCCGGCTCACCGTCGATGCGGCTCACCGGCTGTTTCAGCCGCGTTTCGATCCCCGAATCGCCAAGCCACTGTTCGACAATCGCCCGCGGTCGGAGCCAGCCGGCGGTCGGGAACCACCAGCCGGGGGAATCGATGTCCGCCACCCCCGACAGGACACGGAGTTCGTCAGCCCCAAGCCAGGCGGCAAACGTGGGGTCCGGCTGCAGTTCCGCCGCGATGCCGGCTTGGCGTTCGGCGTGGCGCTCGCTACGCGCGAGCTTGATCACCCCATCAAATCGCGACTGCTGCCCGTCGATTAACTCGCCTAGCGCAGCACGCATGAAACCCATGCCGGTGGCCGTCAGTTGCGAGAGGCGGTTCCAGTCCCGACTGATCACCGGGGCAACCAGACCGGCCGGATTTCCCGACCCGCCGCCGGCCGCCCGGGGACCGGCCTCGAACACCGCCACCTCGCGCCCACGCCGGGAAAGCTGACGGGCGACCGTCGTGCCGGCCATCCCGGCGCCGATCACCGCGATGGCACCCTCCCCGCCAGGTTGTGCCGTGGCTGCTTTGGCGGCAACGTCCGGGCTGCGGGCACTGAGCATTTCGCGCTTGCGGCCGAAACCGGGACGCTTTTCGGTCACGAAGCCGGCCACACTGAGCGCATCACGCACCCGACGGGCCGCCGAATAGGTCGCCACAGTCGCGCCGGGAGCGGCACGCTCGCCCAGACGGGCGATCAGGGTATCGCGCCACAACGCGGGGTTGCGATCCGGGGCGAAGCCATCCAGATAGAAGGCATCGAAATAACCGTCGAGACGAGGCAACTGGTCATTCGCGTCGCCCCAGATCATGGTCAGCCGGATACGCCCGCCGGCCAGCAAGCGGCGATGAAAGCCGGGAACCGGATCCGGCCACTGATCGTGCAGCGAGGCCTGCAGTGAACGAAGCCGAGCACCGGCGCGCTCCGACAGCAAAGCGTGCGCCTCGAGCCACCGATCGGCGAGGCGTTGCTGCGACGCGGCCAGACCAGGCAGGGCTGCTGCGGCAATCGGGTGTTTCTCGAAGCTGACGAAGTCCAGCGAGGCATGCGGTGGTGCGGTTTCGAGGAACCACAGGGCGGTGGCGAGGAAGTTCCGCCCGGTCCCGAACCCGGTCTCGAGAATGCGCGTCCCCTGTCCGAGGGGAAACCGGTTCAACAGGTCGTTGCCGGCCAGGAAGACATGTTCGCTTTCAGCAAAGCCCCCCTCGCGGGAAAAATACACATCATCGAAGAACGCACTGCTCGGGGTGTCGTCGTCGGCCCACGACAGGCGGGCCATCTCCAGCGGCCAGCCGCTCGCCGACTCGCTCATTGACGCTCAGGCAGTTGGGTGATCACGACACGTCGACGATGCGGATGGGCACGGTGCTCCCACAGAAAGACGCCCTGCCACGTACCAAGCATCAGGCGCCCGTCGGCCATCGGCAGGGACAACTCGTGCCCGGCCAGCAGCGTGCGGAAGTGCGCGGCCATGTCGTCCGGCCCCTCATCATCGTGCAGGTACGCCGGATCGCCGTCGGGGGCGACCCGGCCGATGAGCGTCTCGAGGTCGGTGCGCACCTCGGGCGAGACATTCTCGGTAAGAATCAGCGAGGCACTGGTGTGCTGAAGGAAGAGATGACACAGACCGCTACCCGACAGCTCGGCCTGCACCTCGCGCGTGATGTTGATGAAGCCCCGGCCCGGGGTGCGGATTTCGATCACTTTCGGCATGAGCGCATTCTACCAGTTGCCCGCTTGACGCGAGCTCCAGAGAAGCGCTTCGGCAGTGGCACTTCGAATGGGAAAAAAGTATGCTTTCCCACCACGCGGTTCAGTGCGCCCAGTTCGCTTAGGAGCAGTACAAAGGAATGATCACGCAACGCCGCTTCGCCCGTGTCGAGATCCCGCTCCCAGTGCGCATCCGCTGCCCCGGAGAGACGCTGCGGGGCACCATTCTCGACGTCTCTCTCAAGGGCATCCTGATCGAGCTGGAGGCCCCCGGCCCGATCAGTGACGACTGCGTCGCCGACCCGCTGGACGTCCAGATCCTTTCCGATCCGGATCAGACCGTGCTCGTCGAGCTCAACGCTCGTGTCATCCGCGAGGACGACCGCACACTGGCACTGGCCTGGTCGACCATCGAACTGGACGAACTGACCCACCTGCGCGAGTTGCTGCAGTACAACGGCGTGGAAGAACACCAGTTGAGCCGGGAACTCTCCGAACTCCTCGACGACTGACAAGACATCCTCGCCGGGTGCGACGCACCTAGCAACTTGGCTACATCACATACCAAACGACCCCGTCACCCCGCGGGCACACGACATACCGGAAAATTCCATGTTTGATTACACCCATGACCGGGGCCAAGCCAGCGAGATCATGAGGATGGTGCTGTCCCAGCTCGCCGAGCTCGGACTGCCTCCCACGCCCGTCTACATCACGCTGTTCTACGAGCGTGCGCTCAAGCGGGACGCCAGCCTGACCAAGGACATGGACGATGCGATCAACAGCAGCAAGGGCCTGACCCAGGAGGTCGCCCAGGACCTGTTCGATACCCACGTACTCAACGGCGCGCTCAAGCAGATGACACGCGCCCAGGACGTCATGCTGCGGGTGATGCGCAACATGATGTTGCAGATGCTGAACACAGGTAACGAGTTCTCGAACTTCGCCTCGACACTGGGCGACTTCGTCCGCCAGATTGACCGCAGCGACTCGGTCGAGGCCCTGCGCGCGCTGACCGAAGAAGTCATGGAAGACACGCGCCAGATCGAGAAGACGGCGCTCGACTCGTCCGATCAGATGAACAGCGCGGGCGACCAGATCACCAAGCTGCGCAAGGAGCTGGAAAACGCCCGCCGCGATGCGCGCACCGACCCGCTGACCGGCCTGCCCAACCGACGAGGGTTGGCGGACATGCTGCAGAAACAGGTCACCGCGGCGCGGTCGGTCGGGGAGTCGGGCGCGTTCCTGCTGGCCGACATCGACCACTTCAAGCAGATCAACGACAACTACGGCCACCTGGTCGGCGACAAGATCCTGCGCTTCATCGCCCGCACACTGCGCGAGCACGTCAAGGGGCAGGATCAGGTGCTCCGATACGGCGGCGAGGAATTCGCAATCATCCTGCCGGAGACCCCCACGGACGGGGCACTCGCCGTGGCCAACAAGCTGCGGGGCATCATCTCCCAGTCGAAATTGAGACTTGCCGAGAGCGGCCGCGAACTGGGGGAGCTGACCATCTCGATCGGCCTGACCAACGTGATCCCGGAGGACTTCCCGGACGGCGTGATCCAGCGAGCCGACGACGCTCTCTTGGCCGCCAAGCGCAAGGGACGCGACCGCGTCATCCACAACCCGGCAGACCCGGACGCAACCGGGCCGGACACGCTGGTCAACGAGCAGGACAACACCCGCCTCTGATCTGACTACGGCCCGCGGGCCGGCTCAGCCGTCGTGTTCGCGGCGCCCCTTCAGGGCGAGACTCAAGGTGCTCGCGTCGATGTACTCCAGCTCCCCGCCCATCGGCACGCCCTGTGCCAGGCGGGTCACCCGCAGGCCGCGCGCACGGGCCAGTTCGGTCACGTAACCCGCGGTGGCTTCGCCCTCAATCGTGGCGCTGGTCGCCAGTATCACTTCCTCGAGACCGGCCTGATCCAGGCGACTCTCGAGCTGATCGAGGCGCAATTCCTCCGGTCCGATACCGTCGAGCGGCGAGAGCCGCCCGAGCAGCAGGAAATAGCGCCCCTGGTAGGCCCCCGATTGCTCGATTGCGATCCAGTCGGCCGGCGATTCCGCCACACACAGCAGCCGCTCGTCTCGTTCGGGGTCGCGACAGATCGGGCACAGCTCGCCCTCGGTGAACACCCGGCAGGACGCACAGTGACCGAGCTTCTCCAACGCCTCGCCGATGGCCTGTGAAAGATGCGCCGCCCCGGCACGGTCCCGCTCCAAAAGGTGCAGTGCCATACGCTGGGCGGTCTTCTGTCCCACCGTCGGCAGGCAACGCAGGGCGTCGATCAGTTGCTGAAAGCTGGGCGAGAATTGCACGGAACGGTCCTCCGGAACGAAAAACGCCCGACCCGTAACGGATCGGGCGGCGTAGACAGGCGACGCCGGCTCAGAACGGCATCTTGAAGCCCGGCGGCAGATTCATGCCGGCAGTCATGCCCGACATCTTCTCCTGCTGCTCCTGCTCGATGCGCCGCGTGGCGTCGTTGATCGCCGCGGCAATCAGGTCCTCGAGCATCTCCTTGTCGTCTTCCATCAGGCTGGGGTCGATCGTGACACGACGCGCTTCGTGCTTGCCGGTCAGCGTCACCTTGACCAGACCGCCGCCGGACTGACCCTCGACCTCCATCTTGGCGACTTCTTCCTGCATGCGCTGCATGTTTTCCTGCATCGCCTGCGCCTGCTTCATCAGGTTGCCCATACCACCTTTCATCTGCGGTCTCCTGCTGGCTATTACTGGTTGACTGTGCCGTGTCCGTCCAGCGGACGCACGGATTCTCGAATCAGTTCGGCTCCCGCCCGCTCGGCGAGCACGCCGGCCGCCGGGTGCTCACGAAGCGACGCCACGCGGGCTTCGGACTCCGCCTGTTCGTTACGTTCGCGGATCTCTGCCGGGGTCTCCACGGCCGCCTCGGGGAATGCCTCCGGCGGCGCGGGAGGCGTGTCGGCCGGCACCGGGGCGTCCATGGGCGCTACGGGAGCCGGGTCCGGGCTCGCGATCGGCGCTGGGTTCGGCGTCGGCGCCGCACTCGATGCATCGCCGATCACGAACCGGACCGGCTGCTTCACACCCAGACGCTCGAGCTGTCCGACCAGCCGTTCCTGTGTTGCCTTGGAGGCCATGGAGCGGAAGCCTGGGTCAATGACCAGCACGACCGAGTCGTTGTCGTTGGTCGCGCGGCATCGCTCGGCCAGGCTGCGCGCCGGCATGGTCAGCCGACCGACGATCTCCGCCCAGTTCTCGGGCTTGATCGTCAACCCGCCGGCTGCCTGATCGGCTGTCGGTGCGGGTGGCGTATCGGCCACCGGGGCAGCTGAAGGCTGCGCCCCGGATGTGATCGGTTCGGCCGGCTCGGGCGGAGACACGCGGTAGTCCGCAGTCTCGTCACGATCGCTGACCACCGGCGGTACTTGAGGGCGCGCGGGCTGCTTTCGCCCCGTGGTCTCACCCTGTCCGCCGACAGCAGCCGGAGCAACGCCGGGCTCGAAGGCGAGCATGCGAAGCAGCGTCATCTCGAGGCCAACGCGGGGCGACGGTGCCCAACCGATGTCGCGCCGCCCGGCTAGAGCAATCTGGTACCACAGCTGCAATGTCTGCGGATCGGCATCGAGCGTCGTTCCCGCATCCGGCAGCCACTGCGCCAATGCGGCCTGGTGCACCGCCTCGGCCAGCTCGGCGAGCAGACGGGCCGGGTCGACCGAGCGCTCGAGCGCCTGATCGACCAGCGAGAAGAGTCGCTCGGCCTCGCCGGCCGCCAGGGCTTCGAGTAGCGAATGCAACAGCCGACGATCGGTCACGCCGAGCATGTCGGCGACGGCCTCGGCCTCCAGCCGTCCATCGCAGAAACCGATGGCCTGATCGATCAGACTCAACGCGTCACGCATCGAGCCGCCGGCCGAGTCTGCGACGAGTCGCAACGCCTCGGCATCGGCCTCGATACCCTCACGCTGGAGGATATCGGCGAGGTAGTTCTGAATATGCGCCTGCGGCAACGCACGCAGATTGAACTGCAGGCAACGCGACAGCACCGTGACCGGCAGTTTCTGCGGGTCGGTGGTCGCGAGCAGGAACTTGACGTGCTCCGGCGGCTCCTCGAGCGTCTTCAACAGGGCGTTGAAGCTGGCCTGAGAGAACATGTGCACTTCGTCGATCAGGTAGATCTTGAAGCGCCCCTTGACCGGCAGGTAGACGACGTTGTCCAGCAGTTCGCGGGTGTCGTCGACCTTGGTGCGGGAGGCGGCATCGACCTCGATCAGGTCGACGAAGCGCCCGGAATCGATCTCGCGGCAGGCGGCGCACTCGCCGCAGGGCCGACTCGAGACGCCCTGCTCGCAGTTCAGTGCCTTGGCGAAGATACGGGCGACCGTCGTCTTGCCTACGCCGCGGGTACCGGTGAACAGGTAGGCGTGGTGGAGACGGTCGCGATCCAGCGCGTTGGTGAGTGCCTGGAGCACGTGACCCTGACCGACCATGTCGTCGAATCGCCGGGGGCGCCACTTACGTGCCAGTACCAGATAACTCATAGCGCGGGATCCAATTGGGTGGCACCCTGCATCCGCCGGTCTCCGGCGCCCGGATCGACCGCTACCGTTGCTCCCTTCCGGGCCTGGCGGAATTCACGGAGATCCGTCGCGAAGGGACGAACACAGGGCACCATTGGGTGGCGTCGCAGCCAGTTCGACTGGCCAGAACGCGAACGAAGAATAACACGCGTGCCGACCCGAAAACAGGCCGCGAGGCAGATCATCAGCCCTGCAGGACCTTATCGAGCGCGGCCAGCAGTGCGGCATTCTGCGCCTCGCTGCCGACGGTGATCCGCAGGTGATCGCCGATGCGCGGTTTGTCGAAATGGCGGACGATCACGCGCCGTTCCCGCAACCCGGCAGCCAGGTCCGCGCCGGCGCGACTGGCATGACGCGCGAGGACGAAGTTGGCCGCTGACGGCAGCACCTCGAAGCCCCGCGCCTCGAGATCGACGGTCAACTGCTCGCGCATGGCCACGACCGCATCGCGCGTCTCGCGGAAGTAGTTTTCGTCAGCGAAGGCGGCGATCGCCCCGGCGCTCGCCAATCGATCGACGGGATAGGAGTTGAAGCTGTCCTTGACCCGGGTGAGTCCCTCGATCAGGCCGGCATCACCGATCGCGAAGCCGAGCCGCAGACCGGCCAACGAACGCGACTTTGACAGCGTCTGTGTAACCAGCAGATTGGGATAGCTGTCCACCAGCCCTACCGCGGACTCGCCGCCGAAGTCGACGTAGGCCTCATCAATCACCACCGCGCAATCACTGAAATGCGCCGCCAGACGCTCGACCTGGTCGATCGCAAGCAAGCGGCCGGTCGGCGCGTTCGGGTTGGGCAGGATCACGCCGCCAACCGAGGCCGGGTCGATGGCGCACATCGCTTCGACGTCCACGGCCAGTTCGTCATCCAGCGGGACGATCTGCGGCTCGATGCCGAACAGGCGACAGTAGACCGGGTAGAACGAGTAGGTGATGTCGGGAAAGACCACCGGCCGGCCGCGCTGGAAAAGTGCGCGAAACAGGAAGCCCAGCACCTCGTCCGAGCCGTTGCCGACAAATACCTGGGCTTCATTCACCCCGTAATAGTCGGCGATGCTTTCGCACAGTGCGTGGCTGCTTGGGTCAGGGTACAGGCGCAGGCCATCGCCGGCGGCATCGTGAATCGCTTCGATCACGCGCGGCGATGGCGGGAACGGGTTCTCGTTGGTATTGAGCTTGACCAGATCGGCGATCTTGGGCTGCTCGCCCGGTACGTAGGGGGACAGTTCGCCCAGATCGTCGGACCAGAAGCGGTTTGCTTGCGCCATGTCTCAGCCCCCGGATTCGACCCGGTAGCGGGCGGACTGCGCGTGCGCCTCCAGCCCCTCGGCACGGGCGAGCCGGTCGGCGACCTGCCCCAGTTCGGCCGCGCCTTCGGCCGAGCAGTGGATGATGCTCGAGCGCTTCTGGAAGTCGTAGACGCCCAGCGGCGAGGAGAAGCGCGCCGTACCGGAGGTCGGCAGGACGTGGTTCGGCCCGGCGCAGTAGTCGCCCAGCGCTTCGGCGGTGTAGCGACCGACGAAGATCGCGCCGGCATTGCGGATGTCGCCGAGGCGCTCTTCGGCGCCCGCGAACGACAGCTCGAGGTGCTCGGGGGCGATGCGGTTGGTCAGCTCGATCGCCTGGTCGATGTCGGCGACCTCGATCAGCGCGCCGCGTGATTCGAGTGCCTTGGCGATGATCTCGGCGCGCGGCTGCTCGGGCAGCAGGCGTTCGATCGACGCGGCAACCGTGTCGAGGAAATCGGGGTCGTGCGCGACCAGGATCGCCTGCGCCTGCTCGTCGTGCTCGGCCTGCGAGAACAGGTCCATCGCGATCCAGTCCGGATCGGTATGACCGTCGCAGACGATCAGGATCTCGGAGGGGCCGGCGATCATGTCGATGCCCACGCGGCCGAAGACCTCGCGCTTGGCCGCGGCGACGAAGATATTGCCCGGACCGACGATCTTGTCGACCGCCGGAATCGTCTCGGTACCGAAGGCCAGCGCGGCCACGGCCTGCGCCCCGCCGACGGTGAACACGCGATCCACACCGGCAATGCGCGCGGCGGCGAGCACGGTGTCGTTCTGCACGCCGTCCGGTGTGGGCACGACCATCACCACCTGCCCCACCCCGGCAACCTTGGCCGGGATGGCGTTCATCAGCACCGACGACGGGTAGGCAGCCTTGCCGCCCGGCACGTACAGGCCGACCCGGTCGAGCGGCGTGACCTGCTGACCCAGCACATTGCCGTTGGCCTCGGTGTACGACCAGCTCTCGCCCTTCTGCCGTTCGGCATAGGCGCGCAGGCGTTGGGCGGCCAGTTCGAGGGCCTCGCGTACGTCGGCCGGAATTGCCTCGAGGGCCTGATCGAGCCGCTCGGCCGACAGCTCCAGCGCGGAGGCACTGTCCACGTCGACCCGGTCGAGTCGGCGGGTATGCTCCACCACGGCAGAATCACCGCGCTTGCGCACGTCGGCGAGGATGTCGCGGACAATCCCTTCGACCCGGTCGTCGGCCACGCCCGACCAGTCGAGCAGTTCATCCAGCTGGCGATCAAAATCCGCCGCGCGGGCGTTCATCCGACGGATCATCACTGCCCCTCCAGGTACTTCTCCACCCGGTCGACGAAGTCGGTCACCCGGGCGTGCTTGAGCTTCTGCGCCGCGCGATTGACGATCAGGCGCGAGGAGATGTCGGCGATGTGCTCGAGCGGCTCCAGCCCGTTGGCCCGCAGGGTATTGCCGGTATCGACCACGTCGACGATGCAATCACCGAGATCGACCAGCGGCGCGAGCTCCATCGAGCCGTACAGCTTGATCAACTCGATCTGTCGGCCACGGTCGGCAAAGTACGACTCCGCCGAGCGGGTGTACTTGGTGGCCACACGAATGCGTCCGGCCCGATCCAACACACCGGGCTTGCCGGCAACCATCAGCTTGCACTGGGCGATCTTGAGGTCGACCAGCTCGAACAGACCCTCGCCACCGTGCTCGACCAGTACGTCCTTGCCGGCCACGCCGATGTCGGCGGCGCCATGCTGGACGTAGGTGGGCACGTCGGAGGCACGCAGGATCAGCAGGCGCACGCTCGGGTCACTGGTCTCGAGGATCAGCTTGCGGCTCTTGTCCGGGTCCTCGAGGGGCTCGATGCCCACGGACGCTAGCAGCGGCAGGGTTTCCTTGAAGATGCGCCCCTTGGAGAGCGCGACGACGATCTGGTCGGATTGGGACATGGTGATCAGCTCGTGATCCGTTGGATATTGGCGCCGAGGCGGGAGAGCTTCTCCTCGATCGATTCGTAGCCCCGGTCGATGTGATAGATGCGATTGACGAGAGTTTCGCCACGGGCGACCAGCCCGGCCAGCACCAGGCTGGCCGAGGCGCGCAGGTCGGTCGCCATGATCGGTGCGCCCGACAGGGCCTCGACCCCGCGGATGATCGCGGTGTTGCCCTCGATGTGGATATCCGCGCCCATGCGCTGGATTTCCTGAACGTGCATGAAGCGGTTCTCGAAGATGGTCTCGACCACCGTCGACGTGCCCTCCGCCACGGCGTTCATCGCCACGAACTGTGCCTGCATGTCCGTGGGGAAGCCCGGGTGCGGCGCGGTCCGGATATCGACCGCCTTGGGCCGGCGACCGTGCATGTCGAGCCGGATCCAGTCCTCACCCGTCTCGATCTCGGCCCCCGCCTGTTCCAGTTTGGCCAGCACGGCATCCAGCAGCTCGGGACGCGTATCGCGAACGAGGATGCGACCGCGGGTCATGGCCGCGGCGACGAGATAGGTGCCGGTCTCGATCCGGTCCGGCAGGACACGGTAGCGCACGCCCTGCAGGCGCTCGACCCCGTGGATGCGGATCACGTCGCTGCCCGCGCCGCGCACGTCTGCACCCATGGCGTTGAGGAAGTTGGCCAGATCCACCACCTCGGGTTCTCGCGCCGCGTTCTCCAGCACGGTCTCGCCCTTGGCGAACACCGCAGCCATCATCAGGTTCTCGGTGCCGGTGACCGTGACCTGGTCGAGTACGACCCGTGCGCCGATCAGCTGTTCGGCGGAGGTCTCAATATAGCCGCCCTCGACCCGGACATCGGCACCCAGTGCCTCGAGCCCCTTCAGGTGGATGTCGACCGGGCGCGTACCGATCGCACAACCGCCCGGCAGCGAGACGCGCGCCTTCTTGAAGCGAGCGAGCATCGGACCGAGCACCAGGATGGATGCTCGCATGGTCCGCACCAGGTCGTAGGGTGCTTCGAGCATATCGACGGTGGTGGTGTCCACCTCGACGCTCATCTGGTCGCCCACCGTCAGCGTCGCGCCCATGCGACCGAGGAGCTCCATGGTGGTGGTCACGTCCTGCAGGTGCGGGACGTTCTCGATGGTCACCGGCGAGTCGGCCAGCAGGGAGGCGGCCATCATCGGCAGCACGGCG
Source organism: Guyparkeria hydrothermalis (assembly GCF_023555385.1). Taxonomy (NCBI): domain Bacteria; kingdom Pseudomonadati; phylum Pseudomonadota; class Gammaproteobacteria; order Chromatiales; family Thioalkalibacteraceae; genus Guyparkeria; species Guyparkeria hydrothermalis. Next base: position 788,556 of record NZ_JAJSED010000001.1, read on the forward strand.
TTCTTGGCGCCGGAACTGCGGATCTCGCCATCGAGCGGCTTGCCGCCGCGGATCAGGAGCTTATTCATCAGGTCGAATCGGGTCTCAAGCCGTGGGCTAATCCAGGCCAGTTTCGAGTGTCATCAGCTCGTCGAGCCCGTAGACACCCATCATCTGGCGCATGGCCTGGGGCGCGTGAGTGTATCGCAGACGAATGCCTTTTTCCTCGGCGTCGGCCTGAACGGCTGCCAGCCAGGCCAGCCCGGCGGTGTCGATGCGTCGCAGTTGACCCAGATGGATCTCCACCTCCGGTCCGACCACTTCGGCGGGCAAGCCCGGCCGGCGTCGATCGAGCGTCGAGCGGACCAGTGCGCCCCGCACGCGAAGAAGGCCCGGCTCGACCCGCCAGTCCCAGCCGGAATCAGGCTCGGTCCCTTCAGCCTTCATTCTGCTCGCGCAGCGTGCGGATCAATCCCTCGATGCCATCGCGCTGAATCTTCTGCGCGAAGCTGCCTCGGTAGTTGTTGACCAGGCTGATGCCGTCGACGATCACGTCGTACGACTTCCACTCGCCATCGACGGGCGCCATGCGATAGGCCACCGGCACGATGCCGAAATCGCCGCCCGAGACTTCGGACTCGACGATCAGCTCGCCCTCGCCACCACCCGGCTTCGTCCCGACGATGCTGATGGTCTGGTCACCCAGCTCCGACAGCGGGCCGGCATAGGTGCGCACCAGCAAACGCTGGAATTCCTTGGTGAAGGCGTCCCGCTGCGCCGGCGTGGCACGGCGGTAATAACGCCCCAAGACCAGGCGGGTCATGCGCTCGGCATCCACGTGCGGAAGCAGCAGACGATCCACGATCGCCAGCAGCATTTCAGGGTCCTCCTTGACCTCGGCCTGGTGCTCGCGGATCTCGCGGATCACCGCCTCGGCGGTGGACTCGACCAGCTCCCGGGCTTCAGCTTCGGTCGGCGCGTCGACATTCGCCTGCACCAGCCCCGAGGCACCGGCCGTCACGACCGCAACAAGGGCCATGAGCAGGCGTTGCAGGGAGAACGACGAGGAAACGGCGGGAATCGCGAACGGCATGGGAAAACTCACTGCGGGTAGTCACCGGTCGCCACGGCCAGGCGGGCGACGCTCATGTTGTAGTCGTTAATGGCACGGAAATAGTCGGCCTGCGCCTCGGTGTTGGCCTTGACCGCCTCGGCCACTTCACCGCCGTCGATCAACCCCGCCTGGAAGTCGAGAAAGCTCGACACCATCCACTTGCGGGTGTTGTCCTTGGCCGTATCGAGGGCACGGATCTGCCGATCGAGCCCGTGGGCCTGGTGGTAGGCCTCGGACACCTGGAACGGGATGCCCTGGCGGGCCAGTTCGGCCTTCGCCACCACCTCCTGCAGCTGGGCTTCCGAGTCGCTGATGTTGGCCCGGACGACGCCGGGATTGAAATCCCACTTCAGGCCCACGACCGGGGTGGCATACGTCTGGTTCAGCGGCTGGTTGATATAGGGATTGTTGAGGCGCTCCCGACCTGGCGTGTAGGTGGCGCCGGCAATCACGCCGGCATACAGGTTCGGGTAGCGTTCGCTCTTGCGCGCGGCCACGTAGTTGCGCATCGCCGCCTGGCCGTTTTCGGCCATCGCCATTTCGGGACGCTGCGCCAGCGCCCGGTCCGCCAGCTCGGCCAGCTCACGGTCCGGCAGCGCGACCGGCTCGATCCGCCGCTCGGCCACCTCGATCTCGGCGGTGATCGGCACGCCGATAATGGTCTTGAGGCCGTCGATGGCAATCGACTCGACGCTCTCGGCCTCGGCGAGGTAACGCTCCAGGCTCGCCGCACCACTCTCGATCGCGTAGAGCTGGCTCATCGTCGCCCGACCCTCGTCGACATCCTCGCGCAGGTCGTCACGGGTGCTATCGACCTTGCGCTTGACGCCCGCGAGCATGCGCCGCGTATCGCGAGCGGCCAGGTAGCCCCAATAGGCCCGCCGAACGGTCAGCCACGTCTCGGCGCGCGCCAGGGAGACCTCCGATGCTTTCACATCGCGATTCAACCGCGCGGCGTCGCCGTAGTTTTCCAGCTTGCCGAAAGTATAGAGGGGCTGGATGATCGAGGCGGTAAGCCCGGTGGTGACGGTGATGCCCTCGTCGAGCTCGTTGCCGTCGTCACGCAGCGTGCAACCCGAATCCGGGCAGGTATTGGTGCCATTGGTAAAGATGCCGTCGGACGCCTTGGGGGCCAGACCAGCGAACAGGTTGGCGGACATGCGGACGCCGCCCTCACCCTGCACCCGCTCGATCAGCGCCTGCGCCCGGGCCACGTTGGCCCGCTGCTCGTCGATGCGCGGGTCGCTGTTCAGGGCCATCTCGGTGGCCTGCTCCAGCGTGATCGGCTCGTTCGGCACCGCGGCGGCTACCGGGCCGGCTACGAGCGCAACCAGGGAAAGTGCCATGACACCCCGGCAGCCGCGGGCAATGATTCCGTTACGTTTGTTCATTCTTTTGCCTTGTCGAACAAGAACTTGGACACAACACTTTCGAGGATGATCGCGGACTGGGTCATCGTGATCCGGTCGCCGTCCTCGAGTGATTCGAGCGCCCCACCGGGGGAAATCTCGACGTACTGCGCCCCCAACAGACCGGCAGTATAAATATTGGCAAACGAATCTGTCGGCAGGTTGTCGTATTTGTCGGCGATCACCATGTGGACTTCCGCCTGGAACGTCTCGGGGTCCAGTTCAATCGAGTCGACCCGGCCGATGGTCAATCCGGCCAGCTTGACCGGCGACTGCACCGTCAAGCCGCCGATGTTGTCGAAGCGGGCAGTGATCTCGTAACCGCTAACCCGGCTGGCGCCGAAGTTGCTCCACTGCAGCGCCATCACCATCAGGGCGGCGATCCCGGCGAGCACGAACAGCCCCACCACCAGCTCGACTCCGCGTTGCACATTCATTCCATCACGCCCCAAACATGAAAGCAGTCATTACAAAGTCCAGCCCCAGCACGGCCAGCGAGCTCAGGACCACCGTCTGCGTCGTCGCCCGTGCCATGCCGCTGGCCGTGGGTTCGGCCCGATAACCCTCATAGACGGAGATCAACGCGATCACCGCCCCAAACGCCAGCGATTTCACTGCCCCGCCACCGACATCCTCCCATGCCTCCATCTGCTCGGCGATCTGACCCCAGTAGGATGCCTGGTCGACGCCCAGCACCACCACGCCGATCAGATAACCGCCGATGATCCCCACCAGGGAGAACAGCGCGGCCAACAGCGGTACCGAAATCATCGCCCCCCAGAAGCGCGGCCCGATCACCCGACGCAACGGATCAACCGCCATCATCTCCAGTGCGGCGAGCTGCTCGGTGGTCTTCATCAGCGCGATCTCCGCGGTGATGGCGGACCCCGCCCGGCCGGCGAACAGCAAGGCGGCTACCACCGGCCCCAGCTCGCGGACCAGCGACAGCGCCACCATCACGCCAAGCGACTCGCTGGCATTGAAGTTCGAGAGGATGTTGTAGCCCTGCAGGCCCAGCACCAGGCCGACGAACCCGCCGGCAACCAGGATGATCGCGAGCGACAGCACACCGGCGGCGTAGACCTGCTGGGCGATGTCACGCGGACGAGCCCAGGTCGGCATCAGCACCCAGGAAAGCTCGACGGCAAACAGGGCCATCGCGCCGGCGTGGTGCACGCCACCAATCACCTGGCGCCCAAGTCGGGCGATCGCATCAATCAGCCGGTTCATCGTACCGCTCCCAGCCCAAGTTCGGCGGCCAGGGACGTGTCGGAATCGCCGGCGTTGAGCGGGCCTTCCGCCGCCCCGTCGAGGAACTGCGCCAGCGCCGGCTCGTGTTCCCGCTGGGCGAGCACCTCATCGGGCGAACCCTGCCCGATGACCCGCCCACCGGCGATCACAATCACCTGATCGGCAATACTCAACGCTTCGCTTACGTCATGCGTGACGACGATGCTGGTCAGCCCGAGGGCATCGTTGAGTCGTCGTATCAGTCGCAGCAGCACACCCATGCTGACCGGGTCTTGCCCGGCAAACGGCTCGTCGTAGAGCATGATCTCCGGATCGAGCGCCATGGCCCGCGCGAGCGCTGCCCGCCGGGCCATCCCCCCGGAGAGCTCGGCCGGGTACTTGCCGCGGGCCGCGCGCAGGCCGACGGCCTCCAGCTTGAAAAGCACGATGCGATCAATCAATGCCTCGTCGAGTTTCGAGTGTGCCCGCAGGGGAAAGGCGACGTTCTCGCCGACGGTCAGATCGGTGAACAGCGCCCCGTTCTGGAACAGGACACCCATGCGACGACGTAGCGCGTACAGTGCCTTGCGGCGCACCCGCGAAACATCAGTGCCATCGACGACGACCCGACCACTGGAAGCGCGCACCTGGCCACCGATCAATCGCAGCAGGGTCGTCTTGCCGGTACCCGACGGCCCAAGCACAGCCGTGACCTGCCCGCGCGGGAACCGCATGTCGACGCCGTCGAAAATCACTTGGCGCCCGCGAGCGAAGTGAACGCCGTCGAGCTCGATCATGTCGGCTTGCTCTTGTGTCGCGCTCACAACCCGATCAACTCGGCAAGCGTCTTGAGGCGGTCGACCGTGGTCACGGACGGCGGCTCGCCGTCGACGAACAGGGCCGCCTCGGCCGGAGCCTGTTCGACGAAGCGCTCGAGGCCATCGCGCAACGCAGAAGCATCGTCACTAGCGGGAATCAGGCCGACCACCGCACGGTCTGCCTCATTGTCCGGTCGCCAGACCGGGGTGTTGTCGTCCAATCGGACCACCCGGTGGTATCCCGCCTGCGCAACAGCCTCCCAGTCCCGCGACCAGGCGACCGACTCGACCACCACGAATACCGGCGCCGGTGCATCGGCAAGCTCCTCGAGCACCGTCTCGGCATCCGGATCTTCACCGGCAACCCAGAGGGCATCCTGCTCGTTAAGCAGAAAGGCCACTCGCCATTCCGGCGGCATGTCCGGATCGAAGAAACTCGATGCCAATGCCGGCGAATGCCGGTAGCGCAGACCGAAATGTACCGCCTTCATGTCAGTTCGCCCACGGGTGGAAACGGTGGCAGCACAGGCCGTGACCGGCCGCCTCGAGGTCGCGAATGATACACGTCATGCCGGCCCCTCGAGCTCGCGCACCAGGCGAAATCCCAGGTTCAGATCGAATTCGTTGGCCTGGCGCGGTGCCCGGGACGCGCTCCGGCAGGCACCGGGGGAATCGAACCAGGACCCGCCTCGCACGGCCCGCAGGTGCTTATTACGGGGATCGACACTGCGGTGGGGTTGCGATACCGACCGCGGCCCGACCAGGTACCGTTCACTCCACTGATCCTGCGTGAATTCCTGAACATTACCGTGCACCTCGTAGAGCCCCCAGGGATTGGCCGGCAGGCTGCCGACGGCCACCGGCTTGCCCGGCCCGCAAAGGAACAGACCGCGGGTGCAGTGAAGTCCGCCGGCGCAGTTCACTTCCTGGCGGCGGATGCGGTCGCCGAAGCAGAACATCGTGTCGGTACCGGCCCGTGCCGCGTATTCCCACTCCGCCTCGGTCGGCAGGCGGTAGCGCGCGCCGGTCAGCTCGCTTAGCCATGCGGCGTAGGCCTCGGCATCCGTCGCCGAGACGTTGTACATGGGAAATTCAGGGTCGTTCCAGGTGTAGGGCCGTGGTCGACGATGGCCGCTCGCCTCGAGAAAGGCGAAATATTCGCACCGACGGATCGTGCCACGCGTCATCGCGAATGGCCGCTCGACATGCACCTCGTGGCGCGGCTGCTCGAACGAGCGGGCCTGATGCTCGCTCGCCCGGCTCCCCATCCAGAACCCGCCCTCGGGAATGACGGCCAGTTCCGGCGCCGGCTCGTCCCCGGCCGGCGGATCCCGGAAGAAAACGTCGAGCCCGAGTCGATCCGCGGCATCGCGCTGCCGCTCGATTACCCCATCGACGGACCCTGCCTGCGCGGCCGTGGCTGCCGATTGCATTCGCTCACCTCCCGGGATTGATTTACCGACAGCGGAACCGGGCTGCATCGTGCCGGTCTGCCCGCTTGGCAGCACCCGACGCGACCATTTCGGCCACGGCGGGCTGATATACTCCGAAACCCGAAAATCTTAGCATGCCGACCGGATCCCTCATGGAGCAAAAAGCCCTGCATCCCGACAACCTGCTGCGCATGGCCCACGAAGTCGTCGACATCGAACGTGACGCCATCGGGGCGTTGACCTCACGCCTCGACGAGACCTTCGTCGAGGCGTGCCGTCTGATGCTCGCCTGCGAGGGACGCGTGATCGTTACCGGCATGGGCAAGTCCGGGCACATCGGGGGCAAGATTGCCGCCACGCTGGCGAGCACCGGCACCCCCGCGTTCTTCGTGCACCCCGGCGAGGCCAGCCACGGCGATCTGGGCATGATCACCGAGCGCGACGTGGTCATGGCCCTGTCGAACTCCGGGGAAACCGCCGAGATGCTCGCCATCCTGCCGGTGATCAAGCGCCTCGGCGTCGGCCTGGTAGCGATGACCGGCCGCCCCGATTCCACCCTCGCCCGCTCCGCCGATGTGCACCTGGACGTCGGCGTCGAACAGGAAGCCTGCCCGCTCAACCTCGCACCAACCGCAAGCACCACCGCGACGCTGGTGATGGGCGATGCACTGGCCGTCGCTCTGCTCGACGCGCGCGGCTTCCAGCCCGAAGACTTTGCCCTCTCCCACCCGGGCGGATCACTGGGGCGCCGCCTGCTACTGCACGTGCGCGACGTCATGCATACCGGCGAACGTCTCCCAAAGATCGGCCCGCAGCAGAGCGTCAAACAGGGCCTGCTGGTGATGACGTCCGGTGGACTCGGCATGGCCGCGATCGTCGATGACCAGGACCGCCTGCTGGGCCTGTTCACCGACGGCGACCTGCGCCGCCTGCTCGACAGTAGCGACTTCGACCTCGACTCGGCCATCGAGCGGGTGATGACACCCGACCCGCGCACCTGCCGCGACAACATCCTCGCCGCCGAGGCCATGGCGATCATGGAACGTGACAAGATCAACGGCCTGCTCGTCGTCGACGAGAACCGGAAACTGAAAGGAGCCCTCAACATGCACGACCTGCTTCGCGCGGGGGTGGCCTAATGCGCCACGATGACAGGAACTGGATCGAGCGCGCCCGCGAGGTGCGCCTACTGGTGCTGGATGTCGACGGCGTGATGACCGACGGCCGACTGCATCTCACCGAGAACGGCGAGGAGCACAAGATCTTTCACAGCCGCGACGGCCACGGCATCAAGCTCATCCAGGAGCTGGGAGTGGACGTGGCCATCATCACCGGGCGCGCCTCGGAGGCCGTCACGCGGCGGGCCAAGAGTCTCGGCATCCAGCACGTGGTACTGGGCGCGACGGACAAGGGCCAGGCGATCGAGGAGCTCTCGCAGCTGGTGAATGTGCCGCTGGCGCAGATGGCCGCCATGGGTGACGACGTCCTCGATCTGCCCATGCTCAATCGCGCCGGCCTGTCGGCCACGGTCTGCGATGCCCCCATGATGATTCGCAGCCGCGTCGACTGGGTGAGCCCGCTCCCGGGTGGCTCAGGCGCAGTGCGCGCGCTGATCGACACGCTGATCGACGCCCGCGGCCAGTGGGGCGACGTGCTGGCGCGGTATACCTGACGATGAAGTGGCCCCTCCCACCGCAGGCCAACCGTGCCCTGCTGGCCGTGCTCGGCATCGGCCTGCTGGGCCTGTTGACCTGGGAGAACCTGTCGGACGAGTTCCTGCCGCAGCTCGAGGCGACCGGCGGTTACGCCCAGCGGCTGGATCAGGTGTCGAGCTGGCAGTACGACGAGGAGGGTCGATTGTCCTATCAACTCGCCACCCCGCGCGCCATCCAGCGCGATGCCGAGGATCGTTACGAGCTCGAGGCTCCCGAGGCGGCACTGATCGACGAACCGGACACGCCGCCCTGGACGATCGACGCCGCGCGCGGCACTCTGCTCGACGGAGGCAAGAGCATCCGATTGGATGGCTCGGTGGTTGCCGCACGCGCGCCCCATCAGGACCGTGGTCGGCTGGAGCTGCGCACCGACCGGCTCTGGGTCTACCCCGAGCGCTACGTGGCCCGAACCGACCTCCCCAGCACGCTGCAGGAGTTGGGGGCATCCGGCGAGCGCCGTTGGACCAGCAAGTCCGACGCTTTCCACCTCGACTGGGACGAGCGGATCTTGACGCAATCCGACCGGATACGGGATCGGATCGAACCGCAGGCACAGCGCCAGTGAGCGCATCCGCACAGACACGACGCGCAGACAGGAAATACATCATGGCGATCATTCCGAATTCGACTTCTCGCTTGCAGGCAGCCGCTCTTCTTCCGGCCTTTTGCCTTTCGCTGGCCATGGCCGGGGCCACCTCACCGGCATTCGCCGCCAAGGCGGACCGCAACAAGCCGATCAAGGTGCAAGCGGACAAGAAGGTGACCAAGTATCAGGAAGGCACCAGCGTGTATACCGGTGACGTGGTCATCGATCAGGGCAGCCTGCATGCCACCGGCCAACGAGCCACCCTGTATCTCGAAGACGGCCAGCTGGTGCGCGCCGTGCTCGAAGGGCACCCCGCGACCTTCCGCGAGCGCGACGAACAGGGCAACCTGGTCGAGGGCAAGGCCAACGAGGCCGACTACCGCACCGCCAACGGCAATGTGATTCTTACTGGCGATGCCTGGCTGAAGCGCACCGGCGACGAGATCCGCTCTGATCGCATCACCTACGACCTCGACACCGAGGTGGTCGAAGCCGGCGAAAGCGATGGCGGTGCCCGCGTCGAGATGACACTGCAGCCACGCAACCGCGACGAGAAAGGGGACTAAGCGCTCATGCCGCGAACCACCCGCCACGCCCCGCTGCTGGAAGCGCGCACCCTGTCGAAGAGCTATGGCTCGCGGCCGGTGGTGCGTGATGTCTCGCTGCACGTGGAAGCCGGCGAGATCGTCGGCCTGTTGGGCCCCAACGGGGCCGGCAAGACCACCAGCTTCTACATGATCGTCGGCCTGGTACCAGTCGACCAGGGGGGCGTGTTTCTCGACGGCCGGGACATCACGCACACGCCGATCGACCGCCGGGCCCATCTTGGGCTCGGTTACCTGCCGCAGGAACCCTCCGTCTTCCGCAAGCTGACCGTGCGTGAGAACATCCTGGCCATCCTCGAGCTGCGCCGCGAACTTACGCGAAACGGGCGGCGACGGGCACTCGAGGAGCTACTCGAAGAACTCAACGTGACCCACATCGCCGATTCCAAGGGCCAGGCCCTCTCGGGTGGCGAGCGTCGCCGCGTGGAGATCGCCCGGGCGCTGGCGGCCAACCCGCGCGCCATGCTCCTCGACGAGCCGTTCGCGGGCATCGACCCCATCTCGGTGATCGACATCCAGCGCATCATCGAGCATCTGCGCGACCGGGGGATCGGCGTGCTGATCACGGATCACAACGTCCGCGAAACGCTCGGCGTCTGCAAGCGAGCCTACATCGTCTCCGACGGCGAAATACTGGCGCACGGCAGTGCCGACGAGCTGCTCGCCAACAAGTCGGTCCGCGATGTCTATCTCGGTCACGACTTCACCCTCTAGGCCCCGGATCCGGTGCGGGAACCGTTGGCACAACCGGGTGACATTCCGCTAAACTGACTCTCATGCAAATTGCATGCTCACCCCGTTTTCAGCCCCTCTCCTGCGGGCCGACATCCCATGTTCCGCAAGGCGCCCGACGTGCGCCGATGCCGGCAATGGATCTCGCCGGAGGTGACTCGTGGCAGGCATGAAGGCCGGACTCGAACTGCGGCTGGGCCAGTCGCTGGCAATGACGCCGCAGTTGCAGCAGTCGATCCGTCTGCTGCAATTGTCCACGCTCGAATTGAGCCTCGAGATCCAACAGGCGCTGGACACCAACCCCCTGCTCGAAGTGGCCGAGGATGATCGGGGCGAGGAAGAGTCCGCCGAGACGCAGTCCACCGAGGATCAGGACCCCGGCGCCCAGGCCGGCGAGGAACTGCTCGAGGATCGCAAGGACAAGTCGGCGGACGAGGACCTGGTGGTCGACTCGTCATGGGACGACTACTACGAATCCGACGGTGCCACTGCGCTGAGCAGCAGCGCACCGAGCGAGGACTACGACCCCTTCGCCACGCAATCCACCGGCGAGGACAACCTGCGAGATCACCTGCTCAGCCAGGTCCACCTCGCGTCGCTATCCGAATCCGACCGTCGCGTCGCCACCGCTCTGATCGAATCGATCGAGCCAACGGGCTACCTCGAAGAATCGCTCGACGAGATCGTCGCCCTTTTGCAGGACGAACTGCCGGAGCTCGACATCGAAGAGGCCGAGGCCACTCTGCACTACATCCAGCAGCTCGATCCGGTCGGCGTCGGTGCCCGGTCGCTGGCCGAATGTCTCACCATTCAGATTGATCAGAAATACGCGGACGACCCGGCGGCAGCCGATGCCCGGGCCGTGCTCGACGGCGACTGGCTCGAGGCAATCGCCCGGCGGGAACTGCCGCATGTCACCAAGGGGCTCGGCATCAGCCGCGAGCGACTCGAAGCCGCGCTGCGACTGATCCAGGTCCTCGATCCCCGCCCGGGGTTGTCCATCAGTGAGACGACAGCCGACTACATCCGGCCGGACGTGATCGTCACGCACCGTGAGGACGGCTGGCACGTCGACCTCAACCCCGAGATCGCGCCGCGGCTTCGTGTCAATCAGACCTATGCCAGCCTGATCGACCGTTCCAGCCGCGGCAAGGACGCGACCTACATCCGCAACCACCTTCAGGAAGCGCGCTGGTTCATCAAGAGCCTGCGCAGCCGCAACGAATCGCTATTGAACGTCGCCCGCGAGATCGTTCGCCGGCAGATGGACTTCTTCGAGCAGGGCGAGATCGCGATGAAGCCGATGGTACTGCGCGAGATTGCCGAAGCGCTCGACCTGCACGAATCCACGGTCAGCCGCGTGACGACGAACAAGTACATGCTCACGCCCCGCGGGGTGTTCGAATTCAAGTACTTCTTCTCCAGCCACGTCGGCACGAGTGACGGCGGTGAGTGCTCGGCCACTGCCATACGGGCACGAATCAAGAAGCTAGTCGAGGAAGAAAATCCCAAGAAGCCCTTGAGCGACGCCAAGATTGCGACCATGCTTGGAGACGAGGGGATCGACGTCGCTCGACGCACGATCGCCAAGTACCGGGAAGCGATGGGGATCGCTTCCTCAACCGACCGTAAGCGGTTGATATAGATACCATATAAAGGAGTCGTCTATGCAGATTGACATCACCGGTCATCACGTCGATGTTACCGAGGCCCTCAAGGCCCACGTCCACGACAAGTTCACTCGGCTGGAGCGGCACTTCGACAAGCTGGTAGACATCCACGTGATTCTCACCGTGGAGCGCAAAGAGGCCCAGAAGGCCGAAGCCAACCTCCACGTCAGCGGCCAGGACATGCACGCCGAAGCGGTCACCGATGACATGTACGCGTCCATCGACGCCATGGTGAACAAGCTGGATCGGCAGATCGTCAAGCACAAAGAAAAACTCACCAGCCACCGCTGACCCTTCGCGGGGAGCGATACCAGACTCTCCGCGATACGCCGGGCGACGGCCCACGGCATGACCGTCGCCTGGCAGGAGCCACGAGGTCGGTGTTGCACCACGAATACAACAAGCTATGATGCGCCCCGACTCGACCATTCCCGCCCCGACCCGCGAGCGATCCTCGCGGCAAGTCGACCGACAGGGTGCTTAATGAATACTGCCGAGCTGTTTCCGATCCACCACATCCGGATCGACGAGCTGTACCAGAGCCGCAAGCGAGTACTTGAAGTGCTCTCCGGCCTGCTTGCGGACGACGAACTCGGTGGCCAGCAGGCCACGCAAATCTTCGAGGCCCTGGTGGCCCGCGAACGACTCGGCTGCACCGCGATCGGTCACGGCATCGCGGTCCCCCACGGCCGCGTCGACGACATTCTCACGCCCCGGGGGGCCGTGGTTCGCCTGCGCGAAGGGGTCGACTTTGGTGCGCCGGACGGGGCACCCGTCACGCTGGTCATTGGCCTGGTCATCCCGGAAGACTGCCCCGAGCAGCACCTGGAGATCCTCGGCCGGTTGGCGCGACATCTCAACGACCCGGACGAGCGTGACACCATCATGGAGGCGCAAAGTGCCGAGCGCGTCCAGAACCTGATGATAGAGTGGCTAAAGGACAGTGCCGAGGCGACAGCCGGCTGAACCGGGCACCGCGCCCGACCATCGAGCCATGAACGGCAAACGGGCAGGCCATGATCCCGAGCTTCACCCATCATCACCTCTCATCGGATGCCAGCGACGCCGACTGGCAGTGGGCCTTGCCCGACCAGTGGCAAGCCGGCGTCGCACCCGACCAGCGACGCATCGGGCCGGCCAACCCCTGGATCCCCACCCGCCTGGCCCTGATCTCCCCCGCCCTGAGACGCTACCTGCAGTGCGGCGAGGAATGCCTGATACACGCCAACGGCCCGCTGCCGGCAAACGACGGCCCGCGCACCATCGTCCTTACCGAGGCCCACGCCGGAGCGGTCGATGAGTGGCTGGCCCACGTTCCCGTGGCCGAACCGGGCCATGGCACCCCGATCGTGGTCATCAGCACACCGGACGACGACGAGAGCGTCAGTCAGCGCCTGCAACGCCTCTGCGGCGCGCACGACGAGGACTGGCGTCATGGCGTGTTCATGGAGATCAGCGGGCTTGGCGTGCTCATCCGTGGCACCGCCGGCATCGGCAAGAGCGAAGTGGCGCTGGAATTGATCAGCCGGGGTCACCGCCTCATCGCCGACGACGCACCCTGCTTTATCGCACGTGGCGACGAGGTCACCGGTTCCTGCCCCGACCGGCTGTTCGGCCTGCTGGAGGTCCGCGGCATCGGTATCCTCGACATCCGCGAGCTTTTCGGCAGCAACGCGCTCAAGGCACGCAAGTACCTGCGCCTGATCGTCGATCTCTACCCGGCCGACAGCGAGCACCACATGGGTGCCGACGAGCGCCTTTTCGGCGACCGCGGCAACGAGCGCATCGCCGGTCTGTCGATTCCCGTCTGGCGCATGCCCGTGGCCCCGGGACGCAACCTGGCCGTACTGCTCGAGGCGATCGTGCGACAACGCAACCTCGAGCGCCAGCGCGGCGGCCAGCCCGTCAGCCCCCGGGTCGGTCGACTGTTGGCCGACGGCGAGATCCCCGACAACCCCGACCAGAAGCCGGAGCCGTGGTCGTGAGCAGCCCCGCGCCACGTCTGATCCTGGTCACTGGACAATCGGGCTCGGGCAAGTCGGTGGCACTCGCTGCTCTCGAGGACAGCGGCTTCTATTGCATCGACAACCTGCCGCCCGACCTGCTCGATCACCTGGCCGAGAGCTATCTCAAAGGCAGCATCGCGGCCCGCGGCATCGCGATCAGTATCGACGCCCGTGCCCCGGAGCAATCGCTCGCCGACCTGCCGGATCGTATCGACCGCCTAAGGCAACGCATGCCGCAGCTGCGAATCAGCAGCCTGTTCCTAGAAGCGGATCGCCAGCGCCTGATCACCCGTTTTTCGGAAACGCGGCGCCGGCACCCCCTCTCCTACCAGATCGAGAACCTGGTCGAGGCCATTGCCCGCGAAGGGCAGCTGCTGATGCCGATCCGCGCCTATGCCGACCTGGTTATCGACACCAGTCTCACGACCGTGCACCAGCTGCGTGAGGACGTGCGGTCGCGCCTGATCGGCGAAAAGGTGGTTGGCCCGCGCATCCTGATTCAGTCCTTCGGCTTCAAATTCGGCATCCCGCTGGACTCCGACTTCCTGTTCGACGTCCGGTTTTTGCCCAACCCGCACTGGGATACCTCGCTTCGGCCACACAGCGGCCTGGACGAGGCCGTGGTGAACTACCTCGAACAGCACCCGGTCACGCACGATACCCGCTCGCGCATCAGCGAGTTCCTGGCACACATGCTGGTTCAGGCGAGCCGCAGCGATCGCAGCTACCTCACCTGCTCGGTGGGCTGTACCGGCGGCAAGCACCGCTCGGTGTATATCGTCGAGCAGATCGCCCGTGACCTCCGCCCCACCTTCGGCAACCTGGTGGTCCGCCACCGGGATCTGGGCAACCACTGACCGGTAACGTCGGGGAATCCCCCTGTTCCCACCCGGTTTTTCGGTATGATGCAGGCTTTGCCGAACGCGATTGAGGAACCGTCCCTGCAATGACCGTCGGAATCCTGCTCATCTGCCACAACGACATCGGTGCCCAACTCATCGAGACGGCCACCGACATGCTCGAACGGCTGCCCACGCCGCTCGAGCACATCGATGTGCGCCAGGACGATGACCCGATCGATCTGCTCAACGCCGCACGCCGCCGGGTTGCGGACCTCGACAGTGGCGACGGGGTACTGGTCATGACCGACATGTACGGGTCGACCCCTTCCAACATCGCCCATCGGCTGCGCGATCAGCACACGGTGCAGGTGCTCTCGGGCGTCAACCTCCCCATGCTGATCCGCGCACTGAACTACCCGCGCCTGGCGCTGCCCGAGATGACTGCCAAGGCCTGCAGCGGGGGGCGCGACGGCATCATCCAGGAAGGAGCCACCGAAGGGTCATGAACGACGAAACCAGCACCGCATCGATCAGTCGCGACCTCACCCTGCGCAACCGTCGCGGGCTGCACGCGCGCGCCGCGGCGCGCTTTGCCGCCACCGCCGAACGCTTCGACAGCGACATCGAGGTGGCCTTCAACGGGCGAAACGTCAACGGCAAATCGATCATGGGGCTGATGATGCTGGCCGCCGCTTGCGGCAAGACCATCACCGTCACCGTCACCGGTGGCGACGCCAACGAGGCGCTGGACGAGATCGCCGATCTCGTCGATGCGCGTTTTCACGAATCCGAATAACAGATACACGGGACCAACGATGCAACGCAGAGGCAATCAAGCGAAAGACAGCTACGTCGGGCTGGACAAGGACCGCGACGGCGGCATGACCTTCCTCGGCCGCCTGGTGCTCGATGCCCGGGTCTTCGGCCTCATCCCCGAGGACGAGACCTGCGAGGGCTGGGAACTCGGCCGCATGCAGGGGCTCGCCGACCGGGTCAATGCCGAATGGGACAAGCACGGCGGCGGCATCCCGAGCCTGCTGCCGGACGACCTGCGCGCCCGTCACGCGCAGGCCTACGAAGATCAGATGAACAAGGCACGCAAGGAAGGCTGGGATCCCGACGCCAACATGGAAGAGGACTGATTCCTCCCGATCGGGACGAAAGCCCGCAGCAAAAAGGCCGCCGGTCGATGACCAGGCGGCCTTTTTTGTTGCTGGCGGCCGACCCATCCGGGCCGGCCCGAGTGCCGCGATCAGCCGGCCATTCGAGCGAAGACGCGCTCGGCCGCCTCGATGGTGGCGTGAATCTCTTCCTCGCCATGTGCCATCGAGACGAACCCCGCCTCGAACGACGACGGCGCGAAGTACACGCCCTCCTCGAGCATGCCGTGGAAGAAGGTCTTGAATGCCTCCTTGTCGCAGGCCGTGGCATCGTTGAAGTTGGCCACGCGGTCCTTGTCGGTGAAGAACAGACCGAACATGCCACCCGCGTTCTGGGTGATCATCGCGATGCCATGCTTCTTCGCCGCCGCGGACAGGCCGTCGCAGAGCGCCTGCGTCCGACGGGTGAGCACATCGAAGAAGCCCGGCACGCGGATCAGCTCGAGCGTCTTCACGCCCGCGGCCATCGCCACCGGATTCCCGGAGAGCGTGCCGGCGTGATAGACCGGCCCCATCGGCGAGATCATCTCCATGATCTCGCGGCGACCGCCGAAGGCGCCTACCGGCATGCCGCCACCGATCACCTTGCCCATGGTAGTCAGGTCCGGCTTGATGCCGTAATGCTCCTGAGCGCCGCCCAGCGAGACCCGGAAGCCGGTCATGACCTCGTCGAAGATCAGCACCGCACCGTGCTCGTCGCAGACCTGTCGCAGCCCCTCGAGGAAGCCCGGCTCCGGCGGGATGCAGTTCATGTTGCCGACCACCGGCTCGACGATGATCGCGGCGACCTCGTCACCCACTTCCTCGAAGACCTTTTTCACCTGATCGAGGTTGTTGTACTCGACGGTGGTGGTCAGGTCGGCAAATGCCTTGGGCACGCCCGGCGAGCTCGGCACGCCGTGAGTCAGCGCACCGGAACCGGCCTCGACCAGCAGCGAATCGGAATGACCGTGGTAGTTGCCCTGGAACTTGACGATCCGATCGCGACCGGTGAAACCCCGGGCCAGACGGATGGCGCTCATGGTTGCCTCGGTACCCGAGGACGTCAGGCGCACCATGTCCATCGACGGCACCAGATCGCACAGCAGGTCCGCCATGCGGGTCTCGCTGACCGTCGGCGCACCGAAGGACAGACCATCCTTGGCCGCCTCGCGGACCGCCTCGATCACGTCCGGGTGCGCATGCCCGAGAATCATCGGCCCCCAGGAGCCGACGTAGTCGATGTACGGCTTGTCGTTCTCGTCAAAGAAACGGGCTCCCTCGGCGTGCTTGACGAACACCGGGTCGCCGCCGACCGAGCCGAAGGCGCGCACCGGCGAGTTCACCCCGCCGGGGATATGGGCCTGTGCCTTTTCGAACAGCTCGTGGTTGGATGCGGTCATCAAGATGTCTCCGGATCTTCGGTGGTCTGAATGGATTCGGTATTGTCGGCCGCCATCGCATGGCAAAGGGCCTCGGCGGCGGCACGGATGTCAGGGGCGGCGAACACTTCGCTGATCACCGCAATCATGTCGGGCCGGTGCGCCATCAGGTCGCGGACGTTCGTGGCGGTGATCCCGCCGATACCGCAGACCGGGCGTCCCAGTCGTTCGCGCGCCCAGCCAAGCACCTCGGCCGGGGCGCCGGGGGCATGGGGTTTGGTCGGCGAGGGAAACATCGCCCCGAAGGCGAGATAGTCGGCGCCTTCGGCCGCCGCCCGCTCGGCCCGAAGCCGGTCAGCATAGCAAGACACACCGATGATCGCATCGAGCCCCTCGGCGGCGAATCGCGCGCGGGTCTCGGTCAGTGGTGCGTCGTCTCGCCCGAGGTGAACACCGTCGGCACCGACCTCGATCGCCAGCGCCACGTCGTCGTTGACGATGAACGATCGCCCGTGTCGCCGACACAACTCGGCCAGGGCCGCCGCCTCCTCGCGGCGGCGTGCGACATCGTCGCTCTTGTCGCGATACTGCACCACACGGGCACCCCCCGCGATTGCCTCGCTTACGGATTCGACCAGCGCCGCGCGCTGAAAGCGCGTGGTGTCGGTAATCACGTACAGGCCAGTCAGGTTCTCCCGGGTCATCATCTCGCTCATCGTGACAGGGTTTGTTCCTCCGCGAGCCGTCGCGCACCGGCCAGCCCCAGACTCCCGTCCGGCACCACCCACAGCGGCATACGACCGAGCATGGTCGCAAAGCGGCCCTTGTCGAGAAAGCCCTCCAGCGTGTAATCACGCAGAAACGGCAGGATATGTCCGACGATCGCCCCGGCCAGGAACACCCCGCCCACCGGCAACGTCTTCAGGGCCAGGTTGCCGGCTTCGGCACCGAGAATCCGTGCAAACATCCGGCAGGCGATCATCGCGCATTCGTCTTCCCCGCGGCTCGCCCAGCGGGTGATCAGGGCGTTGGGGTCACTTGCCTCGGCAAGGCGCTGATCGGCATCGGCGGTCGGCCTACCGAGGCCCGACTGGCGGGCGAATGCGTACAGGGAAGAAAACCCGTCACCGCTCAGGATGCGTTCATAGCTGACATGCCCGCCGAACCGCCCGCGCAGGAAGGTCAGCAGGGCCGCCTCGCGATCATCGTTGGGGGCGAAATCGCAATGTCCGCCCTCGCTCGGCATCGGCCGGTGCCGCTCGCCATCGTCGAAAAAGATTGCCTCTCCCAGGCCGGTACCGGGTGCGATCACCGCGGCATGCCCCGCGTCGGTCGCGGCTTCGGGATTGAGATTGACGCGTCGGTCAACGGGACTGGCCAACGCCCCCATACCTACGGCGATCAGATCATTGGCCAGCCGCACGCGCGCGCCGCCCAACACGGCACTCAGTTCGGCCGCCGACAGCGTCCACGGCAGATTGGTCGCCTGCACGCGCGCCTCGTCACCGTCACCACGGACCGGTCCGGCCACCCCGAACGCGGCCGCCGATATACCGTCGAAGCGGCTTGCCTGGACCTCGTCCAGGAACGCTTGCAGAAGGGAGGCGAAGTCGTTGTATTCGCGGCTGTCCAGTGTCCGCTCGACTCCCGCGCCTTCCTCGCCTGGCGGGTAGAGCACCAGCCGCGAGCGCGTCCCTCCGATATCGCCAGCAAGAATCATTACCCAACCCCCTCCTCTTGCAACGGTTCGGCATCGGCACGCAGCAGGTATTCGAGCGCTGCGGTCACCCATTCGGCCACCGCCGTCGGCGGCAGGCGATAGAACGCCTGCCAAGCATCCGCCCGGCGCTCGTCATAGCGATCCGCATCCTCGGGATGCTCGGCGAGCCAGGCCAGCCGCACGGCATGACCGGTGAGCACATCGAGCACCAGCGGTTCGGCAATCGACAGATCGGGCGTCCCCGCCGCGATCTCCGAGAGCGTCGCGAGTGTCTCGATGCACAACTGTCGGTATTCGGGTGCCTCGATCCGGTTCAGCCGGTGCTCGACGGCCAGGGCGAAGTTGTGTTCACCGGCCGTGTACTGGCCCCGATAGCGTTGGCTGTCGATCAGGCTGCGGGCATCGAACCGGTTACCGATCACCAAAGCCGGCACATGGCCCAACAGCTCCCAGACCCCGCGGAAGAAGACCTCGGGCAGCCGGCTCATCGCCCCGTCCACCTGTCGGCGATGGTACCAATCCACGTGACCAGTCTCGTTCGGGGTTGATTCGACCGCCGCGTAGCCCATGGGTTCGCCGGGCGCGCGAGCCAGGGACAGCCCGCCGCCGTCACGACGATGAAGCGCCTCGAGCCGCTCCGGATGGCCACGCCAGGTGATGGCCTCCCTCAGCCGCAGACGGATCTCGTGGGGCGGCATGGCGGCCAGGTCATCAAGCGCCTGCGACGGGCCGAGGTGTGCTTCGCGTGAGTGCAGCGCGACGAGAATCTGCAACAACGGCCCGGTGCGCAGGGTAATGACGTCCTCGAACAGCCCGGGCTCGGCACGCAGCCAGGCGCCGAGATGGATGACCAGCTCCTGGGTCAGGGCGCGTTCCCGCCAGTCGTCACCACAGTACGCGGCGATACGCCGCAGGATTTCCTGGTTGGCGACCGGGGACTCGATTACCGCATCTCGGGTGTACGAACGCCCCACCGCCACACGCTTCTGGTGCACGACCAGATCCATCATCGCCACCTCGAGAAAGGCATCGACCATGCCGGCCTTTTCGGCCGCCTGCCGCATAATCCGCCAGTCACCCAGCGACTGCGCCACCCGGAACAGCGCGACCCGGTGACCCTCGAGATCACGGTCGTGTCCTTCCGCGTCGGCGAACGGCTGCTGCGCCGGCAATTCGGCCCGTTCCAGCCAGTCGAGGACGAAAAGCCGTTCGTCCAGCGCGTGGGTCCGAGCGTAGGTGGACAACAACTGATCGAGAGTCGGCGCATCTCCCAGTTGCCGCTCGACGGCCGCCACATCCCCGGCAGCTCGCCATTCGACATCCGGCAACGGCTCAGGTGGCGTCCAGGATGGCAATCGACCCGGGAGTCGCCGCCGCATGATCAGGGCATCGAGGCGTTGGAGGGAATCCAGACGGACCGTGACTCCATCGACCGAGCCACCGGCAAGCTCGTCCCGGCAGAATGCGAGCAGCGTCTCGCCTCCCGGGTCGTCGAGCATCCAGTCGGCGATGGGCACCACGAACAACGGCCGCTTCGCACCACGCGCATAGCGAGCCAGATAGGCGATCGTGGTGCGCATCTCGTGGACGAGGAGGCGAACGTCACGGCCCAGGAGAAATGTCTGGGTATCGAAGACGGCCGGAATCAGCGCACAGCGGGTCTCGTCCGTGTCGATCACGGCCGCCGTCGCCAAACCCAGCAGCCGCCGCTTCGGCCGGCCGCCGAGCCCGAGTTTCGGGTTGCTTCCCAGCGATGCAAGCCGCTCGATCAGCACATCGGCAGGCACCGCAGCGGGTTCGACCCGATCACGCAATGCCACCGGCGCGACGCCAGCCTCTTCCAACCGCGCAAGTCCGGTCGACGATTCGGCCAGCAGGGCGACCGCCACCTCGGCCGGGCCATTGCCGCCCTCACGACGGTGACGTCCGAGCGGATCGATATCCTCCGGCACGATGCGCTTCGCACACATCAGCCGGCCGACGACCCACAGGCTCTGCGCCCACACGAGCGGTCGGTTCTCGTTCGCCAGCCGTCGGCTCGTCCCCGGCTGGGCGCGCTCGGATTCGATCGACTCGGCCGGGACGTAGTAAAGCTCGGGTATCACTCCCTGGCCGTCCTCGACCGTGGCAATCGCGCCGAGTCGGCGGTTGAAGGATTCGGCCACCGAGCGGTCGCCGGCAAAGCAGGCGTTGATCAGCCGGTACGTGAAAAACAGCGGCCACTCGCATTCGATGCGGGCAAATGCCTCGAGCTCTTCCGGCTCGTAGTGCAGCTTGCTTTCGTCCTCGATCACCGTCTGGTGACCGTCGCGCAGGAATCGCTTGTAGCCGTACCCGCCGGCAAGCCGGTCCTCAATACGGTCTCTCACCTCGGCGGCGATGGTCGCCCGCCCCACGGCGAAGGCAGGAAAGCCGATCACCGCCAGCAACGCCGAATCGATCTCCTTGGACGCCGACTCCCTCGGCAGGATCGCCTCAAGGCACTGGGCAACGCGGACGATGTCGTCGGGTACCACCTGCAGTCGCGTAGCCTCGTCGCCCTGCTTACCGAACAGGTCGAAGCCGTCGGCTGCTTCCAGGGCCGCGAGCACCATTCCGAGCGAACTGGCGTTGAGCTCGCGCACGCCGATATTGATCTTGTTGCCCCGCTCCCAGATGCCGTAGTCGGGAATCACGTAGGCACGGGACAGGTACCAGACCAGGTTCTGGACGAAATCGACCTCGTCGCGACTCTGCACGATGGTCAGCCCGCCGGCGGTCATCTGGATCAGCATCAGCAGGAACAGCGAGGTGGCGTCCAGCTGCAGGTGGCCCCAGTCCTCGTCGCCCACCACCGCCTCCCCGGTCGCGGTGTCGTACTTGGCGTGCAGGGCGTCGATCGGATCGAGACTGTGCTTGAAGCGTTCGACCCGGTCGGACTGGCGCATCATCGCCTGGAGGAGACCGCGCATGTTTCGCACGACCGCCTGCTCGAGTTCGAAGGCACGAGCCTCCTCACCGGCACGACGACAGGCGATCCCGAGAGCCCAAGGGGCAAGAATGCTGTAGACGTTGTCGCGCACCCAGGCGTCGGTGTAGTCGCCGTGCGCGGTGACGGCGGTGCTCGCCGGCAGCAGGCCGGTGATCGGGTGCTGGCGATCGAGGATATGCCGACGCACCTCGGCAAACAGGGCGTCGAGAGACGCCTCGCCGCGATCAGACGAGTCGGAGGGCGGTCGGCCAGAAGTCATGTTCGATACCGGGTGTGCTGTGGCCCGGCTTGCCCGGGCCTGTTCCCAGTATGGAGTCGTTGTACGCTTTCGGCCAACCGGAAGCGGGAACGCCGTGTCAGTGGCGGGTGGATTCCGGCGGCTCGACGCTGTCGTTGGTCAGCAGTTGTTCGACATCGACGCGATCGAAACGGTAGAGGCTGCCGCAGAAATCGCAGCGGATCTCGATCAATCCGGGCGGGGTCTCCTCGCTCGCCAGCGTCGCTTCGAGCTCGTCCCGACCCAGTCCGGTCAGCATCTGTCCCACACCCTCGCGGCTGCAGCCGCAACTGAAGGTAACGCGCGCCACGTCGTGGATGCGCAGCGCGTCCTGGTGGAACAGCCGGTGCAACAGCTCGGGCGCCGAGACGGCACGCATCTCTGCCTGCCCCTTTTCGCCCACCAGGGTGTCGACCAGCTTGCCGACATGTTCGAAGCCGCGGGCCGACGGTCCGCTGGCCGGCACGATCCCGCCGGTCTCGGGCATCTGCTGGACCAGCATGCCGGCGGTGATCTGCTTGTCGGCGGCCAGCACGAGCCGGGTAGGCAGTTGTTCGGATTGCTGGAAGTAGCCCTCGATGGCCTCGGCCAGCGACTCGCCCTCGATCGGTACCAGCGACTGGTAGCGCGCACCCTCATCCGGTTCGATGGTCAGCACCAGCTGCCCCCGGCCGAGCAAGGCCTCCAGGCTTTCCCCCGCCCCGGCGAGGCGCTCATCGTCCCACTTGGCCATGCAGCGGAAACGTCGGTCGGAGGTCACCTGCACCACCAGCAGGCTGATCGGTCCGCGACCGGCAAACTGCAGGATCAGCCGCCCGTCGAACTTGAGGTTCGCGACCATCAGCACCGCGCCGGCCACCGCCTCGCCGAGGAGTGCCCCCACCGCCGGCGGGTAGTCGTGGTTCTCGATCGCGGCCTGCCAGGTGGATTCCAGGCGCAGCGACACGCCGCGCACCCGGCCGTCCTCGAAGGAGAACCGGAACAGCTCGTCACCCTGCGGCAGGTTGTGCCAATCGATCGACTCTCGCGTGCCGGACTCGTCGCTCATGCCTGACTCCCGGAGGTTGCCGGTGGATTACTCGCCGTCGAGGCGACGCTTGAGCACCTCGTTGACGGCCTTGGGATTGGCCTTGCCCTTGGCCGCCTTCATCACCTGACCGACGAAGAAGCCGAACAGCTTGTCCTTGCCGCCGCGGTAGGCCTCGACCTGCCCCGGATTGGCGGCGATCACCTCGTCGACCATCGCCTCGATCGCGCCGGTATCCGAGATCTGCTTGAGACCGCGCGCCTCGATGATCGCGTCAACCGAGCCGCCCTCCTCGGCCAGGGCCTCGAACACCTCGCGGCCGAGCTTGTTCGACAGCGTGCCGTCGGAAACGCGTTCGAGCAGATCGGCCAGCTTGTCCGCCGGCACCGGGCACTCATTGATCTCGAGCTCGAGCCGGTTCAGCAGCGCGGCGACCTCGCCCATCACCCAGTTGGCGGCAAGCTTGGCGTCGGCCCCGTCGCGGGCAATCACCGCCTCGAAGTACTCGGCGGTGGCGCGGCTGGAGGTGAGCACGCCGGCATCGTAGGCGCTCAGGCCGTACTCGGATTGGTAGCGCTCGGCCTTGGCGTCCGGCAGTTCGGGGAGCTCGGCGCGCCACGACTCGATGGTCGCCTCGTCAAGCACCACCGGCAACAGGTCCGGGCAGGGGAAGTAGCGGTAGTCGTCCGCCTCTTCCTTGGTGCGCATCAGGCGGGTCTCGTCGCGATCCGGGTCGTACAGGCGCGTGGCCTGGACCACCTCGCCGCCGGTCTCGAGCAGGTCGACCTGACGCTCGATCTCGAACTCGATCGCCCGCTGCAGGAAGCGGAACGAGTTGACGTTCTTGATCTCGGTGCGGGTGCCGAATGCCTCGTCGCCTTCGGGGCGTACGGAGATGTTGGCATCCACCCGGAACGAGCCTTCCTGCATGTTGCCGTCGCAGATGCCCAGGTACTGCACGATCGCGTGGACCTTGCGGGCATAAGCGACCGCCTGCTCGGGGCTTCGCATGTCCGGCTCGGAGACGATCTCGATCAGCGGCGTGCCGGCCCGGTTGAGGTCGATGCCGGACATGCCGTGGAAGTCCTCGTGCAGCGATTTGCCGGCGTCCTCCTCGAGGTGTGCGCGGGTCACACGGACGGTGTGCTCTTTCGCCTTCTTGCACTCGCCGGTGCTGATGGTCACCTCGCCACCGACGACGATCGGGCGCGCCAGCTGCGTGGTCTGGTAGCCCTTGGGCAGGTCCGGGTAGAAGTAGTTCTTCCGGTCGAAACTCGAGACGCGCGAGATGTCGGCGTCGATCGCCAGGCCGAAGAGCGAGGCCATGCGTACCGCGCCCTCGTTGAGCACGGGCAGCACGCCCGGAAGCCCTAAGTCGACCGCGCAGGCCTGCGCGTTCGGCTCGGCACCGAAGGCAGTCGACGCCCCGGAGAAGATCTTGGAACGGGTGGCCAGCTGGGCGTGGATCTCCAGGCCGATGACGGCCTCCCAGCCCGAAGGGATTGCGTATTGACTCATGCGTGCTGTCCTTACCCTTCGCGGTTGTCGTTGGCGGAGTCACCAGCGATCGACGGCATGCGCTCGTGCCAGTCGACGCGCTGCTGATACTGGTGCGCGACGTTGAGCAGGCGGCCCTCGTCGAAGTGGCGGCCGATCAGCTGCAGGCCGACCGGTCGACCCTCGACGAAGCCGGCCGGTACCGACATGCCCGGCAGTCCGGCGAGGTTCACCGGGATGGTGAAGATGTCCTCGAGGTACATCTTGGCCGGGTCGTCGCTGTGCGCACCGCGATCGAACGCCGGGGTCGGGGTGACCGGCCCGGCGATCACGTCGCACTGCTCGAAGGCGCGCTGGAAGTGTTCGGTCACCAGACGGCGGGCCTTCTGCGCGCGCCGATAGAACGCGTCGTAGTAGCCGGCGGAAAGCGCGTAGGTGCCCACCAGGATGCGCCGCTTGACCTCGTCACCGAAGCCTTCCGAGCGGGTGCGCTCGTACAGATCCTGCAGATCCTTGGGATCCTCGCAGCGGTAGCCGAAACGCACGCCGTCGAAGCGCGACAGGTTCGACGAGGCCTCGGCGGGCGCCAACAGGTAGTAGGCGGCCAGGGCGATGTCGGCATCCGGCAGATCGACATCGACCGTCTGGGCGCCGGCAGCGCGCAACTCGTCGATCGCCGCGGTCACCGCGTCACCCACCGCAGGATCGAGCGCATCGGAGAACCACTGCTTGGGGATACCGACGCGCAGGCCCTCGATCGAGCCGTCGAGCCCGGCGACGTAGTCCGGCACCGCCTCGTCTGACGAGGTGGAATCCTTCGGGTCGAAGCCGGCCATCTCCCCGAGCACCAGCGCGCAGTCTTCCGCCGACTTCGCGATCACGCCGCCCTGATCGAAGCTCGAGGCGTAGGCGATCATGCCGTAGCGCGACACGCGCCCGTAGGTGGGCTTGATCCCGGTCACGCCGCAGAAAGCGGCCGGCTGACGGATCGAGCCACCGGTATCGGTGCCGGTGGCAAACGGCACCAGCCGCGCGGCAACCGCTGCAGCCGAGCCACCCGACGAACCGCCGGGGACGGCAGCGGTATCCCACGGGTTGCCCACCGCGCCAAAGTAGCTGTTCTCGTTGGACGACCCCATGGCGAACTCGTCCATGTTGGCCTTGCCCAGCAACACTGCCCCACTGCGTGTCAGACGCTCGTGGACCGTGGAATCGTAGGGCGCGACCCAGTCGGCGAGCATGCGTGAGCCGCAGGTGGTGCGTGTGCCCTTGGCGCAGAAGATGTCCTTGTGCGCGTAGGGAATGCCAGCCAGGGCACCGTAGGTTGCGGCCGGCTGGACCGGCTCGACGCGGCTGACCAGGCTGTTCAGTTCGGGATCGATGCTCTCGATGCGTCGCTCGAAGGCGACGGCCAGGTCGGCGGCGGAAAGCTCACCGGCGGCCAGCCATCCCTTGAGCTGGGCAATCGAGGCATTGATCAGCGCGGCGTCGCCGCCTTGAGGTGAATCATTCGTGGACACGGAATGGGTTCCCCTGCCTTGAGATGTGTGGGCGTTCGGTCGGAGGCGACCGGGACTATTCGATGACCTTGGGTACCAGGAACAGGCCGTTTTCCTGTGCCGGGGCACCGTCCATCAGCGTCTCGCGCTGGTCGTTCTCGGTGACGGTATCCGCCCGCAGTCGCTGCGTCTGGTCAAGCGGATGGGACATCGGCTCCAAGTCGTTGAGCCGCGGATCGTCGAGCAGACTCGCCTGATCGAGGATGGCATTCAGATCGGTGCGGAGCGCCTCGGTCCACTCCGGCTCGATGGCGATCCGGGCGAGATGCGCCACGGCCTGCAACTGATCATTGCTCAACGACATCGTCGTCACCCCTTCGGAAAATCGTGATTTCTTGAATCAGAACACCCGGCCAGACCACCGAAAGGCCGCCGAAGCGCGGAACCGATCGGCCGTTATGCCCGCTCAGGCGGCCATCAGCCGGACGTGGGAAATTCGGCGCGAAGCCTATCACAGCCCCGCTCGCCTGCCGAGCCGATGCGCTTGCTTGGGGGGCGGCATATTGCTACCTTAGCCGCTTATTTTACGCCACACGGGCAAGGTCGAATTTCGATCCCCGGAGCGTCGCTCTGACGCCCGACCCTAGTGGCGAAAACGGGAAAGGACTCAGGCATCGTCGTTCATGCGTCATGACGGCACGCCAAAACGGGGCTGACACAACGGCCTTCCACCTCACATACGCAGACATCACTCGGTTAATCACCCATGTTCAAAGGCTTCCGCGGCATCTTCTCCACCGACCTCTCCATCGACCTCGGGACAGCTAACACGCTTATCTACGTCTCGGGTCGCGGCATCGTGCTCGACGAGCCGTCAGTGGTCGCCCTGCGGAACGACGGCGGTCAGACGGTAATCCAGGCCTACGGCAACGAGGCCAAGCAGATGGTCGGCCGCACGCCGAAGTCGATCCACGCGGTCCGCCCGCTGCGAGACGGCGTGATTGCCGACTTCCACGTCACCGAGAAGATGCTGCAGTACTTCATCAAGAAGGTGCACTCCTCGCACTGGTTCCGCCCCAGCCCGCGCGTGCTGGTATGCGTACCGGTGGGCGCGACCCAGGTCGAGCGCCGCGCCATCCGCGAGTCGGTGCTCTCGGCCGGCGCCCGCCGCGCCTTCATCATCGAGGAGCCGATGGCCGCGGCGATCGGCGCTGGCGTCGACGTCGACGAGCCGCGCGGCTCGATGGTGGTCGACATCGGCGGCGGCACCTCCGAGGTGGGCGTCATCTCGCTGGACGGCATCGTCTATTCCTCATCGGTGCGCATTGGTGGCGACAAGTTCGACGAGGCGATCATCGCCTTCGTCCGTCGCCACTACGGCATCCTGATCGGCGAGGCCACCGCCGAGCGCATCAAGAAAGAGATCGGCTCGGCCTACCCGGGCAAGGAATTGCGCGAGATCGACGTCAAGGGCCGCAACCTGGCCGAAGGCGTGCCGCGCAGCTTCACGCTCAATTCCAACGAGATCCTCGAAGCTCTGCAGGAGCCGCTGTTCGGCATCGTCCAGGCCGTGCGCGCGGCCCTCGAGCAGACGCCACCGGAATTGGGTGCCGACATCGCCGAGCGGGGCATCGTGCTCACCGGTGGCGGCGCGCTGCTGCGTGATCTCGACAAGCTGATCATGGAAGAGACCGGTCTGCCGGTCGTGGTCGCCGAGAACCCGCTGACCTGCGTGGCGCGCGGTGGCGGCAAGGTCCTCGAGCTGATCGACCAGCGGAACAACACCCTCTTCGCTGACGAATAACGGCGCCGATCATGGCGCTTTTCGATTCCCACCGCCCCGGACTGAATCGGCTCCTGGTGCTGGTCGTGGTGTCGATCATCCTGATGAGCCTCGACCGCATCGGCACCCGCTGGGTGAGCCAGCTCGATCAGGGCATGGGGAGCGTCACGGACGGCATCATCCAGACGATCAACCAGCCGGTGGTCATGGCCAATTCCATCGGCCGCTGGTTTGTCGGGCGCGCCGAACTCCACGAGGATCTCGACCGGCTGCGCGAAGAGAACACCCTGCTGCGCGGCCAGATGCAGCAGTTCGTTTCCCTCAAGCGCGAGGTGGACGAACTGCGCACCCTCCTCGATGGCGAGGCCAGCGACGTGCCCGGCGTGCTACTCGCCCGGCGCATCGGTCACCCGCCAACCCCCAACGCCAACCTCTTCACCATCGGTCGCGGCTTCGACGACGACGTTCGCCCCGGGGATCCGGTGATCGATGCGTACGGCATCGTCGGCCAGGTGTTGCGCAGCACGGCAACCGGCGCGACCGTCATCAAGCTGACCTCGCGCGATCACATCCTCTCCGTCGTGCTTGGCGACACCGGACGCACAGCTCTGCTTCGCGGCACCAACGGCAATCAGCTGGTGGCCGAACGCGTCCCAGAGCGCACCAAGATTCAGGCCGGTGACGTGCTCAGCACCTCGGGTATCGACAAGGCTTTCCCACGCGGCTATCCGGTCGCCCAGGTTACCGCCATCGAAGCCGACGAGGCGCAGGGTTTCATCCGAGTGGTGGCGAGGCCAATCGCCGATCTGGCTCGACTGGACTACGTCCTGGTGATCACCGAGCCGCCGGACGCGGAAGAGCCCGACTCAGAGGCCGGTCAACCGGAAACCCTGGAGCGGCCGATGGTCGACATGACGGCGACGGAACATCCCGCCCCCGCCACGACCGGAGGGGGTGAGAATGGCGACTAGCTGGTTCTCGATCATCCTGACGAGCCTGGCGGCCCTGGCTCTGGCCCTGATTCCCCTGCCGCAGAGCATGCAGGTCCACAACCCGCAATGGCTGCTGTTGGTCGTTATCTTCTGGTCCCTGTATCGGCCGGCGCAAGCGGGGCTGCTGTACGCCTGGACGGCCGGCCTGTTGCTTGACGTTGCGACCAACGGGCTGCTGGGCCTGAACGCGCTCATGTTCACCCTGACAGCTTTCCTGGTGCTTTCCCTGCGCCAGCGTCTCGGCGTCGCCCCGCTGCTTTCCCAGGCACTGCTGGTGGCCGGCTTCACGCTGGTCTATCTGATGGCATCGCTTTGGGTCGAGGGCGTGGCCACCGATCTTGTCTCCATGGCCACCTATCTGTCGCGCGCACTGAGCAACCTGGCCGCCTGGCCGGTGATCTACTTCCTGCTCAATCGACTGGCCCGGGTTGCCGAACGCTAGGCCACGCCAGCGGAGTCACCCGAACAACACGAAGCCCCAGACCACCGCGGCGATGACAATCGCCAAAAGAACGGCTGCAGATCCGACGTCCTTGGCCCGGCCGGATAGTTTGTGAGGATCCGGCCCGATCCGGTCAACCACGTTCTCGATGCCGGTGTTGAGCAACTCCACCATCAGCACCTGAAGCACCACGGCGATCAGCAGCGCGCGCTCCAGTGCGGTCTCGCCGACGAACAGCGCCACGGGTACGGCGACCAGCGCCACCAGCACCTCCTGACGGAACGCCTCCTCCTTTCGCCAAGCCGTGCGCAGGCCTTTCCACGAGTAGCGCAAGGCCACCAGGGCATGTCGCCATCCGTGTCCCTGATCGGATGCCATGATGTATTCCCCTGGTCGGTTCAGTCGGTGGCTTCGAGCATCCGGCCGTAGTCGTCGGGGCTCATCCAGTCCGCCGGCTCGCCCTCCATGCGGATCTTGAGAATCCAGCCTTCGTCGAGCGGGTCGTCATTGATCAGTTCGGGGCTGTCCTCGAGGGCATCGTTGATCTCGACCACCTCCCCATCCACCGGGCACAACACGTCCGATGCGGCCTTGACCGATTCCAGCGTCGCGCAGGGCGCTCCCTCGGAAACCGCTTGCCCGACGTCCGGCAGGTCGGCGAACACCACGTCACCCAGCATTTCCTGCCCCTGTTCGGTGACGCCCACGGTCAGCACGTCGTCCTCGATGGTGTACCACTCGTGCGTTTCGCCGTAGCGCCGATCCTGCCGAATTTCCATGGGCGACTCCTTCGTCACGTTGAGCAAATGAACTGGTCCGCGATTCTGGCACAAACGGCCGCCCTTCTCGATTGCCCGCAGGCCGCGGTTGCGGCAAATGCCCCACCAACTGCGTCATCTGCCGCGATTCAACGCGAGACTGACACCCCGAATCAACCACTTGCCGCTGGCCCGGTTCGTGCAATCCCTCGACCCGAAAAAAACGATACGCACACAACAAAACATCGAGGGATGACCATCGCATGACAGCCAGCCGCGCACTCTTCCGTCCAACCCTTCTACGCGTCTCGATCGTCGCCGGCCTGATGGTCGGCACCCAGGCCGCGGCCGCGGATGGACTGGAAACCATCGTGATCACCGCCCCCGCCGCGGCCTCGCCGGCCGAGCCACTCGCCCTCACGGCAGAGGACAGCGCACCGCGTGCCGATCTGGCCGAAGTGCTGCGTGAGATCAATGGAGTAACCTCGGGGCGGATGTCGGGCCACGGGCTGGACCCGATCATCCGCGGCCAGCGCGAGCATCAACTCAACGTGTTTCTCGATGGGGCGGCCATCGCCAACGCCTGCCCCAACCGCATGGATCCGCCCACCAGCTTCGGCAATCTCGCCGGCTACGATGCCGTCGAGGTACGCAAGGGCGTGACCACCCTCACCCGTGGGCCCGGCGGCAGCGGCGGCAGCATCGAGCTGACCCGAAACACCTTCGAACGCGCCGCCGAGGCAGGCATCCAGTCACGCTTCGGGTTCGCCACCAGCAACAACGGCCTGACCGACCAGAGCAGTGCCGACGCGCTGTTCAGCAACGGCAACGCCTACGGTCGTGTCATCGGCCAGATCGCGAACGGCGAGAACTACGAGGACGGTGACGGCAACGAGGTGCCCTCCTCGTTCAAGCAGCGCAGCGGAACGATCATCGGCGGCTACCGAGTCAGCGACGAGACCGGCATCGAGGTCTCTGTCGATCGCAATCGCATGCTTGACACCCGCTACGCCGGCACCGGCATGGACTCGATCTACGACAACGCCACGATCTACCGGCTCGACGGGCGTCTCGGGGACCTCGAGGGACCGGTTGACGCCCTGCGAGTCGAGCTCTCGCGCGCCAACGTCGACCACCTGATGGACAACTACAGCCTGCGCGCACTCAACGCACCCATGCCGATGGAAGCGCCGGCAGAATCCCACACCACCACCACCAGGCTGACCGCCACATCCCGTATCGACGCGGTGGAGATCGACTATGGCCTGGACTTCGAGCGCGTCCGGCAGGACGCGCAAGCCATCAACGCCATGAACGACATGCTGATGTTCCGCCAATGGCCGGACGGACAGACGGATCAACTCGGCGCGTTCATCGAGAGTGACTGGCGCCTAACAGGTGATGATTCCCTGCGCGCCGGGATGCGCGTCGACCGCTTCGAGAGCGAGATCGACGCGGACCTCGAGAAGAGCATCGCCACCCACATGATGGTGCCGGCTTCGATCCGTACCAGCGCGGCGGACCCCAAGAGCGATACCGAGGTCAGCGGCCTGCTCCGCTACGACCATGCCTTCGACGCGCACCTGAACGGCCATGTCGGCGTCAGCCGGACGGCGGTCGCGCCCAACCTGACGCAGAAGTACATCACCCTGCTGATGAACGGCATGCTGGCGAAAGTGGGCAACCCCGATCTCGAGCCCGAAATCCACCACCAGCTCGAAGCGGGCTTGTCGTGGCAGCGCGAACGGCTGGCAACCAGTGCGACCGTCTACGTCGATCAGGTCGACGACTACATCCTGCAGGACCGACAGATCGCCGGCCTGATGCCGATGACCACCAGTTACCGCAACGTCGATGCCCGTCTGTTCGGTGGTGAGTTCGACCTGCGTTACGGCCTGACCGACTGGCTGGCCGCTGAGGGTCAGATCAGCTACGTGCGTGGCCGCAACACAAGCGATTCGCGCGACCTGCCGCAGATCCCGCCCCTGTCGGGCACCCTCGGCCTGAGCGCCGAGCGGGGCGCGATCGACGGAGCGGTCGTGCTGCGCTGGGCGGACGGTGCCGAGGCCATCGATGAGCAAAGCGGACTCGATACCACCGAAACCGGAGGATACGCCGTCCTCGATCTCACCGCCGGCTACGACATCACCGGAAACTGGCGTGTGGAAGCCGGCGTCGACAATGTCTTCGACCGCACCTACGCCCAGCACGTGAATCGTGCATACAGCAGCGTGTTCGGCGACCCGACCGCCCGAATCAACGAACCGGGACGTACCGTCTGGGCCCGACTCACCGCCACGTTCTGACCCGCTCTCCTCTCCAGACTGCCACGCCGCGGCGTGGCCTTGCGGCAGCCTATGGCTGCCGTTTTTTTTGCCACACCGTTCACGCCCAACGATCGGCGGGCCCACAACGCAAAAACCCCGTGCCGGGAGAATCCGGCACGGGGAATTAGGAATCTCTGGCAGGACCAGGCGCTCGCGCTATTCGATGGCGAACTTCTTCAGCCGATAGAGGAAGGTATCGCGGCTGAGGTTGAGCAACCGGGCGGCGCGCGACTTGTTGCCGTCGGTGAGCGCCAACGCCTGTCGCAGCAGATCACTCTCGACCGCCTCGAGGTCGACCCCGCCCTCCGGCAACACGAACCCCGGCGCGATCGGCCCGCCCCTTTCGCTCTGCGTCGCCGATCGCATCGCCGGCGGCAGAGCCTCGACGTCGACAACGCTGGCGGCATGGAAGATCACCAGACGTTCCACGAGTTGCTTGAGCTCGCGGACATTGCCCGGCCAACGATAGCGACGCAGCACACCGGTCGCCCGCGCCGTCAGGCGAGGAACGGCCACCCCGTTTCGTTCGGCGTTCTCCGCCAGAAAACGGTTGAGCAGCCACTCGATATCACCCTGGCGATCACGCAGCGGCAACAGCTCGATCGGCACGCCTGCCAGGCGGAAATACAAGTCGGCTCGGAAGTCGCCGGCCTCGACCATCGCTTCCAGATCCCGGTGGGTGGCGGCGACCACCCGCAGGTCGACGCGGCGGGTACCGGTCTCGCCCACCGCCCGTGTTTCGCCGTTCTCCAGCAGCCGCAGCAGTTTTGCCTGCAGCGACAGCGGCAACTCGCCCAACTCGTCGAGGAACAGCGTGCCACCGTCAGCCTGATCGACAAGCCCACCCTGATCGGCGAGCGCGCCGGTAAAGGCACCGCGACGGTGACCGAACAGAGTCGACTCGGCGAGATCGTCCGGGATGGTGGCGCAGTTCACGGTCACCAGCGGACGATCACGACGCGGAGAGCCGGCATGGATCGCACGGGCGGCAAGTTCCTTGCCGGTGCCGGTCTCGCCGGTAATCAGGACCGTCGCCTCGGTCGCCGCAACCAGCCCGAGGCTTCGTAGCGTGGACTCGAAACGTGGCGACTGGCTCTGCAATGCCTCAAGATAGGGGTTCGCGTTCATGGCGGTGTGTCCATAACGTGACGAGAATGGTGGCTAGTCTACCGCTGCCAGCCGCCATGATAAAGCCAGCTTTTGCCGCCCAAACCCGAGTCAATTACCCGGAGATTTCATGCCCGACGCGGTAACCGAGAACTTGCAGCGCTACATCGTCGGTGGGGCCGTACGCGACCAGTTGCTAGGTCGTTCGGTGGTCGATCACGACTGGGTCGTGGTCGGTGCCACACCCGACGAGATGCTGGAACGCGGTTTTCGTCAGGTGGGGGCCGACTTCCCCGTCTTCCTGCACCCGGAAACCGGCGAGGAACACGCGCTGGCCCGCACCGAGCGCAAGAAGGGCCGTGGCTATCACGGCTTCACCGTGCACGCCGCGCCCGACGTGACACTCGAGGAGGACCTGGCCCGTCGCGATCTGACCATCAACGCGATGGCCATGGATGCCGACGGCCACCTCGTCGATCCCTTTGACGGACGCAAGGACCTCGAGGCACGCCGGTTGCGCCATGTGGGGCCGGCCTTCGTCGAGGACCCGTTGCGGGTGCTGCGCGTGGCGCGCTTTGCCGCCCAGCTGGCCGAACATGACTTCGACGTGGCGGACGAGACGCGTGCGCTGATGCGCGAGATGAGCGAGAGCGGCGAGCTGGCCGATCTCACGCCGGAGCGCGTCTGGGCCGAGACGGTCAAGGCGCTCGGCACCTCGCGTCCCTCCCGCTACTTCGGCCTTCTCCATGACGTCGGCGCGCTGGGGGACACGTTCCCCGAGCTTGAGGCCCTGTTCGGCGTGCCTCAGCCGAAGGAATACCACCCCGAAGTCGACACCGGCATTCACACCCTGCTGGTCCTCGATGCCGCCGCAGGCCTGAGCGAAGATATCGGGGTGCGCTTTGCCGCCATTTGCCATGATCTGGGCAAGGCGCTCACGCCGCATGAGGAATGGCCGCGCCATATCGGCCACGAGCGCCGCGGCATCGAACCGACCCGCGCCCTGTGCGAGCGCTTGCGCACCTCGAAGGCGGTCCGCGAACTAGCGCTGACCGTCACCGCCCAGCACGGCCGAATCCACCATGCCCTCGAGATGCGTGACGCCACGCTGGTCGACCTGCTCGACGACCTGGACGCCCTGCGCCGACCGGAGCGCTTCGAGGCGATCCTGACCATCTGCCATGCCGACTCGCGCGGCAAGCCGGGAAAGGAGACCGTCGACTACCCGGAAGGCGACTGGCTACGCCGGGTCCGCGCGACTGTCGCCGCCATATCGCCGCAACCGCTGCTCGACCAGGGCATTCGCGGCAAGGCCCTGGGCGAGGCGCTGCGGCGTGAACGCATCCGGGCGGTCGGCGAGCTACGCCAGACCGAACGAGAGGGCGGTCCTGGTTGAGCCCCACCCACCGACGGACGACGAGCGCATAGCGCGCGTTGTCGCCCGGTCCCTCACCGGTTCCGCAGATGCCGCGCCGCCTCGACGAGGCGCTCCAATCCGAGGCGCGTTTCGGGCCAGCCCCGGGTCTTGAGGCCACAGTCGGGATTCACCCACAACCGGTCGACCGGCACCTTCGCCAAGGCGAGTTCCAGGCGCTCGACAATTTCTTCGACGGACGGCACCAGTGGCGAATGGATATCCCAAACGCCGGGACCGATCTCGTTCGGATAGTCGAAATCGGCAAAGGCATCCAACAACTTCATGTTCGACCGCGTCGTTTCGATCGTGATTACATCCGCGTCGAGCGCAGCGATCGACTCGATAATGTCGTTGAACTCGCTATAGCACATATGGGTATGTATCTGCGTCGTATCTGGTGCCACTGCCGTGGCCAAACGGAACGAACGCACTGCCCAATCCAGATACTCGCCCCATTGGCTTCGACGCAAAGGCAGCCCCTCGCGGAATGCCGGCTCGTCCATCTGGATCGCCGCAATGCCGGCCTGAGCCAAGTCGGTCACCTCTTCGCGCAGTGAGGCTGCAAGTTGGTAAGCTACCTGCTCGCGCGAGAGGTCATCACGCACAAACGACCACGACAAAAGCGTGACCGGCCCGGTCAGCATTCCCTTCACGGGGCGATCCGTGAGTGACTGCGCATACGTGCTCCAACGCACCGTCATTGGCTGAGGCCGACCGACATCGCCCCAGATAATGGGCGGCTTCACGCAACGGGATCCGTAAGATTGCACCCAACCGCCACGAGTGAAGGCAAAGCCCTCAAGCTGTTCGCCGAAATACTCGACCATGTCGTTACGCTCGGGCTCACCGTGCACCAGCAGATCGAGTCCCAACATCTCCTGGGCACGAATCACGGTCGCGACCTCGTCATGCATGCGATGCTCGTACTCAGTGTTGTCGATTTCTCCTCGGCGCCAGGCACGACGTGTTGCCCGGATGTCGTTCGTCTGTGGAAACGAACCGATCGTCGTGGTTGGTAGCAGTGGCAGGTCCAACGCCTCGCGCTGAGCACGCGCGCGTTCTCCGTAGGCATTCGAGCGAGCCGGTTCCATTTCCGTCAGTTCCGCTACCTGGGCCCGCTTGTCAGAACAAAGCCGCCCCTCCAACCTTTCCAGGCACCATCGAGCCGAGCGGGCCAACTCGATCTCCTCAGCGATTGCTTCACGACCCTCGGCCAATCCACGGGATAACAAGCTGAGTTCATTGAGCTTCTGCCGCGCGAAGCTGAGGTTCTCCGCGAGAACCGCCGGCAAATGCTGCTCCTCGGCGGCATCCAGAGGGACATGCAGCAGAGAACAACTCGGCGCCAACCACATGCGCTCGCCCAAACGCCGATAGAGTGGCTCGACACGCTCTAACAACGAATCGAGATCGGCTCGCCAGATCGAACGTCCATCGAGCACACCGGCCGAAATCACCTTGAAATCAGGCAGGCGATCGATAAGGGCCTCTACGTCGGTACTGCTCGACGTGCTGAAATCGACATGCAGCCCGTCCACGGGCAGTCGTGAAAGCAACCCGAGCCGCCCTTCGATCGGAGCAAAATAGCTCGCCAAAAGCAGCCTGACACCGGGCGTTCTGAGGCGGTGGTAAATCGGCTCGAACGCCGCAAGCCATTCCGAGGGAAGATCCAGGCCAACAACGGGCTCATCGATCTGAACCCATTCGACACCCGCATCCACGAGTCGGGATAAAAGAGACGAATAGGCGTCTGCAAGCGCGGGGGCGCGATCCAGTCTTTCGTCGGCTGTCGCGCCGCGTGCGAGCCACAGAAATGTCATCGGCCCGACCAGAACAGGCTTGGCCAGCGCATCCTGATCCAAAGCCTCGCGCACCAACCCCAGGTAGCGTTC
This sequence comes from Guyparkeria hydrothermalis, assembly GCF_023555385.1. Classification (NCBI taxonomy): domain Bacteria; kingdom Pseudomonadati; phylum Pseudomonadota; class Gammaproteobacteria; order Chromatiales; family Thioalkalibacteraceae; genus Guyparkeria; species Guyparkeria hydrothermalis. Next base: position 824,925 of record NZ_JAJSED010000001.1, read on the forward strand.
GGCATCCAGCCGAAAGGGCCGCCCGGCATCCAATTCCGGTACCAGGAAGTGATAGTTGGTGTCGAACCACTTGGTCATCGCCAGCGGCGCGACGGTGCCCTTATCGGTGTCGCGCCCCCGGGCGAGCGCAAACAGGGAGTCGGGACTCGCAGGCAAGTTGCCGAAGCGCGCCGGGGCCTGACCGAAAAGCAATGCCAGATCCGCTAGGCCATCGTAGAAACTGAAATCCGCCGCGGCCGGACGGGAAATACCCGCCTCGGCCTGCCAACGCCGAACCGTATCCCTTACGGACCAGGCTTCCGCCTCTAACCGCTGTCGGTCGTCCGAGGTCCCGCTGCTGCGCCAGTAGGCCTCAAGTGCCCACTTGAGAGCGCGTCCGGTCCCGATGCGAGGAAGGCCGAGCGTATGAGTGATCGGCGGCTGAGAAAACGTCGCGCACATGTCTGACTCCTGTCCGGTGAGTGGATGAAACCCACCCTATCCGACTGGAGAATGCATTTCGCTGCGCGTTATTCCTCTTTTGAATTAATCACATTCATACTATTTTAAAAACCGGCCTTTCCCGAACCGGCCCGGAACACCATCGTGTCGCCCGATCCCCGCGTGGCTTCCTTGGCCCGGTACATGGCCGCGTCCGCGGAGCGCATCAGTCCGTCCAGCGTTTCCGCGTCCTCGGGGAAACGGGCCACACCCACGGAGGCGCGCACGCCAATCGGACTCGCCACCCCGGACACGGTCAAAGGAGTACTCAGACGCGCGCGGAGGCTCTGGCAGAGATGTCTGATATCCGCGTCACTGTGCACCCCGTAGAAGGCGACCACGAATTCGTCCCCACCCAAACGGGCGACGATGTCCTCGCGCCGACCGACCGTCGTAAGGCGATGTGCCACCTCTTTCAGAACCTCGTCGCCGACGTGATGCCCGAGCGAGTCGTTTATCGGCTTGAAACCGTTGAGATCGACGAAGGCGAGCGCGATCGACCGACCTTCACGAATGGCGTGCTGGCGCGCCTGCTCGAATCGCTCCTCCAGCCCCGATCGGTTGAGTACCTTGGTCAGGGGATCGTGCAACGCGCGGTAGTGCATGGCCTCCAGCCGCCGGTGGCGGACCGTCACGTCGTTGATCACGCACACGTATCGATTGATGCGCCGGCGGTCGTCGCGAATCAGGTCCACCGACCAACCCAGCACACGTTTTCGACCATCCGGCAGGCGGCACTCGATTTCCTCGGTCCAGCGCCCATGCAGGCGCAGGTTTCGCATACAGGACTCCAACCGGCGGCGACTGTTATCGACGACCTCGGGGGTGGTGAGCCGGTGACCGACCAACTCGGCCGACGGGAGTCCGACCAGTCGTTCGAAGGCAGGATTCACAGCCAGCACCTTGCGATGCCGGTCGAGAATCGCGATCGCGTCACCCGCTCCCTCGAAGACGGCGGTCGCCAAGCCCTCGAGTTGTTCGAAGGCCTGACGATCGGTCAGGTCCGTGAGTATGCCGACCAGCCCGGCGGGCGCGAATCGCTGCGATCCGACGCGCTCGACCCGCAGTTCGACCGGCAATTCCGAAGCCTCGCCGCATGACAGACGGGTCGTCACCACGGCACGGGTCCGCGAGGTCCGCCGCTCGGGGAGCGCGGCCCAGTTCACGGCCTCCTGGACTCGCGCCTGGTCTTCGCCGTCCGCGAACAGTGTCAGCCAGGATTTACCCAGTCGGGACGAGCCGTCACAGCCCGTCATCCGGTCAAAGGCGGGGCTGAGAAAGATGAGCCGCCCCTTGGCGTCGGTGCGGAACACCGCATCGCTGACGCTGGTTGTCACGTCCCGCAGCAAACGCTCCGAACGCACCAGTTGCCGCTGCTGGATCTGCCACCGCATCGCGAGCCACATCACCGCCAACCCGAACAGGATCGCCAGCAGCTCGGCCACGCGGAACAGGCCCCTCATCGATCCGGACATCGGCGTGGGCCTCATCGCCAGCTGCCATTCCCCGTCGAGCGCAATCACCGGCGTGGTGAGCGCTTCCGGGCCGCCGAACAGCGCCGCTTCACCCGCAAAGACGTCGCCAACGGCACCAAGGCCCTCATAGCCCCTAACCGCCAAACGTCCTTCGTCCAGTAACTGTTTTGCACCGGCGCGTTCCATGACGGCCATCAAGTCGATCGGTGTGGACACTGCCCCCCAGTATTCCTTCTGCCCGTCGCCATCTACATCGAAGAAAATCGGCACCCGGTGGACAGCGGCATAGCCACCCTGTACCAATTCATAGGGTCCACCGAGGACCGACTCCCCGGATTCCATGGCGCGTCTTACCGATGCGGACTGCTCGGGATGCCCGCTCAGATCGAGACCGATGGCTGCCTCGTTGCCCTCCTCCGGCACGATCAGGCGCAGGATATTGTCGGGGGCCACACCGATCAGGCGGATGACCGACGTGCGTTCGAGCATACGCTCGGCCACCTCGATCACCCGCGCCTCATCCAATCCCTGATTGACCTCGATCAGCGCCCCGATGCTGTCGGAGACGTTCGATGCCTGATTGAGCTGGGATTCGATGCGAGTGCGGATGCCGGCGAGTTCGTCGAGGTCGGCGTGCAGGGTGGCCGTGGCCAGTTGCCGCTCCACGGCACCGATGCTTGCCAGCAGACCCGCCGTGACGAGCAGACCCGTGAGCAGTGGAAGGAGGCCGCCCACCAACCAGCCGCGCCGGTACGGGGGCAATCCCTGCACCCCGCCACGCTCTTCGCCGCTGTCGGAACTGGGTCGATTCAAGCGGGCCTCCACAAATACATATGCCTTGGCAATTACGAGTCTAGCTCAGGTCTCTCCCAAGTCGTTCATGTAACGCATAAAAAAACCGGCGCACCTGGCGCCGGTCTTTCTGAGAGGCAAAAGCGTCAACTGTGCTGATGCCGATGTTCTTCTTCCAGGGCGTGTTTCGCGTCGCCCGACTTTCTCCACACCATCCACATAACGTATAGCGGCACACCAATAATGCCGATCATAGCGAGGATGCTGATGAGCACGATCTGCAGCTCGATGTCCATGAGATTCAACCTCCGCTGGTTTGTCTCGCATGACCGACACCCACGGTGGGTATTGGTCACCCTGTCGACTGTAGACCTTCCTTATTGACCCATCAACCCAGAATATTACTTAAGTATTGCCTTTTATTCTTATGTACTTAGCGCATGTGCATCCCGAGTGAATCGGCGAGAAAGGCCGCACCACGCACCCCGCTGGAGTCGCCGAAGCTGGGCGGCACCAATCGCGTGGTAATCGGGTCGGAAAAGACGAACTCGTCCCAACGAGCCGGGACCCGGTCGTACAGGACCTCGCAATTCGACATGCCACCGCCGAGCACGATGACATCCGGGTCGAACAGATTGATCACGTGTGCCAGCGCACGAGCCAGTCGGTCGACATATCGCTCCAGCGCCTCACTCGCGACCGAATCACCCGACTCGGCACGGGCGACGATCTCCGCACCGTCGAGTCGCTCGCCGGACTGTTCGGCGTAGTCACGCTCGAAGGCCGGTCCGGAGAGCCATTGCTCGATGCAGCCCTCGTGCCCGCACCAGCAGGAGGGCCCAGGCTGCTCGCCCGCCGTCGTCCAGGGCAACGGGTTGTGCCCCCACTCCCCCGCGATCGCATTGCGGCCCAGAAGCACGCGCCCTTCGACCACCAGGCCGCCACCGACACCAGTGCCCAGAATCACGCCGAAGACGGTGCCCGCTTCGGCCGCCGCTCCGTCAGCGGCCGATTCGGACAGCGCCAGGCAATTGGCATCGTTTGCCATCAGCACCTCGCGACCAAGGCGCGTCTCGAGGTCGCGCTTGAGCGGCCGGTCGTTCAGCACGACCGAGTTGGCGTTCTTGATCAGTCCGGTGCGCGGCGAGATGGTCCCCGGTGTGCCGACCCCGATACTCGCGACCGCCCCGCACTCGGCCTCGGCTCGCTCGATCAGGGCCGCCATCGTCTCCACCGTGCCGGCGTAATCGCCTTGCGGCGTGGGTTCGCGCTCCCGCCACAGAATGTTGTGTGCGGCATCCAGTACCGCCACTTCGATCTTCGTCCCACCCAGGTCGACGCCAAGTCGCTTTGCCATGTCCAAATTCCCGTGTGTCCGCAAGAAAGACGGCCCGGCAGTCGGTCGGATCACAATCCACCCACTCGCCGGGCCGCATGCCTTCACTCCGGCCGACCGCTCGGGTCGACCGATGATGGCCGCATCAGAGTGCCTTGAGGGCAGCCTCGTAATCCGGCTCGTCTGCGATTTCGCCTACCTGTTCGACGTGGCGAACCGTGTTGTCGGCATCCAGCACAACAACGGTACGGGCGGCCAGACCGGCCAGCGGACCATCGGCGATACGCACCCCGTAGTCGTCGAGGAATTCCGAATGACGGAAGGCCGAAAGCATGACCACGTCGTCCACCCCTTCAGCGCCGCCGAAACGTGCCTGGGCAAAGGGCAGGTCCATGGAAATGCCAAGCACGGCCGTGTCGTCGAGCTCATTGGCGCGGCGATTGAACTCGCGCACCGACTGGGCGCAGGTGCCGGTGTCGAGGCTCGGGAAGATGTTGAGCACCTTCTTCTGGCCCGCGAAGGCATCCAAGCCCTTGTCGGACAGGTCGCTGCCCGTGAGCGTGAATGCCGGTGCCTTTTCGCCGACGGACGGGAGCGTACCTGCCACCTGGACGGGAGTGCCCTTGAATGTGACCTGGGACATACGTTGCCTCCTTAGCTTATTGCCAATATGCGATACGACGGCCGGCCACGCCAGCCGTCGGACGGAATGATCAGTTGCGCAGCGTCGCGATGAGACGCTTGGGCTTGAGAAGCAGATCGAGCGCGCTGTTGATGTCCGGACAGACGACGTCGCAGGCATCCAGCGCGTGACGGGAAAGCCCCTCGGGCTGCATGACACCCAGACCGAGAACCGCCTCGGCGAGCATCAGCGCATCGTTTCGACCGTTGCCGATGGTGACGCACTCGCGCGCCGACAGTGTGCGCACGTAACGCTGCTTGGCCTCGTCCTGCAGGTGGTCGGACAAGGTCGAGAGCGTGACCGGCAGATCCTCGAGCCGGCCGGCGACATCCCCGTAGGTATCGGCCGTGATCACGTGCACGTCGACATGCTTGGACAACTCGCCCAGGCGCTCGCCGACACCCTCGACGAGTGCGCCGTCGAGCGCGAGCGTGCCGTTGTAGTCCAGAACCAGATGCGACAGGTGCAGAACACCCCGGCTGGGGATGGTGATTTCCAGCATTGACTCGTTACTCCTCGATCACGATTTCCGGTCCGGCCTGGCTCTCGGACCGCACCGCCCGGCCTAGTCCGGCGGCCAGACGGCGCGCAGCCTGGCGATAAGTGCCGGCCAGCGCTCCCTCCGGGTCCTTCGATACCGTCGGGGTGCCGGCATCCAGATCCTCGCGGATCTGCAGATTGAGCGGCAACTGGCCAAGCAGTTCGGTGTCGTACTGTTCGGCGATCGCCGCACCGCCGCCCTCGCCGAAGATCGTCTCGACGTGTCCGCAATTCGAGCAGACGTGGGTGGCCATGTTCTCGATCACGCCCAGGATCGGCACCTGTACCTTGTTGAACATGTTGATCGCCTTGCGGGCGTCCAGTGTGGCGATTTCCTGCGGCGTGGTGACGATCACGCTTCCGGCCACCGGCACCTTCTGCGCCAGGGTGAGCTGCACGTCACCGGTGCCCGGCGGCATGTCGACGATCAGGTAGTCGAGCTCATCCCAGCGCGTATCGTTGAGCAGTTGCATCAGTGCCGAGGTGACCATCGGACCGCGCCACACCATGGCCGACTCCTCATCGACCAGGTAGCCGATCGACATGGTCTGCAGGCCGTGGGCCATCACCGGCGCCATCGACTTTTCGTCCACCTGCTCGGGCTTGTCGCTGGTGCCAAGCATGCGCGGCTGGCTGGGGCCGTAGATATCGGCATCCAGCAGCCCGACGCGCGCGCCGTCTGCCGCCAGCGCCAGTGCCAGGTTGACGCTGGTGCTCGACTTGCCGACACCGCCCTTGCCCGAGGCGACCGCAATGATGTTCTTCACGCCGGGCAGCGGCTTGCCGTGCATGGCCGAGCCCTCCGGGGCGACGAACGCCACGGTGATCTTGGGGTCGATCGTGTCATCGACTCCCGCGACCGCCTCACGAATCAGCCGAGTCAGCTCGGCCTCCCAGTCACCGAGAGGATAGTCGAGCACGACGTCGATGCGGCAGCCGCCGTCCCGGCACTCGACCCGTTCGATCGCCCCGGACTCGCCCAGGGTCTGGCCATTGTGGGGATCTTCGACCGCCGCCACCGCTCGCTCGATATCGGCGTTTCGGTCGTCGTTCGCGCTTCGCTTCTTGCCGAACAGGCCCATCAATTTCGTCTCTCCGGTTGGTTCTCTTGGCGCAGATGCCGGCGCGACGACCGGCACGACCCAACAGGGTAGCAAAATCGGACCATTTCGGTCTGGTTAAGCACAAGACAGCAGGCCCCGCTGCCGGGTCGGATGCGTACCGACACGCCCTATCGCCCCTTTTCCGCCGCCAGCACCGTTTCCTGCATCGGGAGCAGACTGTCGGGGTTGAGAGAGAGACTCGAGATGCCCTGCTCGACCAACCAGCGGCTGATTTCGGGAAAATCCGATGGCGCCTGCCCACAGATGCCGACGTACTTGCCCTGGCGCCGGCAGGCCTCGATGGCCATGCCCATCAGTTTCAGCACCGCCGGGTTGCGCTCGTCGAGTCCCTCGATCAGCGAGGAGTCGCGGTCCACGCCCAGGGTGAGCTGCGTCAGGTCGTTCGACCCGATGGAGAAGCCGTCGACGCGTTCGAGGAACTCGTCCGCCAGCAGCGCGTTCGCCGGGATCTCGCACATCAGGTAGATCTTGAGGTCATGTCGGCCGCGCTCGAGCCCGGCCTTCGTCATCAGGTCGAGCACGCGATCGACTTCCTCCACGCTGCGGACAAACGGCAGCATCACCTGGGCGTTGGTCAGGCCCATGCGTTCCCGCACACGGCGCAGCGCCTCGCACTCGAGCCCGAACGCCTCGGCGAACGAGTCGGCGTAGTAGCGCGAGGCACCACGGAACCCGAGCATGGGATTCTCCTCGTGCGGCTCGAAGCCCTCGCCGCCGATCATCGAGGCGTATTCGTTGGACTTGAAATCCGACATCCGCACGATCACGGGCCGTGGGTAGAAGGCGGCCGCGATGTTCCCCACCCCTTCGGCCAGCGTCTGGATGTAGTACTCGTGGCGATCGTCGTAGCCAGCGGTATGCCGATCGATCTCGGCGCGCGTATCGGCATCCAGGGTGTCGTATTCCAGCAGCGCGCGCGGGTGCACGCCGATGCGGTTGTTGATGATGAACTCCAGCCGGGCGAGCCCCACCCCGGCGGCCGGTAACGAGGAAAGCGCGAAGGCCTGTTCCGGATTGCCGAGGTTGATCATCAGATCGGTACGCGTGGGCTCGCTCCCCGAGAGGTCGAGCCGCTCGACCGTGAACGGCAGGATGCCACGGTAGACGTTGCCGGTGCTGCCATCGGCGCAGGAGACGGTCACCTCCTCGCCGTCCGGCACGCGCTCCGTGGCATCCCCACAGCCCACTATCGCCGGAATGCCCATTTCACGGGCGATAATCGCGGCATGACAGGTCCGCCCGCCGCGGTTGGTAACGATCGCCGCGGCGCGTTTCATGATCGGCTCCCAATCGGGGTCGGTCATGTCGGTGATCAGGATCTCGCCTTCGTCGAGCCGGCCCATGTCTGACGACGAGGCGATGATGCGCGCCCGCCCGGCAGCGATGCGATCACCGACGCTCTTGCCCTCGACGAGTACCTCGCCACGCTCCTCGAGGCGATAGGTGGCATGGGTCGCCGCCTCGCGCTGCGAGTGCACGGTCTCCGGACGCGCCTGCAGGATGAACAGCTCGCCCGTCTCGCCATCCTTGGCCCACTCGATGTCCATCGGGCGGAATTCGCCCGCCTGTTCGGTGTAGTGCCGCTCGATCTCGACGGCAAAGCGTGCCAGTGTCAGCACCTCCTCGTCGGTGATCGCGAAACGCCGGCGTTCCTCCGCCGGCACGTCGACGTTGCGAGTCGAGGCCCCGTGGCGCGCCTCCTCGGTGTAGACCATCCGCACGGCCTTCTCGCCGAGCTGTCTCGAGACGATCGGACAGAAATCGTCCGTGAGCATCGGCTTGAAGACATAGAACTCGTCCGGGTTGACCGCTCCCTGCACGACGTTCTCGCCCAATCCGTAGGCGGCCGTGATGAACACCGCGTCGCGGAAACCGGACTCCGTATCGATGGTGAACATCACCCCCGAGGCGGCCAGGTCGGAACGCACCATCTTCTGCACCCCGGCGGACAGTGCCACGGCCATGTGATCGAAACCCTGGTGGACCCGGTAGGAGATGGCCCGGTCAGTGAACAGCGAGGCGAAGACGTGACGGATGCTGTCCAGCAGCGCCGACTCGCCGGCAATGTTCAGGTAGCTCTCCTGCTGGCCGGCAAAGGAGGCGGTCGGCAGGTCCTCGGCGGTGGCCGAACTGCGCACGGCGACGTCCGGATTCTCGCCGTACTCCCGGCCCAGTTCGTGATACGCCGTGACGATCTCCTCGGCCAGATCCTTCGGCATCTCGGCTTCTGCGATCCAGTGGCGAATCTGCCGCCCGGCGCGCTCAAGGGCAACGACATCATTCGTGTCCAGCGATTCGAGCGTCTCGCGAATCCGGGACTCCAGATCGTTATGTCGCAAGTAGTGGCGGTAGGCCTCAGCCGTCGTGGCAAAGCCGTTCGGGACGCGAACACCTCGCTCGGACAAGCGAGCCACCATCTCACCCAACGACGCGTTCTTGCCCCCGACAATGGCGACGTCGCCCATGCCGAGTTCGGAAAACCGACGGACAAATTGCATCGAAGCCCCCTGCTGATTCCGTGCCGAGTTACCGCTCGCCCGGGAGCGGTCCATGTCTGGAGCTTAGCACCGCTACCGGTGGCGTAAAGCCGGGCCGGGCGGGTTCATTGCGCACCGTCGGGCGCTATACTTCTGCCCGACAGATTCTCTCCGCAAAGGCCCCATCATGCTGCGATCAATGCTCCCTCTCCTCGGACTTGTCGGCCTGCTGTTCACCGGTCTGGCCCCGGCCGGCTCGACCTATGAACCGACCGCCGAGCAAGTGACTGAAAACGTCTACGCCATCATCGGCCCGACCGATGCCCGCACCTACAAGAACCACGGCATGAACGCCAATTACGGCGTGATCACGACTGGCGAGGGCGTGATCCTGATCGATTCCGGCCCGGGTGCCTTCAGCGGGCCGTACATAGAACGGGCAGTTGCCGCGGTAAGCGACGAGCCGATCCGTTGGGTCATCAATATCGGGGTTCAGGATCACCGCTGGCTGGGCAATGACTTCTTCCAGCGCCAGGGCGCCGAGGTGATCGCGTTCGAACAGACGGTGAAAGCACAGGAGCGCTTTGCGGACCAGCACATGGTAGGCCGGCTTCCGGCGGCGTTGGGCGAGCGTTTCGACGGCACCCGACCGGCCTACGCCGATCGCCGCCTCGAGGGCGATACGGCAAGCGTCACGCTGGGCGGGGTGAACATCGAACTGTCACTGACCGATGCCCACTTCCCGGGTGACGCGATGGCCTACCTGCCGCAAAGCGACGTCGCCTTCACGGGGGACCTCGTCTATGTCGACCGCCTGCTGGGCATTCACCCCTGGTCCGACCCGCGCAATGGTCTGGCGGCGTTCGAACGTCTGGAGGCTATCGACCCGGCATTCGTCGTGCCCGGCCACGGTCGCGTCAGTGACATGGCGCGCGCCCGGCGCGATTCCGGGGCCTACTACGATTTCCTTGTCAACACGATCGGCCAGGCCGCGCGGGACTTCGAGCCCATGAGCGAGGTGCTCGACAAGTACGAGGATCTGGACGCCTTCCGCCACCTCGAACACTACGAGGATTGGCATCGCACCAACATGAACCGCACGTTCGTGCAGTTCGAGAGTCTCTGAGGGAACAGCGGGTCCGTCGCTACGGTTCAGGGTTCATCGACCGCGCGAACGGCAGCGATCTCGCTGACAGCGATACGCTCTCCGTCCGCCGTCACCAGCCAGTCCTCGCCCTCCGCGCTGGTCACGTCCCGCACCGTCAGGCGTTGCCAGCGCTCGCCCTGGCGCACGTCCACCGGCGCGGACCGCAGGGCTGCAGCCTCGAGCAGGTCCAGCACACCACATCGCCAGTCAACGCAGCGATTGGCCATCCGCGTCTCGTTTGTCGGCCAGAAAGAGGAACAGGGCGAGGAGGAAAAGCATGGGCAGGACGGTCTCGAAACCCTCCTCGAGGGCCTTCATCACCGTACCGACGTGCTCCGGCAACACGAGGTCGAAACGCTGCCGCAGGATCGACGGCGCCCGGTCGATGATTTTCAGCATCGGCGCGATCCCCACACCGGCAATGGCCACCCAGCCCCAGGGCCGACGCCAGCCGCCCCGACCGAAAAGCTGGCGTCCGCCGGCCACCAGCAGCCAGATCAGCGTGATCGTCAGACCGACCGCCACCAGACCGGCGATCACCTTCTCGACTAACGGCACACCGCTCATCTGGTAGTAGTCCGTCTTGAACAGGCTGTCGGCGGTGAACGCCTTGTGCCACCCCTCCTCGCGCGCGGCGAGAGCGGCGGCCACCACGGCCATTCCAATCCGCTTAACCAGCGCCACGGGCCGTGCGAGCAGGATGACAAGGGCAAGTCCGAACCAGAGCACTGCACTGAGGTCCTCGAACCAGCCCTCCTCGCTGAACAACCGCTCCGCCGCCTCCGGCGACATCGTGTTGGCGAGGGTGACGAGCAGGATTCCGTAGCCGACCAGCAGCACCGCGGCGGCGAGCACCAAGGATCGTTGTGTCATGGGCAGGTCGTCCAAAAGCCGGATATGCTACCAGCCGGATGGGCGCCGGCAACGCGATATTCTCAATCCACGTACGGGCCCCGTTGGCGGATGGGTTCGCCGTGAGGGTGAGCCGCCGCGATCATCAGTTCGCTGGCTGAGGTGGGTCGCACATGGATGCGCGACTCGTCTTCGACAAAGGCAGCCTGAGCGCTCGTCAGACCGTTGCCGTTCACCTCGGCCGTCCCCGTCTTGAGATAGACGATCGCCCGCCAGCCTTCCGGCAGATCCAGTTCGTAGTCGGCACCGGCTTCCAGCGTCACATGCCGGTAGAGCGCCTCGGTCAGCAGGCTCACCTCGCCGCCCTCTCCCGCGATGCGACGTTCACGGCCACCGGGAATGGCCGCCTCGGGGATCGAGTCGGTCGGGGCCTCCTGGTAGCTTGGTTGCCGGGTCTTGAGGCGCTTCGGCAGGTTCACCCACAACTGGATGCCGCTGGTCGTCTCCTCCACCGAGGGCATCTCCGAGTGCACGATCCCGGCGCCCGCCGTGAAACGCTGCACCCCTCCGGCGCCCACCCGCGAGACATTGCCCAGATTGTCCCGGTGCTCGATCTCGCCGTTGAACAGGTAGGTGATCGCCTCGAAGCCCCGGTGAGGATGCTCCGGAAAGCCGGTGCCGGGACTGAGCTCGAAGTGATCGAACATCACGAACGGATCGAAGTTCATGAATGCCGGCAACGGCAGATGACGCTTGACGCGCGCGCCGGCACCCTCCTGCATCACGGTCGCATCGCGAATCGTCACGCTCATATCAGCACCCCTCCCTGATCTCGGTGATGTGGCTGCCGGAAATCGATGTCCGGCCCGGCCGGCACGATGCCGGTGGGATTGATCCAGTCGTGGCTGCGGTAATAGTGGTGCTTGATGTGCTGGAGGTTGACGGTCTCGGCCACACGCGGCCACTGGTAGAGCTCGCGGGTGAATGCCCAGAGATTGGGAAAATCCACCAGCCGGTTCCGGTTGCACTTGAAGTGGCCGTAATACACGGCGTCGAAACGGACCAGCGTGGTAAACAGACGCCAGTCGGCCTCGGTGATGCGCTCGTCGACCAGATAGCGCTGCCTGGCCAGTCGCGCCTCGAGCTCGTCGAGCGTGTCGAACAGGCGCTCGAAAGCGGATTCGTAGGCCGACTGTGTGGTGGCGAACCCGGCCCGGTAGACGCCGTTGTTGACGGTGTCGTAGACGATCTCGTTGATCGCGTCGATCGCGCCTCGGGCGTCCGCCGGGTAGTAGTCGTCGTGGTTGCCGGTGAGCTCGTCGAAGGCCGAGTTGAACATGCGGATGATCTCGGACGACTCGTTGTTGACGATCGTCTGGCGTTTCTTGTCCCAGAGCACCGGCACAGTGACGATGCCACTGGCCTTCGGGTCCGCACGGGTATAGAGCTGGTGCAGGTGATGGGCGCCCATCTGGCTGTCCGGCGTCGCGCCGGGAAAATCGCCGAAATGCCAGCCCTCCGGCCCCATGTACGGGTGGACCACATCGACACTGATCAGGTCGTTCAACCCCTTGAGCGCCCGGAAGATCAGGGTGCGGTGCGCCCAGGGGCAGGCGTAGGAGACGTACAGGTGATAGCGGCCGGCTTCGGCCGGAAAGCCGCCTTCGCCGCTCGGCCCCGGTGAGCCATCGGGGGTGATCCAGTGACGGAACATCGAATCCTTGCGGACGAACTCGCCGCCCTTCGATTCCGACTCGAACCAGTCGGTGTGCAGTTTTCCCTCGACAAGCAGGCTCATCAACAGCTCCCTGAAACGAAAAGACGCGCCGATCCGGCCACGGGGTGACGTCGATTGATGACAGTCACGGTGGCCGAGTATGGACCACTCCGAGCATTAATTTATCGAAATATACTGAAGATTGACTTCGACGGCACCGTAACGCGAGCGCACCCCGGCATCGAGGCCAAACTTATGACCCGATCACGAGATTCTGTGCGTTAAACCGCGGCAGGACGGGGAAAACCCCTTACCATGAAAGGCAGACACACCACAGCGATCCGACTTCCATGACTGCTTCGCTTCTCGCTCACCCCTGGCTGATGCTGCTCGCCGGCGCACTGGTCATCGGACTGGCCTTCGGCGCCATCGCCGGTGCCACCCGCTACTGCAACATGGGTGCCGTGTCGGATTGGGTACTGACCGGTGACCTGGGCCGCATGCGGGCGTGGCTGCTGTCGATCGCCGTAGCCGTAGCCGGTGTCGCACTGCTCGAGTACGCCGGCGTCTTCGACCTCGACCAGACTCGAGTGAACTACCGCGCGGCGTACTTTCCCTGGCTGCGCTATCTGCTCGGCGGACTGCTGTTCGGCATCGGCATGGTGCTGGCCGGCGGCTGTACCACCAAGACACTGGTAAACATCGGTCAAGGCGACATGAAGTCGCTGTGGGCCTACGCGGTGGTGGGTCTGACCGCCGCGGGCCTGCTGTACTGGCCGGAGGCGCGCTGGTTCATCGACCAGACGCTCGCCTGGCCGGGGCTGAGCCTCGAATCGGTCTCGATCGAGCATCAGGATGTCGGCGCCGTGATCGCCGGCGTCACCGGGCAGGGCACGTTGGGCGACTGGCGTCTGGCTACCGCCCTCTTTATCGCCGCGGCACTGCTGCTATGGCTGTGGCGACTGGACGAGGCGCGCCGCATGCGTCGGCCGGACTTGATCGGTGGCCTCGGCATCGGACTGGTGATTACGGCCGGCTGGCTCTGGACCGGCTCGTCCACCGGCCAGGCCCTGATGAACGAGGCAAGCCTCGCCTTCCAGCCTCCGTCCGGCACCGGCAGCCAGTCACTGAGCTTCGTCGCGCCGGCGGCCGAGACCTTCCGCCTGGCGACCAACCCGATGCTGGCCTGGCTGACCTTCGGCATCGTCGCCATGGGTGGCGTCATCCTCGGCGCGGGGCTCTGGGCGGTGCTCCGTCGGCAGTTCCGTTGGCAGGGCTTTGGCTCCTGGCCACAGTTCGCCTCCTATACCGCCGGCGGTGCGTTGATGGGCAGCGGCGGCATCATCGCCATGGGCTGCTCGGTGGGCCAGGGACTGTCCGGCACCTCCACCCTCGCGTTTGGCAGCCTGCTCGCGCTTGGCACCATCGTGCTGGGTGCCTTCATCGCCCTGAAGACCCTGCTGTACCGGGCGCTCTACCCAGAAAGCCGTCCACACCTGACCGCCTGCGCGCTGCTCGCCGACATGCGATTGATTCCCTCCCGTTGCCACCCCTTCCGGGACGAGGATCCGAGCGGGACCCGCCCCAGCGGCTGCTCCCGCTAGTCGGACACGGCCAAGCCCGTCTGCACCAGCAAGCGTGTGGACTTTGTCATTTTGTAACCTAGCCCCCCAACATCGACTGAGTTGCCGGTTTTACAAAAACACGCGCTTACTGTTGCAAAACAGCAACGTTCTGGCCCGGCGATGGCGCTAAAAAACACGCCCCAAGCCACATCCATTGCTAAATATGGATATACGAACCACCATTTTGTCTTCTTATATCAGAGTGTTACACGCATATCCTTTCACCAACTATGCACACTAGTGGTCACAATCGGCAGGGTTGCATCCCTAATCGGTTGCGCCAATCATTTCGTTTACAAGAAGAACAACAAACATTCAATCAATGCGTTGAAAGAACGAAGGACAATGCAATGAAAAAAGTGCAATCGAGCCAATTCCGCAGGAACACTCTCTCCGTACTGGTCGCCATTGGATGTGGCGTCTGGGGCAGTCAGGCGATCGCTGGCGAGGTCCTGAACCTCGACTACACCGCCGGTGATGGTTTCGTTTTCTATGACGAGTCGGATGGACTGCACGAGCCGGGCCTGAAGATCATCACCGAGCAAACGAACAATGACGATGCTAACGGCACCACGCCGCGCACGGCACTCAACTGCATTCTCTCCAACCGCGACGGGGTCGTTTGTGATTCACCCCCGCGTTCGAGCAAGCGGGTCAAGAACCACCTGACCGGAGTGGGTGCCTTCGACACGGTCTACACCACCGCCTCGACCGGCGGTACCACCGAGTACTTCAACTACGGCAAGATCACCAACGACACCGGCGCCCGCCTCACCGGCTTTCGCGTGATTGTCGGCACCGGCACCGGCGAAAATTTTGTTGCTGCGGACGATTCCAGCCTCGCCGGCCTGCTCTCCCTCGACGGCTACGACGGTGACCAGCAGGACCCGCGCGCCCAGGTGCCCTGCGGGCTATTCGGCTCCAACTGTGCCCAGACCGGAGAAGTCGGCTATTTCGAGATGCAGGATGGCGTAGACGACGGCAACGATGAGTTCAGCTTCGTGCTGAACGGCACCGATACGCTCGTCGCAAGCGGCATCACGGACGATTACCTCGCGATCGTGGGTGACGGCCTGCTCTCCTCCAACCAGGTACCGGATGGCCTGTTCCTCGATGACGGCGATCCGGACACCGAGGACGAACTCCTGTACTGGTACACCGGTAACGAATGGCGGGACGGCAACAACCAGCCGGTCGACCAGGCGACCGTCGACGCGGCGAAGGCTCAGTCGAACACGTACGTGTCCGAAATCGAGGACATGGCGAACGCCAACCTCAACTACTCATTCGATATCGCTGATGTCAACGGCTTCACGGTGCGCTTCGTCCCGGTCTTCTCGCCGATCGTCACGGCGGCAGCCTCTGACTACCAGTTCGGCGTTGCCGCCGGTCTCGATAGCAGCGCGATCAGCTTCCTGGACGCGGATCCCGAGTACGCCACCATCATCGGCGACGTGCTCGCCCTACCGACTGCAGCCGAACAGCAACAGGCTCTCGAACGCATCGGGACCAGCTACCTTCGCAACTACGGCACCCAGGGTTTCCTGATCGGTCGCGATCAGTTCGATCAGGTACTCAGCCATCTGTCGCGCGGTCGGATGACGGCTACCACCGCCAGCGGGCAAATGAACGCCAGCGCAACCTCCGTTGAGGACATCAGCGCCGTACGACTGGCATCTTCGGATTCCTCACCGCAAGCACTCGCGGGCCTGATGGCAGGTACCGGCTCGGACGGCACCATGGCCCTGACCGACCGATTCTCCGTGTTCTTCGGCGGCAGCATCTCGCAGGGCGAGATGGACAGCACCACCAACGGCGCCGGCGCCGACTACGACGGCTACAGCCTCACCGGCGGCGCGGACTACCGCTTCTTCGAGAACACCCGCCTGGGTGCCGCAATCGGTTACGGCGAAAACGATGCCAGCGTAGTCGACAACCGTGGTGACCTGACGGTCGACGGAACCACCGCCATGCTCTACGGCAGCTACGGCGAAGCGACCGGCCCGTTCGTCGATGCCGCGGCAGGCTACTCGTGGCTCGACTACGAGAACGATCGCTACATCGTAGTCGGTGACAGCATCAACGAGCGTGCCCAAAGCGATACCGACGGCACGCAGAAGAGCTTCACCCTCGGTGGTGGCTACAACTTCGAACTGGGTCGCGTGATTGCCGGTCCGAGCGCGCGCTTCGAGTACCACAACCTCGACATCGACGGTTACGAGGAGACCGGCGCCGGCGTGCTCTCCATGTCGGTCGAGGACATGGAATTCAAATCCCGCACCATGTGGTTCGGTGGCCAGGTCGCCATGCCGATGGAGCTGGACAATGGCGGCTCGATCCGCCCGCACGCCTCACTTCACCTGGTGAAAGAGCTGGAGAACGGTGGCAGCTCGGTGCAGACCAACTTCACCGGTGGCACCCTGCCCTTCAGCACCCCGATCGACGGTCGTGACGACAGCTACTACCGTGCAGGCTTGGGCCTGGATGCCAACTTCACCTCGTTCGGTCAGCCGATGACCGTTTCGCTCAACTACGACGGCACGCTCGGCAACGACGACTACGACGAGCACCGCGGTAGCGTCAGCGTCAGCATGTACTTCTGACGCCCCACCGGCACAAACAAAAAAGCCCTTGCCATCTCGGCAAGGGCTTTTTTTATGCCGGGCTGTCCGCGAAGGGTCAGTCAGACGACTCGATCTTGAGTAACGGTGCGCGCTCCCCGCGCAGGACGTGTTTGCTGAGCTCGGTCGACAGTTCGATGTCGGCCCGCGCCGCACCGCCCAGTTCCCGACGCTCACTCCAACCGACCGGCCCCGACTCGTCATAGGTCGCCACCCGGTAAATGAACGGCTCGGCGCTGCTGTTCAGCAGGGTCAGCTCGCCACTGATCTTCGGACCCGACTCGGCTCCCACCTGGTCCCGCACGCGCCGGATGTGATCCTGCACGTACCCGGGCAATCCGACGTAGAGCTCGTCACCCTGCAACTTGAGGTTCACGTGGGACTGTCCCCTCAGCGCCTCTTCGGGGAAGGCATCGAACACGAACATGTTGAGAAAGGTCGCGGTCGCGCCGTCATCGCCCTCGCGACAGCCACGGAACCGCGTGTCGGGGAATACGCCGGCAAGCACCCAGGTCGTCCAGCCCAGCGTGTCCTCGCGCTCGGAAGCCCCGATACCGCGGTCGCAATCACCGGTGGAGACCCTTGATGTCGCGAATAGCCCGGTCGTGTTGCGTTCGCGGATATCGCTGACGTCGAGCTCGGCCGACACCTGCGCCTCGCAACCGGCCACCAAGAAACCACCGACGAGCGCCAAGGGCAGTAACAGGGAGGATCTCGAAGGGAAACGTTTCATGAAAATTCTCTCGCTGGGGTGAAGCGACACGCCGAGTGCCGCCTTGCCGCCTCACCGGACCGACGCGATGACGGCCGCGCACGTACCGCCTCGCCATAAAGGAATTCTAGCACCCCGCAGCACGCGCCACGCCCCGCGACGGCCCTCGGCCCGTCCCGGACTTCGGGCTAGAATCGAGCCATGAATCTGAGTCTCACCCTGACTTTCCTCGGCGGCGTCGGGCTTTTCCTGCTGGGCATGCGGCTGATGACCGACGGTCTCAAGGTGGCAGCCGGTGATGCGTTGCGCGAGATACTCGCGCGCGGCACGGCCACCACGCCCCGCGGCATCCTTTCGGGCATTGCGATCACCGCCGTGGTGCAGTCCTCCTCGGCCGTCATCTTCGCCACGGTGGGGTTCGTCAACGCCGGGCTGCTGACGCTGTTCCAGGCGATCGGGGTGATCATCGGCAGCAACATCGGCACCACCGCGACCTCGTGGCTGGTCGCGCTGGTCGGCTTCAAGGTCGACCTGCAGGCCCTCGCCCTGCCGGCGGTGGCCATCGGCATGCTGTTGCGCGTCACCGGCCAAGGCAAACGTCGCGCCTATCTCGGCGACGCGCTAACCGGGTTCGGCATCTTCTTTCTCGGCCTGGACGTGCTCAAGACGGCCTTCGGTGATTTCGGAGAAAGCTTCGATCTCGCCGAGCACACCGGCAACGGCATCCTCAGTCTGCTGATGTTCGTCGCCATCGGCGTGGTGATGACGGTGGTGATGAATTCATCCAGTGCCTCGCTCGCCCTCACCCTGACCGCCGCCGGCACCGGCCTGATCCCGGTGACCGCGGGTGCCGCCATGGTGATCGGCGCCAACGTCGGCACCACCTCGACCGCCCTGTTCGCGGTGATCGACGCCACCTCCTCGGCAAAGCGCGCGGCAGTGGCCCACGTGCTATTCAACGTCGTCGTCGGCGTGGTCGCCTTCGCCGGCTTGCCGGTGCTGCTGTGGCTGGTCGCCCACGCGGCCGAGCTGCTGCGCCTGGAGCCCGGCCCGGCGACCTCGCTGGCCATCTTCCACACCACTACCAAGCTCCTCGGGATGGCGATCTTCTGGCCGCTGACGCACCGGCTCGTGGGCCTGCTCGAGACCCGATTCCGCACTGCCGAGGAGGACGAGGGCCGCCCCCGCCACCTCGACCGGCACATCGCCTCGACGCCCGACCTTGCACTCGATGCGCTCGACATGGAACTCCGACGCATCGGCGAGATCGCCCGCCGGGGCGCCCGAGACGTGATCAGCATGGAAGGGTCCGCGGCGATCGACCGGCTGCATCGGGACCGCGAGATTGTCGACCGACTGATACTGGCCACCGCCGAGTTCAGCAATCGCGCCCAGTACGGCGAGATCCCGGCCTCGATCGCCGAGGGCTTCCCGCTGGCTATGCGCATCAGCCGCTACTACGGCGACATCGTCGAGCACGTCGAGGAGATCGCGAAAATCGAGGCGACCGTGACCACGCCGTCCGACCCGAGCCTGCGCGAGGCGCTCACCGAATTCCGCCGCGAGACCGCCCGCTTCCTGTCACTCGCCGACCCGGACGTCGAGGGCTTCGGCATGAAACCGCTCAAGCGGGCGATCAAGGACTTCGCCGACGACTACCAGGCCGTCAAGGCACTGTTGCTGCGAGCCGGCGCCGACGACCGTCTGCCAGTGCGCCAGATGGTCGCCCGCCTCGACGAGTTGAGCCACGTCCGCCGAATCGTCGATCAGGCCTACAAGGCGGCCAAGTACACCCGAAAACTACGCAAGCAGATCCACCAGCCGGGCACGGAAGTGGCTATCGAGGGCGAAGAGACATACCGCGACGATGCCGTGCTGCGCATGACGGATGCCCATACCCCGGGTAACCGGGAAGACGAATCGAACGACGAGGCGGAGGACAACGGCCGGCGCACGGATTCGTAACCATCGTCCGTCCACAAAAAAACCGCCGGGAAGCCCGGCGGTTTCTGTCGTTCGGTGTCTCGCCCTGGTCAGTTCGCGCTAGCCCAGATCGCAGCGCCCGGCGTTCATCACCTTGTTCCAGGCGCAAACGAAATCCCGGACGAACTTTCCGCCGGCATCATCCTGTGCGTAGGCCTCCGCGATCGCGCGCAGCTGCGAGTTGGAGCCGAACACCAGGTCGACCCGGGTACCGATCCACTTGAGCTCGCCGGTCCCGCGGTCGCGTCCCTCGTAGATGTCCTCGTCGGCGGCGGTCGGCTTCCAGACGGTGTCCATGTCGACCAGGTTGACGAAGAAGTCGTTGGTCAAGGTGCCCGGTTCGTCGGTGAACACGCCATGCTGGCTGTCGCCGGCGTTGGCGCCCAGCACACGCATGCCGCCGACCAGCACGGTCATCTCCGGGGCCGACAGTCCCAGCAGCTGGGCACGGTCCACCAGCATCTCCTCGTCGGTGACGGTGAACTTGGCGCGACGGTAGTTGCGGAAGCCATCGGCCTCCGGCTCCATCGGCTCAAACGATTCGGCATCGGTCTGCTCGTCGGTAGCATCGGTACGGCCCGGTGCGAACGGTACGTCGACGGGGTAACCGGCATCCCAGGCCGCCACCTCGATGGCCGCCGCCCCGCCAAGCACGATCAGGTCGGCCAGGGATACCCGCTTGTCGCCGTACTGCGAGTCGTTGAACGCCTTCTGGATGCCCTCGAGCACGTGGAGCACGCGCGAGAGCTGCTCGGGTTCGTTAACCGCCCAGTCCTTCTGCGGGGCGAGGCGAATGCGCGCACCGTTGGCGCCACCGCGCTTGTCCGAACCGCGGAAGGTGCAGGCGGACGACCAGGCGGTGTAGATCAGCTCGCGCAGGGACAGCCCCGACTCGAGAATGCTCGCCTTGAGCGCATCGGCATCCTGCTCGTCGATCAACACATGATCGACCGGCGGCACCGGGTCCTGCCAGATCAGATCCTCCTCCGGCACCTCCGGCCCGAGGTAGCAGTCCTTCGGCCCCATGTCGCGGTGGGTCAGCTTGAACCAGGCCCGGGCGAAGGCATCGGCGAACTCCTCCGGGTTGGCGTGGAAGTGCTTGGCGATCTCGCGGTAGGTCGGGTCCTCGCGCATCGCCATGTCGGCGGTGCTCATCATGATGCCGACCCTGATGTTCGGGTCCTCGGCATCCGGCGCATGATCCTTCTCGGCGAGGTTTTTGGGCACCCACTGCCATGCGCCGGCCGGGCTCTTGACCCGTTCCCACTCATAGCCGAACAGCACGTCGAAATAGCTCATGTCCCACGTCGTCGGCGTGGGTGTCCACGAGCCCTCCAGGCCGCTGGTGATGGTGTCCCGCCCCTTGCCCGAGCCGTAGCTGCTCTTCCAGCCGAAGCCCATCTCCTCGATCGGCGCGGCCTCCGGCTCGGGACCGACATGGGCGGCATCGCCCGCTCCGTGGACCTTGCCGAAGGTGTGTCCGCCGGCGGTCAGGGCCACGGTCTCGTAGTCGTTCATCGCCATGCGCTTGAAGGTCTCACGGATGTCCTTCGCCGAGGCCAGCGGGTCGGGTTCGCCGTCCGGTCCCTCGGGATTGACGTAGATCAGACCCATCTGCACGGCGGCCAGTGGATTTTCCAGTTCGCGATTGCCGGAATAGCGGCTGTGCGGCTTGTTGCTGGTGGCCAGCCATTCCTGCTCGGCACCCCAGTAGATGTCCTCCTCGGGCGCCCAGATGTCCTCGCGGCCGCCGCCGAAACCGAAGATCTTGAGCCCCATGGATTCCAACGCCACGTTGCCGGCAAGGATGTAGAGATCCGCCCAGGAGAGCTTGTTGCCGTATTTCTGCTTGATCGGCCAGAGCAGGCGACGCGCCTTGTCGAGGTTGGCATTGTCTGGCCAGCTGTTGATCGGAGCGAAGCGCTGGTTGCCGGTGGAGGCACCACCACGCCCATCCGCCGTGCGGTAGGTGCCGGCCGAATGCCAGGCCATGCGGATGATGAACGGACCGTAGTGGCCGTAATCGGCCGGCCACCACTCCTTGGAATCGGTCATCAGCTCGGCGAGGTCTTGCTTGACCGCCTTTAGGTCGAGGCTCTTGAACGCCTCGGCATAATCGAAGTCCTCGCCCAACGGACTGGATGCCGGCGTGTGCTGATGCAGGATGCCGAGGTTGAGTTGCTCGGGCCACCAATCCCTGGCGCCACCGCCACCGCCGCCCAGCCGGGTTCGGCTCCCGTGCATCACCGGGCACTTGCCTGCTGTCGTGTTCTCGCCCATCTCCGTCTCCTTGCCGTGTCGTTGGTGGGTGCCGGATCGCGACTAGTCGTGACGGCCACCGTTATCAATCCGATCGGATCTCTCGGATCTCCCGAGTCGTAATTCGGTCGACGCCGTGCGGGCCGCCCCTGAGACGCCCGACCACCGAATCGCTTGTTCTCACTCAAGGAAACTAGGCCGCCCCCGTCAGAACCACAAATTGCATTTCATCAGCGAACCAATAGCTTCCGGCTATCATTGGTTTTCCTAATGGACACTCTCGTCAATCCAAGCATTCGCTGACCCTCCGGCCAAAGGAGAAGCCGTGTAGCATCCGGGGAGTCCCACCACAGGACGACGACCATGCGCCTGCGTCGAAAAACGATTTTGCGGACCCTGATCGCGCTCTTCCTGCTGGCCTGGCTGCTCATGGGCGTCTTGCACGTCTACAAGCCCATGCCCGCCGGACTGGATGTCGCCACACCCTGGGTTCCGGCCGTGGACGTCACCTTCCTCTCGGATACCACCTACGTCACGAAGGACGGGGACACACGCAGCGATCAGGCGATCATCGATTCGGTGCTGACGATGATCCGTGACGCCGAGCAGCTGCTGGTGCTCGACATGTTCCTGTTCAACGATTTCGCCGGTGAAACCGACCGGCGGCATCGTCCGCTTTCCGAGGAACTGACACAGGCCCTGGTGACGCAGCAAAATCGCCACCCGTCGATGGACGGGTTCTTCATTACGGATCCGGTGAACACGGTCTACGGCAGCCTCGCGCCGAGTCACTTCCAGCGACTGGAAGCGGCCGGTGTGCGCGTGCTGCAAACGGATCTCGCGCGTCTTCGCGACCCGAACCCGTTGTGGTCGGGGCTCTGGCGGCTGTGCTGTCGCTGGCTGGATGCCGAACCCGGCGAAGGCTGGCTGCCCAACCCCCTGGCCGAACGACAGGCCAGCCTCGCCTCCTGGATGCGGTTGCTCAACTTCAAGGCCAACCATCGCAAGACGGTGGTCGCCGACCAGGATGACCGATGGGTGGGGCTCGTGACCTCGGCCAATCCGCACGATGCCAGCAGCCGCCACGGCAACGTCGCCCTGCGTTTCGCCGGTCCGGCCGCCCTCGACCTGCTGGCCACCGAGCGATCGGCCGCCGCCATCAGCGGCCTCGATCCGGCATTCCCGATGCCCAAGCCCCCGGCGAAGAGCTATCTCGATGCCGACGAGGGACGGCTGCGCATCCTGACCGAAGCCCGCATCCGCGAAGCCACCATCGCGATGATCGACGCCGCGAAGGCGGACGAGCGGCTGGATCTGGCGATGTTCTACCTCTCGCATCGCGGGGTGATCGAGGCCCTGAAACGTGCCGCCGACCGGGGCGTGCAGGTCCGTGCCCTGCTCGACCCCAACCACGACGCCTTCGGCCGCAAGAAGAGCGGCCTGCCCAACCGCCCGGTGGGGATGGAGCTGCATCGAGCCGGGGTCGACGTGCGCTGGTGCCTGACCACCGGTGAACAGTGCCACGCCAAGCTCCTGCTGCTGCGCCATGCCGACGGCAGTGGCGAGGTACTGCTGGGCTCGGCCAACTTCACCCGCCGCAACCTCGACAACTTCAATATGGAGACCAACGTCGAATGGCAGGCGCCGGCCGACCACCCAGCGCTGGCAGCGACGATCGATTACTTCACCCTGCGCTGGGGCAACGGCCACGGCGAGCGACACAGCCTGCCGTTCTCCGACTACGCCGACGACTCCTGGTGGCGGTACTGGCGTTACCGGCTGATGGAAGCGACCGGCCTCTCGACCTTCTGATCGCGCCTCACAGCCCGAATGGATAGGTATCTGCCGCCCCCTCGAGCGCGCGGCTGTCCAGCGGCGTGACCGCCCGACTACGGTCGACCCAGACATACTCGTCGAACTGCCGTGGCAATTCGGCGTGGAAGTAGTGACTGACCCGCTCGGTCTCCGGCCGGTAGATCACGCCGACGGCGCGCTCCAGCCGCTGCTCGGCCAACCCGGCACGGACCTCGGCGTCGCCGTCTTCCCCCAGCGGCAGAAGGAAACCGGCGCGGCCGGTCTCGTGGCAGAGACGCTCGTAGCTGTCGGGCAGCGATGGCCGCAGGTTCTTGACCTCCATCGGCTCGTCCCAGTTGGAGGCGGCCGCCACCGTGCCGGTATCCGTGCCGAAACCGATCGTGTAGACGGCCTCGCCGTAGCGCGCCCGGCACAGCTGGCCGATATTGAATTCGCCCCGTCGCGACATGTCGGTGGCCCGCGCATCACCGACATGCGAGTTGTGCGCCCAGATGACGCCACGACTGCCCTCGCCGTGATGGACCAGCAGCGCCTCGAGAGTCTCGAACATGTGCGTATCGCGCAGGTTCCAGGAGCTGCGCGAACCGTAGAACATCGAGCGGTAGTACTCCTCGGCATTGGCGACCAGGCGGGCGTTCTGTACGGCATCGAGAAACCGGTCGCCATCCTTCTCGGCGTAGACGCGGTGGCGCTGCTGCAGGTCGCGCAGCATCTCGACCACCGGCGCCTCGCAGCCGGCATAACCCGGACTCAGGGCCATGCGGGCATAGGTGGCCGGGTCGGGCTCGAACGGCGTCAGGCAGCTATAGCGTTCGCGGGCGACCATCGCCGCCTCGGGGTCGACCTCGTCAAGGTAGTCGAGCACTGCCGCGATCGAGTTGTAGAGGCTGTACAGGTCCAGCCCGTGGAAGGCGACCCGATCCGACGGTGCCCGCTCGGCATTGTGCCCGCGCAACCAGTCGACGAAGCCGCGCACCTCCTCGTTGCGCCACATCCAGGTCGGAAAGCGCGCGAAGGCCGTCCATTCGGATGGCGGATACTCGGCGTGTCGCACGTAGTGGTCGATGCGGGCGGCATCCGGCCAGTCACCCTCGATCGCGACGAAATCGAAGCCCTTCTCCTCGATCAGCGCGCGGGTGATGCGTTGTCGGGCCCGATAGAACTCGGAGGTGCCGTGCGATGCCTCGCCGATCAGGACGAGGCGGGCATCACCGATGCGGTCCAGCAATCCGGACAGCGGCAGGTCGTCGACCGAATCGAACGGCTCCGACACCGCCACCACGCGATCGACCAGGCGCTGATCGGCCTCGGAGACGGTCCGACGGCCGAAGCCTCGCCGAGGCCTTGGTGACGACTCGGACCAGCCGGCCTCGCCGACAAGCGGCACGAAGCGGACGTCGGCAAGGTCCTCGGACTGATACTCGTCCTCACCCACCCGGGTAATGCGCATCAGTTCCTGCACACCGTCATCCGATCCGACCGGCACCACCAGACGCCCGCCGATGGCCAGCTGCCGCTTGAGCGCCTCGGGCACCGTCGGACTGCCCGCCGCCACCATGATGGCATCGAACGGAGCGGCTTCCGGCCAACCACGCGAGCCGTCACCGGTGCGCACCTCGACGTTGGTGAAACCGGTCGATCCCAGTGCCTGCTCGGCAAGCTCCGCCAGTTCACCGATGCGTTCGATCGTGAATACCCGCCCGGCGATACAGGCGAGCACGGCGGCGGCGTAACCGGAGCCGGTCCCCACGTCGAGAACCCGCTCGCCGCCGTTCAGGTCGAGTGCCTCAACCATCATCGCCACGATGGCCGGCTGGGTGATGGTCTGGCCGGCAGCGATCGGCAAGGCCGTGTCGTCGTAGGCGAATTCGCGCAGATCGGCCGGCACGAAAGCCTCGCGCGGCACGCGCCGCATCGCATCGAGCACCTCGGGCGAGCGCACTCCCCTGGCACGAACCTGGTAGTCCACCATCGCCTCGCGACGGCTGGTCTGGTCCCGTTCGGTCATCCTTCCTCCCCCGGCAGGTATCGCCGTGGCTGAAACTCGGGCTACCACCTCCTGGCCGGAGCATAGATGCTCCACGCCCCTCCGTCGGACAATCGACCGAAGCACCGCTATAGTGCATTTGCACGAGAGAACGCACCATGCAAGAGCATCATCAGGCCGATTTCTGCCCCTCGATGCGGCATGCGGGCATGGAACGATTCCTGCTCATGGTGCACGCAGCAATTCAGACGGGAGACTTTGATGGAAACCTTTCAGGATGGTGCGAACACCTTCTTCCTGTTGATCGGCGCCGCCATGGTGCTGGCCATGCACGCGGGCTTCGCCTTTCTCGAGGTGGGCACGGTTCGCGAGAAGAACCAGGTCAACGCGCTGGTCAAGATCATCGCCGACTTCGCCGTGGCAACGATCGCCTATTTCTTCATCGGCTACTCCATCGCCTACGGGATGGACTTCTACGCCGCGGCCGCCGAACTGAACGTCGGCAACGGCTACGAGCTAGTGAAGTTCTTCTTCCTGCTGACGTTCGCCGCCGCCATCCCGGCGATCGTCTCGGGCGGCATCGCCGAGCGGGCCAAGTTCTATCCGGTGCTCGCCGCCACCTTCCTGCTGGTGGCGTTCATCTATCCGCTGTACGAGGGAATGGTCTGGAATGGCCGCTTCGGTCTGCAGGGCTGGCTCGAGTCGACGTTCGGCGCCGGCTTCCACGACTTCGCCGGCTCGATGGTGGTGCACGGTATGGGTGGCTGGATCGCACTGATGGCTGTTGTGCTGCTGGGCGCGCGTCGCGGCCGCTACGGCAAGCACGGGATGGCGGCCCACCCGCCGTCGAGCATCCCGTTCCTCGCGCTGGGTGCCTGGATCCTCACCGTCGGCTGGTTCGGCTTCAACGTGATGTCCGCCCAGTCGGTCGAGGCCGTCTCGGGCCTGGTCGCGCTCAACTCGCTGATGGCGATGGTCGGCGGGGTGCTCGCCGCGCTGTTCGTCGGCCGCAATGACCCGGGCTTCGTTCACAACGGCCCGCTGGCCGGCCTGGTCGCCATCTGCGCGGGCTCGGACATCGTGCACCCGCTCGGTGCGCTCGCCATCGGCGCGGTCGGCGGCGCCCTGTTCGTGGCGACATTCATCCTCACCCAGAACCGCTGGAAGATCGACGACGTGCTCGGTGTCTGGCCGCTGCACGGCCTCTGCGGCGCCTGGGGCGCGATTGCCGCGGGCATCTTCGGTCTCGAGGCCCTCGGCGGCATGGGCGGCGTCAGCCTGCTCTCGCAGCTGGTGGGCACGCTGGTCGGCATCGGTATCGCCCTGATCGGCGGCTTCGTCATCTACTGGGTGCTCAAGCGCACCGTCGGAATCCGCCTGACCCCGGAAGAGGAGTTCGAAGGCGCGGACCTGACGATCCACCGCATCACGGCCACGCCGACCACCGGCGACTGAGTCGCCGGCCGGCCCCGGCCGCAAGCCCTGACCAAGCCACCGCCCATGCGGTGGCTTTTTTGGTTCGGCGATCGAATAAGCCTCGAGCCGCCGCCTGTCCCGGGTGCTAAGGTCAATTTGACCCCACCCTGTCGGGACGACGATAGCGAGACCGAGGGATGCCTAGACACGACGGCCATCCGGATGACATGCACGCCCATCGACTACCCGTCGATGCGGTCCTCGACCATCAGGGAACCTCTCTCGAAAGCGGCCTGAGCGCTACCGAGGTGCGCGCCCGCCGCCGTCGCCACGGCCCCAACCGATTGCCTGAATCACGCGGCCCGTCCGTGTGGCGGATCCTGGTCAATCAGGTCGAGAGTCTGGTGGTGATCTTGTTGTTCAGTGCCGCCGTCGCGGCAGCGGCCTTCGGCAGCACCATCGAGGCGCTGGCCATCCTGGCCGCCCTGGTGGTCAACACAGCCGTCGGCTTCGCCATGGAGTGGCGCGCCACTCGTGCCATGGAGGCACTCGAGCGCATGGGCACCGCGCAGGTGCACGTCCGGCGCGACGGCAAGACGCACCGCATCGGTGCCGACCAACTGGTCCCCGGCGACATCGTGCTTCTCGAGGCCGGCGACATGATCATGGCCGACATGCGGCTGGTCGAGTCCAACCGATTGCAGTGCAACGAGTCGGCCCTGACCGGCGAGTCCGTCGCCGTCGACAAGATTACCGAGCCGTTGTCCGAGGAGAATCCACCGATCGCCGACCGGCTCAACATGGCCTATTCCGGCACTGCGGTCACGCAGGGTTCGGGCAGCGGCGTGGTGGTGGCCACCGGATTGGCAACCGAGCTCGGCGAGATCGCCCGATTGGTCTCGGAATCGGGGCAATCGATCACGCCGCTGGAAAGACGCCTCGACCGGCTTGGCCAGCGGCTGATCTGGCTCACGCTGGTGGTCGCCGTGCTGGTTGCCGGCGCGGGCATGCTTGCCGGCACCGATCTGCGCCTGATGGTGGAAACCGCCATCGCCATGGCGATTGCCGCCGTGCCCGAAGGGTTGCCGGTGGTCGCCACACTGGCGCTCGCCCAGGGAATGCTCCGCATGGCCAGCCGCAATGCGCTGGTCAAGCGCCTGTCGGCCGTCGAGACGCTGGGCTCGGCGAACGTCATCTTCACCGACAAGACCGGCACGCTGACCCAGAACCACATGTCGCTTCACCGAGTAGTGCTCGAGCGCGGCACGGTGGAAGTTGAGGACAGCACATTCCAACTGGACCAGACCGCTCTCGATCCGGCGGAAACCTCCGACCTGCTCGCCTTCCTGGAAACGGCGGCGCTGTGCAACAACGCCAGCGTGGAATCGCACGGTGCGGTCGGCGACCCCACCGAGATCGGGCTGCTCGAGGCCGCGACCCAAGCCGGTCTCACGCGGTCCACCCTGCTCGAGTCCTGGCCGGAGACCCGTGAGGTGAGCTTCGATCCGGCCACCAACATGATGGCCACCTATCATGCCGCCAACGACGGCTTCCGCGTGGCGGTCAAGGGGGCACCCGAATCGGTCATCGAGGCCTGCGATCGGGTGATGACCGCAGACGGGGAGCGGGCGCTCGACGAGTCGGATCGTGCCGAATGGCGACGGCGCAGCGAGGCGCTGGCAGGCGATGGCCTGCGCACCTTGATGCTGGCGCAGAAGACCGTCGACGATGAGTCAGGCAATCCCTACGAGGGACTGACACTGCTGGGTGTTGCCGGGCTGCACGATCCCCCGCGACCGGGCATTCGCGAGACCATCAGTGCCTGCCAGGAAGCCGGCATTCGACTGGTGATGGTCACGGGCGATCACGACGCCACCGCCCGGGCGATCGCCCGCGAGATCGGCATTGCCGGGACCGACGCGCCGGCCACCGATCCCGCCGTTCTCGATCGTCTCGACGCCCTGTCCCCCGCCGAACGCGAGGCCCTGCTCGACCAGGGCGTGTTCGCCCGCATCTCTCCCCGGCAGAAGCTCGAACTGATCCAGCTCTATCAGGAGGCCGGCTGGATCGTCGGCATGATCGGCGACGGCGTCAACGATGCTCCCGGTCTCAAGAAGGCGGATATCGGCATCGCCATGGGACAACGCGGCACCGAGGTGGCTCGGGAGGCCGCGGACATGGTGCTCAAGGACGATGCCTTCGCCACCATCGTCGACGCGGTGCGGCACGGACGGACCATCTTCCAGAACATCCGCCGCTTCATCGTCTACCTGCTCTCGGGCAATCTCGGCGAGATACTCGCCATCTCGGCCGCCGCGATGGTGGCCGCGCCGCTGCCGATGCTGCCCCTGCAGATCCTCTACATCAACTTTGTCTCGGATGTGATGCCCGCCCTCGCGCTGGGACTGAATCGCAGCGAGACGGGCATTATGGATCGCCCGCCCCGCGACCCGACCGAACCGATCCTGATGCGTCGCCACTGGTCGGCTATCGGGGGCTATGCGGTGATCATCGCGGCCACGGCATTGGCGGCCTTCGCCGTCGCCCTGCTCGTCCTGCAACTCGACACCGGGATGGCGGTGACGATCTCGTTCCTGACCTTCGGCTTCGCGCGGCTCTGGCACGTGTTCAACATGCGCAGCAGCCGCTCGGCGATGATCGTCAACGAGGTGACCCGCAACGGTTTCATCTGGGCGGCGATCGCCGTCGGCGTGCTCCTGCTGCTGGTGGCCACCTATTTCGCCCCGCTCGCCGGCATTCTCGGCGTGACGCCGCCAGGCGGGCGCGAGTGGCTGCTGATACTGGGTTTCTCGCTGCTGCCGTTGCTGGTGGTCCAGTCGCTCAAGCGCGCCGGTCTGTGGTGGGAGCGCCCGGCCGACGTCGAACCGGCGAGTGATCAGTTGAGATCACGCGGGATCTCGTAGTCCCAGTTCTCGGAGAACACGCGCTTTTCCTCCTCGTGCTCGCCTTCGTAGGCATCGAGCTCGGCATGCAGCAGGAAGTGGGTCGAGGTCGCGGTCAGCACGGTGCGCGTGACGGTACGTACCGCCCAACCGCCACGACGGTATCCCCGCTCCCAGAGCGTCTCGCCACGCGGTGACTGGTAGTCGTAGCCGCGGTAGCTGTACCACTCGAGCGCCTTGCGCTGCATCTCGAGATCGACCGGTTCGAGATAGACGGTGCCATCGTCGTTGATGACCTCGAGGGTGGATTCGTCGGTCTCGAGATCCCGCACCACACGCCACTTGTGCTGGCCGGCCTCGACCCGCCGGGTCGGCGTGGGCGGAGCGCCCTCGGGCTGGGCGAATGTGATCTCGCGATCGCTCTCGTCGCGCCGCGGACGCTCGGGGAGCACCAGCTCGCTCGCGCCGGTGTGGATGGTCACACGTGTCGGCTGCGGCGCCGGCCACGCCAACGGCCAATAGGACGTCGATATCGACACACGCAGGCGGTTCCCGGCGGGGAACACGTGGCCGATGTGATTCAGCGTGACCTCTACCCGGTAACGCCGCCCCGGCTCGAGCCGCTCGGGATGCTCCGAACTGTCACGGTGAGTGAGGTTCAGCAGGCCGTAGGTGACCCGGGTCGCCTTGTCGTCGGGGGCCACATCGGACAGGCGCACCGCGACCATCGCCACGGGCTGGTCGACAGACAGATCAAGGACCAGACGCGGCGCACCGAGAATCTCCAGTGGCGTTTCCAGCCGGGCGGTGTCGAACACAAGCGCCCCGCCGTCTTCCTCGCGCTGGTCGTGCGGAAGATCCGGCGTGGCGGCGTAGGAACACCACTTGCCCGCAAAACGTCCCACCGAGAGCGGAGACTGGATCGACATCGGCACCTCGTCGACCTCGGCATCTTCCGCCTCGAGCAGGCCCGGCCAGGCCAGGACCACGCGCCGGGAGCGGATTTCCGATGACGGCCAGCTCGTCTCGCCTACCCAGCGGCCCGGGCGCTCCTGGTAGAACGTCGTCGGCGGCATGTATTCCTGCATCCAGGCACGGAGCATGGGTTCGTCCATGATCCCGGTCTCCTTGCCCTTGAGCCACTTGTCCCACCAGCGCAGGCATTCCTGCAGAAAACCGATCGCCGGCCCGGGGACACCCTGGTGGGGATACTTGTGGCTCCAGGGGCCAACCAGCCCCAGTCGCGGCACCTTGAGGCCGGCGAGCAACCGGAACACGGAATTGGTGTAGCCGTCGGCCCAGCCGGAGACGGCCATTACCGGGCACTGGATGGCATCCCAATCCTCGCAGACCGAGCCATGGCGCCAGTAGGCGTCCCGGCGCTGGTGGCGCAGCCACTTCTCGAGCCACAGGCCGCTGCCCTCGAGGCGTTCGAACCACATCTCCCGCCAGCGCTCGCCGACCATCTGCGGATCCGGCGGCAGCGAGTTGAAGGCGAACATCGTCGAGGCCCAGGAAAGGTTGTCCCCCAGCAGGCAACCGCCCATGTGGTGCACGTCGTCACCGTAGCGATCGTCGGTGGAGGCGACGGTGACCACCGCCTTGAGCTCCGGCGGACGCAGGGCGGCGATCTGCAGGCCGTTGAAGCCGCCCCAGGAAATCCCGATCATGCCGACCGAGCCGCTGCACCACTCCTGCGAGGCAATCCAGCGGATCACCTCGACGCCATCGTCCAGTTCCTGCTGCAGGTACTCGTCGAGCAGGACCCCCTCGGAATCGCCGCTGCCGCGCAGATCGACGCGCACACAGGCGTAGCCGTGGCCGGCGACGTAGGAGTGCATGACGTCGTCGCGCGCCCGGGTGTTGTCGCGGCGTCGGTACGGGATGTACTCGAGGATGGCCGGCACCGGCTCGGCCTCCGCACCTTCCGGCAGCCATAGCCGTGCGGCGAGTTGCGTGCCGTCACTCAGCGGAATCCAGACGAGTTCGATCTCGCGCACCGGGTTGGGCAGAGTGTCTATGCGCTTCACTCACCACCTCCTGCAGAAAGGGAACGTGGAACCGGTCGCGGTTCAATCGACCGGGTGAAATTCCAACGGCAGGCGCGCCAACAACTCCCGATAGAGCCGGTGCACCTCGTCATGGCCGGACCCGCCGAGAAAGATCACCGCCACCTCGTAGCTATAGGCATCCTGGCCACGCATCTCGGAAAGCCGATCGCCCTCCTCCACCTCGATCTGGATCAGCGCTCCGGGAAAATCGCGCTCCAGTACTTCGAGCTCCGCGCTCGTCGGCACACGGGTGACCACGGCGTCCTCGTAACGACGAACCATGTACTTGACGGCCACCTGGTGCCGGCCTTCCCAGCGCGGGAACGAAGGGCGATGGCCGAGGGCAACATCGATCGCCACCTCGTGATGCGAGGCACCGGCGACGTCGATGAACAGTGGCGAATGCGACTTCGAGATGCGGGTGTTCACCTCGAGCAGCCAGATCTGGTCGGCGGTCTCGTCCCAGAAGTACTCGATGTTGAATGGCGTATCGTCGAGCTCCATCGCCGGGATGGCTTCACGGGTGATTTCGATCATCCGCGCCTGCACCGATTCGGGCAGTTGCGACGGAAACTCGTAACGCCCGAATGACGAATTCATCATCCCTTCCCGGATCGAGTCGACCACGCCGTAGACCGACACCCGGCCGTGACGAACATAGCCCTCGAGGGTGCATTGCCAGCCGTCGATCGGCTTTTCCAGTGTGCAGTGATAACCATCGATCGTGGCCGGGATGTCGTCCGGCAGCGAGACCCGCTCCATGAAGCGCGCGAAAGGCTCGCCGAAACGGTTGATGCCCGCCCGCAAGCCAGCGAGTGCATCATCGAGCTCACGCGGGCCATCGACCCGATAGACCATCTGCGAGGAGAAGCCGATGTTGGGCTTGATCCAGAAGGGATAGTCGAGCGTGACCTCGCGGGCGGCCTGTTCGTCGAACGGGTCGAGGCTCTGGAAGGCGGGGATGTTTTCCGGGACCACCGTTGCCTGACGCAGGCGCGACCAGTACTTGTGCTCGGCGATCAGGATGCTTTCCAGACTGGGCCCCGGCAGGCCGAAGGCGTCACGGAAGATGACCCGCAGGGCGTAGGTCGGGAAGTCCCAGTGACCGATGACCGCATCGGGACGCACGCCGGCGCCCTCGATTTGCCGCATGCCCGTCTCGATCATCTCGTCGATCGGGTACGAGGCCGGGTTGACCATCATCCCGTAGGGCAGCAGGCCGTGAAAGGCGTACTCACGGGCGTGCCGGACAGTGTTCAGCTGCCTGAGGTGGAAGTCGTCCAGCCCGATGACGAACACATGTCTGGTCATGAGTCCTCCTCGAACAGCACGCGGCCGGCCACCGCACGTGACCGCTCGCCTGTCAGTTGGGATCGTCGAGGAAGAAGATAGCAGTCTGGGGGCACCACTGCCGGCCGCGGGGCACTCGCCATGACCCGTCGTCAGTGCCGGCGGCTACTTACGTGCGCGCCTTGTGTGCTTGTTTCTGTCGATACATGGAGTCGTCGGCGGCCGCGAGCAACTCCTCAACGGTCGTACCCGAATCTGGGTAGACCGCCAGGCCGACACTGGCACTTGGATTAAGAGTCAGCTCATCAAGCTGGACGGGCGACTCGATCGCCTCATGGATCTTCTCCGCCACACGCTCGACCGCCTCCGGATTGACCGGCCGAGCGACCAGCACCGCAAACTCGTCGCCGCCCTGCCGGCTGACAGTGTCCTCGTCGCGCGTGACCGTCTCCATGCGCCGAGCGAGCTCGACCAGCAGACGGTCTCCCACGTCGTGGCCATAGGTGTCGTTGATGGGCTTGAAATCATTCAGATCCACGTACAGTACGCCCACGCGCTCACCGTGACGTTCGGACGAGGAAAGTGCCCGCTCTAGACGCTCGTGGAACAAACTGCGATTGGCCAGCCCGGTCAGCGCATCGTGATGGGCCTTGTGCCACATAGCCCACTCGCGGGCCTTCGCCTCAGAGATATCCGAGAACATGACCACGAACCGCCGATCTCCAAGATCGCTGGTAATCGAGGTGAACGAGGCCAAAGTCGGGAAGAAGTTGGTGCCGTCGCCAAATCGGCGCAACCAGAGCTCCCCTTCCCAGCTGCCGGCAGCCCGCAACACCTCACGCACCTGGTTAAAAGGTGTGGTGTCGTCACGATCGAACACCAGTTCGTCAACGAACCGGCCGAGCAGCTCGGACTGGTCGTTTCCCAGCAGATGCTCGACCGCGGGGTTGGCCGACAGAATGCGCCCCGATTCATCAGCTATCACCACGCCCTCGTGGGTAGTCCGCAGGATGGTCGCCGCCTGCCGGGATTCCTCACTGGCGATAATACGGTCGGTTATGTCTTGCGTTGTCCCGACCATCCGAGTTGGACGCCCCGAGCCATCGCGCTCGACCGTACCGCGCTCGTGCACATAACGGATCTCGGTATCGGGGAGCACGATACGGTGGTCGATCTGGTAGGTGTTTCCCGTCTGCAGCGAACCTTCCACGGCCTGTTCGACCCGCTCGCGATCGTCGGGATGGACCATCTCCATGAAGCGCTCGTAGGTCGGCGTCAGGCTCCCCGGCTCCTGACCGAAAATCCGGTAGACCTCGTCGGACCAGGACAGCCTGTTGCTGCCGACATCGAAACGCCAGCTGCCTACCCGGGCAATCCGCTGTGCCTCGTTGAGCATCCGAAGCCAATGTTCCCGCTCGCCGGCACGGCTGGACTCCCGCAGATTCATGTAGATCATCGATCCGATGGTCAACAGCACCAGCATGGCCGTCAGACCCACCTTGATCCACAACCACGACCAGGCTTCGGCAAGCTGCGGCGCGGCGGCGTAGCGAAGCAGATAGGCCCCCTTGAGCCCCGTCGTGGTCTCGATGGGCAGGAAAGAGACCACGGCCGGCTCGGGTTGCCGCGTGGCCACGGAGAAGGTCTGCCAGTCGTTCATGCGCCGACGCACCCGGGGGCCGACGGCCTCGCCGATCTCGGCCAGTCGTGACTGACTCCAGTTGCGGGCCATCGGCAGGACGTCGGTGAGCTGGGTCAGATCCGCATGCCAGTCAATGACGAAACCCGGGTGCATGACCGAATCCATGTAGTTGTGCCGGCGCTCGTCGTCCCAGACCTTTCTCACCACCAGATCGCGGGAGACCAGCAGCCGGTAGGCACCGAGGTGTCTGTCGCCGTGAGAAAGCAGAAAGGAGCGAAACGAGTACGACGTCTCGACCGAGCCAACGAACTCCCCCTCGAAGTACAGCGGGAAAATGTAGCGAAAGCCGTTGAAGACCCGCCCCTCCTCGAAGCCGCTGACCGGCACGCGCTCGGTATTCACTCGGGCAATGCCGGTACGCACCTTCCACAAATCGTCGCCGAACTTCTCCGGGCGGTGAAAGCGCAGGAAGCTGATGGCCCCCGGCAAATGGAAATGCAGCTGGCGAAAGCCCTTGTCGCGCATCCGCTCATACAAAGGTCCGAGCCGATCGAGCAATTCGGCGCGCAGATCGGCGAGCCGCTCCGGGTCTTCCGTACGCGACGCCGCGGCCATCAGCCGGAGGACTTCGGGCTGGTTGATCTTGTCCTCGAAGACCTGGTCGGCAAGCTCCGCCTGGTACTGGCTCAGCGCCCGGTACTCGATCGTAAGATGCTCGACCGACTTGTCCTGGGTGGACCTGACGAGGTCGGCGTAGGCATCCAGGTACGACCAGAGCAACAACAGAAACACGAGGCCGCCGAAGATCGCCACCAAGGTATTGCGCAACCTGATGCGATGTTTGACGCCGTCCGTTTTCGATTTGGCGGGGGTCCGATCCTCTGACACGTTGACGGTTCTACTCCCGAAATATCTGCCCATCAGGATATCGCGTAGGCGTCGCCGGGGCGAAGACCGCCAACCGGCTGAATATCCTCCTAGACGCCCTGATCGTGCAGCTTTCGCGCGGCATTGGCTTCCTTGCGCCGACGCTTCTCCTCGTACATGGCACGGTCGGCGGCCTTCAGCAGCACCTCGGCGGCCTCGCCATCGTCAGGATAGATCGCCATACCGATGCTGGGCTTGATCCGGAGCTCATGGCCCCGCCAGACGACGGGGCGATCCAGTTCCACGCGCAGTTTGTCCACGACTGCATCAAGATCCGATCGGGACGTGGGTCGAGCGATCAGCACCGCGAACTCGTCGCCGCCCAACCGGCTCACCGTATCGGTCTCTCGCATGATGCTCTGCATGCGATTGGCCACCTCACACAGCAGGTGATCACCGGCATCGTGGCCCCAGACGTCATTGACCGGCTTGAAGTCGTCCAGGTCGATATAGAGCAACCCGAGCAGGTCACCGTGCCGGCGCGCTTCCTTGATCGCCCGCGACATCCGTTCCTGAAGCAGCACGCGGTTGGACAATCCGGTAAGCGCGTCGTGGTGCGCACGCTTCCACATGGCCGCCTCACGTTCCTTGAACAAGGTAATGTCCGTCATCATGCCGACGTAGCGGGTCGCGCCCCATTCCGAGGTCAACGATGTCAGGGACAGGCGCATCGGAATACGCTCGCCGTCCCGCCGCTTTTGCCAGGTTTCCCCTTCCCAGGCACCCTCACGTTCCAGTTCCTTCCAGGCCTCCTCGCAACGCGGTTCACCGGGTTGATCCACGCAGAGGTTCACGGCTGGACGTCCAATAACCTCGTCCGGCGAATACCCCATCAACTCGGTGAACGCCGGATTGACGCGCAGGATGAGTCCGTCCTCGTCGGTGACCATGATCCCCTCGTGGGTCGATTCGATGATCGCGGCGGCCTGTCGGCGCTCCTCGTCGGCACGTCGCCGGGCGGTCACATCCTGCACCGTGCCGTAAAGGCGCCGGGGTGCCTCCCTGGGCTCGGCCCGGCCACGCGACTGGATGAACCGCAGTTTGCCGTCCTTGCGGTAGATCCGATGCTCGACGTTGTAGGCCGTGCCTTCTCGCATGGCCTGCTCCACGGCCGCCTGGATGCGCTCCCGATCGGCCGGATGGACCGCGTCGAGAAAGAGCTTGTAGGTCGGCTCGACCTCGCCGGGCTCGTAGCCGAAGATGCGGAAGATCTCGTCGGACCAACGAACCTCCATCGAGGGCAGCAGACACTCCCAGTTACCCACGTTAGCCAGGCGCTGCGCCTCGCTCAGGCTCTGTTCGCGCTCATGCAGGGAGACCAGCAGTGCCTCGCGTTCACGCGCGCGTCGCGTCTCGCGACGATCGAGGTTGACGACCAGCACGATGGCCACCAGCAAGAGCAGGCCCGTGAACAGGATCTTGAACCATAGGTACTGCCATTCACGCCCCATCGCCGGCGCTTCCTCGTAGCGAACGATGTAGGCACCCCAATCACCGGCAATCGTCTGGATGGGCAGGAAGGCGACCACCAGTGGTCGACGCTGGTGCAGCGTGACGGCAAAAGCGTCCCATTCGGCCATTTGGGCCGCCACTCGCGTTCGGAGGGACTCGTCGAAATCCGGGAGACTCTCAAGCAGCCAGCCGTATCCGGGTGGTGTCAACCCCGGATTGGCGACCAGATCGGCATAGCGATCCACGTGAAATTTCGGGTTGAGATTTGCCGCCAGGTAGTTCCGCGAGATGGCACCTTCCCACCCCTTCTTTCGAACCAGATCCCGATCCACCAGCAGGCGATACAGTCCGTGATCTAGCTCCGAATGGTGGAGCAGCACGGCGCGGAACGAGAACGACACCTCCACCGAACCGACGAACTCGCCCCGGTGGAACAACGGGTAGACGTGGCGGAAGCCATTGAACAGCCGCCCTTCCTCGAAGCCGGCGATGGGAGTCTTTTGCTCGTTGACGAATCGCAGACTGGCACGCACGTCCCACAAGGAGTCACCGAAGCGCTCGGGACGATGGAAACGGAGGAAACTGACCGCACCGGGCAGGTGGAAGTGAAACTGGCGAACCCCCTTGTCCTTCAGACGGGGGTAGAGATCCTCCAGGGAGGCAAAAAGCCGATCGCGGAGCACGGCTCGCCGTTCCGGAGCGGACGCCTTGGTCGCCTCGGCCATGATCGCCGTGACATCGGGGCGCTGCAGGCGATCCTCGTAGACCTGATCCGCCAGCAGGCCCTGCCAGTCGGCCCAGGCGTCATACTCGGCATGCAGATGGCCCAGGGCCCTTTGCGTCGTGGTGTTCTCGAGCTCCTGGTATCCCTGCCAGTAGCTCCACACCAGCAGGCCATACCCGACGACGCCGAGTACCAGCGTGATCAGATGGCGCGTATTCCGTCTGACAATCGATTTCTGCCCCAACAGCACACGCCCTCCCGTCTGGCGTATCGCTCGACCAGGTCCCTGGCGGTTATCCGCGAGCTTCGGTGAAGGTTAGCTCACTTTTGCGCTGGGTTTTTCAGTAATGAGCTTCATGCGCACAGGGCAATATAGGGCGATTGACCTCCCTCACGGCAGGGGGCAGCACGACGGAGGGATGGTCTTTGCGCCGTGATCACGAACGGGGGATGGATGAGACGGCATCAAGGACGTGGGCGGCGCCTTCGCGGATCTCGTCGACGATCCCCTCGACCGAATGCACCTGCTCGCGGCCACGCTCCGCTACCAGACTGGCGCTCTCGATGCGCTGGACGATATCGCCGGTGTGGTCGAGGTTGCCCCGGATGACCTCGGCGATCTCGGCGGTGGCCGTACTGGTACGGGCCGCCAGCTGGCGCACCTCGTCGGCCACCACGGCAAACCCCCGTCCCTGCTCGCCGGCACGCGCCGCCTCGATCGCGGCATTCAGGGCCAGGAGGTTGGTCTGGTCGGCAACCGCGCGGATGGTCGCGACGATCGTCTCGATGTTCTTTGACTCGGCATCCAGACTGCCGATGACGTCCTTGGCCTCGCCGATCAGGTCACGGATCTGCTCCGAGGTCTCGATCGATGTCCGCAGCGACTCGGCGCCGCGCGCGGCGATCTCGGCCGTCTGCTGGGCGGTCGAAGAGGCGATCGCGGACGCCTCCCGGGTCCGGTCGGCAGCGTGCACCGCGGCGGTGATGTCGGTGGCGAACTTGATCACCTTCTCCACGTCGCCCTTCTGGTCGAACACCGGGTTGTAGGTGGCCTCCAGCCACAGCTCGTCGCCATTGGACCGCTGCCGGCGAAAACGCCCCGACTTGAAGGCACCGCCCGCGAGCTCTGTCCAGAACTCCGGGTGGTCCCGGTAGAAGGACTCGTCGCAGAACAGGCGGTGATGACGTCCGCGCACCTCGTCGAGCGAGTAACCCACGGCATGAAGAAAATTGTCGTTCGCGTCGAGGATCTCGCCGGTCGGTGTGAAGGAAATCACCGCCATCGAGCGATCAAGCGCGTCGAAGACAGCCTCGTGATCCCGCAACTTGCCGGTCCGCCGGGTGACGTCGGATGCAATTTTGACCACCCGCCCGACAAGGCCTTGCTCGTCCTTGACCGGGAAATAGGTCGCCTCCAGCCACAACCGCTCTCCATCCGCCCGTCGCCGCGGGAAGGTGCCGCTGTGCGAATGCCCCTGCCGGAGGTCGCTCCAGAACGCCCGATACGTCGACGAGGCAGCGTAATCGTCGTCGCAAAAGAGACGATGATGCGCGCCCACCACCTCGCCTCGCGGATAGCCAACCGTCTCGAGAAAGCGCTCATTGACATCCAGGACGACGCCGTCGGGCGAAAATTCGATGTAGGCCACGGCATCGCGCACCGCATCGATCACGGCGCGCGTCTCCTGCAATGCCTGGCGGCAATCGGCCAATTCCTCACGCGTACGACGACTGAACATCCTGACTCTCCTGGACCGGCCGGGGAACACGTGCCCAGCCCGACCGTTAGGTGTGTGTATCGGTATTGTACAACTGTTGTATCGGCCAAGGATAGCCTCGGCAGGCCCGGTGATCCGTGCCGGACTTGGCAAGCGGGGTATGGCGTTGGATCATGCAAGCAGCGATGGCCTGCGATCGCCATCCCCGAACCAGAACCGACCCGCAGGGAGTCTCAATGTCTTATCTAAAGGAATTTCCGAACAAAGAAGGCTACTTTGGTGATTTTGGGGGCGCTTTTCTGCCGCCGGAGCTTGAGCCGCACTTCGCCGAAATTGAGCAGGCCTACCTGCGCCTGATGCGTTCAGCCGATTTCCTCAGCGAACTGCGCTACATCCGCAAGCACTACCAGGGCCGCCCCACCCCGGTGTACTACGCCCACAATCTCAGCGAATCGGTCGGCGCGCACATCTACTTAAAGCGCGAGGACCTCAACCATTCCGGCGCGCACAAGCTCAACCACTGCATGGGCGAGGCACTGCTGGCCAAGCACATGGGCAAGAAGAAGCTGATCGCCGAGACCGGCGCCGGCCAGCACGGCGTGGCACTGGCGACCGCGGCGGCCTACTTCGGCATGGAGTGCGAGATCCACATGGGCGAGATCGACATCGCCAAGGAAGCGCCCAACGTCACCCGGATGAAGCTTTTGGGCGCGAACGTGGTCCCGGTGGGCTTCGGCGGGCGCAGCCTCAAGGAAGCGGTCGATTCGGCCTTCCAGAGCTACCTCTCGCAGGCCGACGAGGCGATCTTCGCCATCGGCTCGGTGGTCGGCCCGCACCCGTTTCCGAAGATGGTGCGCAACTTCCAGTCGGTGATGGGCCTGGAGGCGCGCGAGCAATACCTCGAGATGACCGGCGAGCTGCCGGACCACGTCACTGCCTGCGTTGGCGGCGGCTCGAACGCGCTGGGCCTGTTCGCCGGCTTTATCGACGACGACGTCCAACTGCACGGTGTCGAGCCGCTGGGCAAGGGCACCGAAATGGGCCAGCACTCGGCCACCATGACCTTCGGCAAGCCGGGCATGATCCACGGCTTCAAGTGTCTGCTGCTGAGTGACGAGGAAGGCAACCCGGCCCCGGTGCACTCGATCGCCTCGGGCCTCGACTACCCGGGCGTGGGCCCCGAGCACTCGCACCTGAAGACTTCCGGGCGGGTGAACTACCACGCGGTCACCGACGACGAGACACTCGATGCCTTCTACACGCTCTCGCGCAAGGAAGGCATCATCCCGGCACTGGAATCCGCCCACGCGATCGCCTGGGCGATGAAGTTCGGTCGGGAAAACCCGGGCGCCACCATCCTGGCCAACCTCTCCGGACGTGGCGACAAGGACATCGACTACGTCACGGAGAACTTCGGTCATGGCTGAACTCGGCACCATCGAGACCCGCGCGGCCACCATCGGTGCGCCCGGATCGCCGGACGCCCTGCGGCTGATGCTGCTCGGCTCGGGGGAGCTGGGCAAGGAAGTCGCCATCGAGGCGCAACGCCTCGGGCTGGAGGTGATTGCCGTCGATCGCTATGCCAATGCGCCGGCGATGCAGGTGGCGCACCGCTCCCACGTGATCGACATGCTCGACGGCGCGGCACTCAAGAGCGTGATCACGCAGGAGATGCCCGCGCTGATCGTCCCGGAAATCGAGGCGATCGCGACCCCCACGCTGCTCGAACTCGAGGATCAGGGCTTCGTGGTCACGCCCAACGCCCGCGCCGCTCGGCTGACCATGGACCGCGAGGGCATCCGCCGCCTGGCCGCCGAGACGCTCTTACTGCCCACCAGCCGCTTCGCCTTCGCGGAGACCGAGGATCAGTACTACAACGCGATCGACACCATCGGCACCCCCTGCGTGGTCAAGCCGGTGATGAGCTCCTCGGGCAAGGGCCAGTCGCTGGTACGCGATTCCTCCGAAGTGCTGCGCGCCTGGCATGCCGCCCAGTCCGGCGGTCGGGCCGGGCGAGGCCGGGTGATCGTCGAATCGTTCATCGACTTCGACTACGAGATCACCCTGCTCACCGTCCGTCACCGCGACGGCATCACCCTGTGCCCGCCGGTGGGCCACACCCAGGTCGACGGTGACTACCGCGAGAGCTGGCAACCGCACCCGATGAGCGAGACCGCCCTGGATCGCGCTGGCGAGATCGCCCGAACGATCGTCGAGGAACTGGGTGGCTACGGCATCTTCGGCGTGGAGTTGTTCGTCAAGGGCGACGAGGTCTGGTTCAGCGAGGTCTCGCCGCGACCGCACGACACGGGCCTGGTGACACTGGTGTCGCAGGACCTGTCGGAGTTCGCCCTGCACCTGCGCGCCATGCTGGGCCTGCCGATCCCTGCGATCGCACAGACCGCCCCCTCGGCCTCCTGCGCAATCGTGCGCGAGGGCGAAACCGATCACCCGCAACTGATCGGCGCGGCGGCGGCCCTGACCGAACCGGGCACGGAACTGCGCCTGTTCGGCAAGCCGGCCGTCCATGGCAAGCGCCGGCTCGGTGTGGCCCTGGCCCGCGGCGAGTCGATCGAGCAGGCACGCGAGCGCGCTCGTCGTGCCGCGGGATCGGTACAGCTCAAGCCCTGATCAACCACCGCCGTTGAGCCATACTCCGGCAGATGAAGACAAACGGAGCATCGCCAACATGAGCACGCGCCAGATCATCCGGCTAGACGGCAGCGGCGGCCGAACCTCTCCTCACCGAGAACCGGTCGGTAGCTGGATCCAGTTGAACTGGGAGGATCGGGACGACCGCGCCTGGCTGGAGGACGAGGCCGGCGTGGACGAGCTGGTCGCCGACAGCCTGCTCGCCGAGGACACCCGGCCCCGGGTCGTCGAGCACGAGAATGGCCTGATCCTGATCCTGCGCGGGGTGAACCTGAACCCCGGCCAAGACCCCGAGGACATGATCTCCCTGCGCCTGTGGTTCGACGGCGAGCGCCTGATCAGCACCTCACGCTACCCGCTGCGGACGGTCGCTGGCATCGTCGAACGACTCGACGAGGGCACCGGGCCGGCCTCGCTTGCCGAACTGCTGCTGGAGCTGATCGAGGGCCTGACCGACCGCATCGACGAGCTGATCGAATCCATCGAGGAGGAAATCGACGAGCTCGAAGCCGCGCTGCTTGAAGGGGCTGACCGCGAACTGCGCGACCAGATCGGCCAGGTGCGCCGCACCGTCATCGTGATCCGGCGCTATCTCGCGCCCGAGCGTGATGCCCTGGTGCGCCTGACCAGCATCAACCGTCCCATCTTGGCGGAACTGGACCGCGGCCGGATTCGCGAACAGGCCGATGCACTGACACGTCTGGTCGAGGATCTGGACATGGCGCGTGAGCGCGGCTCCATGATTCACGAGCAGCTGCTCACACGCCTGTCGGACCAGCTCAACACCCGCATGTACCTGCTGTCGATCGTCGCGGCGATCTTCCTGCCGCTGGGCTTTCTCACCGGCCTGTTCGGCATCAATGTCGGCGGCATGCCGTGGGTGGAAACGGATCTCGGCTTCTGGTGGGTCACGCTTCTGGTCGCGCTCATCGCCGGAGGGCTGGGCATCTGGCTCAAGCGCCGACGCTGGTTCTAGGCTCTCACCCCAGCGCCACGTCCAGAACCATCATCACGGTGAAGCCGCCGATCACGCCCAGCGTGGCGGCATCGGCATGTCCGCTGCGCTGCGCCTCGGGGATCACCTCCTCGACCACGACGAAGATCATCGCCCCGGCAGCGAAGGCAAGCGCGTACGGCAGGACCGGCTCCCAGAACAGCACCGCCGCCGCACCGATCACCCCGGCAATCGGCTCGACCGCGCCGGACAGCTGCCCGTACCAGAAGCTCTTGAACCGTCCCACGCCTTCCCGGCGCAACGGCATGGCCACGGCCATGCCTTCGGGGAAGTTCTGGATACCGATGCCGACGGCCAGCGCGATCGCCGCTCCCAGGCTCGCATTATCGAAACCATGAGCCAGCGCCCCGAAGGCAACGCCGATCGCCAGTCCCTCAGGAATGTTATGAAGGGTGATCGCAAGCACCAGCAGCGTCGTGCGCCGCCAGGTCGTCGAGAGGCCCTCGGCTTCGTCAATCGGCGCATTGAGATGCAAGTGCGGCAGAATCATATCGGTGCCCCGCAGGAACACCGCTCCGAGCAGGAACCCGACGGCGGCCGGGAACCAGGCCGGCACCGCCAGATCAGCGGCCATCTCGATCGAGGGCGCCAGCAGCGACCAGAAGCTCGCCGCAATCATCACCCCGCCCGTGAATCCCAGCAGAACGTCCAGCAGACGGCGATTTTCGCGGTCCGTGAAGAAGACCGGCAGGGCGCCGGCCGCCGTCATGCCCCAAGTGAACAGGGTGGCGACCAACGCCTGCATCACCGGCGAGGCACCGAGAAAGGCCTCGACCGGGCTCGTCATGAACTCGGGCATCCAGACTCCTGTACAACGTTCATGGTGGACCCCATCGCGCGGACAGGCGGGCCGTCCGTTTCTCAGGATAGCGCGCAGATCCCATGACGTGTGGCGAGCGTGCAGTTTTGCCCGCCGATTACTAATCTCGGGACCACTGACAAGTCAATGACATGGAGGCCGCGTGAACCAGTCTACGCGTGCCCGGCAGCCAACGTCCGCAGAGCGGCCGACGGTGAAACGGATTCCCCTTTCTCGACAGGCGCCCCGAGCGGTCGTCGCCCTGTGGCTGTTTCTGGGCGGCGCCCTCGCCCCACCGGCACCAGCCATTCCGGCCACCTCAACCGCCACGCCCTCCCTCGACCGCGCGTCGATATTGTTTGCCGGATCCCGGAACTACCCACCCTTCGAATGGGAGACCACCGATGGCGAGGCAAAGGGCTTTCTGATCGAGCTTGAGGACACCCTCGCCGCTCAGGCCGGCATTACGGCCCGGCACCAGCAAATGGAATGGCGCCTGGCGCCCTACGCGCTCGACCACGGCGAAGTCGATGCCGTGCCCATGTTCATCTCCGAGGAGCGCCGCAAGCGTTTCCGCTTTACCGACCCGTTCTACTACGTCACCCACGCGATCTATGGCCGCCGCAACGGCCCGACGGCTGGCGACGTTGCAGACCTCGCGGGACATTCCGTCGCCGTGGTGGGCAATAGCTACGCCGCCGAGCAACTGCGCGGGGCCGCGCAAACGGTCCAACACCTGGAACTGGAGGACATCGCGACC
The DNA here is from genome assembly GCF_023555385.1 of Guyparkeria hydrothermalis. Classification (NCBI taxonomy): domain Bacteria; kingdom Pseudomonadati; phylum Pseudomonadota; class Gammaproteobacteria; order Chromatiales; family Thioalkalibacteraceae; genus Guyparkeria; species Guyparkeria hydrothermalis. The sequence continues at coordinate 869,898 of NZ_JAJSED010000001.1, forward strand.
GCTCTCCGTGCCGTGGATAACGGACGAGCAGACTTCGCCGTGCTGGCCACCCACACAACGCGCCGCCTGATTGCCGACATGGACCTGGCAATCGACCAGGTCAGCCCACCGATCTGGCCCCGAGCCTACGCCTTTGCCGTCGACAAGGACGAACCCGAATTATTCCGCTGGCTGCAGCATCAACTGCAGCTCAGTCATGCCAACGGAGGGTATTACCGAGTCTACGAGAACTGGAGAAAGGAGCTGGAATGGCATCGCCCCGGCATAATCGAATTCATCGCCAAGTACAGTTGGCTGGTCGCGCCGATCCTGACCGTCCTGCTGCTGGTGAGCCTTTGGTCCTGGCTGCTCCACCGACGCGTCGAGAGTCGCACCGCCGACCTGACACAAGCGCTCGACCATCGCCGCGAAGCAGAGGAGAGGCTTGCCCATGCCGCCCTGCATGACACGCCGACCGGCCTGCCGAACCGGGCCCACTTCCTCGAGGAGCTTACCCGGCTGGCCGCGAAACATCCGGCGCACGAACTGACGGTCGCGGCGATCCGCCTCAACGGGATCGAGGAGGTCATCCTCACCTTCGGCAACGCGGTGGGCATGGAGTTGCTGCGCGCTTTCGGCAGCCGGTTGTACAGCTACGGGTTCGAGGCGGTCGGCTATCTGGGATCGGGGGAATTTTCGGTGGCCAGTCACCGCCCCCTGTCGCCGGAGCACCTGATCCGGGTCATCACGGTGCCCGTCCAGCTCGAGCAGATGGAGATGGATCCACGGCTCTCCATCGGTGTGGTCCGTGACCAAGCCAACGACTCATCGGAGGAGTTGCTGCGCAAGGCACGCACCGCCGTGGCTGCGGCCGCGGAAAACCGACGCACGTGGCAGACCTACGAGCCCGACATCGAACCGAACCCGCGAGACCTCCTGCTGCTGCGCGACTACTGGCACCGAGGTACCCGCGACATGGAGGCGTACCTGCAACCGCAGATCGACCCTGTCAGCGGTCGTGTGATCGGTGCCGAGGCGCTCGTCCGCTGGCGTCATCCTGAACATGGCCTGTTGTCTCCCGGCGTGTTCATCCCGGTACTGGAAAAGTCCGGGATCGTCTATCGCGTCACGGAGTGGATGGTCGATCAGGCTGTGCAACTGGCACGCCAGTACCGACAGGCAGGCCGGCCCTGCCCCATCTCGGTCAACATCGCGGCTAGCGACATCCTCGAGCACGACGTCGTCGGGATGGTCCGCGCGACTCTGGCCCGACATCAGGTTCCCGCCAGCGATCTGCGTCTGGAAATGACCGAAACGGGACTGATCACCGAGCCGGCCCGGGTGCGAGGCGCCCTTGAACACTTGTGCAAGACCGGCGTGGAATGCTCGGTGGATGACTTCGGCACGGGGTATTCCTCGCTGTCGTATCTGAGCGACTTTCCGGTCAGTGCGATCAAGATCGATCGCCGCTTTGTCGCCGGGATCACCGGGTCAAGCCGCCTGCTCTCCATCGTCCGGACGGCAGTCGAGCTGGCGCACGAGCTCGGCCTGCACGTGGTGGCCGAGGGCGCCGAGGACGGTGAAACCGTCGAAACGCTGCGCTCGATCGGCTGTGATGCCGTACAGGGATTCGTGTACGCCACGCCGATGCCCGCCGCCGAATTCGACCACTATCTGTTGCAGCATGCCGCGGTAGGGTGAGCCCGCCCTGAAATGTTCCGCGGTGGACATCTACACTCATTCAGCAGCCCGTCCATTCACAACCGTCTGGGGAGGGAGATGAAATGAGTGACAACATGCTCAAAGTGATCGAGGTACTGGCCGAATCGGACACCTCCTGGGAGGATGCCGCCAATCAGGCCATCGCCAAGGCCAGCCGCAGCGTGCATGGCATCAAGTCGATCTACATCAAGGAATTCGAGGCCAAGGTGGAAGACAACCGTATCGTCCGCTACCGGATCAATGCCAAGATCACCTTCGCTCTCGACTGACATCTTCTGCCATGCAGAAACACGTCGGCCCGGGACATCCCGGGCCGTTTTCGTTGTCACATGCCGGCGTTCGGCGATCAGAATGCCGCCGCCTCCTTGTCGGTGCGCGCGGCCATCACGAAATCGTTTCGGTGCAGCCCTCCGATCTTGTGGCTCCACCAGGTCACGGTCACCCGCCCCCACTCCGTCAGCAGGGCCGGGTGGTGGCCTTCGCGTTCCGCGATCTCGCCAATGGCGTTGGTGAATGCGAGGGCCTGGGCGAAATTCCCGAAGCGGTAGACCCGCTCGAGTTGTCGCACGCCGTCACGGGTAATCACCTGCCAGCCCTCGTCGATCTCCTTCTGCAGGCGAGCGATCTCGTTGTCGTCGAGGGTGGGCGCGTCAGCCCGACAGGCCTCGCAATGCGTGTTTGCCAGTTCGCTCATCTCGGTAAAACCTCCTCGACAGTCATTCCCAGGGCCACGTCGTGCCCAGCTGGGACCGACGTCGGGCAAAAAAATGTCGCCGAACGACTGTAGGCAACCGACACGGACACGTCTATCGATGTCCTTGTCCGGCCGGGCATATTACTTTGCATAGCTATCTAACTAAATCTGCACGACGCGCCCGTGGGCGCCTCGCATGCCAGTCGCCCGCGCCGCATCGCGCGGCTGTAATGACGGCCAGCCCCGTGCAGACACTACGAATACCGAGGTACAACCATGACCGAAACCCAACACAACCACCGACTGGGCCTGATCTTCATGGCCCTCGCCGTGCTGACCATCCCGATGTCGGACAGCATCGCCAAGTGGCTGTCGACCGAGCTGTCGGTGGGCGAAATCGCCTGGCTGCGATTTGTCTTCCAGACCCTCTTCCTGCTGCCATTCGTGGCCCTGTACTGGCGCGGGGGGCGATTCCGTCCGCTCCATCTGGTCCTGGGCGCGCTGATCTCAGCATCAATCGTTTTCCTGTTCTGGGGCCTGGCCCACCTGCCCCTGGCCAACAACATCGCATTGTTCTTCGTCGAGCCACTGATCCTCGTGATCTTCTCCGCCCTGTTCCTGGGCGAGCGCATCACCGCGCGGCGCTGGATCGGGGTACTGGGCGGCCTAGTTGGCGCCGTGGTCATCCTGCGTCCCAACTGGAGCGCCTACGGGCTCGCCTCGTTGCTGCCGATCGCCGCGGCGGCCTGTTACGCCGGTTACCTCACCGCCACGCGCGCCTGGGCCAGCGCGCCCCGCCCGAGCGATGCCCTGGTGCTTCAGTTCTGGGTGGGCGCGGCCGCCTCATTGATCATGCTGGGCTTCGTGATCCTGGGTCAGGGATGGGGCTGGTCGATTGCCCGCTGGGACATACCGGCGCCACACGAGTGGGTGTGGCTCGCTGCCGCGGGGGTACTGGCCGCCTTCGCCCACGTCCTGATCGCGATGGCCTTCGCCCGCAGCGATGCGAGCCTGCTGGCCCCGCTGCAGTACCTGGAGATCTTCGGAGCGACGATCCTCGGCTGGCTGATCTTCAGCGAGTGGCCGGATGCCCTCACGATCCTCGGTGGCCTGATCATCATCGCCGCAGGCCTGGTGGTAATCCGCGAACGTCCCGCCGACGCACACCCCTGATCCCGGCTGCCACGAAACACCGGGCACAAAAAAATCCCGCCGAGGTGGCGGGATTGTTGTTGCTACCGGGCAGGAGGCCCTGATCAGGCGCTTTCCATGTCCGGGCTGTACTTGCCCTGGCTTGCCATGCCGTTGAACTCGGCACGCTTGAGCGCGCGCTTCTGGGCTTCCGCCACGTGACCCGGCTCGCCCTTCCAGTACTCGAGCGCCGGGCCCTGGATGGCACGGGCATAGGAGAAGGTCAGTGCCCACGGCAGCCGGTCGCCATGGCGCTCGTGCATGGCATTGAGGTGCGCGGTGGACTCTTCCACGCCCTGGCCGCCGGAGAGGAACACCACGCCGCCGAGTGCGGCCGGCACCGTGCGCAGCAGGGTCTCGACGGTGCGGTCGGCGACCTCCTCGACGCCGGCACGGTTGGAGGCGCCCTTGGCAGAGATCACCATGCTGGTCTTGAGGATCACGCCCTCGAGCATGACGTTCTGGTGATAGAGCTGACGGAAGACCTCGTTGAGCTCTTCCTCGGTCACCCGCTCGCAGGTGGCGATGTCGTGGTTGCCGTCGATCAGGACCTCCGGCTCGATGATCGGCACCAGACCGGCCTCCTGACACAGGGCAGCATAGCGTGCCAGTGCATGGGCGTTCGCCTCGATGCAGCCACGGGTCGGCAGCCCCTTGGCGGTGTCGATCGCGATCACCGCACGCCACTTGGCAAAGCGCGCACCCATCTCGTAGTACTCGGCAAGACGCTCGCGCAGGCCGTCGAGGCCCTCGGTCACCTTCTCGCCGTCCGACCCGGCCAGCGGCTTGGCGCCGGTGTCGACCTTGATGCCGACCACCTGGCCGCGGTCACGCATCACGTCGATGAACGACTTGCCGTCCGCCGTGGACTGGCGAATGGTCTCGTCGTAGAGGATCGCGCCGCTGACGTACTTCTCGAGATCCGGCGTGGTCAGCAGCAGTTCGCGGTACTCGCGACGCTTCTGCTCGGTCGGATCGATACCGTTGGCCTCGAAACGCTTGTTGCAGGTGCCGTTGCTCTCGTCGATGGCCAGGATGCCCTTGCCGGGCGCAACCATCGCCTTGGCGGTCTTGATCAGTTCGTCGGCCTTCTCGGGACGATACGTAGTCATGCGCGATCTCCTTGATTCAATGAATGAAATCGTGTGATGGGAATCGGCGAAAGAAACGACCACGACCTTAGTCCCTCGAGGGGCGTTTTTTCAAACCGTCACAGGTACGCACCACCCCCGCCAACCACGATACTGATCAGCCCGAGCCAGAGAATGACGTGCACCAGACGACGGATGCGCGGGATCATCTCGCCGGCCCGAGGCCAGTCCTCGGCCGCCACTGCGGCATGGAGTTGGCGATACGGACCGAAGGCCAGAACGACGAACGCGATAATGGTCAGCCAGCCGAACAACTGCATGGCGTGCAGGTAACCGGCCGATGCGAAGCCGCCGAAGGCGGTGAACAGCATGCCGTAGCCGCTGACCAGCAATGCGGCGATCAGCGCCCAGACCCAGCGGAAAAAGCGGGTGAACACCCGGTCCCAGAGCGTCACCCGGTCCGGACCGGACAGGTAGCCCACCGACGGACGCAGGATCACGTAGGCGTAGAACACCCCACCAATCCACAACACGGCCGACAACAGGTGGATCACATTGAGCAAAGCGGTCATCACGTCGTCTCCCTTCTGATTGAATCAGTCTCGCACCTGACGTGACCGTTTCACGGTCTCGTAGGCATTCTGAATTTCCTGGCTGCGCTCCTTGGCCAGCTCGACCATGGAATCGGGCAGCCCCTTGGCGATCAGCTTGTCGGGGTGATGCTCGCTCATCAGCTTGCGGTAGGCGCGTTTCACCTCGGCATCGGTCGACTGCTTGTCCACCCCCAGGGCCTGGTAGGCATTGTCCAGTGCGGCCGCCGTCGTCGGCGCACCCGGCCCCTGCTGGTAATGGCCCGCCAGCAGGGCCTCCAGACGGGCGAACTCCGCATCCGACAGTCCCAGGGCATGCGCGATGCGCATCAGGGCCTCGCGCTCGGCCGGCTCGATCCGGCCATCGGCGAACGCCGCCTGGATCTGGATCTCCAGGAACACCCGCAACAGGGTCGGCTGGCTGCCGCAGATCCGGACGAACCGCTCGATAACCGGCTCGGGATCGAAGTCGGCCGCCTTGCCGCGATTGAACGCCGCGATCGCCTCGCGCCGCCGCGGCTTGGTCAAACGCATCTGCGTCATGATCTGCTCGGCCGCACGTATCTCGGCCTGTGTCACCTGACCGTCGGCCTTGCAGACGTAGCCGAGTACCGTGAACGTGGTATCGAAGAACGTCTGCTGCACTTCCAGCAACCGGCCACCAACCTGCTTGATCCGACCGAGGAACCGGTCGACGAAATGCCCCAAGAGCAGGCCGATACCGGCCCCGACCCAACCAAAGATCCAGAAGCCGATACCGGCGCCAAGCGCTTTTCCAATCCAGGACATGCGTGTCCCCGTCTGTGAACCAGAGGTGCAGTTTGCCAAAAACGACCGGCCCGGAGTCGGTCGAATCAGCGACGAGCCCGTGCGAATCGCATTAGACCGAGCATACCCAGCACCACCAGAACCCAGGCCGCGAACCATATATTGAGGCCGCCCACGATCAGAGCCATGCCAAGCATGCCGGCCGCCAGGACGTAATAGCCCATCGGAATCAGTGCCTTGCGGATCAGGTCGCCTTCCCGGCCGGCCAGCCCAACCGTCGCCGAGGCGGCCACGACGTTGTGGACGCAGATCATGTTGCCGGCTGCGCCGCCGACCCCCTGCAACGCGACCACCCAGGCCGCCCCGTCGACACCGAGACCGATTTCCCCGGCGGAGGCGAACTGGAACAGCGAAAACATCATGTTGCTGATCGTCGCCGAGCCGGCCATGAAAGAGCCCATCGCCCCGATGAGCGGCGCGAAGATCGGCCAGAATGGCCCGGCCAGCGACGAAACCCCATCGGCCAGCAATAGCGGCATGCTGTCAAAGGGCGATGCCTGACCGGAATGGATGAACACCTGCACCATCGGCACGGCGAACGCCAGCGCCAGGGCGGCGGAAAGCAGCACCCGAGCGGACTGCCGCCACGCACGCCGGTAGGAGCCTGGACGCCGATGCATCCGGTGGAGAAAGAAGGTCAGCAGCGAAACCACCACCAGGATGAAACCAGGCAGGTAAAACGGCTGGGCGGAGGTACCGATCTCGGTGCCGAATATGCCGGGCCACTCGAGCGTCAGGGCCGGCGAGCGCAGCCAGTCACGCAACGGCGTCACCGTTCGACTCAAGACCAACAGCCCGACCACAAGCACGTAGGGAAGCCAGGCCAGCCACAACGGCATGCGCGTGCCCGACGGCACGCCCTGAAGCTCGTCCTGCAGTGCACTGACCCAGTCCGGCTGCCAGCGACTGCGCGGCTCGAAATCGAACACCTGCCGCGGCGTGAAAAGCCCCCGCCGAGCCGCCGTCACCACGACCAGCAGGCCGACCATACCTCCGACCAGTGAGGGAAACTCGGGCCCCAGCCACGCCGCGACGGCCAGGTGCGGCAGCGTGAAGGCCGCCCCTGCAAACAGCGCGAACGGCCAGGCCGCCAGCCCCTCGCGAAACGACCGTGACGCGCCGAAGAAGCGCGTTAGCAGCGCGACCATGACCAGCGGCATCAGCACGCCCACCAGCGTATTGATCACGGCGGTATATAACGTGATTTGTTCGAGATAATCCGGAAACAGGGGCACCTCGAGCATTGCCTCCACCGCGGGGTGCCCTGCAAGCCCGGCATTCACCCCGACCAGCACCGGTGTGCCCACCGCGCCGAAAGCCACCGGCGTCGACTGCACAATCAGCGCGGAGAGCACGGCGGCCATGGCGGGGAAGCCGATCGCCACAAGCAATGGTGCGGCAATCGCCGCCGGGGTGCCGAAGCCTGCGGCGCCCTCAAGCAGGCTGCCAAACAGCCAGGCCACGATGATCGCCTGAACCCGTCGGTCCGGCGATATGTTGGTAAAGCCCGTCCGGATCGACTCGATCGCACCGGACTCACGCAGGGTATAGAGCAGCAGGATCGCGCCGAAGACGATGCTGAGAATATTCGCCGCCGTGACCAGCCCGTGCATACTGGCCGCAGCGGCAGCCAACGGATCCGTCCGCCATACGAACAGCGCGAGCATGACCGTCGTCAGCCAAGCCACCGGCATTGCGCGCGAGGCGGGCCAGCGCCGCACGACCAGCAACACGAACACGGTTGCCAGCGGTAGCAGAGCGAGTGCGGACAAGACTCCTAGCGGCATCTCAGCGTCCCTTCCTTAGTGGGCCATCGGGAGAATCTTTGCCTTCCAGTGCACGAATGGCAATTCGTGCCTGAGCGATTTCCTGTTCATGAACAGGAAAGGCCCCGTTACGGGGCCTTTTTCAGTGCGATTTCGCAACCGCTTAGTGAATCGGCTCGTGGACGAACTCGATCACCGCGCGGGCGTCGTCGGCCGCGGTGGCGAAGGCCTCGGCGCCCGAACCGCTGTAATCCTGGGACTCGAACACCACGTCCATGATCGGGCGCGTGACCTCCGTGTAGACACCGTCCCCATCGGGATCCGAGAGGTACGTGACTGTATCGGGATACCTAGCCGCTCGATCGTAGCTGAATCCGCCAAGGTCGTAATAGCCGTCATCCGGATTGTTGATGCCCAGGATGCTGTTCAGGTAGACGACCGTGTCTACGGTGATCTCCTTGGTCTTCGACGAGGCGGCACCGAGAAAGGCGGCCGCGTCGGCCAGCGTCCAGCCATCCGACTCGAGCGCCTCCTGATACAGCGACAGATTCTCCAGCGGCGAATCGATGGTGTAGCTGGCGCCGTCGGCATCCACGATGATCAGGCGACCGGCCGCGTCACGCTCCAGAACCCCGTCAGCATCAAGGCCAATCGTCCGCTCCGCCTCGGCCAGTGCGTGGGCCAGCACGGAAGCCGGCGCCCGGCCAACGTTGAGCCGCTCGAACTCGACCTCTTGCAGCGCCGCCTCGTCGGCCACTTCGCCGAAACCTTCGGCGTCCGGCTCATCGGACTGATAGGGGATGACATTACCCTCCGCATCCACGAACTGCACCCGGCCGAACTCATCGAGATCCGGCGAGCCGTCAGATTCACGCAGGATCACGTACAGGTCGCCGTACAGGCTGCCCTTCCCAGCCGAGCCACCTTGCATGCTGTCGAGGTTGTCTCGACCCTTGCCACGGAAGACGCTGTCGACCAGCTGCTGACTGCCGCTACCGGCATGACCACCGCCCTTGCTCCCCGAACCGCCGCGATAACCGGGCCCTTTCTTGCCATGGTCGCTATCGGTGTGACCATCATCGCCATCGTCCGTGTGTCCGTCGGTGTGCATGCTGCCCGTGTCATGGCCACCGCCACGGCTGCCCGAGGAATGACCGCCCGAGGTGTGCCCATCCTCGGCCGCATAGGCGGCGGACGCACCGATCAACGGGGTCGGCGCGAGTGCGGGAACCGCCAGCAGGCCGGCAACCGCCATACCGGCGACCAAGAGGCGGGGCGAAAAATATCGTCTTGTCTGGACTGGTTCCGTCATCGGACACCTCCATCTTGCTGCATCGGACCGGCCAATACCCCGGTCCGAACAAAAAAGACCCCTCGGCGAGGGGTCTTTCGTCATTAGCCTTGCCGTTGCATGACGGCGTTCATCAATGAATCGGCTCGTGGATGAACTCGATCACCTGCAGGGCATCGTCGGTAGACAATGCATAACCGGCTGCGCCCTCGCCCGTGGCAGTTTCGCCATCGAACACCGCATCAAGCAGCGGCTCGGTGACCGTGACGTAGGTCCCGTCCCCTTCCGGATCGCTCAGGTAGGTCACGGTGACCGGGTCGAGTTCGCCATCGCCGTCAGCATCCACGGTCGACGTGTAGGCCGCGGTGCGGTCGTAGGTGAAATCGGTCAGGTCCACCCAGTCGATGGTGGTTTCGCCCGTGTCGGGGTCGGTCACCTCTGGGTTCAGCCCCAGGATCGAGTTCAGGTAGACCACCATGTCGAGACTCACCTCGCCAAACTTGCTTGCCGCAGCAGCCAGCAGGGAGTCCGTCTGTTCCAGTGTGAACGTCTCGTTACCGTCGATGTCGTCATTCAGTCGCACGATGGCGTCCTGATACAGGGCCAGGTTCTCCAGCGGAGAGTCGATGGTGTAGACGATACCGTCGGCATCCTCGATCACCACGCGGCCGGCGGCATCGAACTCGAGTACGCCATCCGCATCCAGGGCGATGGTCTCCAGCGCCGTGTCGAGAGAGTGGCTCAGGACGGCTTGCGGCGAACGGGCGAGGTTCAAACGGTCGAATGCCACTTCCTGCAGCAGGGCCTCGTTTTCAGGGCTGAATTCCGTGAAGCCCTCGTCTTCCGGATCATCGGAGAGGTAGGGGATCACGTTGCCCTCGGCATCGAGGAACTGCAGTCGGCCTTCATCGTCGAGAACTGGTGCGCCTGTCAACGGGTCTCGCAGCACCACGTAGAGATCACCGTAGAGATCCCCCTTGGTGGTGCCGGCATCCGGGTTGCCGCCGCCCATGTCACCGCTAGGTCCGTCGCCTTCCGGCGGGCCCTTGTCGTCGGGTCGGCCCGTGATGTCGAGGCTATCCCGACCACCCGCGCCGTGACCGCGCAGGACGTCACCGACGTCCATGGAGCCTTGTCCGCCCGACATGCCACCATGCCCACCGATCTGTCCCTGACCCTTCATCTCACCTCCAGCGCCTTGACCGGCACCAGCAGCGGCCTGTGCCGAACCGATCGGCATCAAATTGTGGGTATACGTGCTTCCCAGCAGCGGGACTGCGAGCACTCCGGCCACGGCCAGACTGCCAGCGACCAGCGTGTGGCGGAATACCGGGTTGTTATGACTGCGGTTCATAGGTCACCTCCCTTTATCATCAGTAGACCTAATGTGCTTATAACGACATAAGCATCTTTTAACAAGAGGAACTGCGATCAAACTTTTTGCAGAGTCCCTTGTGTCCCTTATAAGGCGACCTGCAACCGTATTGCCGCCGCCAACATCACGAACATAGACCAGCGAGCCACGCATATTCAAAAGAGGAGATGCAAAAAAAACCCGCCTCCGAGGCGGGTTTAGCTGGATGGGTTTGACCAACATGATTCAGAAGCGGTAACCCACCCCGAGCCGGAACTCATCGGTCTCGTTATCCAGGCTCACCGTGTCGGTATTCCCGTGGGTGGTCTCGAACGCGAGCTCGCCATAGTCAGTGCGGTTGTAGTCGAAACGCACGAAGGTGTTCGGCGTGAGCGGCACCTCGGCACCCAGACCGTAGCGATTGCCAATCTCCATCTCGTCCCGGTTAATGTCGTTGCGCCGATCACCACCCTTCACATAGCGATAGTTGAACTGGCTCCGGGCCTTGCCCAGGCGGGCATAGAGCAGCGTCCCGTTATCCAGCTGATAGCCGAGGCGCGCCGACAGGGCCTGACCCCCTTTCTGCTCCAGCGAGAAATTTCGGCCGGTGGGGGTCCGCACGTGCTGCCACTCGGCGTTGCTGTTCTCCACATCCGCCTCAAGGCCGAAGTAGACACGATCCCACTGCCAGCCGTAGCCGGCGAATATACCGGCACTGGCTCCGGCATCGCCAAAGTCGGCCGTCAACCGTGAGCGCCCAGGGTTGGAGCCACCGTCGTTATGGATCGCATCCAGATCACTGCGCAGCTGTGTCCGACCGATCTGGGCCCCGGCGTAGAAGCCGCTGATGTCCCCATCGGTCGGGTCCACCACCTGGTAGTCCTGTGCGCCGAAGCGCCAACCGAGACCGATGCGGAACAGCCCCTCGCGGGTATGGAAGTTCTCGATCGAATCACGCGTGGTGTCGTAGACCACGTCGTAATCGTCATAATCGGTGATGCTGTAATCCATGCGCCAGAACAGGTGCTTGCCTGCCGGCACGTCCACACCGACGCCGAAGCGCTTGCCGGTCTGGCGATCCGAGTCGTCAGCCGCGTTGGCGGGCGCGTCGTTTGCCTGGTAGTAGGTGTCGAATTCGCTACGAACCAGGCCGGCCCGCGCATACAGCAGCGAGCCGTTGCTCAGCACGCGGCCACCGCGCAGGCTCGCGCCCCAGCTGTCGTTCATGTCGAGCGAGAACGTGCGGCTGGACGACTTGTTCTTGGCGTGGCTCCAGTCGGCCCCGCTGCGCGCGCCCTCGATCTCGACGCCGCCATACCAGTGATCCCGGTTGGTCATGCCCCAGCCGGCAAACAAGCCGGAGGTCCAGCCCTGTCCGGCCATGTCGGCTTCATCGTTGCCCTGATTGCCCCGCGGCCCCTCGGTAGCTGTCGCCAGACCACTGATACCTGCCTGGGCACCGGCATAGAATCCGCCGCCCAGCCCGGCACCGCGCGTCTCGCCCAGACCAGAGAACGTACCGGCCACCACCGGTGTGTCGCGCACGGGGTACAACAGCGCCTTGAGACGGAGGTAGACCTGATCGCGCTGGTAGTTGCCGTCAAACAAGTCGCCGTTGTAAACGTCCTGGTTGGACTTGTAATTGAACGGATCGCGGTAATCGGAATCCCGCTGGTAGTGCCGATAGTCGAGCTGGAGCAGCAGGTTCCGGCTCAGCTTGTATTCCACGCCGAAGCCAGCGCCGATCAGATCATCGGTGCGATCGACATTTTGATACTCCGCCTGGCCGTAGGATGCGAGAGCCGAGAGCGTGGTGCGCGGCGTCAGCCGATGCTCGGCCAGCACCTCGGCGCGGCTGTAGAGATAGCTGGAGGCGAAGTCCGGCGCGCCGTCGGCAAACTGCCAGTAGGTGGTTTCCTCGAGCGAACGATCCACCGACCCGCGCACCCGAGTGAAGGGGGTGGCCTGCCACGTCAGGCGGGCACCGAAGTCGGGCCGGGTAATCGAATCGAAGCGCGGATCATCGAACGACTGGTGCAACACCCCAGCGTAGACCTCGCCCTCAAGCGTCGGCCCGTAGTTGAAGTCGATGCCGGCGGCGGCCCGGTAACCATCCGAGTCCCGCTCGAAGCCGTAGTCATCACGGTCCGTTTCGTAGCGTCGCCTCTCGGCCGAAGCCTGGACGAACGGACGGATCTGCGCCGATTGCAGATAGGTCAGCCGTGCCCCAAGCGCGTAAATGTCGCGATCGCGGTCGTCGTGGTTGATCTCCGTGCCGTCGGCATTGACGCCATCCTCGTAGTCGATCCGCTGAGCGGTGCCCCCCAGGCGCAGGACAGTCTGGCCAATCCGGCGGGCGTAGCCCCCATGGGCGTCGAGGCTGTCGTACTGGATCGGTTCGACCCCCGCAGCCCCCTCAGGCGAGGTCCGATCCTCGTGGTCGCGACTGATGCCCAGGCCGCCGAAGACGTTGGAACGCTCGTTGATGTCGTAACGGCCATCGGCGTTAAGCCAGTAGTCGTTGTAGTCCTCGTCGTCGTTATCACGGTAGCGCGCCAGGTTGGCCCCGGCGTTGAAATTGAGCTCGTGGCGTTCCCAATCCGAGCGCACCGCCAGACTGGGTGTGAGGATGCCGACCGTGTCCGATGTTTCTTCCTGAATGGGGCCGCTCGGGTCGTTCCATTTGTCGACAGGAACAGAGCCGTTCACGCCGTAGATATTGGAGTCGTATAGCGCGGTCACGCTCAACTGGGGGAAGAAGCGGAAGCCCCCGGCCGCCCAGCCACTGGACCTATCGACATCGTCGGCCGTCACGGCCTCGCCGGGTGTCGGTGCCGCCCCACCCTCGGTCTTCGTGGACTCCTGGGCCCCGGCCGTACCGGCCGCCGTGATACCCAGTGCCAGCGCAATGTGCAAAGAAAGCCTGCGTTTATGCATCCGAACGATCCTCCCTGGTGCCCGGGCCTGGATTGCCGACGGCATCACTACGCCCGGTCTGTTCTTATCGTTTGTCTGTCATAAATAGCGCCGAAGGCCGGTCTTGTCGAGCAAAACCGCGTTGCCACGTTGTGTTCTCGCAACAGCCGGAGCGCCCCAAACTGCACTGCAGCGGAACACTCCAGCGAACAACCATCCCGGTCTCAGCCCCGGACGAGCACAGCGCCCGGCGGCACGGGGTTACCGAGCTGTTCACAGTCACCCGGCTCCGGCTGATCCTCGGGTGCACGATCCGGATACCACAGGCGGCATTTCCCCGCCGGCGGCAACTCACTCGCCGGCAGGATCACCGGATCGAGCGAGGTATCACCTCCCGGATAGACGATCACCGTGCGCTGGTCCCCGTCGGAGCCGCCCAGTGCCGCACAGCCCCCGAGAAGGACCGCTGCCCCGAAAACGATTGCACGACCCAGTATCGCGACGAATTCCCGGGGCGCCCTCATCGGCCCGCCCCCTGATTTTCGGGACGGGCGAAGTATTCGCGGGTGATCGCGAAGACGGTGCCGGAAAGTGCGATCAGCGCGATCAGATTGGGCACGGCCATCAGGGCGTTGAGGATGTCGGCCACCAGCCAGATCAGCTCGAGATTCGCTATCGCGCCGACGAACAGCGCCCCGACCCAGACGTAGCGATACGGCAGGATCACCTTGACACCGAACAGGTACTCGGCGGCCCGCTCACCGTAATAGCTCCAGGCCACGATGGTGGTGAAGGCGAACAGCACCAAGCCGGCGGTGACCACCCAGTTACCGCCACCGAGGCTCTCGGCAAAGGCCGCCGAGGTCAGCGCCGCCCCGCTCTCGCCGGTGGTCCAGACGCCGGAAAGCACGATCACCAGCGCGGTCATGGTGCAGATAACGATGGTGTCGATGAAGGTGCCGAGCATCGCGATGGTGCCCTGGCGGACCGGGTCGTTGGTGCGTGCCGCGGCGTGCGCGATCGGCGCCGAGCCCAGGCCCGCCTCGTTGGAGAAAATGCCACGGGCCACGCCGAAACGGATCGCCGCCCAGACCGCCGCGCCGGCAAAGCCGCCGGTCGCCGCGGTGCCGGTGAAGGCATCAGAGACGATCTGCGCCAGGGCCGCCGGCACGTCGGTGATGTTCATCAGGATGATCACCAGAGCGACGAGGACGTAGAGGATCGCCATCGTCGGCACCAGGTATTCGGCAAGGTGCGCGATGCGGCGGATGCCACCGATGATCACCACGAACACCAGCACGGCCAGCACGACGCCGGTCAGCCAGTCGGGGATGGCGAGATTGGTCTCGAGCACATCGGCCACGGAGTTCGCCTGCACGGTGTTGCCAATCCCGAAAGCGGCGATCATGGCGAACAGGGCGAACGCGGCACCGAGCCACTTCCACTTCGCACCCATGCCGTTCTTGATGTAGTACATCGGCCCGCCGACGTAGCGCCCACGCTCGTCAATCTCGCGGTAGCGCACCGCAAGCACCGCCTCCGCGTATTTCGTCGCCATGCCCACCAGCGCGGTCAGCCACATCCAGAAGATCGCACCCGGACCGCCCAGGGCGATGGCCGTGGCCACCCCGGCGATGTTGCCGGTGCCGATGGTGGCCGACAAGGCGGTCGCCAGTGCCTGGAACGGTGTGATGTCACCGCGGTCCTCGGCCCCGGCATGCCGGCCTCGGAACAGCTGCCGGAAACCGTAGCCGAGCCGGCGAATCGGCATGCCGCGAAGACCTGCTGTCAGGTACACCCCCGTACCGAGCAACAGGGCCAGCATGACCGGCCCCCAGACGAATCCACTGATGCTGCCGAGAAACTCCGTCAAAGCGTCCATCGTCTCTGCTTAACTCCCTTGCGATTTCCGGCCCGGGCAGCGCCCGCGGCATGGCACAACAGCATCAAACCCTACCCCGTTTGACCGCCACATGGCCAGCGTCCGGTGGCGGCGTCCCTGCCGAATCTGCCAGACGCGGTCAGGCACGTCCGTGCGTGCTAGTCTCGACTCATCTTCCCCGACAACCCGGACCCGAGAGGATACCGATGGCAGATGAGCCCAAACGGCTGGACGCCGATCTGCTCTACCGGCCCTGCCACGCCGGCTCGCTACCCTTCGAGAGCACAGCCGAACTCGAGCCGCCCACGGCCGCCCCCGGCCAGGACCGTGCACTGGAAGCCCTGTCCTTCGGCACGGAGATCGGCGACGGCGGCTTCAACCTCTACGCGCTCGGCTCCGAGGGCCTCGGCAAATACGCGGTGGTTCGCGAATTCCTCGAGAAGCGTGCCCGCGAAGACACGCCGCCGCCAAGCTGGGCCTACGTCTTCAACTTCGAGAATCCTGACCGGCCCAAGCTGCTCGAGCTGCCCGCAAAGGCCGGCCGCGAGCTGCAGAAGGACCTCGAGACGCTGGTAAAGGAATTCGGCACCGCCATCCCGGCAGTGTTCGAGAGCGACGAGTACCACAACCGCATCCAGGAGATGCGCGAGGCATTCAAGCGAAGGCAGCGCGAAGCCATCGAAGCCATCAGCGAGGAGGCGGAAAAACGCCACGTCACCATGTTGAGCACGCCGTCCGGCTTCACCCTCGGCCCCTACCGTGACGGCAAGATCCTCGATCCGGAGGCCTTCCACAAGCTGCCGGAAGAAGAACAGAAGGAATGGCAGGCGGCCATCAACGAGCTCGAGGAAAAGCTCAAGCAAACCTTGCAGCAGATCCCGAAATGGCAGAAGGAAGCCCGCGAACAGTTACAGCAACTGAACGAAGAGATGCTCGGCGTGGCGGTGGGCCAGCAACTCGAGGCGCTCAAACGGCGCTGGGTGACCTTACCGGCTGTCACCGATTACCTGGGCGCGATCCGTGACGACATCATCTCGCACGTCAACGACCTGGACGAGGACGGCAGCACGGTACCCGAGGAGATCCTCAACCAGTACCAACTCAACCTGATCGTGGACAACGCCGACCTCGACGGCGCCCCGGTGATCTACGAAGACCTGCCCACTCACGCCCGATTGATCGGCCGGATCGAGCACTACTTCCGCGAAGGGGCCCTGTTGACGGACTTCCGGCTGATCCGTGCCGGTGCCCTGCATCGCGCCAACGGCGGCTACCTGATCCTGCACGCCCGCCAGATCCTGATGCAGCCGTTTGCCTGGGAAACGCTCAAGCGCGCCCTCTACGGCAGGCAGGTGCGGATCGAGTCACTCGAGCAGCTCTATGCCGTGTTCACCACCATCACGCTCGAACCGGATCCGCTGCCGCTCCAGGTCAAGGTGGTGCTGATCGGCGACCGGCTGCTCTATTACCTGCTGTCCGAATACGACCCCGACTTCGCCCGACTGTTCAAGGTCCAGGCGGACTTTGAGGACAACCTCGCCCGCCAGCCCGAAAACGAGATGGACTATGCCCGAACGCTGGCCGCGATCGCCCAGCGCGACGGGCTGCGCCCGCTGGATCGAAGCGCGGTCGCCCGCACCATCGAGCACGCCAGCCGCCTGGCCGGGGACCGGGAGAAACTCGCCGCCGGCACCCGTCCGCTGTCCGACCTGCTCGCCGAGGCCAACCATCTGGCCAGCTCGAGCCACGCCGAGGAGATCAGCGCCCACCACGTCGAGGCCGCCATCCGCCGGCAGGAGAAACGGGCCGAGCGGCTGCGCGAGCGGGCGGTCGAGGCGATCCTGCGCGAGACCATCAATCTGCCGACCCACGGCGAGCGGATCGCGGCAGTCAACGGCCTGGCCGTCTCCCAACTGGGCGATTTCACCTTCGGCCTGCCGACGCGCATCACCGCCACGGCCCGCCCCGGCCGCGAGCAGGTTGTCGACATCGAGCGCCAGGCAAAGCTGGGCGGAAACATTCACGCCAAGGCAGTGATGATCCTGTCGCGGTATCTCGCCAGTCATTACGCCCCGGACGGTGAACTGTCCCTGTCGGCCAGCATTGCCTTCGAGCAACTCTACGGCTCGGTCGAGGGCGATTCGGCCTCGGTGGCCGAGCTCTGTGCGCTGGTCTCGGCGATCGCTCGCGTGCCGATCCGGCAATCGTTCGCCGTGACCGGGTCGCTGAATCAGCTGGGCGAGGTGCAGGCGATCGGCGGTGTCAACGAAAAGATCGAGGGCTTCTTCCGCATCTGCCGGGAGCGCGGTCTCGACGGTCACCACGGGGTGATCATCCCTCGGGCGAACCTGCCGCACCTCATGCTCGATCACGAGGTGCGCAGCGAGGTCGCCGCCGGCCGCTTCCAGCTGTACGCCGTCAGCCACGTCGACGAAGCGCTGCAGCTGTTGACCGGCATGCCGGCGGGCGACGCCGATGCCGACGGGAAATTCCCCGCCGACAGCCTCAACCGGCGCGTGGCTGACCGGCTGGCACGGTTCGAGCGTGCCACGCGGCACGACCACGACCGTTCCGGGCCGCACGACGAACATGGCTGAGTCGCACGTCCTGGTGCTGCTGGACACCTCGCCGGCCAGTGAGGCAGCCCTCGACAGCGCCGCTCGACTGGCCCGCCATCACCAGCTGGAGCTGATCGCGCTGTTCATCGAGGACCAGGACCTGATCGCCTCGGCCGGACACGTGTTCACGCGTGAGATCAGTCTGCTTTCGGGCGAGGCCCGCCCGTTCGACCGCGAGATCCTGCTCTCCCGCCTCGCCCGCCAGCGGCAACAGATCGAGACGCGTCTGGCATCGCTCGGGGGGCAGGAACGCCTGCGATGGCGACTGGACGTGGTGACCGGCCCGGTAACCGAAAACATCCTCGAGGCGGCGCTCAATGCCGAGTGGGTGGTGTTGGGCAAGGCGGGCTGGTCGGCATCACGAGGCGGCCGACTGGGCTCCACGGCGCGGCACTTGGTGGAGAGCACCGGTAGCCGGCTGCTGCTTTGGGAGGAGCGTGCTTTTGCCCCCCAGGCGGCCATCGCGGCACTGGTCCACGACCCGGCGAGCGGGGATGCGGTGGTCGAGACCACCCGCCAGCTCGCCCTCGCCACTGAGCGCAGCGCCCGGCTGCTCCTCCTGCCGGACGTCGATCCGAACTCCCTGCCGGCATTGGCCTCGTGGCAGCAACAAGGGCGACCTGCCGTGACCGTCGAACGGCTGACCGGTCGCGGGGCCGAGGCGCTGCGCCGTTCCCTGCAGGCCCAGCCGGCGGCCGCCCTGGTGATCGACGACGCGGGCGCCTTCGCTCTCGACCTGCCGATGGCCGACCTGATCGCCCGCATCGACATCCCCATCATCCGCCTACCCTCCCCGGCAGCGGCCTGAGCAAAAAAACGGCCGCCCCGGGAGGGACGGCCGCTCGCTCAAGCCGGCAGGCGTTGCAGTTCAGTAGCTCAGCGCGACGAGATCGTCCTGCGACAGCAGCTTGAACAAGATATCCGGCTTGCCCAGCTCGACCCCGTCGATCAGGTCGTCACGCGTCAGACCACACTGACGCATGCACATCGGGCAGATCAGCACACGGGCGCCGTTCTTCATCGCCATCTTCAGGGTCTCCTGGGCGGTCCGTTCGGTCGCCCCCAGCATGTCCTGCTTACGATCCTTGGCGGCGAGATACACGCCGCGCACGTTGAGGTACACGACCACGTCGTGCCCCCGCTTGGCCGCATTGTAGGCCTGTGCGGCTGCCATGCCCGCCGGCCAGACTTCGTCCGTGGTCAGGTTGTAGAACAGGGTGTTGCCCTTGTCGGCAGCGGCCATGGCATGACCGGAACCGACCAGAGCAAGACCGAAGACGAACGTGGCGAAAAGGCGCTTGAGCATCGACATGGTTGCCTCCTGTTGCGATTGGATGAACCCGGATCGCGAGTCTAGGCAACATACCGGTGGCGTGTCAGGACACGGCCGGGTGTGACGTCAGACGTTGAAAGAAACCTGCGCCAGGCCCTCCATCACCTCGTCGAGGCTGGCACGGCTGTTCTCGATTACCGCGACCATGCTATCCACGCCGCAGACCGAACGATGCACGCCGTGCACGATCCAGCCACGCGCTGGCGTCCAGCCGGGTTGATGGGCGAACAGGGCCATCTGGTCGGCATGACCCTGCGTTACCAGCTTGAGGTCGTTCGCCAGACGGGTCAGCCGATCGATGTCGTCGGGAGACAGGTAGCCGTGGACCTCCCAGGGCTCACCTGTCTCATCGCGGAAATGCACCACCGCCTCGACACCCGCCAGATTGAGAAGTTGCTGGTACATCGGCCCGCCGCTCAGGGCCCGAAGGCCCGGTAAGCCGCATCGTAATCGGCGTGTTCGTTGCTCAGCACCACGGCCTGGTGGCCGCGCGACACTGTCGACCAGTCCAGACCGACAAAGGTGAAACCGCGAACGGGGTAGAACCCCTTGGTGTCGCTCACGCCCTCCCAGCCACGGG
Source organism: Guyparkeria hydrothermalis (assembly GCF_023555385.1). Lineage (NCBI taxonomy): Bacteria > Pseudomonadati > Pseudomonadota > Gammaproteobacteria > Chromatiales > Thioalkalibacteraceae > Guyparkeria > Guyparkeria hydrothermalis. The sequence continues at coordinate 889,733 of NZ_JAJSED010000001.1, forward strand.
CCTGCATCGCACCGATGGCGCGATTTGCCACGCACAGGTGACCGAGCAGATCGATCGTCTCCCGGTCGATCACCGACTCATCGGGAATGAGCGTATCGAGCGGTCGACCGTCCTCGTCGAACTGGAAGGCCGCCACTGCGCCCGGTACCGAACTCAGCGTTTTTAGATTCGTCATCGTCGCGACTCCATCGTTCAGGGCACCGTCAGATCAGGAGGCGGCTCGGGTGGGACCCACCTGCCACCCCCGCATCAGAGACAGTACCGATTTCAGTGAAGCGTCACCGTTTTCGATGACGCAGTAGGCATTCCCCATCACACAGAGGCTGCGCTTGTCGCCGTGGACCACCCACCCGCTGGCCGCAGCGGCCTCGACGGGCGGTTTGCCTGACGGGACGGGTGGACGGGCGAACAGGTTCACCAGGTCCTCTTCCATGTCCACAGCCGCGGTGTTGGCCCGACAGAGGGCGGCGAGCAAGCGCCTCTCTTCGTCGGACAAATCACCCTGGTGGTGGCTCTGGTTATCTTGATAGGTGAAATCGCCTGCCGCGACGACACCTTCCAACGCCATCAGATCGCTGACCAAATTCATTGTTCTGACTCCCCTGTACCGAATGCTCCCATTGGAAGTACATAGCCACGCCAAGTTCAGCCGCTGCCATTCGGGATTTCTATTTCGACAGGAGCCGACTTATGTACGGCGGAAGGGATGGGAGCGGGATGGGGGCCGGGGCGTTGGGCTCGTTTCTAATGCCCGGAGAACGCCCCAGCCGGGAGAAGGCGCTGATCAGGCGCCAGCTGGTGATGCCGGACGATCGCCGGGGACACGAACCCGGTTGCGCCCGTCCTGCTTGGCACGATAGAGGCTTCGGTCGGCCCGGTTGATCAGTTCCTCGATATCGAACACCACGGCGTCGCGCGCGGCGACTCCGAAACTTGCCGTGATGGGAACTTGCTTCCCATCGACGACCACCGGCGCGTCGGCAAGCTTGGCGCGCAATCGCTCGGCCAATGCCACGGCTTCGGGAAGAGCGGTGTCGGGCAGCAGCACGATAAATTCCTCACCACCCCAGCGCGCGATGATGTCCTGCTTGCGGATGATTTCCTGAACCCGATCCGCTGCCGCACGCAATACGGCGTCCCCGGCGGCGTGGCCGAAACTATCGTTGATGCGCTTGAAGTGGTCGAGATCCATCAGGATCACCGACAGGCGACAATCCGCTTGGCAGATTTCCGACCAGAGCGGGCGCGACAGGTCGTAGAACGCACGTCGGTTGTTCACACCGGTCAACGGATCGATGCTTGCCAGCCGTTCGGCACGCTGACGCTGGGCCTGACCGATACGGAACTGGTAGGTCAACGCCAGGGCCAGCAACGTCGCGTCCAGCAGCATGCCGATATCCACGGCCCGGTACGTCCAGATGCTGAAAGGAATCACGCCCCAGACCGACAGGGCCGTCAAGGCGGCGCCCACCATCGCCGAAACCGCCGCCAGCAGGAAATAGTGGGCCGAGGATAAGCCCGCACGCACCGACATCACGCCCAACGCGAGCATGATCACCGTGAACAACGTCACGAAACTGAAGGCCAGCAGCAATGCCGGGGCCTGCCAGTCTAGCAGCACCATCAACCCGAGCATCACCATCCCAGTGCCGATGTAGCCCAGCACCGCTTGGTGGACTCGCGGGAAGTAGTGCCGGGTCTGCAAGAAGCTGATCGCAAAGAACAAGCCGCTGCTGGCATAAAGCATCATCAGCACCGGTTGCGACCACTGCGCCCAGACCGGGCTCTCCGACCACCACCAGGCATAGGCATGACCGGTGTAGGAGATGTTCATCAACAGGAAGAAGGCGAGATAGACCGAGTACAACAGGTAACGCGAGTGACGCAGCCCGATGAACAGCATCAGGTTGTAAACGATCAGGGCCACCAGGAAGCCGTACAGAAAGCCGTAGCTGTATGCGGTCCAGAGCGTGCGATCGCCGAGTTCGGCTTCCGTTTCCACGTACAGCGGGAAGACCATCGGATCGGGCGTGGCAACCCGTACCAGCACGTCGGTCGTGCCGGCGGGGAACTCGCGTTCGAAGCTCAGCCCGATACTGTCGCGCGGCCGGTCAGCGTAGGGTAGCCGGTCACCCAGTCGTTGCTGCCCGACCCAGCGCCCGTCGTGGCGGAAATGAAAGCTCACCTCGTCGAGCCATGCCGTCTCCACCGACAGGATGCGCGTCACCGGGGACGGGCCGGGGTTGTGCACCCGCATGTGGATCCACACCGGTGCGGCACCGATGCCGAATGCCAGAACCGACGAGTTGGAGGGTTGAAACCGGCCGACCTGGAACGCCTGCCAAGCCGCCTCTCGCGAGAGCGACTGGTCGACATCGGCCAGTACGCTGAGCGACCGACCCACCGGGTTGGCCACCTCGCCGCCCAGCGCGATCGCCCCCTTCGCCACCGGCGAGGCCGGTATGCCGGGAGCGAGCACAAGGAGCAGCAGGGCTGTGAGCCAGCGGAACATCGGTGGTCACCAACTCCCTTGGTGGTGCGCTACGGCGGTATTTTGAAAAGGTATCACAGGCACGTCCGCCGGGCTCCCCTACTCTCCGGACATCCGCTGGCCACCAGTGAGGTTGCTGGCAGGGGTCTAGCGCTCGAGTCGCGACAACAGTCGTGCCGCATCCTCCGGTGCCTGGCCCTCGGCGTCATTGTCGAAATAGCCGTAAACATCCCGCCCGGCCGCGACCCATCCGCGAATCCGTTCGGCCCAGTCGTCCAACGTGGCGTCCGAATATCGGCCCTGGTAGCGCCCATCGCTGCCGTGCCAGCGCAGATACACGAAATCCGCGGTGGTCCAGCCGGGCGGCGCCTCCCCTTCCAGATCGAACAGGCAGAAAGCAGCACGATGTTCGACCAGCAGGTCCGTCACCGACTCGGTCCACCAACTCGGGTCGCGAAACTCGAACGCATAACGATGCCCCGATGGCAGGGCCTCGAGGAACGCGGCAAGCCGATCGGGATTCACGCGCCAGCGTGGCGGCAGCTGGAACAGAATCGGACCGAGCCGGTCACCGAGTCGCTCGATCTTCTCGAAGAAGGCCCCGGTGCTCTCGAGCGGGTCCTTCAGCTTCTTCATGTGCGTGATGTAGCGGCTGGCCTTGACCGCGAAGCGAAAATCCGACGGCACGGCTTGCCGCCAAGCATCCAGCGTTGCCTCGCTTGGCAACCGGTAGAAGGTGGCGTTGATCTCGACGCTGGCGAAACGCTCGGCATAGAACGACAACCACTCGGACGCCGGCAACGAGGCCGGATAGAAGACTTCCCGCCAGTGGCGGTAATTCCAGCCGGATGTACCCAGGTGATAGCGCACGAGCCCTCCAGCGCCGGGAAACGGACACCACACAGGCTAGCAGTCGCACGGACACTTGAAGCCACAGCGAGCGACCTTACCCCTCCAATCGTAAACGGATTCTCACGTTTGGCCCACAAACCGTCAGGTGGGAGGGAATCGCAGATGTGGCACATCCATCAACGCCATACCCCGCGCCAGTCGGACCTGCGCCGCTACTGGAAGGTGATGAGCCTCTCGGAGCGCTTCGAGCAGGTCATCGCCGCGGTACTCGGAGTCATCATCGCCGTGGTCATCCTGCTCGCGCTGTGGGAGCTGATCCGGCTGGTGATCGACACCCTGTTGCTGCAGCACCAGAACGTGTTGGCACACAGTGTGTTCCAGAAGCTGTTCGGCTCGATCCTGACGCTCCTGATCGCGATGGAGTTCCAGCACTCGATCATCAAGGTGATCGAGCGGCGCGAACACATCATCCAGACCAAGATCGTCGTGTTGATCGCCCTGCTCGCGCTGGCGCGGAAATTCATCATCCTCGACACCAACTCGACCTCGCCGACGATGATCCTGGCCCTGTCTTTCGGCGTGCTGGTGCTGGGGAGCGTCTACTGGCTGATCGAGCAGCGCGACGCCACACGGCGGCACCAGGAAGCCGACTCGAAAGTCATCCGAACCGAATCACCGTCCGAGTCACGGGCGGGCGAATCGCCGTCGGTCGGCCACCGCAGCGACTCCGACTAGCAAGCGGTCAGCTTGCCAGCGCCTCACCCGCACCGTCCGCAATCACCCGGTCGCGCCCGCCGGCCTTGGCCGCGTACAGACGCGCGTCCGCCAGTCGCATTAGCGGCTCGGCGGCGGTCAGCCCGTCGTTGGAGGAACAGGCCAGGCCGATGCTGGCGGTTACCGACAGGTTGTGGCCGGCGACCTCCACCGGACTCTGGCTGATCGCGAAGCGGATCCGTTCGGCCACGTCGCGGGCATCCTCAACGTCGGACCCCGGCAGGATGGCGATGAATTCCTCGCCCCCGTAGCGCATTACTACATCCCCCTTGCGCAGCATCTCGCGGATGATGCCGGCCGCACGCACCAGCACCTTGTCGCCGGCAAGGTGACCATACGTGTCATTGAGGCGCTTGAAGTGATCGAGGTCAACAATGATGAGTGACAGTGGGGTCTGGCTGCGCTGGATGCGGGCCAGTTCCTCGTCCAGCCGCTTCATGCCGAAGCGCCGGTTGTACAGGCCTGTAAGCGGATCGAGTGCGGCGACGCGCTGCAAATCGTCGTGCAGCAGCGCGTTGTTCAGTGCCAAGCCCAGCCCCTGGATCATCAGCGGCAGCAAGCGCAGGGTCCGCTCGGTGAACGGCTGGGCCGCCGCGAGAACCACCCAGCCGAGCAGCAGACCATGATGACTGATCGGCAGGAGAAGCACGTCACTGGGTGTGAAGTGCGAAAGCACCGCGTCGACCTTGACGGCCGCCGGCAGGTCAAAACGACGCACCTTCGCCTTTTCGTGGGCGGCCTGCAGCGCTGGGCTCCTCAGGATGGCATCCGGCTCGATCAGAGCCTTGGACGCCGGAATGGTCCAGTCGCCCTGCTTTTCCAGGATGATCGCGCCGCCATCGGCATCCGAATGCTCCATCAGCAGCGTCAGTGCCTGGTCACTCAGATCAGCGAGGTCCAGCTGGCTGGAAAGTGTGTTGTTGAAATTCTGGATGCGTTCCTCGACACGGTGAGCCGAGTGCAGCGCCTGCAGCAGCGCGTTGTAGCTGTTGGCCACCTCGCCGAGCTCGTCTTCGGCCTGTTCCTCGAGGCGACAGACCGCCGGGTCGCATTCGGACCAGTCGCCCGAATAGGTCGCCTGGTCCATTGCCGCACGCACCTTGCGCATCCGGCAACTCAGGCGCCGCAGCCGAGGGCGCACAATGCGGCTGGCCAACGCGAAGTTCAGCCCGCCGACGATCAGTCCCGCCGTGAGCGTGGTGCCGATGAATGTCGCCGAAAGGGCCAGGTCGGCCGAAACACCCATCTGCAGGGCGACAACCGGAAAGATCGCCCCCATGAGGATGCCCATCGACACCATGCCCCAGGCGAGCGCACGAAAAACGTGCTTCGATGCCTGCAGTTTCATCCTTAGATTTCCTTGTTATTTTTTGTCCGATACGTCCTTATCGGCGCGGAACATTAGCACATCGCAATATATTCATTTCCATACAAATGGCGTGGAATTACCGATGCCTCAGTCGGCGCCGCGCCGGCTGAAATACTGGCGGGTGAGTCGCGCGACCAGCGGCGAGAGCAGCAGAATGGCAATGAGGTTGGGAATCGCGATCAGGCCGTTGGCGATGTCGCACAGTGCCCAGATCAGTTCGAGATTCATCACGGCACCCAGCGGCAGGAGCATGGCGAAGACCCGCCGGTAGACACTGACGATCCGGGTGCCGAACAGGTACTGCGAACCCTTCTCTCCGTAGTAGCTCCAGCCGATCACGCTGGAAACGGAGAAGAAGATCAGTGACAGGCTCACGGCAAGCTTGCCCAGGTCGGGCACGGCGGCGTTGAACGCCATCGTGGTCAGTGCCGCGCCGCTCTCACCGGTCTGCCAGACGCCGGTGGTCAGGATGACCAGCGCGGTGAGCGTGCAGACGATCAACGTGTCGAACAGCGGCGAGTTCATCGCCACCAACCCCGCCTGTACCGGGTGCCCGCTGCGGCTGGCCGCCAGCGCGATCGGCGCGGTGCCCAACCCCGCCTCGTTGGAGAAGATGCCCCGAGCCACGCCGAACTGGATCACCGCCATCAGCCCCGCCCCGGCGAAACCACCGACCGCCGCCGTGCCGGTAAAGGCATCGCGGACAATGGTGGCAAGGGCCGCCGGGATGGCCTCGGCATTGATCCCCAGCACCAACAGCGCGCTGCCGACGTACAGGAGGAACATCAGCGGCACCAGCCGTGAAACCACCTGGCCAATCCGCCGAATACCGCCGACGATCACCAACCACACCACCCAGGCGTAGAGAACGCCGATGATCAGCTTCACGCCAAGGACCAGTGCCGGGTCGTCCGCGTAACCGAGGATGTCGCGCAGCGAAAACTCGAGGGTGTCCGCCACCGAGTTGGCCTCGACCATGTTGCCCGTCCCCATCGCGGCGATCACCAGGCAGGCGGCGAAGAACATCGCCATCGGCTTCCAGCGAGGACCCAGCCCCTGCTCGATGTAGTACATCGGCCCACCGACATACTCGGCGCTCTCCGAGCGATAGACACGAAAATGCAGCGCGAGCACCGTCGAGGCGTACACCGTCGCCATGCCGACGATGGCCGTGATCCACATCCACAGGATCGCTCCCGGACCACCCAGCGCGATCGCCGTGGCGACCCCGGCGATGTTGCCGTTGCCGATCGCCGCCGACAGCGCGACGGTCAGGGCGCTGAAATAGCTCAGTTCGCCTTCGGCCGCGGCCTCGCGACGCCCGAGCAGCCGGATGGACAAAGACAGGCGAAACACCTGGATCAGGCGCAGGCGGATCGTGAAGTACAGCCCCGTTCCCACCAGCAGCAGGATCGTGACCGGCCCCCAGACGAAGGCATTGATCGCGTGAACCGCCTCTTCCATGTGCCTCTCCCGTGGCCCCGCTCAACCTCGCGTCCACTGGGCCCAGTATGGCTCAGTCCCGCACCGTGGTCGCCCGGCAATTCCGCGCCGGTCGTCTACCCTTGCCCTACCCGAATTCGCAACAGGCAATCACGGAGTTTTCCATGAGCAAGGTTCTCGTTCTCTACTATTCCATGTACGGCCATATCGAAACGATGGCAGAAAGCATCGCCGAGGGCGCAGGTCAGGTCGAGGGCACCGAGGTGACGGTCAAACGCGTGCCCGAGCTGATGGACGAGGAAACCGCGAAGAAGGCCGGCGCCAAGCTCAATCAGGCCGCCCCGATCGCCGATCCCAAGGAACTCGGCGACTATGATGCGGTGATCATCGGCACCCCGACGCGCTTCGGCAACATGGCAGCGCAGATGCGCAACTTCCTCGACCAGACCGGAAGCCTGTGGGCCGAAGGCAAGCTGATCGGCAAGGTCGGCAGCGTGTTTACCTCCACGGGCACCGGCGCGGGCAACGAGACCACCATCACCTCCACCTGGAACACGCTGGCCCATCTCGGCATGGTCATCGTCGGTACGCCCTACGGCATTCCCGAGATGTTCGACATCTCCGAACCCCGCGGCGGCGGGCCCTACGGCGCCGGCACCCTCGCCGCCGGCGACGGCAGCCGCCAGCCCAGCCCGATCGAGCACACCATCGCCCGTTATCAGGGCCGGCACGTGGCCGAGATTACCGCCAAGCTTACGAGTTGATTCTCGTACGACGACACACCATGTCGGGCACGATCACGCCCCTGCGCAGATAACAAGGCACCGGCACTCCGTCGCTGCCAGAACCGGCACTTGCGCAAGGCAATTGGCGCCGCTAATGTTCACTTTCCCCGCGTGGCTCAAGGACGAGCACGCTTTCGCCCCACCCCACTTCCAAGGAATGGAACATGATGCGAACCCTGCTCGGCATATTGGTACTCGGCGCTCTGGGTGGCTTCTGGCTGACACAACAGACGCCAGGGAATGAATACACCACCAAGAACCGCCTGCTGCACTTCCTGACCGTTGATTCGAAGATCAACCTCTATCTGTCCGATCTCGATTCGTCACTGACCGAATCCGACATCAAGGAGCGGTTCGCGAATCTCGCCCTCGACTGCGGATCGGAAGCCTCTGACCTGGGCGATCGGTCCTGCTACGCCCCGATTCAGGCGGTCAACGATATCGATGCCTGGTTTGCGGTGTTCTTCTTTCAGGACCAGGAACTGTCCGGCGTGAAAATCGACTTGCCTCCCTCGGGCCACGCCCCCATGTCCAGCGCGCTCCACCAACGTCACGGTGAGCCACGCGGCGTCAAAGTGAGTCGCGACCAGGAGACCACCAACCAGTGGTACCTCCGAAATGGTGCGGTCGTCATGAACCGAGATGTCGCCGATGAAGCGCTTTCGATGGTGTACTGGGCGTCGGTCGAGAGCGTGGTACGCAAGCGGATGAGCGAGCGCTAACGCCTTAGCGTGGCCCCGACACTCAACGGATGCTTCCCTCGCTTTCCCCCAAGCCTCTGCGACCGGTCGACGGCCAGCCCGTTCTGGCCTTTAATCCCTAAACAGGCAAACCCATGAGGCCGGTCGCGAGCCACGATGTCCACTCCCGCCACAGCCAGATCATCCGGTGAACTGCCGCTGCTGTTCGGGGGGGACGTGATGCTCGGGCGCGGAATCGATCAGATCCTGCCCTCGCCGTCCGACCCCGTCCTCTACGAGGACTACATCAAGGATGCCCGGGGGTACCTGCGCCTGGCCGAGCGCGCCAATGGGCCGGTGCCACGTGCCGTCGGACCCGGCTACGTCTGGGGGGCGGCACGTGACACGCTCGCCGATCCGGCTCGACGGCGCATCCTCAACCTCGAAACCGCGATCACCACCAGCGCCACGCCGTGGCCGGACAAGGGCATTCACTACCGCATGCACCCGGCCAACATCGCCTGCCTGACGGCCGTCTCACCCGACTGCCTGGTGCTGGCCAACAACCACGTGCTCGACTGGGGCCGAGCGGGCCTGACGGAAACGCTCGAGACGCTGGAGGCCGCCGGCATTCCGTTCGTCGGTGCCGGTCGCGATCACGAGGAAGCCGCTCGCCCCACCGTTCTCGCTGGTGCGAACGGTCAGCGTCTGCTGGTGTTCGCCGTCGGTCATGGCGACAGCGGCGTCCCGGCGGACTGGGCGGCCACAACCGACCGCTCCGGGGTTCACTACCTGCCCGATCTCGACGACGAGGCAATCGAACGACTGGCTGACCTTGTCGACTCTCACCGCCGACCGGGCGACACGGTGGTGTTCTCGATCCACTGGGGCAGCAACTGGGGCTACCAGATTCCCGAAGCCCATCGGCGCTTCGCCCACGCCCTGATCGACGTCGCTGGTATCGACCTGGTGCACGGCCACTCCTCGCATCACCCGCGCGCCTTCGAGGTGCACAACGAGCGGCTGATCCTCTACGGCTGCGGTGATCTGATCAACGACTACGAGGGCATCGGCGGGACCGCGCCCTACCGTTCGGACCTGGCCGTGCTCTATCGCTCCACCCTGCGCAACGGCCAGCTTCATGCGCTTGAGCTCGACCCATTCGCTATCCGGCGGCTGCAGTTGCAGTCCTGTTCACGACCGGATCGGGAGTGGCTTGCCGGCATGCTCGATCGGCAGGCGCAACGCTTCGGCGGCGAAGTAAGCGATACCGGTACCCGGCTGGTCTGCCACTGGGACGGGTGAGCCGCGTCAGTCCGACTCGCGATCGATCCCGCAGCAAGGCGTAGCGGTATCGACGCCCTGAAGCACCTCACCGGTAACGGGATTGGGTCGGTAGGTGGTGCACCCTTTCAACCCGAGTTCGAAGGCGCGCTGGTAGATCGCCTCGAAGTCCGTGAACGGCATCGACTCGGGAACGTTGATGGTCTTGGAGATAGCGCTGTCGACGTATGGCTGCAGCGCGGCCTGCATGGCCAGATGCGCCTCCGGGGACAATGCCTCGGCCTCGACGAAGGCCGGCGGCAAGGACCCGTCGAGGTGCTCAACCTGCCAGCATCGCCAGGCGGCATCCTGCATGACGAAGCTCTCCCGGCGACCGTCGGCGGCAAACACCGGCCGGCACAATTCACGTCGGAACACCGGCTCGACACCCGAAGAAACATTTCCGGCCAGCAGGCTGATGGTGCCGGTCGGCGCGATCGCGGTCAGGTGACTGTTGCGAATGCCGTCACGAGCGATGCCGGCGCGGATGTCGCCCGGCAGCGCCCGCACGAACGGCCGATCGAGAAATGCTGCCTTGTCGAAAAAGGGAAACGGCCGCTTCTCGTGGGCCAGGTCGATGGAGGCCCGGTACGCCGCGTGAGTGATGGTCGCCATCGCCGCCGCTGCCTGCTCGCGTGCCTCGGTGCTGTCGTAATGGAGCCCCAGCATGATCAGCGCATCGGCCAGCCCGGTAATGCCGAGTCCCAGGCGTCGACTGTTGCGGGCCTGCTCGCCCTGGGCCGGCAACGGAAAGTGCGAGGCGTCGATCACATTATCGAGAAAACGAACAGCCTGTGCCGCCGTTTGCGCGAGCGCGTCATGGTCGAGCCGCGCCGCCTCGCCGAACGGATCGAGCACGAAGCGGGTCAGGTTGACCGAGCCGAGGTCGCAGGCGCCGTACGGTGGCAACGGGATCTCGCCGCAGGGATTGGTCGCGCTGATCCGCTCGCGCTCGCCGAGGTTGTTCCACTGGTTGATCCGGTCGACGAACAGCACGCCGGGCTCGGCATGACTGTAGGTCGCCCGCATGATGTGCTCCCACAGGTCGCGGGCGCGCACTCGCCGGATCACGCGGCAGGCGACCGGCTGCTCGAAGCCCGGCCATTCGCGTCGCACCTCATCGCCGGTACCGACCTCCCCGTCCAGCGCCACCGAGGGAAACACCAGCGGCCAGTCGGCATCGGCATGCACCGCGGCCATGAAGGCGTCGCTCACCAGCACCGAGCAGTTGAAGTGCGTCAGTTCGCCGGCCTGATGCTTGGCATCGATGAAGGCCTCGATGTCCGGATGATCGACGCGCAGCGTCGCCATCATCGCGCCACGCCGGGCGCCGGTGGAAAGGATGGTCGCGCACATGCTGTCCCAGATGCGCATGAACGACACCGGTCCCGAGGCAATGGTCCCGGCGTGGTGGGCTGCCGTCCCGGCCGGCCGCAGGGTGGAAAAGTCGTAGCCGACCCCGCCACCCTGCTGCATGGTCAGCGCGCCTTCCTTTAGCGCCTCGAAGATGCCATCCATGGAATCCTCGATCCGCCCCATCACGAAGCAGTTGAACAGGGTCACCTGCCGGTCGGTTCCAGCCCCGGCCAGTATTCGCCCGCCAGGCAGGAAGCGAAAATCGGCCAGTAGGTCGCGGAAGCGTCGTTGCCACACGGCCGGCTCGGCCTCGACCTTCGCCAGGGCCGTGGCCACCCGTTGCCAGGTCGCTTCGATGTCCGCCTCGTCGGCGTACCGGTAGCGGCTGGCCCAGATGTGGCGGGCGATCGCGGTGTCGAGTGTCGCCGCTGCCATGGGTCGACTAGCCGGGTATCAGCCAGCGGGTAAACCAGTCCGCGGCCAGCTGGGCCGCCTGGAACAGGGTGCCCGGTTCCTCGAACAGGTGGGTCGCGCCCGGCACGATAGCAAGCTCGCAGGTCGCTCGCATCTGTGCCTTCGCCCAGCGGTTGAGCTCGATGACCTGGGTATCCGCCCCGCCGACGATCAGCAACGTGGGCGCCTCGACCAGCGGCAGGGATTCGCCGGACAGATCGGGACGTCCGCCACGCGAGACCACCGCCTGAGCCATGCCGGGGAGTCGCGCAGCGGCATTGAGCGCGGCGGCCGCGCCGGTACTGGCACCGAAATACCCCTGCGGGAGGCCGGCAAGTTCGGGGTCGGCATGGGCCCAGGCAGAAGCCTGCGCGAGCCGTTCGGCAAGAAGGTCGATGTCGAAGCGTTTCTCGTAGACCCGGTCTTCTGCCTCGCTCAACAGGTCGAACAACAGGGTCGCCAGGCCCACCTCGCGCAACTGGCGTGCGACGAAATGGTTTCGGGGACTATGGCGACTGCTGCCACTGCCGTGGGCAAATATGACCAGCCCGCGCGGATTGGCGGGCATACCGAGGATGCCCTCGTGGATCATGCCGCTGAGTGACATGGAAACGGTTCGTTCGGTATCAGGGGCCATGACCTACCTCTCGCATTCCTCGAGCATGGCGACCACTTCCTGGTCGGATACCTGGGCGAACGAGCCGTAGTACGCCCCCACCGCCCCCAGATAGTGGTCCGTGATCTCCAGGGCAACCAGTTCGTCCGCCTCGGTTTCCAGCGTGGCCGCGGTCGAGGCCGGCACCACCGGGATGGCGACCACCACATGGGCAGGCTCACGGGCGTCGGCATCGCGGATCGCCGCGCGCATCGTCAGGCCGGTCGCGATGCCGTCATCGACGATGATCGCGATCTTGCCGACCACCGAGGGCGAGTCCGCACGGCCGTAGAGCCCGCGGCGCCGGCGCGCCTCGGCCCGCTCGCGTGCCTCCGCAGTGGCCAGCCATTGCGGATCGACGGCCGCCTCCTCACGCGGATTGCAGACCCGCTGGCCATGTTCCGGCACCGCGCAGATGGCGTATTCGGGCTGCATCGGGTGGCCAATCTTGCGCGGGATCAGGACGTCCAGCGGCATGTCGAGCCGCCGGGCCACTTCCTGCCCCAAAGGGACCCCGCCGCGCGGCAGCGCGTAGACCACGCCCTCCTGTCCGCGAAACTTGTCCAGTGCCTCGGCCAGCTGACGACCGGCCTCTCGTCGATTCGCGAAACGCATGGCGTGCCCTCCTGACATACCGTCCACCCCAACTGACTATAGCCATTCCTCGTCATACTGCCGGCCGGGGAAATCGCGTATTTTTTTGCCGCTGATCAATTGCTTGGACGCGGGCGAAATGAATGGTTCCACCTGCTACCTTTTGGGTGACGTGCCGCGAATCGGGCGGTGCGCGGCCGGCCTGATGCCGGAGACAAAGAAACCAGAGACGGGCGACACACTCCGATGACCATCGGATCGCCCGATCGGCCTTCATTCCACAGGAGGGAAGCGCCATGAGGAAAAGCACATTCGTTCGCGAACTGACCGCCTGCTCGCTGGCAATCGCCCTGGCGGGCGCAGCGCCGACGGCAGTGGCCGATAATGACCAGCCGCGCCGCGGCATGATGGGGCCGGGCATGATGGATGGCTACGGCCCCTACGGGCCGGGCTACGGCATGCAAGGTGCCGCCCCCTGCGTACCGGGCGGCTACGGACCGGGCATGATGGGCCCCGGGATGATGCACGGTTACGGTCCGGGCATGATGCAGGGCTATGGCCCGGGCTACGGACCCGGGATGATGCCCGGCTATGGGGCCGGAATGATGCAGGGCTATGGCCCGGGCATGATGGCGCCGGGCTACGGCACGGGCTCCAGCAATCTCGGCCGCCTGACCGAGAAGCAGCGCGAGCGGCTGCGGGAACTCCAGCAGGAAGAGCAGCAAGAACACCTGGAGTTGATGCAGCAGATGCAGGAGCACCAGCGTGAGCTCTACCGCATGCAACTCGCCGATGACCCGGATTACGAGGCGATCAAGAAAAAGTCACGCCATCTCAACGAACTTCAGCAGGAAATGGCGGAAGAACGCATTGAAATGCACCGGAAGATGCGAGACATCCTCGAAAAGGAGTAAACGGACCAACCCAGCATGCAAAAGGCCGCCCGAGCGATCGGGCGGCCTTTTTTATGCACCTGCCAGGTCGGGCGCAGCGAGTGCCGCCCCGACCTCGGCCGATGCCGGATTCAGTCCTCGAGTCGGCGGCGGCGCTCCTCGAACTCCTCGTGGTCGATCTCGCCACGCGCATAGCGCTCGCACAAGATGTCCAGTGCCCGGTTGGACCGCCGTTCGTTGCGCGACTCGTCGTCCGAACGCGGCCGCGGGCTGACGAGCGACTTGATCAATACCGCAATTGCCGCAATCAGCAGCCCCCAGAAAAGGATCATCAGGATCCAGCCGCCGAAACCGAACCCCATGCCGGCATGCGGCATGGCGCCGTAACCCCAGTCGTACATGCATCGCCTCCTGTTTGATGTTCGAACCGAAAATGGCGGGGTGCGTTGACCCTGTCATCAGTCTAGACACCCCCGCCGGGCGTACGCATGCCATCGCCGGACCAATCAGAATCCGTAACCGAGCAATCCCAGAATACCCAGCGTGATCAGGTAGATCGCCACGATGTAATTGAGAAGCTTGGGAAAAACCAGGATCAAGATACCGGCCCCCAGCGAGATCAGCGGCGCGAGTTCGATGTGAAAAGTCATGACGTGCTCCTTCCTTCGTGTCGAGTATCCACATGGCCGGCGGCAGACCGGCCATGGGCTGATCCTGCGTCAGCCCGGCAGCGCTTGTCCACCACCTCAGAGGGCGCCGGCGTCACGCAGCGCCTCGGCGAGACGCTCGGCCATGGCGCGATATCCGTCGGCATTGAGGTGGACGGCGTCCGACTTGTAGCCGGGGCGGCGCAACAGACTCGCGACCAGATCCTCGACCAGTACCACCTCGTAGAATGCCGCCAGTTCCTCGTACAACGGCGCGGACCGGGAGAACAGGGACTTTTCCGGCACACCCACCAACACGACCGCGATGTCCCGACTCCGGGCGATCTCGATCATGCGGCCGAGGTTGCGCTTGGCCTCACCCAGATCCTGATTGCGCAACACGTCGTTGCCGCCCATCAGCAGGATCATCAGTGCCGGATCATGCCGATCCAGCACATTCGGCAAGCGGTCGAGGCCTTCAGCAGTCGTCTCGCCGGCCACACCGGCATTCACCACCGGATGCCCGGTAAGCGCCGCGAGCTGCTCGGGATAGGCCGCCTGCGGCGCGGCCCCGACGCCCTCGGTCAAGCTGTCGCCGAATGCCAGTATGGTGTCATCCTGCGCCAGTGGCTCAAGCGGCTTGTCGCCGCAGCCAGCCAGCCCGAGCAGCAACACGGCGAGCCATCCGACCCACCAGCGGGTCACGAATCGTTCGCGTTTCATCGCCCCTCCCTGAAGCATTTCGCCCTGCCGAGCGCGATCGGTGTCCGGATCATCAGACACATGGCAAGGGATACCGACACGCCGATCACGCTCAATCGTATGGCAACCATAAGGGATCGCAATTCCTCACAGGTCAGCCTGATGGTAGACTCCGCGGCACTCGACCTTTGCTGATACATGAATCGCCCGCGCGGCAAGGCCCCCACTCGATGATCGAACTACGGACGTACGTCTTTATCGACTCGCTCCAGCCCCAGTTGGCGGAGTACTTGGCGACGGCGTCCCAGGGCTTTCTGCCGGTGCCGGGCGACGCCTGCCTGTGGGTCGAGGTCTCGCCGGGCATGGCCGTTCACCGCCTGACCGACATCGCGCTCAAGTCCTCCAGCGTGCGCCTCGCGCAGCAGGTGGTCGAGCGGGCCTTCGGCTCGATGGTCATCCACCACCGCGTGCAGAGTGACGTGATCCAGGCCGGCGACACGATCCTCGACTACCTCGGCCGCCAGCAGACCGAACGTCAGCCCTGCGAGATCGCCTGGCAGGAGATCATCCGCGGCATGACGCCGGACCACACGGTACTGATCAACCGTCAGAACCGTCGTGGCAACATGATCCTGCCCGACCAGAGCATGTTCATCCTCGAGGTCGAGCCGGCCGGTTACGTTGTCTACGCCGCCAACCAGGCGGAAAAAGCTGCCAACATCTCGCTGATCGACGTGCGCGCCGTGGGCAAGTACGGCCGCCTGACGATCGCCGGCACCGAGGGCAACGTCGACGAGGCCGCCCGCGCCGCCATCGCTGCCGTGAAGAACCCGGCCTTCACCTGATCCCATGCACCGCTGCGACCTGCTGGAACAGCTAGCCCGCTACGAGACCCGCCATCTCGACGAGGCGGCGTTCGTCCAGCGCGCTCGCAAGTTCGTCGCCACGCACCCCGACACCTTCTACCGCGAGCACCTGCCGGCACACGTCTCGGCCTCGACGTGGGTGGTCAACCCGTCGCGCACCGCCGTGCTCCTGATGCACCACCGCAAGCTCGACCGCTGGCTGCAGCCGGGCGGCCACGCCGATGGCGACACCGACATGCGCCTGGTCGCGCTCAAGGAGTGCGCCGAGGAAACCGGTGTCTCGCCCGAACACATCCGCCTGGTCGATGACGGCATCTTCGACGTCGATATCCACGCCACCCAGGAACCGCACCCGGACGCCCAGGAACACGACCATATCGACATCCGCTACCTGGTGGAGATCGACGATCGTGTCCCGGTGCCCGGCAACGAGGAGTCCTTCGAGCTGCGCTGGGTAGAGATCCCCATGGTCGCCCGACTGAGCAACAGCCGCTCGACGCTGCGCATGCTCGACAAGACACGCAAGATGCGCTGACCCTCACCACAAGCGCCAACGAAAAAGCCCGGATCCAGTGGATCCGGGCTTCGTCATTCTGGGGCCGCTCAAGGCGGCCCGAAAGGCCGTTTAGCTTGCCTTGGCCAGGTCGCGGGCACGATCGACCGCGTCATCGAACACCGTGGTCTCGTAAAGAGTCTCCATGTCACCGGGCACGGCCATGCGCCCGTTTGTCGATCCCTTGCGGGGACGCCTCGATGGGCGTTGTACCAGGTACATGCCGTCAGTGGCCTGTTCGACCAGGATGTTGCCGTTGCGGTAGAAACCGCGTTCCGCGTCCATCTTTTCTGCCATGAGCATCACACCTTTGTCGTGATTGCGGGCCACACCGCCGAATCGCGGCCGGCCCAGGTGAGTGACACCCCCGACGCTTCGGCCGGGGCACTCCACCGGTTCACCTTAGGTCAGATGCCATCATGCTGTCATGGAAAAAAATCGAAGCGAGAGAAGACGTGGGGAAACCGTAACTTACCCACCCTGCTCTACGCCGGAATGCGCCCTGATGGCTCACGTAACCGTTTCGACATGTTCGAAAGCCGGCTCGGAGACCCGCCTCAAAGAGCCGCGCGGGCGCGCTGGAAACCGATCACGCCGGCCAGCACGATCGCCCCGGCGACCAGCCCGACCACACCGTTGATCAGCATCGGCACCAGCCATTGGCTCACCGCGCTCATGCCGTGCACCAGCGCCTCGACCGGTTGATGCAGGAACGGCAGGCCGTGGACGAGAATGCCGCCGCCGACCAGAAACATCGCCACCATGCCGACAATGGACAGCCCGCGCATGAAACGCGGTGCCGCGACCAGGATGCCGCGGCCAAGCGTCTGCTTGAACCGCCCCCAGGCATCCGCGCCCTCGCCCTTCACCAGCGCCAGACCCCAGTCATCGAACCGCACGATGCCGGCGACCAGCCCGTAGACACCCACCGTGGCAACCAGCGCCACCAGCGAGACCACGACGGCCTGCGTCCAGATGCCCGCCGCGCTCGCCGCACCCAGCGCGATCACGATGATCTCCGCCGAGAGGATGAAGTCGGTGCGGATCGCGCCGCGTATCTGGTCACGTTCCGCCTGCTTCATGTCCATGCCCTCCTTGCGGGCAGCCTCGCGCAGTTCCTTCTTGTGCGCCTCGTCCTCCTCAGCACTGTGCAGCCACTTGTGCGCGATCTTCTCGGCTCCCTCGAAGCAGAGGAACAGCCCGCCCAGCATCAACAGCGGCGTAATCAGCCACGGCAGGAACGCACTGATCAGCAGCGCTGCCGGCACCAGGATCAGCTTGTTGAGAAACGAGCCCTTGGCCACCGCCCAGACCACCGGCAGCTCGCGTTTCGCCCCCACGCCGGTGACCTGCTGGGCATTCAGGGCCAGATCGTCGCCGAGCACCCCGGCGGTGTTCTTGGCGGCGACCTTGGAATAGACGCTGACGTCGTCGAGCAGCGTGGCGATGTCATCGAGCAGGGCGAGCAGACCGGCAGCAGCCATGGCGTGATTTCCCTCGGTTGGATGGGTGGGAACGAATGCCGCGCAGTGTGGCACATCAACCGAGGCGGAAGACCCTGACGGGTCGCGACCGATTGCTAGCGCACGGTCAGCGGAGATGTGTCTTCCGCATGCCCCGGTCATTTTCCCTGCCGGGCATCACGTCATTTGCCCTTCGAGGCCGGTCTCCGGCCCGCAGCCCCACCCAACGGCCGGTAACCGAGTCGGGCAATGGTGTTGGCGTGAAATCGTGCCGCTTCCGCCACGGCGGCACAGCCTTCATCCTCGGGCAGTACGTTGATCGCTGCGATCGTGTGACCGGCCAACGCACGGATGGCGGCATGGGCGCTATCGGCCAGTCCCTGAGGGTTGTAGCCACCCTCGAGCATCAGTACCAGGCGGCTATCGCAGAGCTCTTCGGCCAGGGCGCAGACCCGCTCGGTGAGCGCGGCATAGCCGGTCTCGTCCATGGCGCAGGTCTGGTCGAGGTAGTGGCAGTCGAAACCGGCGGAAATCAGGATGAGGTCGGGCTCGAAGGCCCGCGCCGCCGGCTGGATCACCTGTTCGAACACAGCCAGCAAGGCCGCGTTGCCGCTACCCCGGGGGAGCGGCACATTGAGATGGAATCCATCACCGGGTCCGGTTCCGGTTTCCTCCAGATGCCCCGTGCCGGGGTAGAACGGCGCGGCGCAATGGCTGTCGACGACCAGCACGTCGGGCCGGTCATAAAATATGGCCTGCGTGCCGTTGCCGTGATGCATGTCCCAGTCCCAGATCATCACGCGGGCATGACCCAGGGCGGCTCGCGCGTGCGCGGCGGCCACGGCGATATTGTTGTACAGGCAAAAGCCCATGGGGTGGTCGGTGGATGCGTGGTGGCCCGGCGGGCGCACGATACAGAACGCGTGCCGGTCATCACCCTCGGCAACCGCCTCGACGGCGCTGATGCCGGCGCCCGCCGCCAGCCGCGCGGCCGCGACGCTGTCGGGTGATACCGCCGTCGTGTCCTGTGCAAGCCAACCCGAGCGACCGGCCAGCGATTCGATATAGGCCAGGTACGTGCCCGTATGCACGCGCTGCAGCTGGGCGGGGGAAGCGGCCGACAGTGTTCGCCACTGCAGGTCGTCGATGGGTTCGGCCCAGAGGCGATCGACGATCGCGGTCATGCGTGTCGGGCACTCGGGATGGGTATAGGTTTCCAGGCTGGCATCGGGGTATTGATGCGCGATCATCGTCTTGACGGCATCGCTCCATTCCGGGTGATCCGCGTCCCAGCCAGTTGGATTGTGAGCGAGCATGCGCGCGTCGTAATAGACCAGCATCGACTCCTCCATCTCGGCCCCTCGGGGACGGTGTGGGACTGCACCGACTGGTCGAGCGACAGGTGATACGCAGTGCCCATCGAGCCATGGGCGACAAGCCGGATTGACCGCTTTTGCAATCCGTAATGGGTAACCGCCCGCGACGGATCCCGGTGGCCGCCTAGTCAGGCATTTCCGCCTCGTCCTCCGGCACCACCGGCCGGCTGCGATAGGGATAGTTCTTCAACCGGGTGTCGCCGCGCGTGTGCGACTTGGCGACGGTCTTCTCGGGGTCGATCCAGTCCTCCCAGCGGAAGTCCTCGATCACCTTGGCCTGGTAGCTCTCCCCCAGCGGGTGCTCGAGGATGTCGTTGATGTGCTGCCACTGGTAGTGGCGCATCAGGTCGACCTGGTAGGGCGTCGGATTGCCGCCCGCCTTCTTGACCACCGCCTTGAGCGCCTTGACCTTCTCCATCGACACCTTGGGTTGCCAGTCGATCTCGCCAGGCAGTACCACCGGCTCGCCGGGAATATTGTTGATGCCCTTCTTCCAGGTGGCGAGCACCGCCGTGCCGGTATCCTCGCGATAGAGAAGGATCGCGTGGCTGTAGTCCTTGTCCCTGAAGAAGCCGAGCGTGCCGTACTGCATGCGTGCACCGGTCAGGTACGCGACCGCGTCCGACCAGCAGGGCGAGGTGCCGCTGATGCCGCGCAGCACGCTGCGGTCGATGATCCCGTCGGGAAACAGCGTCTGAAAAGCCACCCAGGCAGCGTTGGCCGCGTGCGTGGTGCCCTCGCAGTCGTGGCCGTGGAAACGCACCAGGTCCTTCAGGGTGACCGGGTAGGTGTAAGGGTAGTAGCGCCCCTGCGTGCCGCGCGTCGCCAGCATCTGGAACACCGGCGCGTGGGGCTTGGCCACCATCGAGGCGTACCAGGTCGGCTCACGATCCGGTGCCTCGACGCCCGTCTCGACGAACATCGTCCGCCCCTGCTCGAAGGTCGGCTCCCCGGCGAACCCGACCGATGACATGCCCAAAAGGCCGATCGCAGCGAATGAGGCGATCACGGTTTTCCAATTCGGTTTCATGGCACGGACCCTCCACGCAAGCCCCTTCAATCGTGGACAGGTCTCGCAGCTCATGCGCCGTCATGCATACCCTGCCCTTGGCCGAGCATAGGCCGCAATCGAGCGAAAACAACGCCGCCCCTCAGGCACTCGCGAAAAAGCCAGGCCGGCGCCGGCTCAGTCGTAATGAACCGCCAGCCAGATTGTGTCCTCGTCCGGCGCCGTCCAGGCGACGCGATGGCGACGATGCGCGGCAATGCTCAGGTGATCGCCAGGACCGAGGCTGACCTCCTCGCCATCCTCGAACGCCACCACGCCGCGCCCCCTGAGCACCACCACCCACTCGTTGCGCGGCTCGTCGTACCAGCCGGAGGCCGGTGAAGCGTGACCCCGCGAAACGATGCGCTCGACCGTGACGTTGCCGGCCTCGACCAGGGCGTCGAACCATTCGTCCGGCAGCTGCGCGGGCAGGTTTTCAAACAGATTCGCCGTCATGCGCCCTCCATCATTGCGTAACGTTCCTCGCCCCGAGACATACACGGTCAGGCGCGCACCCGCTTTTGACAATAGCCAGGCTCATTACTAGCTTCCGGAGGTCGTTCGCCCCACCGGAGGGCGATGACCCATTCTCCAATCTCTGGGAGGAACTCTCATGGCTTCAGACCGCATCGAAGGCAACTGGAAACAGCTCAAGGGCCGCATCAAGCAGGAATGGGGACAACTCACCGATGACGACCTGGACGAGGCCGAGGGTCATCGCGATTACCTGATCGGCAAGGTCCAAGAGCGCTATGGCATCGCAAAGGAGCAGGCACGGGAGCAGGTGGAAGCATTCGAACGCAAGCTTTGAACTTCCGCTCGACGGTCGCTGATCCCTGAGATCAGCGACCCGATCAACCCTCTCCCCTCTCAAGCTCACAGCCCGTCACTACGGGCCGCGGCTATTCAAGTACACGACATTCGAATGCCGCCAACACGACGGCACGAAGTCGCCCCTTCAAGCAGAGACAATCAACTGGGCATCGTTAAGCTCGGCCAGCAGCGAACCCACGTCGGCCTCGATGCGCGCCGGCGACACATCCGGGAAGTGTTCGACGAGCAGTTCACTCACCTCCCTTCCGGACATCGCCTCCTCCTGCAGCAGCCCCCAGACCAGATGGCCAGTGCCGTTCAGGCGGTGGATGGCACCACTGGAAGGCTCGATCAGGAAACGTTCGTCGCCCAGTTCGTATTCACGCAGGCCCGACGCCACGCACCAACGATCATCGATAGCCACCGGTGCGGCAGTCGATCGAGCCGGGGATTCTTCCCACTGGGCGCCGGAGGCCTTATCGATGCTGTCGATGACCCCCGGAAGCGACGTGCGCAGGCAGCGGGCCGCCGCCAGGGGCTCGGGGTAGCGCAGCAATCGGCACGGCAATGAACGCATGAGGGGAAGGAAACGCTCCATCAGCGCCTCGCTGGGCAGATCGTGGGCGAAATGCTGGCGCAACAAGCGGGTGAGCCCCTCGCCCGGCGCCAGCGGGACGAGCTCCGGCTTGCCGAGTTGCTCGTCACGCTCCAACAGGACCACGGCACCCAGCGGCAGGCTCTCGCCGTGACGCGCGAGTTGCCCTTCCGGCAGGTTCAGATAGCGATAGCGGTGATCTTCCGCCGCGGCGTGCGCGGCGGTGTAATTGTGAAGGGCGACATCCACCGCCGGAGGCGTGGGAAGCGGCAGGCGCAGTCGAGGCGAGATGCCCAGCGCCATGCCTCGCCCACCGTCCTCGAGCACCAGCACGTCGTCACCGAACACTCGCAACCCGCCACCGGCAAGCGCCGCGACCAGGGTGCTCTTTCCCGCACGATGCGTCTCCGGGAACAGCACCAGACGGCCGTTGATTTCCACCGACGCGCAATGGAGCCCGACCAGATCGGGGTGCAGGGACAGATACCGTTCGACCAGGTCCGCAGTGACACTGCAAACCGCCGCCACCGGCGATTCGTGCGTCACGCCCTGGGGGTAATTCGGGGAGATTTGGCGGCATGCCGGCGCGTCACCGGCAATGCGGATGTCTGGTGCCGGACCTTCGCCCTCGATCACCGTCATCCGCCAGCCCGGCAGCGCGGTCTCGAGGAGGCTCGGAAACTCCGGGCACCCGGATACGCGGATTACCCGACCGAGGCCCGGCAGGAGGATGTCACGAACGCCACCCGGCATTACCAACGGCTGGGATGCAGGAGGATGTTGAAGTGCATGCTGCTGTCGTGGTGATCGTGGTGGTGGCGACGCCGACGACGGTAATCGTCGTGATAGTAGTGACGCTCTTCGTAGTAGTGATGATCGTGATGCCCACTCGGCCGGCTGTAGCTCGGGTGGGAATAATGGCCGTGATGCCCGCCGTGATGAGGCGGCGCCGCCCGAGCGACGTTGACCAACGTCGGCGCGACATAGGCGCCGGCCACGCCCGCGCCCAGCGTTACTAACAGGCGGCGACGACGATCGATACGGTTCGACTTGTGGTCACTCATAAGGAATCCCCTTGTCACGGTTCATGGTGATCCCGGCCATTCGTCACGAGGCCGCTTCATCCTTCGGACAGCCGAAGAACCGGAAAGTGCCAAAGATCGCCCCAGGGTGCACCACGACAGGATTGCCGACCGCTCGATACGACACGAAAAAGCTGCCGAAGAACACGGTCTTGCCGCGCCACCCCGCCAGCCGGCAGCCGGCAGCACCGATGCCGGTCGAACCGATCGCCGCGCGCATTCCCGTCGTTAACGAGTCTCCGGCGGCAACATCGGCCGTGCAGGCCGGAATGCTTCATGGAACGAGACGACACCCCGAGGGACACGGCCCTCGAACGGCAGGACGAAGAAGACCTCGGCCGGCACCCCATCGACGGCAAGATCCGTTGGGTGCCGGAAACCGAAGCGGGGGTAGTAGTCCGGGTGGCCGACAAGGCAGCACCCGCGGGCGCCGAGGCGTTTCAGGCTCGCCACTCCTTCGCGGATCAGGGCCGCACCGATGCCCTGGCGCTGGCAATCGGGGCGCACGGACACCGGTCCCAGCGCGTACCAGCCAGGTGCTCCGTCGGAGATCGTCACCGGCGAGAAGGCGATATGGCCCACCACTTCGCCATCACACTCGGCTACCAGGGAGACGGCCAGGGCCCCGGCGGCTCGCAGCACCTCGATGACGTACGGCTCGTTGTGGTCACTGATCTCGAGCGGCGCGAAGGCCGCCTTCGTGACCTCGCCGATCGCCTCGGCATCAGTGGACGTCTCGGTGCGGATGATGAAAGGCATACCCACGGCTCCACTGGAACGGTTGAGAAGCGCCCACCCGAGGCCGGGCCGAAACGCGCCGTGGGCGCCGGAACGTTTTTCGTCACCGGTCCGGCCACATGATCTGTCACGGACATTATCCGGAAAATCAATACACCATCCGGAAAATAAATATAACCCGTTCGAATTACAGACGGGCGCCCATATTTCCCCGAAAACATAACCGCAACTTTAGTACGGTTATTCCGTCGAGAAACGCGGCCGTAAATCACCACCACTCGCCGATAGAAAGACGCGAACCCGCACCTTCACCGGATGCCGCAGAAGCCCCGTTAGCGCGCCATTTCGCCTACAGTGGATACATCCGCCAGCCGCACAACGTTACCGATCAGTCACTTGCGACCAAGACATGACGCACACCGTATTTGCCGCCCACTCGTTAATTCGTGTAGCTTCCGGAAACTGAAATTAGGTTGTACTAAGAACCCGAAACTGTGATAAGAAGTTACGAGCCTAAGCAGGCGAGTCGATTCACCAGTTAACTACATAATGGTTTTCTAATTTACTGAGCAACGGTTTCCCGATCCCCGTCCACCCCAATTCCGAGAGCTTTCAAGCCAAGGAGGGCCACAATGATGTGGAAAAAACTGCTACTGGTTCCGATAACCCTGATCACAGCGGCCCAGGCCGCTGCGCAGGAGGAACCAAGCGCCTTCAACATGACCCGCGGCGTCACCGAAATCAGCCGCGACGCCTTCGACATGCACATGCTGCTTTTCTGGATCTGCGTGGCAATCGGCGTTGGCGTATTCGGCGTCATGACCTGGTCGCTTATCCGGCATCGGCGCTCCCGCGGTGCGAAGGCATCCAAGTTCTCGGAAAACACCACCGTCGAGGTGGTCTGGACCATCATTCCGGTCCTGATTCTCGTCGGCGTAGCCGTTCCCGCTACAGCCGTGTTGATGAAGACCAACGAACCAGCACCTGAGCCGGACGTCGTCGTCGACGTCCACGGCTCCCAGTGGAAGTGGGAATACGTCTACCCCGACGAGGACATCTCCTTCGTCAGCAACCTGGCCTCCGGCAGCCGCGATGCGAGCCAGATGAACGCCAAGGAGAACCCGGCCGACAACCCCAACTACCTGCTGGATGTCGACAACCCTCTCGTCGTGCCGACAGGCAAGGACGTTCGGTTGCGCATCACCAGTGACGACGTGATCCACGCCTGGTGGGTACCGCAGCTGGGCTTCAAGCGGGACGCGGTTCCCGGCCAGTTCAACAATGCCGACATCCGTATCGACGAACCCGGCACCTACCGCGGCCAGTGCGCCGAGCTGTGCGGTTCGGGGCATGCCTACATGCCCGTCGTCGTGGAGGCGGTAACACCCGAGGAATACGACAAGTGGGTGGCCCAGAAGCAAGAGGCTGCCGCCAAGGAAGCGAAGCAGGCTTCCGCTCCGTACAACTTCGAGGTGGCCATGAAGCAGGGCAAGAATGTCTACGACTCGGCATGTGCCTCCTGCCACCAGGCCAACGGCAAGGGCGTCCCGGGCACCTTCCCGGCGCTGGAAGGCGGCGAGATCACCACCGGCCCGGTGGACGGCCACCTGAAGATCGTGATTCACGGCAGCGAGAAAAACCCGGTCATGCAGGCCTACGGCGACAAGCTGAGCGATCGCGAGATCGCAGCCGTGGTCACGTATGAACGAAATGCCTGGAGCAATGACACCGGTGACCTGGTCACCCCGGAAGCAGTGGAGGCGGCACGATGAGTCAAACAGCGGATTCCGTACTCGATCAGATGGAACACGAACACAGTCATCACGGGCCGCGTAAGGGCCCGCTGCGCTGGCTGCTGACGGTCAACCACAAGGACGTCGGCACCATGTACATGGTGCTGGCCCTGGTGGCCCTGCTCGTCGGCGGCGTCATGGCGCTGCTCATCCGGGCCGAGCTGTTCCAGCCGGGGCTGCAGCTGACACAGCCCCAGTTCTTCAACTCGCTGACCACTATGCACGGCCTGACCATGATCTTCCTGGCGATCATGCCGGGGCTGACGGGCCTGGCCAACTGGATGGTGCCGTTGCAGGTCGGCGCGGACGACATGTACTGGCCGCGCGTCAACAACTGGGCGTTCTGGATGCTGCCACCGGCGGCGATCATGTTGTGGATCGGCTTCTTCATGCCGCAGGGCGCACCCGGCGGTGGCTGGACCCTGTACGCGCCGCTCTCGTCGACCTACGCCCCGCCGTCGATCGATTGGGTGATCATGGCGATCCACATCATGGGCATCTCCTCGATACTCGGCGCACTGAACATCATCCTCACGATCCTGAAAATGCGCGCCAAGGGGATGCGGCTCTGGGACATGCCGCTGTTCACCTGGACCTGGCTGATCACCGGCTTCCTTCTGCTGCTGGCGATGCCGACCCTAGCGATCGCGGTCACCATGCTCCTGACCGACCGGCACCTGGGTACAGCCTTCTTCGATGCCACCAACGGCGGCGACCCGGTGTTGTTCCAGCACATCTTCTGGTTCTTCGGTCACCCCGAGGTCTACATCATGATCCTGCCGGCCTTCGGCATCGTCTCGGAGATCGTGCCGGCCTTCAGCCGCAAGCCGCTGTTCGGCCGCACGTCGATGATCTGGGCCGTGATCGCGATCACCTTCCTGTCGGCGATCGTCTGGGCGCACCACATGTTCACGGTGGGTCTGCCGGTCGAGGCGCAGGTGCTGTTCATGTACACCACGATGCTGATCGCGATCCCCACGGGCATCAAGATCTTCAACTGGGTCGCCACCATGTGGCGGGGGTCGATGACGTTCGAGGCACCGATGCTGTGGGCGCTCGCCTTCATCTTCCTGTTCACGATCGGCGGCTTTTCCGGGCTGATGCTGGCCGACGTGCCGGCTGACTACCAGTACCACGACACCTACTTCGTCGTAGCGCACCTGCACTACGTCGTGGTGACCGGCTCGCTGTTCGCGATCATCGCCGGGGTCTACTACTGGCTGCCCAAGTGGACCGGCCACATGTACAACTCGGCACTCGCCAAGTGGCACTTCTGGTTGTCGGTGATCTCGGTGAACGTCACGTTCTTCCCGATGCACTTCGCCGGTCTGGCCGGCATGCCGCGCCGGATTCCGGACTACCCGCTGCAGTTCATGGACTTCAACATGATCTCGACCGTGGGCTCGTTCGTCTTCGGCTTCTCCCAGCTGCTGTTCATCTGGCTGATCATCCAGTCGGTCCGTGGTGGCAAGAAGGCGGGCGACCGTCCCTGGGATGGCGCGAAAGGTCTGGAATGGACCCTGCCCTCTCCGCCGCCGTACCACACCTTCACCGAGCCGCCGTCTCCGCAGACGGTTCGCGAGGAAGGCCCGCACGGCTATCACTGAGACGGACCTGAGCGAACTCGGCCACAGGCGCAATGAACGGAATCTCGACGCCAGTGAAGAACTCTCGCGGCGGCGCCACATGGCGAGGAGCGAACATGGCAACGGCCAGGGACAACCGAACGGCAGACCTCTCCGGTGAGGCTGCCTCGGTGACGGGGGCCTCTCCCCGGGGCCGTCGATTCCGACCTGCCCTGGTGCAAACCCTCGCCACGCTGGTCCTGCTGCCGGTCTTTATCGGGCTGGGTAGCTGGCAGGTTCAGCGGGCGGCGGAAAAGCAGCAGTTGCTCGAAGCCGAGTCGGCGGCCAGGCAGGCCGCACCGGTACCCGCCGGATCACTCGGCCCGACCAACGTGCCGTTGCACGCCCGCGCCAGTGGCCAGTACGACGACCACCTGTTCCTGCTGGATAACCGGGTACGGAACCGGCAGGCGGGCTACGAAGTGCTGGCCCCGTTGCGCATCGCCGACGACGAGGCGGTGCTGGTCAACCTCGGCTGGGTGTCGCAAGGCGAAAGCCGTCAGCAACTACCCGCCGTCGAGGTGCCAGCGGGAACGGTGCATGTCACCGGCCTGGCCATGACGCCCGAAGCGCCGCCGTTCGCCTTGTCCGATCGTGAAACCTTTGCCACCGGCTGGCCCAAGGTAGTGCAGACCGCCCTGCCCGAAACGCTGGAGAAGGAACTGGGCTTCGGGCTACGACCGGTCGTGCTCTACCCCGACGGGTCGGAGGTCGCGGCACACAAGGTCGAGGTCATGCATGAGTTCGGGCCGTCACGGCACCACGGCTACGCAGCGCAGTGGTTCGGATTCGCGATGGTGCTGATCATCGTCTACCTGTGGCACGGCCTGCACCGGGGCAGACAAAGGAGAAACTGAAATTGGATGCAGTGATGACGAATGCCAATCGACGGCAGTGGACCATTCTTCTGAGCCTGGCGGCGGTCTTCATCCTGCCACTGGCCGCATCGTGGACCATGTACACCCTCCAGCCGTTCGAGAAACGCGGCGGGCTCGAACACGGCGAGTTGATCACTCCCGTCGAGCGGGTGCCGGTAGCGGGACTGACAACGCTTGACGGCGAGCCGGTCGACCCCGGCCTGTTCAAGGGTAAATGGACCTTGCTCCACCACGTGCCCGCCGGCGAGAACCAGGTCGGCTGCGACGCAGACTGCCGTTCGCTCATGGACACCCTCCGCCGGGTTCGCCTGGCGCAGGACGAAGCGATGCGGGCCGTGCAACGGGTCCTGCTGGAGCCGGCTGGCACCGGTCAACCCGCGGATTTCGACAAGGGCTTGCAGGTGCTCGAAAGCAACCAGTGGCCGCTGAAGAAAGGATCCGTCTACGTGGTGGATCGGCAGGGTTTCCTGGTGCTGCGCTACGACCCCGGGTTCGATCCGCAGGGGTTGCTGGAGGATCTCGAACGCCTGTTGCGTCTGGCTGGGGAGGCTTGACGTGGTGGACTTCAAGTCTGCAAAACAGCGCGCCGTCACCCAGGGCGACGGACGCACCTACCGCCGACTGACGTATCTCGCCACCATTCTCGCCCTGGTGGTGGTCGTGCTTGGCGCCTACGTGCGGATGACCGACGCCGGCCTGGGCTGCTCTGACTGGCCGGGTTGTTACGGCAACCTCACGGTCAGCTCGCCGGAGACCAACGGAACCCAGGTCAACGCGCTGAACCCCGACCAGGCGCTGGATGCGGGCAAGGGCCTCGACGAGATGATGCATCGCTATGCCGCCGGCGCCCTCGGCCTGCTGACCCTGATGCTGGTGGGCATCGGCTGGTGGTACAAGCGTCACCGCGCCATTCTGTCCACCCTCGCCGCGCTGTTCGCCTTCGAGGCCCTGCTGGGCATGTGGACCGTGACCATGCAGCTCAAGCCACTGGTGCTCACGGCCCATCTGCTCGGCGGGCTGGCCGTGCTCTCCATGCTCTGGTGGATATGGCTCGACAACCGCCACCGCTGCCTGCGCACGGCCGGGGCGACCCAGTTGCCGAAATCAACGGTGACTCCCGGCATGCGCGTGTTCGCCCTGCTCGGCCTGGTCTTGCTGATCGCCCAGATCTTCCTCGGCGGCTGGACCTCGACCAACTACGCCGGCCTCGCCTGCACCGGCTTTCCCGCCTGCAACGGCGAGTGGTGGCCATCAGCTGCCGACTACAGCGGCGTGTTCGGCCCGCATGAAGTCAAAGGTCTGCAGACCCCCGGCCTGATCGCCACCCAGTGGCTGCATCGACTGGGCGCGCTGGTGGTGTTCGTCGTCCTACTGGTCCTGACGATCAAGGTGAGCCGCATCGCCCCCAGACTGGCCCTTGCCGTAGGCACCCTGCTGGGCGTACAGATCACGATCGGCGCCGCCAACGTCCTGTTCGGCCTGCCACTGGCAACGGCCGTCGCCCACAACGCGGCGGCAACGCTGTTGCTGCTGGCGCTTCTCGCCCTCAATCACCACCTAAACAATCCGCTGACCCCCGCGATGGGTCAGGCACCGAAGGGAGTGTGCACATGAATGTTCGAGCACAGACGGTCGCTGCAATTGGCGCCTTCCCCTGGCGCGGCTATTTAAAGCTGTGCAAACCCAAGGTCGTCTCGCTGGTTGTGTTCACCGCACTGGTGGCCATGCTGCTGGCCGCCCCGCCGGGGGATCTGCCCTGGACGCTGCTGGTGGCCGGCACCGTCGGCATCACGCTCGCCGGTTTCTCGGCCGCGGCCTTCAACCACGTCGCCGACCGCGAGATCGACGCCGCGATGGGCCGCACCAAGGCCCGCCCACTGCCCACCGGGGATGTCTCGAGAACCGCGGCGACCGTTTTCGCCGCCTTGCTCGCCGGGGCCTCGCTGGGGCTCCTGTGGTTCGCGGTCAACCCGCTGACCGCTGTCCTGACCATGCTCACCCTGGTCGGCTACGCCGTGGTCTACACCCGCTACCTCAAGTGGATCGGCCCGCAGAACATCGTGCTCGGGGGCGCCTCGGGCGCGGCACCGGCCCTGCTGGGCTGGACCGCCGTCACCGGCCAGGTCGGCTGGGAGGCCATCGCCCTGTTCCTGATCATCTTCGTCTGGACGCCGCCGCATTTCTGGCCGCTGGCGATCGCCCGGCGCGCGGAGTATGCCGCCGCCAAGGTGCCGATGATGCCGGTCACCAACGGCGTGGCGTACACCAAGCGTCAAACCCTGTACTACGCGATCGCCATGCTCCCCGTGAGCCTCCTTCCGGTCGCCGTGGGCATGAGCGGTCCGGTGTACCTGGTCGGCGCCACGCTCCTGAGCGGGAGCTTCATCCTGCGCGCCTGGCGGCTGATGCACACCGACAGCGACAAGCAGGCAATGAAGCTGTTCGGCTTCTCGATCACCTACCTGACCGCGCTGTTCGCCCTGATGCTGGCCGATCACTACCTGCCGCTCGGCTCCCTGCCGACGGTAATCGGATAAGTTGACGGGCTGATGAGGCACCGACCATGACGCTGCCCACCGTGCTCGAGGAAAGCCTCGCCTTCCTCCTGCCGTACGAATTCTCGCCGACGGTGCTGCTGGTCTGTGTCGCTGCCGGCCTGCTCTACCAGCGGGGCTGGCGACGTGCGGGCGGTGGCATCGGCCAGGCGGTGATGTTCTGGATCGGGCTTGTCGGCATGTACGTCATGCTGCAGACCCAGTTCGAGTACTACGCCCAGCACAGCTTCTTCATGCATCGCTTGCAGCACCTGGTGCTGCATCACGTCGCCCCGTTCCTGATCGCCGTCTCGGCCCCGGCAGCGATTCTCGGCGCCGGTCTGCCCGAGGTCGTCCATCGTCACGTCGTGGCGCCCATGCGCCGAAACTGGCTGCTGCGTCACCTGTACGCCGCCATCCAGGAGCCACTGGTATCGGGCGCGATCTTCGTCGGCCTGATCTACTTCTGGCTGATCCCGTCGATCCACTTCTACGCCATGCTCAACGTGCCGCTATACAACGCGATGAACTGGGGCATGGCCATCGACGGGCTGCTGTTCTGGTGGATGATCTTCAACCTGCGCGCGCCGGGCGTGAGCGACTTCCGCCACTACGGCTACCGCCTGCTGGTACTGGTCCTGGTGATGTTCCCGCAGATCGCGCTGGGCGCCTACATCGCCCTGAGCGACCACGACCTGTTTGGCATCTACGCCGCCTGCGGGCGCATCCTGCCGATCACTCCCCTAGTGGACCAGTCGATCGGCGGCCTGCTCACCTGGGTGCCCGCTGCGATGATGAGCGTCGTTGGCGGCCTCGTGCTGATATACCGCTGGAAGCGCCAGACCCAACAGCTCGACAACCCCGTTTCCCCCACCCCCAACCTTGGCTGCGCGAGGTAAAAGCGTGTCGCGATTCAAGACCCTTCTGACCGTTTGCCTGTTCCCGCTGGTGCTGCTCGGCTGCAGCGAGGAGCCACCGGGTGGCTGGCACGGCCACGACATCACCGGCGTCATGCCGGACCTGGAGTTCGAGCTGACCGACCACAACGGCGAGCAGGTCACCGCCGAGAAGTACCGCGGCAAGGTGAAGCTGATGTTCTTCGGCTACACCAGCTGCCCGCACGTCTGCCCGGTGGCCCTACGCAAGCTGGCCGCGGCAACCCGGGACCTGGGCGACCAAGCCGACCAGGTCGAGATCCTGTTCGTGGCGGTGGACCCCAAGCGCGACAAGAAGGTGCTCGACGAGTACGTCGCCGGTTTCAACCCCAACCTCGTCGGCCTCACCGGCACGCAGGAACAGCTGAAGGAGGTCGCGAAGCGCTACCGTGTCGCCTTCAGCTACGAAGAACCGCAGGAGGACGGCTTCTACATCGTCAATCACAGCGGGGCGGTATTCGTCTTCGGCCCGCAGGGCAAGACCCGTCTGTTGATCGACGAGGAAACCAAGACAGCCAATATCACCGAGGACCTCCGGCACCTGATCGAGCAATCAGCCGGCTGATTGCGTACCGGCGCCGGCGAGCGTCACCCTCACCCGCCGCCTCTTTCATTACTCGACATCCTGCCTGGTTCGACAGGCGGGGAACGTCGAGCATCCCCAGAAACGCTTGCCGACATTCGCCCCGCGTTTCACCGTCCGCAACACCATCTCGCTACCGCACTTGGGGCAACGTCTCGCGGCATTCGGATCGGCGCGCATTTTCAGCTGAGCCACATGCTGACGGTGCGTGGCACGTGTCGCGGCCAGCCGACCAGACCTGATCGCGGCAATCACCTGCCCCACCTGCTCCTCGTTGAGCACGGGCGTTCCAAACGAGCGGATGTAACGCACGTAGCCGCCGCCCGCCGTCACGTTGGCGGGCATTCGTGTCTTGAACGTGCTGTTGCTGGTGAAGACTACGACGGAGTGAATCACCTCGGCCGGCAGGTCGAGCATCGCCTCAATCGCCTTGACGTGCTTGTAGTTCTGCCGAAGCGGATTCTGGAACGACACCGTCTTCCGGTAGATCTTCTGGGTCCATTTCGCCTGGTTCTCGCCGCCGAAGATCCAGCCCTTCATGTGCTTCGTCTCGACCACAAAGATGCCAAAACGCGAGACGAAAACGTGATCGATCTGCGTGGTGCCGTCCGGCGTGCGTAGAGTGACATTGTGCAGCGGGTGGTAATCGTCGGCGGGCAGCCGCCACCATGCGGTGACCCTCACCAGAAGCTCGCCGAACATGCCCTTGAACCAGGGCGTTTTGGCCAGGGCAAGCACCACGGCAAGCGGGATCACCCACCACAAGGTACCGAACGCATTCAGGATCGCGGGAAGGAAGTCCATTTCGACGGTTATCCGGAAAAATCGAAGCGTATACCAACCCGGCGGACTGGAGAACAATGATGGCCCCATGCCCATCACTCACGGACAAACACCTGTCCTCCCGCGCAAAAGCCACGCCGCGCAGTACTACTCTTGTTCACATCCCGTCATGACGATCGATCGGAGGGTTGCCGTGAACAGCTGGTCCAGATATCTACTTTCGCTGCCTCTGTTGCTGGGCTCCTCCGTGCTCGCTGCCCAGGACGCCTCCCTTCCACCCTACGAGATGGAAACCACGCGCGAGACGGTCAGGCTCGTCGAGGACGCGGCCGATGCCGTCAACCGCAAAGGGGAGTCGGTCTTTGCGGCGTTTCGTGAGCCGGGGAGCCGCTGGTACCGGGGTGACCGGTATCTCTTTGCCTGGGACCTGCAAGGCAACCGCAAGGTCTACCCGCCGGACCCCGAGCACGAAAAGCAGAACCTGATCCGTCTGAAGGACGTCGGCGGCAAGCCGATCGGGCGGATGTTCGTCAGGGCCGCCAAAGAAGGCGATGGCAAGGGCTGGGTGCACTACCAGTGGAATCGCCCCCACGACCTTCAACCGATCTGGAAATCGACCTACATCGTGCGTGCCCACTCGCCCTCCGGAACCGACTACCTGATCGGTAGCGGGGTGTACCGGGGCGGCATGGAGAAGGCCTTTCTCGTCGAAGAAGTGGAGGCGGCCGCCGATCTGCTGCGACAACAGGGAAAGGACGCATTCCCCACCCTGCGCGACCCCACAAGCCGCTTTTTCTTCCATGACACCTACGTGTTCGTCACCGCCGACAACGGCGTGGAGTTGGTCAATCCCGCCTTTCCCGGCATCGAGGGGCGCAACCTCTGGGATGTCCGGGACAGTACGGGCAAATACCTGGTGCGCGAGTACATCGAACTGGCCAAGGAACAGGGCCATGGCTGGGTGACCTACCACTGGCCGCGGCCAACCCAGCCTCAGGCAGATGCCCTCAAGACCACCTACGTAAGGAGCGTCGAGGTGGGTGACGAGACACTTATCGTCGGTGCAGGCATGTATCAGTAACGTCCGCCGGCGAGTGAACCGGACCGGGTAACCAAACGCCCTTACACGTCAGGTTCAGTCCGGGAATCCAGTTCGGAGGTGTGATGGGCCAGTTGCTCACGGAGGGCCTCTAGCAGCAGTTCGACCACCGTGGCCCACGCTATCCCCAGCGCCAGCCCCAAAACGATTCCCGACGGTGCGGCCCAGCCTGCCACGAGCGTTCCCAGCCCGACGGCAAAGAGGACGAAGGTGCCGATGCCGGCGCAAAGCACCGCGGCCCGCCAGTTCCACATCCTGAAAGTGAACGCCGTGGTTTGAACCACGAGAGCTGCCGCAGCCGTGACGGGTACCGAAGGAAACTCCGCATTCGGGACCACCCCGGCCAGCGCGAAGCGATCGAGCACATAGGCGCCGCCGACTGCGAAGGCGAGACCGAAGCCGATTCGAAGCGCCGCGCCCCACCCCGCACGCCAGAGCACGAACGCCATTAACGGGATCGCCACCGCAAGAATCCCCGGCCAGTGAAACGCCTGGAGACCGCCGCGCGCGAACGTGACGGCCTGGTCCGTTCTCACCTCACCAATCCATTCGAGAACGGGAAAGTCGACCAGCGCGAGGCCGCCGACCGCCCATGTGTGGCTGAGCACCAGGACGATACCGCCAACCGAGCCAAACAGAGCGAGGAAGCTAAACGTCAGGCTCAATCCATGGGCCATGCTTGGACTGAGCCGCCGAGCCAGCCAGCGAAGACCCGGGGCGAGCGTGCGGGCGATTCCGTCGGTGCCGGTAACGCGCAGAGCGACGAGGAAGACCTCTTCCACCCGTCGCCGGTTTGCCGCGATGCGGACCGCCACCCAGCGAATGACCAACGCGGTGATGAAAAGGATCAGTATCAGAAGAGCGGCCGTCCCAGTCACCTCCTGCAGAACGTCCCAGGATGCCCCGAGCACGACGCCGAGCGTGCTGAACGTAACCGCCCAGGCCACGCTCGCCGGCACGTCGAACAGCAGGAACCGGCGATAGGACAACTGCGAGGCACCAGCGAGAAAAGGCACGATGATTCGGGTGGGCGTGGAGACTCGGCCCAGCACGATCGCCCACTCCCCTCTGCGCTGCATGAAGCCCTGCACGTGCCGGATGGACGGGCCGAAGAAACGCTGCAGGGGCGCCCATTCAAGCACTCTGGCGCCCCAGTGGCGGCCGATGAAAAAGCCCGTCGCATTCCCCAGGATCGTGGCAAACACCACGACACCCACCAGCGGGCCCATCTCCACCTGACCACGAGAAGCGAGGATTCCGCCGATCACCACGGCGAGCTCTCCGGGTGTCACGAAGCCGAGAAAGAATGCGGCCTCGGCCCAGCACAGCACGCCCAGCACGACATAGATCGTCAGGGGCGAGAGCTGCAACGCCGATTGAAGAAGATCGTCGATGAGTGCCCCCGTGTGCGGTTGAGAGATAGCCGAAAAGTATAGCCAGCACCGACACGATATACCTCCGTGTACTCGGTCCCGGTGAGGAAATCTCGGATCAGGGCGTCCTTACCCGTGCGATCCCCATGGTTAGGTGGATCAACCACCACGTTGTTCCACGTGCACTCAGGATCGCGGGAAATAGGTTCATTGGGTCGATGCTCCTGGAAAGGGCGGAGGTCCGACTCCGTCGCCGTCGTTGCCGAGCCTCATAAGGCGACGATGGACACCGGCGCCTCTCGGATAGCGATTGCCTCCGTTCATACGGTCACCGCAGGAAGGCGGAGATAGCAACGCATCCGGCGTTATGAGACTGCAGGAACTGGCTGACGGGATCCCCGTTGTGGCAGGCGGCGAGCAGATATTCGGCCGCTAGCGCGCGATGAGCCTTTCGCCTCCTTCACCTTCTTCCAAGCCCCCGACGGGCCTGACACGCCACCAGGCCCAGACAGCGCTTCCCTCGATCGCGCAACCCAGCCGCCGCAGCCACTCGGCAACCTTGTGATTGGAGTTGTTCCAGAATGCATACGGCTCGGGATGCTCGACAAAGGTCAAATCGTAGACGGCGTTGTACTTCGCGCCGGCGGCGTTTGCCCGATGATAGGCCTCGAGTGAGGAACGCAACGCGGTCACCCGGTCCATGTCGACCGTCACCTCATGGATGTCCTGGATGCCGACGCGAAGCCCCTCCCGCACGCCCTGCTCCGTCGCAGGCTCGCCGGTGAGGCTGCGCCCCAGGCCGGCACGGCTCGGCCAGAGCAGGGCCCGGCTGGCCTCGATCGTCCCCGTATCGATCTCGGCATACCAGCCCCAGTCACCGTAGGCATAGCGAACGAAACCATGCGCGTGCGGGAGCACCAAACTGGAATGGCGACCATGGTCCAGCACCAAGACAGCCTGCGGGCGATCCACCGACTCCGGGGGCACGATGGTGGTGGCGCACCCGCTGGACAACAGGACGGCACTGCTCGCCAGGGCGATGAAAGAGGACGGCGCGGAAAGGCGCTGGAAGGTTGCCGTGATTCTCATCGACATGGGTCCGATCATGAGCGAAACGGCCGCCACTGTCTCCCGGCATAGAGCAGACCGACTATCTCGACGGGGCGACTGCCCCCTCGCCTCCCGCACAGTGTCACCCAGGCGGCCACGAGAGTTATGCATCCACGAGGGTCACAAGGCGCCCCTTGCCCCAAATCGAGGGGAGGCACGCGGCGAGTCTCAACACGGTAGACCGAGCCAAGCGCCCCATCAGGCGCTACATTCGCATCAGTGAAGGCCCTGGACAGCGCCTTTTTTCGCCACCGGACACCTTGCCCGATCACATCGCCGCTTTCGGGCCCGGCAACGAACCCGTAAAAGCCGAACCCGCCGGGCTTTCCGGCCCCAGGGGCGCAGCACCAGTCGCTTACGCCGGGCCAGCCCGTGTGGGTCGAGCACCCGAATGAGGCCGATAACGGGATACAGCTTTCTATGTGGAAAATCCTGACCGACAAGAAAGTGCTCTCCTGGGCGATGTACGACTGGGCCAACTCGGCATTTGCGGCCGTCATGCTCGCCAGCATCTTCCCCGTCTTTTTCAAGGAGTATCTGAGTGCCGGTCAATCCGTCACGACCAGCACGTTCCATCTCGGCATGGCCAATTCCATCGCCGGCATCGTCATCGTGTTGCTCGCACCGATCCTAGGCGCCATCGCGGATGCTGGCGAGGCCCGAAAACGCATGCTGCTCTCTTTTGCTGCATTGGGAATGATCATGACTGCCGCGCTCTACGGCGTGGCACAAGGAGCCTGGTTGGCTGCAGCAACCTTATATGTTCTGGCTGTGGTCGGCTTTATGGGCAGCGTGATCTTTTACGATGCCCTTATCGTCAAGGCGTCTCGGCCAGAGCATTACGACCTGGTATCCGGCTACGGCTATGCGCTCGGCTATCTGGGGGGCGGGATACTGTTGAGCGTCGATATTCTGATGACGGCCTACCCGACCTGGTTCGGCTTTGTCGACAGCACCGAGGCCGTGCGTTTTGCCTTTGTCAGCGTCGCCATCTGGTGGGCGGTGTTCACGCTACCGCTACTTTTCAACCTGCCGGCCGACCGGGGCGGAGCCCGGGTCGGCCTGAAGCGTGCCGTCACGGGCGGTTTTCGCGACCTGTACAAGACCTACCGCGATATCCGGCAATACAAGTTGGTCTGGTTGTTCCTGGTGTCCTACTGGCTGTATATCGATGGCGTCGACACGGTGGTGCGCATGGCGATCGACTTCGGCCTGTCCATCGGCTTCGACAGCCAGGATCTGATCGTGGCGATCCTGATCACCCAATTTGTCGGCTTTCCCGCGGCGCTGCTATTCGGGCTGCTCGGCGAGCGGATTGGCCCCAAGGCGGGGATCCTGATTGCCCTGGGGGTCTATTTGCTGGTCACGATCTGGGCCTACTTCATGCAGCAGGTCCAGGAGTTCTACATGCTCGCCGTCGTTATCGGCCTGGTGCAGGGCGGGGTGCAATCCCTGAGCCGATCGCTGTATGCAAGGATTATCCCGGCCGACAAGGCCGGCCAGTTCTTCGGCTTTTACAACATGATGGGCAAGTTTGCCGCCGTGATTGGCCCGGGGTTGATCGGAACGGTGGCTTTCCTGACGGACAGCTCGCGTCTGGGCATTCTGTCGGTGATTGCCCTGTTCCTGGCTGGCGCCCTGTTGCTGTGGAAGGTCGACGTCCGGGAAGGCGAGCGCATCGCCCGCCGTGCGTAAGATAACGCAGGCGCGTTTATTGTTCCGGCCGGGTCGAGCCTCACCCTTGCCCGGCTCGCCTCTGCGCGAGTGGAGTCTATAGTTCGGAGACACCGATTTCTTTTGCCAACCACGTTGCAGGTGTCGCGGAGTGCCCACCCAGGCCCGTCTGGAAACGGCATTCCGGACCGCGGCCCCGAGGAAGGTTGTGATGAACCCCCTGGAATGGACCATTGGCCAAATCAACCTGATGGACGCCCTGGTTGCCGCGAGTGTCGCGCTGGGCGTCTTTGCCCTGCTCTTGGTGGCCCAGCGCGTACTCCTCGCCCGCTGGGCCAAGTTCGCCGAACACACGAGCAACTCCCTCGACGATGATCTGGTGGCGGTACTGCGGCGCACCCAGTGGTGGTTCCTGCTGGTGGTGGCGCTTTACCTCGGCACGCTCTACCACGACCTGCCGCCCCAGGGCGACCAGTTCGTCCAGTCGGTGACCGTGCTCGGCCTGCTGGTGCAAGCCGGCTTGTGGTCCAGCACCTTTCTCGTCCAGCGACTGGAGCGCTACCGGCTGAAACGGCGCGAGACCGACCCCGGCAGCGCCATGACCCTCAGCGCGGCCGGCTTCCTCGGCCGCATCGCGCTGTGGTCGTTCGTCCTGCTGCTCGCCCTCGACAACCTCGGTATCAACGTCACCGCCCTGATCGCCGGGCTGGGCGTGGGCGGCATCGCCGTCGCTCTGGCGGTACAGAACATCCTCGGCGACCTGTTCGCCTCGTTGTCGATCGTGCTGGACAAGCCCTTCGCCGAAGGCGACTTCCTGATCATCGACAGCCTGATGGGCAACGTGGAACACGTGGGGTTGAAGACCACCCGCCTGCGCAGCCTGTCGGGCGAGCAGCTGGTGTTCTCCAACTCCGACCTGCTGCAGAGCCGCATCCGCAACTACGGGCGCATGCACGAGCGGCGCGTGGTGTTCGAGATCGGCGTGACCTACCAGACCCCGCGGGCCAAGCTGGAAATCATCCCCGAGATCATGCGCGAGGCGGTGGAGGCATCGGAGGGCACCCGCTTCGACCGCTCCCACTTCAAGGCCTACGGCAACTTCTCGCTCAACTTCGAGACGGTCTATTACGTACTCAGCGCGGACTACGCTCAATACATGGACGTCCAGCAGGCGGTGAACCTGCACATCCACCAGCGCTTCGAGGAAGAAGAGATCGAGTTCGCCTACCCCACCCAGACGGTGTTCATCGCCTCACCCAACACCTGATCCGAGTTGGCACTCGTCTCCCGCGCTTACGGTGACGGCGCTGCCGGGCCGGTGGCCGCGAACGCCGCATGGAAACCGACGGTGCCGCGCGGCACGGGACCGTCGAACGGCAGGACCAAGAAGGCCTCGGACGGGACACCCTCGACGCGGAGAGCGGACGGATGCTCGAAGCCGAAGCGCGGGTAGTAGTCCGGGTGGCCGACCAGGCAGCACCCGCGCGCGCCCAGACGCTTCAACTGCGCCAGCCCCGCGTGGATCAGCGCCGCGCCGACGCCCTGCCGCTGGTACTCGGGCAGCACCGACACCGGCCCGTACCAGCCGGGCGTGCCGTCGGAGATCGTCACCGGTGAAAAGGCGATGTGGCCGACCACCTGCCCTGCCCTTTCGGCAACCAGCGAGATCGTCAGCGCCCCGGCAGCGCGCAACGCGTCGATGATGTATTGCTCGGTGTGATCGCTGATCTCGAGGGTCGCGAATGCCGCCCGCGTCACCTCGCGAATGGCCGCGAGATCAGCGGGCTCCTCGGGGCGGATGTCGATGGCGTTGTCCACGGGCTTTCCCTGGCAGGATGGCCGAACGACCCGGTCGCTTAGGTCGGCACCCCGGCCGCTCAATCCAGCAAGCCGCATCTGCGCGCCGTGGCCTCCAGGATCATGCGCCAGAGCGTGCTGTAGTCGTAGCCGGCCCAGCTGGCCATCAACGCCATCTTGCCGTTCCAGCTCCAGGTGGGGTTGTAGTTGGCATCCAGCAGGCGCGGCACGCCGTCGACACTGGCGCGGAAATCGAACCGGGCGTAGTCACGGCAGCCCAGGCGCTGGAACAGTCGCACGCTGTTGTCCACCAGCTGGGCGTAGGTGGCATCGTCGATGTCCGCGCGCCGGAATTCCAGCTGCTGCCAGTACGGGGATTCCGGATCGGCCTTGGAGCCGTAGGACAGGATCGGCGGCAGGCCGGGGTCGAGGTGGCTGTAATCGATCTCGAGCGGCGGCAGCACGGTGAAGTCGCCGGGATTGCCGATCAGGCCCACCGTGTACTCGGTCCCGGCAAGGAAGTCCTGGATCAGGGCCTGCGGCCGGTCGAGCTCGTCGCGCAGCCGCTCGAGGTAGGCCAGCGCCTCAACGTCGTTGTGCACCACGCAGTCGCGCGTGATCCCGACGCTGCCGTCGGCCGCGTTCGGCTTGATCAGCGCCGGGTAGAGTTCCGGCAGGATCAGCGGATCGGCGGTCAGGTCGACAAAGGTTTCGTTGGGCACCGGTATGCCGATACCCATCGCCAGCGACCGCACCATCGACTTGTCCGTGCTCAGGCCCATGGCGAAGGAACCGGCCCCGGTGAAGGGGATCTCGAGGATCTCGAGCAGTGCCGCCACCAGAGTGTCGTGACGCACCACGTTGCGATAGCCGGTGTCGCAGAGGTTGAGCACCAAGTCCGGCGCGGCCTCGCGCAGGTCCTCGTACAGGCGCAGGTGATCGTCGTAGTAGCTGAAGCGGAAGCCGTCCAACGGCTCGAGGGCCTCGCGCAGGCGGCGGATGTCCTCGAAATCCTCCTCGGTCAGGCGCCCCTCCGGACGGTAGGGATACGGCAGGCGCGGATCGCCGAACAGCACGCCGACATGCAGCGGTGGGGTAGCGTTGCGACTCATGAGTGTTCCCTCCCGGTGTCCTGGGCCGCCGGTTGGCCGGCGTTCTCGCGCCAATGGGCCTCGCGGGAGGCCTGCGAGTCAGGGTATTCCGGCGCCAGCATCGACATCACGTACATGGAAAGGTAGTGATCGTCTTCCTTGACGCTGTCCCGGCTGACCCCTTCGGTGACAAAGCCGAGTCGACGATAGAGACGCCGGGCCGGTTCGTTGCCCTTGAGCACCGTCAGCCACAGGCGGTGGAACGCGAGCACCTCGAAGCAGTAGCGCGTCAGCAGCGTCACCGCCTCCTTGCCGAAGCCCCGCCCCTTGCGAGCAATGACCAGGCGACGCAGCAGCAGGGCGTCATTGGGGTCACAGTGGCCTTCCAGCACCACGAAGCCGACCGGATCGCCGGAACGCATCTCCTCGATGATCCAGTGCGTGCAGTCCGCCGTCTGCATGCAGTGCCGGTGGTCGGCGGGACTCCATTGTTCGATGTAGTCCACGTTGTCGACGTGGCGCTCGAGGTCGACGACGAATTCGATCTCCGCATCACTGGTCGAGCGCAGCCGCAACCGGCGGCCTGTCAGCACCGGCTGCGGTGGCGCCTTCCTGTTCACGTGCTCGCTCGACGGCATCGTGCGACCCTCCATTCGCCCCGGGGCGCGCTCGCGCCTCTCCACCGAATCTAGTCAACACCCCGCCCCCTGTCGACGGCGCGCGGCACGCCATGGCCGGGCCGTGGGCCGGTGCACTATGCTCATGTCGCGGCCGACAGATAGGAGGTCTCCTCATGGTTCGACGTACGTCGTTCGCCGATGCGGACCAGATCCGCGACCGGCTGGTGTCGCTGATCCGGATTCCGTCGATCACCGGCCAGGAAGATGCGGCCATCGCCCAGATCGCGGATTGGCTGCAGGAACTGGACGCCGAAATCGACTACTGGAACGACGGGATCGCCTCGCTGCAGCGCGACCCCCGTTACCCGGGCCACGAGGTCGAACGGGCCTGGGCACCGGTTGTGGTGGGCGTGGTGCGCGGCGACCGGCCGGGCCCGTCGGTGCTGCTCACCGGCCACGTCGACGTCGTGCCACCCGGCGACTACGGCCCTTGGAACGACGAGCCCTTCTCCGGCGTCATGCGCGACGACCGGATCTACGGCTGCGGCGCCGCCGACATGAAATCCGGCCTGATCGCGGCCATGACCGCCTTCGCCGCGTTCGCCTCCGGCGAGCGTAACTTCCCGGGTCGCGTGGTATTTGCGGCCGTGCCGGCCGAAGAGGACAGCGGACTCGGCACTTTGGCCGCCATCCGCGGCGGCTGGGACGCCGACGCGGCCATCCTTCCCGAACCGACCATCGTCGATGACATCCCGGAACTGGTGATCGCGCACGCCGGGGCGATGTCGCTGAAGATCGAGGTGCCGGGCCGCGCCGCGCACGCAAGCAATCGGCTGCAGGGCGAAAGCGCGCTCGACCACTTCATCACCCTCCTCCATGCCATGCGCGCCGACGAGCAAGCCGTGAACGCGCGCGAGACAAACCCCCTGATGACGGCACACAAGCTCCCCTACGCCACCAACGTCGGCGTAATCAGCGGCGGGCGCTGGTCGTCGACGGTCATGGATTCGCTGGAGGCCCAGGTGCGCATCGGCGTCGCCCTGGACGAAAGCGTCGACCAGGCGGAACAGCGCTTTCGCGACGCGATCGCCAAGGCGTGTCGAAAGGATCGCTGGCTCGTGGAGAACCCCCCTCGCATCACGCGCATGGCCGCCGGCTTCGGTTCGTCGGCGACGGACCCGGACCACCCCCTGGTCACCGCGATGGTCGAATCGGCCGAGGAGGAATTCCGCCAGACCCCCGCCGTGACCGCCGCCCCCTACGGCTGCGACATGGCCGGCTGGGTTCGTCTCGCCGGCATACCCACGGTGCTCTACGGACCGGGGCGCATCGACGTCTCCCACGCCCCCAACGAATGGGTGTCCCTGGAGAGCACCTACCGCGTGGCACGCGTCATCATCCGTGCCACCGAACGCCTGCTGGAAACCGACCTCCCCACCGCCAAACCACCTGCCTGACCACGACCGATGCCCGGACGTGGCCACGCGTTTCCGGTTGGATCGGGAACGGACCGCCCAGGGCTCAGCCGAAGGCGTTGAAGAACTGCCGCGCGACCCGGCCGCTGCGCACGCCGCGGGTCTGGGCGAACTTGATGGCTTCCGCGTGCAGCTCGTCGCGGTCGCCGCTCCAGTCGTGGAAGTAGAAGTCGACGATCTCGAGGTACTCCGGCTGGCTGATCGGGTAGAACGACAGCCACAGGCCGAAGCGGTCGGAGAGCGAGATCTTCTCCTCGACGGCATCGGTGTGGTGCAGCTCCGTGTCCACCACCCGCGCGCCGTCGTTGTCGCTCACCTGCTCGGGCAGCAGGTGTCGGCGGTTGGAACTGGCATAGACCACCACGTTCTCCGGCGGCAGCTCCAGCGAGCCTTCCAGTACGCGCTTGAGGCCCTTGTAACGGGAATCGCCCTGCTCGAAAGACAAGTCATCGCAGAAGATGACGAACCGCTGCGGCAGGTCCAGCAGCGGGTCGATGATCTCCGGCAGATCGCCCAGGTCATCGGCGTCCACCTCGATCATCCGCAGGCCCTGATCGCCGTAGGCATTGAGCATCGCCTTGATCAGCGACGACTTGCCCGTACCGCGCGAACCCCACAGCAGCGCGTTGTTCGCGCCGCGACCATGAAGAAAACGCCTAGTGTTCTCCATCAGCGCCTGCTTCTGGCGCTCGACTCCCAGCAGCTGGTCGGGGACAACGGGATCGATACGATGCACGGACCGCAGTCGTTGCGGCCCCGAGCGCCAGATGGCGGCATGGGTGTTTTTCCAGTCGATATCTGTCATGCAACGTCGGCTCTGTTGATGCCCTTTATATGGCCAATATACCGAAGGCCCGCCACAACCGAGCGCGAGGCCATGCGAACCTTTCACTCAACCCGTTGAAATACCGTATGGCGGTGTTGAGTGAGTCGATCCATGCTCGATTCCGCATGCATATTGCGATTATTCTTTGGTCGCATATCCGAGGCGCTCAGACGCCACGGGCAACATCGC
The DNA here is from genome assembly GCF_023555385.1 of Guyparkeria hydrothermalis. NCBI lineage: Bacteria > Pseudomonadati > Pseudomonadota > Gammaproteobacteria > Chromatiales > Thioalkalibacteraceae > Guyparkeria > Guyparkeria hydrothermalis. The sequence goes on from NZ_JAJSED010000001.1 coordinate 933,669, forward strand.
TCAGGAGCGCTGGATGATTATCAAGGAAAAGGAAAGCCCAGCCGGACAGGACGAAAGAACCAAGGCAGGGCATCAGCAGGAAAAGGACGTCGCGTTCTATTTGCGCCGCGAGTTTGGGGATGACGAGTCGATCCTCGTGATCAACGACCTTCGTGTCGAACACAAGGGAGAACACGCTCAGATCGACCACCTCGTGGTGCATCCGTTCGGGCTCGTCATCATCGAGTCCAAGAGCATCCACGGTGAAGTAAAGGTCAACCGTCAGGGAGAGTGGTCCCGTAGCTTTCGAGGCCAGTGGTACGGCATGCCCTCTCCGGTACGGCAAGCCGAGTTGCAGGAGGAGCTTGTCAAAGACCTTCTACGTCAGAACGTTGAGAAGTTTCTGGGCAAGCTACTAGGCATCCAGACCCAGATCGGTGGGCGTGACTGGAAAACGATCTGTGCCGTGTCCAGCAGCGCGATCCTGCATCGGGACGACATGCCGCGTGCTATCGCCGATCAAGTCGTCAAAAGCGAGTTCGTCGCAAAGAAGATTCGCGAGTTGGTCGGAACCTGGGCCGAAAGCTGGGTCAAGGCCAAGCCGCGCTTCAGCCAGCAGGAAATCGAAGGAATCGGCCGGTTCCTGGTGGAGAACCATCAATCGCATGCCGCGGAGCCGTCCGCTACATTTACGTCACAACAACGGGATCAAATTCAGCCTACGTCGAAACCGAATGAAGCCGTTTCGGCGTCGGTTCAACCGAACAAGGCCGACGCAGCAACTCTCGCCTGCAAGAAATGCGGCGAGACAGCCGACCTTGCGGGCCAATACGGCAAATACGGCTATTACGTACGCTGTGGATCGTGCGGGACAAACACCTCCATGAAGATGCCCTGCCCCGCCTGCCAGTCACGAAAGGTTCGGGTAAAAAAGTCCGGCCCGACTTATACCTCCAACTGCCAGGACTGCGCCAACAGTTGGGTTGTATTCCAGCAAGCCGGCTAGCGGCTCAGAAATGACGCTCCTACGACCCAGCTCGCCCGGAAGCGGAACCGGGTAGCACTTCCGCCGTCGTGTGGATGCCTAGTTATGCACCTCTTCACCTCGGCGGACCACGCTGTTCATCGACAATGACCGCCCGTTTAACTGAAGCCCGATCGCCCGGTCGTTTTTTGTCGCACTGATATGAAGATGTGGTTCAAGGCTGTTTCCCGAATTGCCGATTTCGGCCAACGGCTGCCCCGCCGTTACGACCTCCCCTGGCGCCACTCTGATGCTGCCGCGCTTGAGGTGGGCCATGAAGATATCCGCCTCGTCACACCGCAACACGACATAGTTGCCCTCCGACTGCTCCGTGACCGGGTGTCCAGGCGGGTTGTCCAGCAGACCGTCGCGAACCCGGTCAATGCGTCCTTCGCACGGGCTATGAAGCGTCTCGCCGAAGATCTCGTAGGCGCTCAACGCACGCGGGGCGATACCGTCCGCCCGATTGCCAAACCGGTTCAGCTTGACGATATCGACAGCCTTCCTGTCGCTACTCAGGGCGTGGAAGGGGTTGGTGACGGCACTGCCCCCACCCTGGAGCACGTAGTAAGTGCCGGAGCGAAGCGGGAAATCGACATCAAGCGTCTCGCCCGATGGGTAATGCGACGCAATCACTAGCGCGTTCAGCACCGAGAACAAGAGAAATACCGAAGCACGCAGGACCGTGATCCCGCTGAAGCGCGTCCGAGCTTTAGAGTTGCCACGCCCCGTTCGGGGGTACAGAAACACCGCGACAACGGCAAACAAGCCAGGAAAAACGTACCGCAGGTAATAACTGGTAAAGGCCCAGCTACCCGCGAGAAACACAAAGGCCATGATGCTGCCACAAGCCAACACTAGCACTGCCCAATCGAGCCGATCTTGGGTCCCCAGACGAACCAGCCATATGAGGGCCGCACCCGCAAGGAGCAGTGGGTAAGCCGCGAACACGATAGGAAGAGTTTCACTCACCGTGCTGACTCAGAAGGGGCGAGGAGTAGCTAAAGCAGCGCGTAGGCGTCCCGCGCAAGCTCCACAGCTGCGCATCGTTCGGGAGACGCCTGTTATTCCAATCAATATCTGGCATCAGCTACCAAGAACAATGGGGTTGGGAGCTCAAATATACATGGCAGGGAGTCATCGGGCGGGGAAGTCCCCTTCGCCTTGCCGAGCGGCCGGGGTGCCGCAGGGTCGGGGCGGCATGGACGCCGCCCCGAGGTTCGCCGCGACAGGACGTCGCGTCGAACCGACCCGTCCGCGGCACCCCGGACGGGAGGGAAGCCCGTAGGGCCAAGGCGAGGGGTGCCCTTCTCTTTGGGTACTTTCTCTTGGGCAAGCAAGAGAAAGTGCCTCGCACGCCGGGCTTCGCCCAACACAGGACTGCATCGCGCGAGAGCGTGCGAAACCTCAGATCAAGTTTTAAAAGGCATCTTTACATCAAAAACAGGGAAACTAAAGCTGATAGCAACGCTATGAAAAACAGAACATATGGAACAAGGTAACTTGAAAACCCTTCAGTTAGAGCGAAAACTCGCGAATTTATTACAATAGCGGTCCGCCACCCTCCGATTCCATCGAATACAACTTCCTGGCTACGCTTGGGGTCGGCCCCGGTTCGTGAACTGATCCGTCCAGTATCCGTATTCCGTCCCACCTTCAAAGCCCACACACAATCGGCACGCATGTGAAGGCCACTCCAATATATTTTATCTATGTGCAAACCTTCTTCGCTGTCTTCTGCGGCTTTATTCCCCAAGGCCTTCGCGACGTATTGGTTCGCATCTTCGCGGTTTACTCTTGATAAAATTTCGACAGCATAACTGTCATGAAATTTATTCCGATTAAGAAGCCAGTATCGATACAAGAACCAGAACAATGTAACCCATGCCAATAGGGCTAAAACTTCAGGGCGGGAAAATTTCAGGCTGATGAACTGAAGTGTCACATTGTCTGCCACCAAACTCCCGCCACCCCAGAAATAAGCAACAAAACTCAGAGAGGCCAGTGACAGATTCCGTCTTTCTGGGTTTTTATCATCAACCACATTATCACCATAAAAAAAACCCGCCACATGCGGGTTTCCCTTTTTCTTTAGAAGACGCTTAATCTCACTCCGGCCGCATATGCGGGAACAGCAGCACGTCCCGAATTCGACGCCGAGTCGGTCAACAGTATGATTAACCGATCGATGCCGATCCCCTCCCCCGCCGTCGGCGGCATGCCGTGCTCTATCGCGCGGGGAGACACACAAGGCCCTTAAGACTCGCTCCCTTCCCGCTCCGGGAGTTCTTCATTTTTACTGTGGTGGTAGTAGAGGTACGCCATTCCAACAGGAGCTATAAAAATAGCAAGGAACCAGCACAGCAACATTGTGAAGAGCTTAGTCACCAACATCACAAAGGCGTTCAAAAAAAACACATTTTCGCCAACAATGAAGTCGATGACACTTTCGTACACAAAGCGTGAGTACGGATATAGAAAAGTGCTTATTGCGGCAAAGGCAACAAGGCCAAATGAAACCGTCGCGGTTTCACTTTGCATTGGCAGAACAAAAAACAAGGCAGCCATCGCCAAGCCAAACACAAACTGCCGAACGTAGTATCGAGCCGAAAGACCACCCAGAGTTTTCGAAATAACAGATCCCACTGCAAATCCTCCTTGATTTAAAACGATTCTTCCTGAAATCGGACCCCATCATGAGCCACTAGGACACTCGATGGAGATTCGAGCTTACCAAAGTTTAACCATGGAACATCATTCCGGCCGCATATGCGGAAACAAGAGCACATCCCGAATCGACGCCGAGTCGGTCAGCAGCATGATCAGCCGATCGATACCGATCCCCTCCCCCGCCGTCGGCGGCATGCCGTGCTCCAACGCGCGGATGTAGTCGGCGTCGAAGTGCATGGCCTCCTCGTCGCCGGCTTCCTTCTCGTTGACCTGCTGGGCGAAGCGCTCGGCCTGGTCCTCGGCGTCGTTGAGCTCCGAGAAGCCGTTGGCGATCTCGCGGCCGCCGACAAAGAATTCGAAGCGCTCGGTGACGAACGGATCGTCGTCCTTGCGACGGGCCAGCGGTGAGACCTCGGCCGGGTACTCGGTGATGAAGGTCGGGTCGTGCAGCTTGTGCTCGGCGGTCTTCTCGAAGATCTCGATCTGTACCTTGCCGAGCCCGTAGGAATCCTTGAGCGGGATGCCCAGCTTCTCGGCGACCGCGCGCGCCTTGCCCTCGTCGTCGATGTCGTCAGCGGTGAGGTCCGGGTTGTGGCGCAGGATCGCCTCGCGGACGGTCAGGCGCTCGAACGGCTTGCCGAACTCGAAGGTGTCGCCCTGGTACTCGATCGACGTGCCGCCGTGGACCTCCTCGGTGCAGCGGCGCAGCAGGTCCTCGGTGAGGTTCATCAGGTCGTTGTAATCGGCGTAGGCCTGGTAGAACTCAACCATGGTGAACTCGGGGTTGTGCCGCGTGGACAGGCCCTCGTTGCGGAAGTTGCGGTTGATCTCGTAGACCCGCTCGAAACCGCCGACCACCAGGCGCTTGAGGAACAGTTCCGGCGCGATGCGCAGGTACAGCGGCATGTCGAGCGCGTTGTGGTGGGTGACGAACGGCTTGGCCGACGCCCCGCCCGGGATGGCCTGCATCATCGGCGTCTCGACCTCCAGGAAGCCGTGGCCGTCGAGGTAGTCGCGGATGAAGCGGATCACGCGGGTGCGCAGGCGGAAGGTGTCGCGCGCCGACTCGTTCATCACGAGATCGAGGTAGCGCTGGCGATAGCGGGCCTCGGTGTCCGACAGGCCGTGGTACTTGTCCGGCAGCGGGCGCAGGCTCTTGGTGAGCATGCGGATGGAATCCACGCGCACGGAGAGCTCGCCCTTGTTGGTCTTAAAGAGCACGCCCTCGCCGCCGACGATGTCGCCGATGTCCCAGGTCTTGAAGTCCTGGTAGACGTCGGTGCCGACGTCGTCGCGGGCGACGTAGAACTGGATGCGGCCGGACTGGTCGAGGATGGAGAGGAAGCTCGCCTTGCCCATCACCCGCTTGGCCATGACGCGGCCGGCGACCGCGACGCGCACGGTGTTCTCCTCGAACCACGGCTTGTCGTGCTCGCCGTACTCGGCCTGCAGTTCCCCGGCCATGTTCTCGCGGTCGAAGTCGTTGGGGAACGGGTTGCCGGTCTCGCGCAGCCTCCGTAGCTTCTCGCGGCGCTCGGCAATCAGTTGGTTCTCGTCGAGTTCGGGCTTTTGCTCGGCCATGGTTCGTTTACTGCCTGAAGAAAGGGAAAAACGGCCGGGTCATCCCGGCCGGTCGATGGGCGTGTGTCGCGATCAGAGGCCGCTCTTGAGGCTGGCCTCGATGAACGGGTCGAGGTCGCCGTCGAGCACCGCCTGCGTGTTGCCGGTCTCGTGGCTGGTGCGCAGGTCCTTGATGCGGCTCTGGTCGAGCACGTAGGAGCGGATCTGGCTGCCCCAGCCAACGTCGGACTTGGTGTCCTCGACCGCCTGGGCCTCTTCGCGGCGCTTCTGCATCTCCAGCTCGTAGAGCTTCGCCTTGAGCTGCTTCATCGCGCGGTCGCGGTTCTGGATCTGCGAGCGCTCGGACTGGCAGGCGACCACCACGCCGGTGGGGAGGTGCGTGAAGCGCACCGCGGATTCCGTCCGGTTGACGTGCTGACCGCCAGCGCCGGAGGCGCGGTAGACGTCGGTACGGATGTCCGCCGGGTTGATCTCGATCTCGATGTTGTCGTCGACCTCGGGGGAGACGAACACCGAGGCAAACGAGGTGTGACGGCGGTTGTCCGAGTCGAACGGCGACTTGCGCACCAGGCGGTGCACGCCGGTCTCGGTGCGCAGCCAGCCGAAGGCGAACTCGCCCTCGAAGCGGATGGTGGCCGACTTGATGCCCGCGACCTCGCCGTCGGAGATCTCGGTTATCTCGGTCTTGAAGCCGTGCTTCTCGCCCCAGCGCAGGTACATGCGCAGCAGGATGGAGGCCCAGTCCTGCGCCTCGGTGCCGCCGGCGCCGGCCTGGATGTCCATGAAGGCGTTGGACTCGTCCATGTCGCCGGAGAACATGCGGCGGAATTCGAGGTCCTCGACCTGCTTCTCGAACTCCTCGACGTCGGATTCGACCGAGGCGATGGTGTCCTCGTCGTCTTCCTCGCCGGCCATCTCGAGCAGATCACGCGAGTCGGTCAGGCCGTCGCGCATCGCGGAAAGCGTGTCGACGATGCGCACCAGCGAGGCACGCTCCTTGTTCAGCGCCTGGGCACGCTCCGGGTCGTTCCAGACCTCGGGGACTTCCAGCTCGCGGTCGACTTCTTCCAGGCGTTCCTTCTTCTCATCGTAGTTAAAGATACCCCCGGAGCGACTCGGAGCGCTCGATGAGGTTGTCGATACGGTTGGCAATCGGGTTGATTTCAGCCATGTAAGTGCGGTTTCGCCTGTCGTCGATTGGAAATGGGTAGGGAACAAGGGCCCTCTGATGCAGTCCGAATACGGCGCCACGTGACCCAAGGGACGCTCGCCGGTAGACAGTCGGATGCGATCAGAAGCCCCGTAGTTTACTGAATGGCAACGATTACCTCAAAGCGCTATCAGGCGCGGTATCGGGGGTATCGAAACACTCCATGCCCAGTCCGGAATTGCTGTGGCATGATGGCCCACACCCGGCTGGCCGAAGCCGGTGAACATGTCGTCACAGAGGAGACTCGACGCGACCATGGATTTGACGCGTAACGCCCGCCACAATGCCTTCGGCCGCCTGCTCGGATTCGGCCTGCTCAGCCTGCTGCCCCTTCCCCCAGCTGCCCCCGCGGCGGACTCCGCCCTGCCCTCGGCCGTCAAGGCCGAACTGGCCAACCAGAAGCTCAGTGCCGGCAACCTCGGCCTGTGGGTGCAGGCGGTCGACAGCGACACCCCGCTCATCGCGCATCAGGGCGACAAGCCGTTCAACCCGGCCTCGGTGATGAAGCTGGTCACCACGGTGGCCTCGCTGGACGTGCTCGGCCCCTCCTACCAGTGGAAAACGGAAATCTACGCCGATTCGAGGCCGGTCAACGGCGTGATCGACGGCAACCTCTACATCAAGGGCTACGGCGACCCGTGGTTCCGCAGCGAGGACCTCTGGAACGTCACCCTGCGCCTGCAGGAACTGGGCGTGCGCGAGATCCAGGGTGACGTCATCCTCGACGATTCCTACTTCGCGGAGACCGACGGCGATCCGGGCGATTTCGACAACCGCCCCGACCGGGTCTACAACGCGTTGCCCAATGCCCTGCTGCTGGACAATCGCGCGGTGCGCATCAGCATCTCGCCGCACGGCTCGGACGACTCATCGGTGAGCACCTGGCCGCCCAACCCGCGCATGGCCCTGGAAAACGACCTCAACCTGGTCAACAAGCCGTGCCGCAGCAACACCAACCGGCCGGTGATCGACATCCGCAACCCGACCGAGGCAGCCGCGGAGATCCAGGTACGCGGCACCGTCTCGCGCGAGTGTGCGCCGCACCAGTACTACCGTGTCGCCGGCGACCCGCATGATGCCTTCTTCCACGCCTTCGAGCACCTGTTCGAGTCCACCGGCGGCGAGATCGAGGGCCACTGGCGCGAGGGGCTGGTGCAGTCGGGCTCGCCCAAGCTGCTCACCCACGATTCGCGGCCGCTGTCGTACTACCTGTGGCTGATGAACAAGTGGTCCAACAACGTGATGGCGCGCCAGATCATGCTGACGATCGGCGCGGAGGTGAAGGGCCCGCCGGGCACCGAACTCAAGTCGGTGGAAGTCATCGAGCGCTGGGCCGCGGACCGCGATCTGGACTGGAAGAACGCGGTGGTCGACAACGGCTCGGGCCTGTCGCGAGTCGCCCGGCTCACGCCGAAGCAGCTGGGCGACATGCTGCTGTCGGTGTGGAAGAGCCCCTACATGGCCGAGGTGATGGCCACCCTGCCGATCGCCGGCATCGACGGCACCATGCGCAAGCGGCTCGACCGGGGCTCGATCCGCGGCCATGCGCACATCAAGACCGGTACCCTGCGCGACGTGCGCGCCGGCGCCGGCTTCATGCTGGCCAAGTCCGGGCGTCGCTACGTGGTGGTGATGCTGCACAACGAACAGGGCGTGCAGTACGGCGGCGGCACCCGGGTCCAGGACGCCCTGCTCAACTGGCTCTACGAAAACGGCTGACGTGAGCGGGTCGTCTCTCGCCACAAGAGACGGCGTGAACCGGCCACTCCAACCGCTTGAAAACCGGCGAATCCCGACCAATTATCCTCGGTAGGCACATCCATGATCGGAGGTGAGACATGGCAGCCATCGAGCGTATTCGCGACCGTTTCGAGCAAATCGGCACATCCATCGCAGAAGGCTGGCGCCGGCTGACCGACGCCGCCGGTCACGCGGTGACCCGCTTCACCCCGAGCCACCGGGCATCCGATGAGGAAGCCCGCGACCTCGACCGGCGCAATGTCGGCTGGGGGCTGCTGCCGGTGGAGGTCTTCGACCAGAACGCGCACATCGAGGTGCGACTCGAGGCGCCCGGGCTGGAGCGCGAGGATTTCGAGGTCGAGGTGCACGGCGACGAGTTGCGGCTTGCCGGCGAGAAACGCGTCCAGAGCCGGCATCAGGAGGGTGAATACCACGTGGCCGAATGCGCCTACGGCCGCTTCGCCCGACTGATCCCCCTCCCCACCCCGGTCGAGGCCGACTCGGCGAAGGCAAGCTATCGCAACGGGGTGCTGACGGTGACGCTGAAGAAGGCGGGCGGCGCACGCCGCCGGCGAATCGAGATCGACGGCGCCTGACCCCGTCAGCCGCCGGCCGAGCCCGGCGCCTCGACCAGTTCCCAGGCCGGCTCGTCCGGCTCCGGGCGGAAGGCAAATTCCACCAGCCGCTCGTTGCCCGCCAGCACGGCGGCCAGCTGACCACCGATCTCCACTCCCACGGCGGCGGGACGTTCCCACGGCGGGATGCCCCGATCCTGGAACCACTGCTTGACCGGCACGCTCGGCCGACCCTCGGCCGGGCGCAGGCGCTCGCTGCCGCCCACCGGGCGCAGACGCCAGTCGTCTACCGACTCGCGCAGCAGCCCCGAGGCCCCGCGCACCCGCCGGCGGCACAGCTCTCGACCGCCGTCGAGGGTGACGCAGTCGCGCCCGGCCGGCCAGTCCACCGGCCGCGTCGGCTCCGGCAGCGACGGCAACCAGTGGATGTGATCGCGATAGCGGCGCAACTGGCCACCCGGCCATTCGAGCAACGGCTGGCGATCGACGGCGGCCGTTCGCAGTTGCCCGAGCCACTCGCCGAGGCGCTCCGGCGGCGGGGGAAGGCAACCGAGACGGGCGAGCCACTGACGCAACAAATTGCACTGCCGCAGCTGCGAGAGCGTGGCGGCCTCGCGCCAATCCAGCACCGGCCCGTCAAGCGACTGGCCGGCATCCATCTCGGCCAGCTCGCCGAGAAGCCGTTGCTCCATCACCAGTCGCTGGGCACTGGTGCGGATCCGTCCGACCGCGTCGGGCCAGAAACCGCGCAGTTCGGGCAGGACATGGTGTCGCAGGTGATTGCGGGCAAAACCGGGGTCGTCGTTGGCCGGATCGTCCACCCAGCCCAGACCGGTGTCCCGGGCGGCCGCCTCGAGTTGCTCGCGCGGCGTCTCCAGGAAGGGGCGCCAGTGTGCCCACTCCCCTCGCGGTCGCCACGCCCGCATGCCGGACAGCCCCTGACCGCCGGAGGCGCGCATCAATGCCAGCAACACGGTCTCGGCCTGGTCCTCGGCGTGGTGAGCGGTGACCAGCACGGGCACGTGGTCGGGGTCGGCAGCGGCCGCTTCGGTCAGTGCTGCGTCGAAGGCCCGGTAACGGGCCTCGCGGGCAGCGGCCTCGGTCGAGCCGCGCCCGGCCCCGACCGTCGCGCGGCGCACCGAGACGCGGCGGGTCTCGAACGGGCAATCAAGGGCCGCCGCCTGCTGGCGTGCGATTTCCGCCCAGTCTGGGGAATCCGGATGAAGGCCGTGGTCGACGTGGATCACGGACAGGCGGGCGATGTGACCCTCCGCGCGCCAGCGCGCCAGCAGACTGAGCGCACCGAGCGAGTCGCGGCCTCCCGAGCTGGCAAGCAGCACGTGGGAGCCGTCGGGAGGAATGGCGGGCAGGCTCGACCACTCCGGGCCGACTGGCCGCCGGGGAGAATCAGCGGTCGGTGAATTCACCGTAGGACATCAGTCGCTCGTAGCGGCGCTCGAGCAGGTTCTGCGTGGGTCGGTCGACCTGGGCGAGGACGGCCTTCTTCAGACTGGCCTTGAGCGAGCGTGCCATGGCCGGCACGTCGCGGTGTGCGCCGCCGCAGGGTTCGGGGATGATCTCGTCGACCAGCCCGAGGCTCTTGAGCCGGCCGGCGGTCACGCCCAGGGCCTCGGCCGCCTCCGGTGCCTTCGCAGCGCTCTTGTAGAGAATCGAGGCGCAGCCTTCCGGGGAGATGACCGAGTAGGTGCTGTACTGCAGCATCATCACGTGGTCGCCCACACCGATGGCGAGTGCGCCGCCGGAACCGCCCTCGCCGATCACCGTGACGATGATCGGGGTCTCGAGCTCGGCCATGACGTAGAGATTGCGGGCAATCGCCTCGCTCTGACCGCGGGCCTCGGCGTCGATGCCCGGATAGGCGCCCGGGGTGTCGATGAAGGTCAGCACCGGCAGGCCGAATTTCTCGGCCAGTTCCATCAGGCGCTTGGCCTTGCGGTAACCCTCCGGGCGCGGCATGCCGAAGTTGCGGCGGATCTTTTCCTTGGTGTCACGCCCCTTTTGCTGGCCGATCACCATCACCGGCAGACCGTCGAGACGGGCCATGCCGCCGATGATCGCCGGGTCGTCCGCGAAGGCGCGATCGCCGTGGAGTTCGCGGAAGTCGGTGAACACCCGCTCGAGGTAATCGGTGAGATACGGACGCTGCGGGTGACGGGCCAGCTGGTTGACCTGCCAGGCACCGAGGTTGGCGAAGATCGAGCGGGTCAGCTCCTGCGACTTGTTGCGCAGCCGATCGATTTCCTCGTCGATGTCCAGCCCGCGATCGTCGTCCATCAGCTGCAACTCGCGGATCTTTGCCTCGAGCTCGGCGATCGGCTGTTCAAAGTCGAGATAGTTCGGATTCATGACGGGCTGCGCTTCTTGTAATCGGTATCAGGGTAGACGGTCTCGCTGCCGGCAAGGGCTACCAGGCGCCGATATGGGCGGCGAGACAGACGGGTATTGTGCCGAAATTGCCGGCTTATCGTAAATTCCGGGCCGAACGGCAGGCTGGAACCGGGGGTGTCAGCGTTCGCTTTCGGGCATCGCCGGCGACGGGCTGTGAACCGCGAGGTTGTCGATCAGGCGCACTTCGCCGAGCCGCGCGGCCACGGCCAGCCGACCGTGCTTGACCAGGCGGGTCTGCTCCTCGAAACGCGCGTCGTCGACGTAGGCGAGATAGTCGACGTCGAAGCCCTGCTGGCCGAGCCAGTGACGGGCCCCGGCGAGCGTCGCCGCGACGGTGTGCCCGCCGGCCAGCGACTCGGCCGCCCGCTTGAGCGCGCGATGCACGGCCGGGGCACGGCGCCGCTGATCCTCGCTGAGAAAGCGGTTGCGCGAACTGATCGCCAGCCCGTCGGGCTCGCGGTGGGTCGGCTCGATCGCGAGCTCCACCGGGAAGTCCAGATCGGTGACCAGCCGGCGGATCACCGCGACCTGCTGGGCATCCTTCTCGCCGAAGACGGCCACGTCCGGGCGCACCAGGTTGAACAGCTTGGTGACCACGGTCGCCACGCCGGTAAAGTGCCCCGGCCGCGCCGCGCCCTCCAGGCGAGCGCCCAGCGGGCCGGCATCGACGCGGACGATGTCGTTCTGTCCGTGCGGATAGAGCACCGCTTCGGTGGGCAGGAAAACGGCGGCGACGCCCGCGCGCTCCAGCTGCTCGAGATCGCGCTCTTCGGTGCGCGGGTAACGCGCGAGGTCGTCGGGATCCTCGAACTGCAGCGGATTGACGAAGATGCTGACGATCACCGACTCGGAGCGACGACGGGCATGGTCGATCAGCGCCATGTGGCCGGCGTGCAGGTTGCCCATGGTGGGGACGAAACCCACCCGGAGGGCATCGAACCCCGTGTCCTCGCGCCACTCGCGCAGCTCGTCGATGTCTCGCAACACCTTCATCAGAAGCTTTCCTCCTCCGTGGGGAATCGACGCGTGCGTACCGCGTCAACATAGGCCTCGAACGCACCCTGGATCGAGGCCGCACCGTCCATGAAATTGCGCACGAAGCGCGGGGTCCGCTCGGTTAGTCCCAGCATGTCGTGCATCACCAGCACCTGGCCGTCGGTGTCCGCTCCCGCGCCGATGCCGATCACCGGCACCTCGACCGCCTCGGCGAGCGCCCGGCCGAGCGCGTGCGGCACGCACTCGACCACCAGCAGGTCGACGCCGGCCGCGACCAGTGCCTGTGCATCCTCGATGATACGGCGGGCGCCGTCCTCGCCGCGTCCCTGGACGCGATAACCACCGAGCTTGCGCACGCGCTGCGGCAACAGGCCGACGTGGCCGCAGACCGGCACGCCATTCTCGGCAAGTACCCGAACGATCTCGGCCTTCTCGGCACCGCCCTCGAGCTTGACCATGTCGGCACCGCCCTCGCCCATCAGCACGCCGGCGGCATCGAGCGCCCGCTCGACGGTCGCGTCGCTCAGGAACGGCATGTCGGCGATTACCGGCACGTCCCCGGCGCCGCGGCGGACCATCGCGGCGTGGTAGGCCACCTCATCGACGGTGACGCCCAGGGTGTCGCGCTGCCCCTGCACCACCATGCCGAGCGAGTCGCCCACCAGGAACGCATCCACGCCCGCCGCCGCAGCCGTCCGCGCCAGCCCCGCCTCGTAGGCGGTCAGCATGGCGATCGGCTGCCGATCGGCTTTCGCCTGGTGCAGTCTGGCAAGGGTCATGACGACCTCCTTGAATCGGACGGGTGATGATCGGTCGGGGACGGGCGCGGCCCGTCCGCGCGTCCGGTGGACGAAGCCTGATCCGCATGGCGCTGCCAGCGCAGCGGCCGCAGGAATCGCAACGGGTGATCGCTGACCGCCTCGAGCCAGCTGGCCAGCCGCGAACCGTCCGGCAGGCAGGCCTCGGGGCGGATCTCGAGCCACGGCGCGAGCACGAAGTGCCGGTGGGCGATCTCGGGATGCGGGATGGTCAGTTCGGCGGTGGTCATCTCACGGTCACCGAAGGCGAGGATGTCGAGATCGAGCATCCGTTCGCCCCAATGGCGCGTGTACGACCGCCCGGCGGCCCGCTCGAGCCCCTTGAGGGCCCGAAGCAGCGCCGCCGGGGCGAGCGCGGTCTCGATTTCCGCGACGGCGTTGACGTAGTCCGGCTGGTCCTGCGGGCCGATCGGCGGGTTGGAGTACAGGCCCGAGACGGCCCGCACCCGGCACAGCGGCAGACTGTCAATGGCCTCGACAGCGCGCTCGATCTGATCAACCGGGTCGCCAAGGTTGGCGCCCAGGCCGATGGTCGCGATTTCCCGAACCATCACTCCCTCCGGCTCTCGGCTGCCCTCAGGCGCCGGCCTTTTGCCGGTTGCCGCCGGAACGGCGACGACGACGGCGACGACGCTTCTTGCCGAAATCCGAGGGCTTGAGGGCCTCGACCGGCTGCTCCTCCTCAGAGCCGCGCTCCGGAGCATGCTTGCGCCAGAATTCGCAGACCGACGCGTCGACCTCGTGGGTGCGAGCCCGCAGGCAGAGGAAGTCGACCGCCGCGCGGAACCACGGCGCATCGATGAGCGCCCGTTGCTCGTCGGTAAGCGTCTTCGGCGACTTCGCCCCCGCGGCCGGTGCCGCACGCTCGAGGTCCGGTTGCAATGCCCAGATGGTGCGAATGATCTCGGCCAAGCGGCGCGGGATCATCAGCCGGCGCGCCGCGACGCCCAGCACCTCGTCGGCGGCGAGCACCAGCGCGTCGTCCGCCGGCACCCGCTGATGCAGCCAGTGGATGCGGTGACGGCCCAGCATGCGCCAGAACAGGCCGGCGAACAGGAAGGCGGGGTTGACCGGCAGGTCCTTGGCGACGCGGTCGTCGGTCGCCTCGAGGACCGCCTCGATCAGGTCCCAGTCGCTGGCCGGGTCGTTGGGCTCGATCCAGGTGGCGAGCCCGTCGAACAGGTATTCCAGCAGGCCGAGACGCTTGAGCTCGAGCACGGTCTGCCGGCCGGCCCCGCCCTGCAGCAGTTTGACGGTCTCGTCGAACAGTCGCGCCGGCGAGATGTCGGCCAGGGTCTCGCGGCAGTGCGCGATAGCCCGCTCGCTGTCGTCGGTGAGATGGAAGCCGAGCTTGGCGGCGAAACGCGCCGCGCGCAGCATGCGTACCGGATCCTCGCGGTAGCGCGATTCCGGCTCGCCGATCACCCGCAGGCGACCGCTCTGGATGTCGGTCAGTCCCTCAACGTAGTCGACCAGTTCGCCCGAGGCGAAGTCGAGATAGAGGGCGTTGCAGGCGAAGTCGCGCCGCCAGACGTCCTCATCGATGGTGCCGAAGACGTTGTCGCGGGTGATCATGCCGCCGTCGGCGCGCTTGACCTCGGCGACATCCCCGCCACGGAAGGTGGTGACCTCGATCAGCTCGTCGCGGAAGACGACGTGGACGATCTTGAAGCGCCGGCCGATGATCCGCGCGCGCTTGAACAGGCGCTTGACCTGCTCGGGCCGCGCGTCGGTGACCACGTCGAAGTCCTTGGGGCTTCGTCCACGCAGCAGGTCACGCACGCAACCGCCAACGGCGTAGGCTTCGAAGCCGGCCTCGTGCAGCCGCTCAAGGACGAACCGGGCGTTGTCGCTCAGGTCATTCAGCGAGATGCCATGGGTCTCGGCGGGAATTCGGGTCTGGGTTGGTGTCACGTTGTCTGACAAAACACTCTGCCGTTACTGGTCGACGATAGTCGCCATGGCCACCGGCTGGCTGCGCCCGCCCGGAAGACGGCCCCGGGGCGCGGCCAACGGGCCATGGGTGGTGTGAAGATCCCGGCGCCTGACGCCCTGCCCTTGCGGGCGCGCTCGCAGGCCATAACTCGGCGGCGGCGCGGCGGTCGAAGTATGCGGGATCCTGAAATCAAGTGGGCAGTCTATCACTATGCCGGCCCGGCCGAATCCCCTGTGCCTCCCATGGCCGGATCGGGCGCGGCAGATCGGGTTTTGCCGGCTCGCGCCTGCGCGCGGGTTTAACTCGTACGGCAAGCCGCAAACGCGATGCTGGGGCGCCTCCCCGGTCAGTTTCGAGCGGTTCTGTGCTAGGATTTCCGGCCGATTGTGCCGTTTTGGCATCCGGGGTCCGTCCGGGATCCCGACCCGATTTTTCCGCCCTAAGGACGGTGTCCGTGAACGCGATCGAACTCCTGGCCGTCGTAGTCCTGCTGCCCTTTATCGCCGCACCGCTCGCGGCGTGGAGCGCCCGTTTCAATCGCTTCGCGGCGGCGTGGGTCGCCGGCGGGGCGACACTGGCGGCGCTGGCACTGTTCGCCTGGCTGGTGCACGGCTACATCGATCTCATGCCGGTGGCCACCTCGCACGCCTGGATCGAGGCGGCGGGCCTGAGCTTCGGCTTCCGTCTCGACGGCCTGTCGATGATGTTCACCGGCCTGATCCTGGTGATCGGCCTGCTGATCGTCATCTACGCCCGATACTACCTCTCGCCGGGCGATTCGATGGGGCGCTTCTTCGCCTACCTGCTGATGTTCATGGGGGCGATGCTCGGGGTGGTGCTCTCCGAGAACCTGATCAACCTGGTGATCTTCTGGGAGCTGACCTCGCTGGCCTCCTTCCTGCTGATCAGCTACTGGCAGCACCGCAAGGAGGCGCGCTACGGCGCGCGCCTGGCACTGGCGATCACCGGTGCCGGCGGGCTGGCGCTACTCGGTGGGGTGCTGATCCTCGGCCACATCGTCGGCTCCTACGAGCTGACCGACGTGCTGGCCGCCGGCGAGCTGATCAAGGGACACGACCTCTACGCCCCGGCACTGATCCTGATCCTGCTGGGCGTGTTCACCAAGTCGGCCCAGTTCCCGTTCCACTTCTGGCTGCCCAACGCGATGGCAGCGCCGACGCCGGTCTCCGCCTACCTGCACTCGGCCACCATGGTGAAGGCCGGCATCTTCCTGCTGGCGCGCTTCTTCCCCGCACTGGCCGGCACCGAGCTGTGGGTGATCATCGTCTCCAGTGCCGGGCTGATCACCTTCCTGCTGGGCGCCTACACCGCGCTGTTCCGCCATGACCTCAAGGGGCTGCTGGCCTACTCGACCATCAGCCACCTGGGCCTGATCACGCTGCTGTTCGGCTTCGGCACCCAACTGGCCGCGGTGGCGGGCATCTTCCACATCCTCAACCACGCCACCTTCAAGGCGAGCCTGTTCATGGTTGCCGGCATCGTCGACCACGAGACCGGCACGCGCGACATGCGCCGCCTGGGCGGGCTGATCCGGTTCATGCCGCACACCGCGGCGCTCGGCATTATCGCGGCAATGGCGATGGCCGGGGTGCCGCTGTTCAACGGCTTCCTGTCCAAGGAAATGTTCTTCACCGAGTCGGTGCGCGTGGCCGGCTCCATGGGGCCGGTATGGCTGCTGCCGCTGCTGGTCTCGCTGGGTGGCCTGCTCTCGGTGGCGTACTCGCTGCGTTTCGTCCACGACACCTTCTTCGGCCGGCCTGACGGCGACCTGCCGAAGAAACCGCACGAACCGCCCGGCATGATGAAGCGCCCGGTCGACCTGCTGGTGGTGCTGTGTCTCGCGGTGGGCATCCTGCCGGCCCTGGTGGTCGGTCCGCTACTGCACATCGCGGTGACCGGCGTGCTGCAGGCCGAGCCGCCCTACTACAGCCTGTCGCTGTGGCATGGCTTCAATATCCCGCTGTTGATGAGCGCGGTGGCACTGGCCGGCGGCGTGGTGCTGTACCTGCTGCGCCGGCCGATCTTCCGCTGGCACAGCCTGTCGCTAGCCCATCTCGATGCGCGGGTACCGTACAACCGGCTGATGGAACTGCTGATGCGCACGGGCGCCGGCCTCACGGCAATGGTCGACAATGGCCGACTCGGTCGCATCGTCATCATGACGCTGGCCTTCGCCTTCGGCGCCGGCCTGCTCGGCTATGGGCTGCCGCTGGGACTCGAGCCGGTCAGGAACGCCGCCGAACGTGCTGCGACCGCAGACGGCGGCGACTGGGTGACCTGGTTCGGCATCGGGCTGATCATCCTCGCCACGGTCGTGACCACGGTCTGGCACCGCCAGCGCCTGTTCGCGCTGATCACCATGAGCGTGGTCGGGCTGGGCGTGGCGATGCTATTCGCCCGCTTCTCGGCCCCGGACCTGGCCATGACGCAGTTGTCGGTCGAGGTGGTCACAATGATTCTCCTGTTGCTGGCGCTGTTCTACCTGCCGCAGCAGAGCCGCAAGCTTTCCAGCCCACCGCGGCGCTGGCGCGATGCCGGCATCGCCACGGCGATCGGCGGCGGCATCGCCGCGCTGACCTACGCGATCATCAGCCGGCCGTTCGACTCGATCTCGGGCTATTTCCTCGACCAGTCGGTACCGGGCGGCGGCGGCCACAACGTGGTCAACGTGATTCTGGTCGACTTCCGGGGCTACGACACCTTCGGCGAGATCACCGTGCTGGCACTGGCCGGACTGGGCATCTTCGCCATGCTCAAGGGACTGTCGCTGCCGGCCTCCAAGCGTGATCCGTTCGGCCGCGCCTGGAGCGAGGACCCGCATCCGCTGATCCTGCGCACCCTGACGCAGATCCTGTTGCCGCTGACCCTGCTGTTCGGCATCTACGTCTTTCTGCGCGGGCACAACGAGCCCGGTGGCGGCTTCATCGCCGGCCTGATCGTCGCCAGTGCGCTGGTCGCCCAGTACATGGCCAACGGCATCGAGACCGCCGAGCGCAAGCTGCACCTGCCGATCCACGGCATCCTCGGTGGCGGGCTGCTGCTCGCGCTGGGCACCGGGCTGGTATCGATGGTCTTCGGCGTGCCGTTCCTGACCTCGGCGTTCACGCATCTCGACCTGCCGGTGATCGGCGACATCGAGATCGCGTCGGCGATCGCCTTCGACCTGGGTGTGTTCCTGGTGGTGGTCGGCTCGACCATGCTGATCCTGCTGAACCTCGGCCGCCTGACCCACCACGCCGTCGAGCACCCGGACTACGCCGCCATCGAGACCAGCCCCGTCCACCGAACCAC
The DNA here is from genome assembly GCF_023555385.1 of Guyparkeria hydrothermalis. Lineage (NCBI taxonomy): Bacteria > Pseudomonadati > Pseudomonadota > Gammaproteobacteria > Chromatiales > Thioalkalibacteraceae > Guyparkeria > Guyparkeria hydrothermalis. The sequence continues at coordinate 951,919 of NZ_JAJSED010000001.1, forward strand.
CCGCCGGGGGAACGACGCATGACCAACCTCGCCCTCTCCCTGCTGATCGGCGTGCTTACCGGTGCCGGGGTCTACCTGGTGCTGCGCGCGCAGACCTTCCCCGTGGTGCTGGGACTGACCCTGATGTCCTACGGCGTCAACCTGTTCCTGTTCACCATGGGCCGGCTACAGACGGCCGCCCCGGCGGTGGTCGGTGCAGTCGAGCATCCCACCGATCCGCTGCCACAGGCGCTGGTACTGACCGCGATCGTGATCGCCTTCGCCATGACCGCCTTCGTGATCGTGCTGGCCCTGAAGGCCCGCGCCGCACTAGGCAATGACCACGTCGACGGCATCCACATTCCGCAGGCCGACCGGGTCCTCGACCGCAACGAGGAGCCGCGCGCATGACGGCGAACCTGATCTCCCTGCTGGTACTGCTGCCGGTCGGCCTGGCGGCGATCCTGACGATGACCGGCCAGCGCCTGCCGAACCTCTCGCGCGGGCTGGACATTGCCGGCGTCGCCGTCCTGCTGGCCGTTAGTGCCGGCCTGCTGCTCACCGGGGCGGGCGATACGCCGCAGGTAATCGAGCTGGGCAGCTGGGCCGCCCCGTTCGGCATCGTCTGGGTGTTCGACCGGTTGTCGGGGCTGATGCTGCTGCTCACCGCCACGGTCGCCCTGCTCGCCCTCGTGTACGCGATCCGCCGCGACGAGGATCAGGCCGGTCCGCACTTCCATGCCCTGTTCCAGGCGCAGCTGTTCGGCCTCAACGGCGCGTTCCTCACCGGAGACCTGTTCAACCTGTTCGTGTTCTTCGAGGTGTTGCTGCTGGCCTCCTACGGCCTGCTGCTGCACGGCAACGGCCGCAAGCGCACCCGGGCCGGCTTTCACTACGTGGTGGTCAACCTGATCGGCTCGACGCTGTTCCTGTTCGCCGTCGGCGCGCTCTACGGCACGGTCGGCAGCCTCAACCTCGCCGACATCACTCTCAAGCTGCCCGAGGTCGCGCCGGATGCGGTGCCGCTGGTCACCACCGCGATCTTCCTGCTGTTCACGGTGTTCCTGATCAAGGGCGCGGCCTTCCCGCTGTATCTGTGGCTGCCCGGTGCCTACGCCCATGCCTCGATTCCGGTGGCCGCCCTGTTCGCGATCATGACCAAGGTCGGCCTGTATTCGGTATTGCGTGTCGACAGCGTCATGCTCTCGGGCAACACCATCGGCGGCATCATGGAGACGACCGCCCTGATCGCGCCGTGGCTGTTGTGGCTGGGGCTGATCACCCTGCTACTCGCCGCGCTGGGCGTCGTGGCCGCGCGCTTCGTTCGCCGTCAGGTCGCCTACCTGATCATCGCCTCGGTGGGCACCATCCTGATCGCCCTGGGGCTGGTCACCGGCCAGAGCGGCGAGGCGGCCATCAGTGGCGCGCTGTACTACTGGATGCACACCACCGTGCTCAGCGCGGGCTTCTTCCTGCTGGCCGGCCTGATCCTGCGCCATCGTCCGGAAGCCGGTGACGGGATCGAGAGCGCCCCGCCGATGCCGCACGCGATCCTGGTCGGCTCGCTGTTCTTCGCCTACGCGATCGCCATGGCCGGCCTGCCGCCGCTGACCGGCTTCTTCGGCAAGATCATGATCCTCGCCGCGGCCCTAGACAGCCCGCTGATGGCCCCGGTATTCGCGGTGATCCTCGCCAGCGGCCTGATCATGGTGATCGCGCTGGCGCGGGCCGGCAGCCGCCTGTTCTACCAGGCCCAGGCCACGCCGGGCCATCCGGCGCACGCCACACCGGCCGATGCGCGCGTGGCGATGCCGGGCCTGGGCACGGCCACCTTGCCGCTGGTCCTCGCCGGGGCCATGGTCGTGGGTGCCCAGCCACTATCCGGCTGGCTTGCCGACACCGCCGCCCAGGTGGCCACGCCGGGCGGTTATCTCGACGCGGTGATGCCGAACGGCGTCCTCGATCCGGCCAGCGCGCCCGGCAAGTTCGGCGCCGAGAACGACGGAGGCCATCACTGACATGCGACGTTTCCTCCCCCAGCCGGTCCTCAGCCTCGCGCTGCTGATCACCTGGCTTGTACTCAACAACAGCGTGGCGCCGGGCTCGATCGTCATGGGCGCGATCGTCGGGCTGGTCGTGCCGTGGATCACGCATCGGTTCTGGGAAATCGGCGCCGGCATCAAGGACTTCACCGCCCTGCTCGGCTACATGGGCGTCGTGCTGGTGGACATCATCCACGCCAATTTCGTCGTCGCCCGCCAGGTCCTCGGTCCCAACCGGGCCCTGAACTCGCAGCTGTTCGAACTGGAACTGGACCTGCAGGGCGCCCTGCCGATCAGCATTCTTGCGGCGACCATTACCCTGACCCCCGGGACCGTCTCCTGCCGGGTCAGCGCGGACCAGCGCAGCCTGTGGGTACACGCCCTGCATGCCGACGACCGCGACGAGGAGATCCTCGGCATCAAGCAGCGTTACGAGGCGCGGCTGCAGCGCATCTTCGGCCAGCCGGTCACGGCGGGCTCAAACGCAACCAGCAACCCGGGAGCCGAGTCATGATCCATGTCAGCCTGGGCATTGCCCTGATCCTGATCGTCATCGCGATGGGTCTGGCCGCGTATCGCCTGTTCAAGGGCCCGGAGACGGTCGACCGGGTGCTGGCGCTCGACACCCTGTCGATCAACGCCATCGCTCTGCTGGTTGCGTTGGGGATATGGTTCGAGACGACGATCAATTTCGAGGCCGCCCTGCTGATCGCGGTGCTGGGCTTCATCACCACGGTCGCGCTCAGCAAATACCTGATCCGCGGCGATATCGTCGAATAACCGGAGGCCTGCCATGATTTTCGAACTGATCGTCAGCGGCCTGATCCTGTTCGGTGCCGCCTTCGTGCTGCTGGGCTCGCTCGGCCTGGCCAAGCTGCCGAGCTTCTTCATGCGCCTGCACGGGCCGACCAAGGCCTCGACACTCGGGGTGGGCAGCATCCTGCTCGCCTCGGCGGTCTATTTCTCGAGCCGGGGCGGACTGTCGGTCCACGAGATACTGATCCTGATCTTCCTCTTCATCACCGCCCCGGTCAGCGCCCTGCTGATGGCACGCGCCGGCATGCACCGGGATCTAGGCGGGGAAAACCCCGCCCACGAGGAAACGCACAAGGATTGATGCCTTGGGTCGCCCAGCCGGGCGACCCGTCACTGGCAGATGGTGTGCAGGCGCTCGATCGCCTCGATCAGGCCCGGCGTCATTTCCCAGCGGTCGCGGCTGACGTACAGCCAGGCGGCTGCGTCACCGTCGGTGGTCGAATCGACTTTCGCCGGCAGAATCACCACGCTGTGCCCCGCCGCGTTGATTACCACCGGCGCCCCGTCCTCCTCGAGACCCGAGTCGACCAGCTCGTTGTCGCTGTGAACCCAGCGCCATTCCCCGCTGACCAGCACGCGCCCCAGTTCATCAGCCAGCGGCCGCAGCAACGCGTGGTGATGGCGAACGGTGGGCGGCAGGCAGGTCTCGAGCCGACGCTGCAGTGCATCGCGGTCGAGCACCTCGGCGCTGCTCACGGTAATCGGCAGGACTTCGAGGAACGGGCTCACGGCGTGATCGGCAAGACGGTCGCGCATCCGCTTGCGCTCATCGGGCGACAGCGACGCGCAGAAGGCCGCCAGGTGGTCAATCTGCGCGAGTACCGCGGTGTTGTCGGTCTCGCGCGCCGGACGCAGCATGCCGATCATCCGCTCGGGGTTACCGCCGGCATCCCGCAGCACACGCAGTTCGAGCCACATCGGTCCGACCATTGCCGGACCGGTCACTCGCCCTTCCATCGCGATCCGGTCGGCCGCGCCGCGGGCGAAATACGCCCGCAGGGCGACTTCCGGGTCATCCGACATCGGCGAGGCCGGGTCGGTGGTCCGGAACAGGTCGAACAGCGAACGCCCAACCAGCGAGTCGCGCGCCCGGCCCAGCCAATTGGCTGCCTGTCTGTTGGCGGCCACCACCTTGAGGTGTTTCGGATCGACTTCGATCAGCCCGAGAGCGGGCATGTCCAGCCAGGCGTGATGCCAGAAATCACGCTCCAGCACGATACTGCGGCTCTGTGCCCGATACCGCCCGCGCAGGAATCGCCACAGGAACACCAGCGCGGCCAAGGTGCCGAGCGTGGACAGGATCGCCGTCAGACTGAGCCATTTTTCCATCTGATCGACCGGGGCGAGCACCGTCCTGCGGTCCTGCAGCACCAGTAGGCGCGCCTGCAGGCGCTCGAGGGCGACGGTGGCGTACACGCGATCACTGCCCTCGATGCGAGTGACCCCCTCGGCCGCCTCAGGATCGGATTCGGACAGACCCTCCTGCAGCCGATCGACTATCGGAGCCGGCGTCTCCCCGACCAAGGTCGACTGCCCGCGCGGGTCGAGCGTGAGCATGGGCCAGAAACTCGAGCCGGAATCGGGCGAGTCCGGCATCCGGATCAGCAGCGTGCGCAGGCCCTCGTCGGCCTGCACGCGCCGGTTCTTCGCCTCGGCATCGTCGACCAGGGCGCGCGTGTTCAGGCGCGTCCAGAACACGAGGTACCAGGGACCGCGGCTGACGGCCGTCCGGTCGTCGTAGACGGGCAGGATCCAGAACAGATCGACCCCGCCATGCCCGCGCGTGAACCGATTGACCGTCTGCACCTCGGTGGTGATCGCGGCCTGGTCGAAATGGCGCATCTCCGGGGCCACCACGGTCGGCGAGCCGGTCTGCAGGCGGGGATTACGGTCCGGGTCCAGCAGCGTGATGGCCTGGAAGCGGGTCATCAGACCACCGCGACGCAGATCGTCCGGAAAACCGTCGACGCGGCCATCGTCCAGATCGGTCACCCACTCCTGCAGCCACTCGCGTCGCTGGGCAAGTCCCTGGACCATCTGGTCGCGCTGGTCGACCCAGTTGTCGAGCTCGATCGCGCGAATGGCGGCGAGATTGCTGACTTCGCGCTGGGCCTTGTCCAGCAGCAGGGGGGCGTACTGACGCGCCGCGACCGCCGCGATGAAGATCTGCACGGCAGCGATCACCACCAGCGCAACCAGCATCGCCCGCAACCAGAAACGAGTGCCACGAACCGGCGCCGTGCCGAAGTCGAGTTGACCCTGGCGGGCCGCGTGGAGACGGTCGACCAGCACATAGAGCAATGCGCCGGTGACCAGAACGAAGATCTCGCCGAACACGAGCCCGGCGGTGGAGATTTCCCAGTGGGCGCCGCCCAGCCGACCCAGCAGCCACTGGGTGGCCCAGATCCACAAGGAAGCAAGCAACAGGTATGCGACCGTTATCGGAAGCGCCGGTCGCATGGCCCCGATCCTCATGTCAGGCGCCGATCCGGTCCCGGAAGGCGTTGAGACGCTGGATACTGCGCATGCGTCCCATCAGCTGGAGGATCACGCCGAAACTGGGAGAGGAAGTGTGCCCCAGCAACGCGAGTCGCAACACGGGGCCAACCTTGCCCAGCTTAAGGTCGAGCGTCTTGGCGACGCCCTTGACCGCGGATTCGAGCGTATCGCTGCTTTCCCATACGGCGTCATCATCGAGCGCGACGATCAACGCGTCGACCACCATCGCCGCCGAGGCGTCGAGTTTCTCCAGCGCCTTCGGGTCGGGTTCGACGGCATCCTGGTAGAACGGAGTGGCCTCCTCGGCCATCTCCACCAGCGTGTGCACCCGATCGACGTAGGCCGGCACGATCGCCGCCGGCTTCGGGCCGTGCTCGTCGGGATCGATCCCCAGCTGGCCGAGATGCCAGCGCAGCTCGGAGGCAACCTCGGCGACCGGAAGCTCGCGCATGTAGTGCTGGTTGAGCCAACGCAGCTTCTCCGGGTTGATGCTCGACGCCGAGTGGTTGACGTCCTTGATATCGAACAGCTGGACCAGCTCGGCGCGCGAGAAGATCTCCTCGTCGCCGTGCGACCAGCCGAGGCGCACCAGGTAGTTGAGTAGCGCCTCGGGCAGGAAACCGTCGTGACGGTACTGCACCACGCTGACCGCGCCGTGACGCTTGGAAAGCTTGGCACCGTCCGGACCGTGGATCATGGGCAGGTGCGCAAACGATGGCGGCTCGACGCCCAGCGCCCGGTAGAGGTTGATCTGGCGCGGGGTGTTGTTGAGGTGGTCGTCGCCGCGCACGACATGCGTGATCTGCATGTCCATGTCGTCGACCACCACGGTTAGGTTGTAGGTCGGGCTGCCGTCGCCGCGGGCAATGATCAGGTCGTCGAGCTCGTCGTTGCGGAACGTGACGCGCCCGCGAATGGCGTCCTCGACCACCACCAGCCCGTCGAGCGGGTTCTTGAAGCGCACCACCGGCTTGACGCCCGCCGGCGGCGTGCCAGTAAAGTCACGATAGCGCCGGTCGTAACGCGGCTTCTCGCCGCGCTTCATCTGCTGCTCGCGCAGTTCGTCGAGCTCCTCGCGCGTGGCGTAGCAGTAGTAGGCCTTGTCCTCGGCGAGCAGCCGGTCGATCACCTCGCGGTACCGTTCCATCCGTTCGGTCTGGTAGAACGGCCCCTCGTCGTAGTCCAGCCCAAGCCAGGTCATGCCCTCGAGAATGGCGTTGACCGATTCGGCCGTGGAGCGTTCGCGGTCGGTGTCCTCCACCCGCAGCACGAATTCGCCGCCGTGGCGGCGGGCGAACAGGTAGCTGAACAGGGCCGTACGGGCGCCGCCAATGTGCAGATAGCCGGTGGGCGACGGAGCGAAACGGGTGCGAACGGTCATCGATACCTCTGAGGACTGCTGAAAGATGGTCGCGCTTGGCGGGACGAGATTCGGCCCCGGCCGGACAAAGCCCACATTATAGAGGTTAAGGGCCCGCTGCACGATCCATTGGCATCTCTGCAGCATCGGCTACAGCCCGGTGGCAAGCCCCAAGCCGCCGTCAAGGGCCGCCGCGCTTCACCACCGCAGCCCATGCCGCGGAGGGATGCCTTCCGACCCGAGCTCTCGGACAAGCGACGTCTCAAGGCATCCCTTCTGCCGCCATCAGGGCCGAACAGGGAAAGGCCACATCGTACTTGCTGCGAAAGCGGGTCGACGCGATCGCCTCGGCCGGCACCGATCCTCGCCATCGCTCCACCACAAGGCCCTTCGGCGAGCCGGCGCAGAAATCACGTACGGCCGCCTCGTTGCCCAGGACCACCACTGGACGCTTCAGGCGGCCATGGAAATGAAACTCGTCACGGTACTTGCCGATGAAGGCGATCGGCCGGCCGGCGTGCTGCCACTCGCCTATCTGCACGGCGAACGGCTGCAGGTCGAAGGCCGGCCGCAGCGGTGCCATTGCCAGATGACCGAGCAGGAGCCCGATCACGGTGGCCGTCGACAAGGCGACCACCTGCCGGTCCGCACGGCGGGCGCGCCATAACCATCCGCCCATCGCCATCATGGCGGCACCGAGGCCGGCAACCCAACCCGGCAGCATCTCGAACAACACATGACCGCTGATCCAGGGCAGAACGGCCAGGGCCAGGCCGACCCCGATCCACAACAGCGCGGCCGAGCGCAGCCGAAGGAGACGGTCCGAATCGATCGCATCGTCCAGCAGGACGGTGACCATCACGGCAAGCGCCGGAATCATCGGCAGGAGGTAATGGGGCAGCTTGCCCGAGGCGAGCGACAGCAGCAGGAACGGTGCCCCGACCCAGGCAATCAACAGCCATATCAGGTGCCTGCCATCTGCAGAGCGCCGGGCGATAACGAGATGAACCCGGCCGAGCAGAAGGCTCCAAGGCAGGAACAGCAGCGGCAACACCCAGAGGTAGTAATAGATCGGCTGCGCGTGGTCGAAGGCGTTGACGGCGCGGCCGGCCATCTGCCCCCACAGGATCGACTCGGCGTATTCGGGCCCGCCGAGGTTCGCCGCCCAGAGCGCCCAGAGCAACGCGACGCAGGAGCCAAGAAAACCGACCAGCCCCGCCCGGACGAACCACGCCCACGACAAGCCCACACCGGCCCACCACGGTGCCGCGACCGTCAACGGCACCAGGTAGATCAAGGCGAACGGCCCCTTGGCGAGCGTGCCGAACGCAGTACCGAGAAACAGCCACACCCAACCGCGTCGCCGGCCTCGCCCCACTTCCAGCAGACCGAACACGCCCAGCAGGACGAAGAACACCACCAGCTGATCGAACATCACCATGGTGGCGAATCCCAGCCAGTAGATCGTGCCCAGCAGCACCCAGGGCGCCAACGCGGCGCGAATCGGTCGCTCGGGAAATAGCCGACTGGCCACCGCGCGGATCAGGAACAGGCTGCCGAAGGCGAAGAGCGGGCCTAACAGACGCGGAGTGATCTCGTTGACGCCGAACGCCGCCCAACCGGCATGGATCAGCCAGAACAGTAGCGGCGGCTTGTGGCTGTAGGGCTCACCGTTCAGCAACGGCACGATCCACGACCCCGAGTGCCACATCTCCCAGGCCACACCGAGATAGCGTGTTTCGTCGATGGGCATCAGTGGCCGCGTCAGCAGCGAGACCGCCACCAGCAGCACGAACAGCGGCAACCAGCCCCACTCAAGCACTCGATACCAGAGGCCGTTTACCGACATGTGACCCTCCCGCTTCGCCATCGTCGTGATGCGCTTCATCCGGATAACACGATAGACGTTCTTTCCACCGAACCGATGACAGAGCGGAATGGCACAGCTCGTGCTTCGACAAGGGACGCATTCAACACGATACTGGCGAACATGACCCCAACGACTCGACCTGCCACCCCCGGTCAGCCGATCCGGCGCCGCTCGACCTGGCTGGCCCTCGCCGCCTTGCTCCTGCCGATAGCGACATCTTCCGCAACGGCGGCCGACAGCGAAGCCTGCCATGCCAGCCATCGGCTGGTAATCACCGAGGCGCGTATCGTGCACGAACCCGGCGACGTGACCGGGCTCGCGTCCGCTCTCGCCGCCCGACTTGAGCGCCGGCTGGAAGCGGGCGGTCATCAGGTAGTCCGCACCCTGCCGCCGACCCGTAGCGAAGGGCTTTCACCGGCAATGGATGCCTTCGCCCGCCATGCCGCGCCCTACTTCCTCCGCCTGGGCGCCAGTGACGTGACCACCGAAGGCCGTCCCTCCCGCTTCCTGTTGGTGCCGGATCAGTACCAGCCCCGCGCGGGGCAGCTACAGGCGACGCTGGATGACGGCGCGCAAGGGGCACGACTGGCAACCTGGCGTTTCGATCTGGAGGCCACCGGCGGCAAGCCGTTCTCGCCCGACATCAATGCGCACTCGGAACGGTTCTGGGAAACGCAATGGGGCCGCTCGCTCGACGAGGGCGTCGAGCGGCTCGCCACCGGCGTACTCGACACCATCCGCTGCCGCCCGTTGGTCGGCCGCGTACTCTCCACGCAACCGCGTGGCGGTATTACCGACCTGCGGATCGATCTGGGACGTGAGGACGGCCTGCGCGGTGGCGACCGATTGATGGTCGTCGAACCGGGCGTGCCGGTCGACTGGCTGGGTGTCAATCTCTTGACTCGACCGTCCACGGAGACGACGGCCGGACCGGTTCGCGAACCGCAGTCATTGGGAATGGCCCGCATCACCTACCTCGGCGAGCGCGACAGCACCATCCGATACACCGGCCGCCAAGCCGTGGAAAGCGGCGATCTGGTGCTGGTCCGGCCTCAGCCGCAACGACTCAAGCGGCTGCCCGACTGACCGGCGGGCGGGTCAGTCGATCTGCTCGCCCAGCCCGCGAGCCAGATCGGCGATGATGTCCTGCGGGTCCTCGAGTCCGACAGACAACCGCACCAGGCCCTCGTCGATGCCTGCCTCGGCACGCGCCTCCGGCGACAACCGGCCGTGCGTGGTGCTGGCCGGATGGGTGATGGTGGTCTTGGTATCGCCGAGATTGGCGGTGATCGAGAGCATCCGGGTGCCGTTGATCACGTTCCACGCCGCCTGGCGGCCACCATCGACCACGAAGGAGACAATCGCACCCGGGCCGGTCTGTTGCGCGGCAATGATGTCTGCCTGAGGATGGTCGGGCAGTCCCGGGAAATGCACCCGGGCGACGTTGTGATGGGCGACCAGCCAGTCGGCCACCTCGCGGGCGTGGCGGCTGTGCGCCTCCATGCGCAGGTTGAGCGTCTCCAGGCCCTTGGCGAAGATCCAGGCGTTGAACGGCGCCATCGTCGGGCCGCAGGTGCGCAGGAAACCGCGCACTTCCTTGCCGACGCGCTCGGCGTCACCGACTACCGCCCCGCCGATTGCCCGACCCTGACCGTCGAGGAACTTGGTCGCCGAGTGGATGACGATGTCCGCGCCCAGGCTCAGCGGCCGCTGCAGTGCCGGGGTGCAGAAGCAGTTGTCGACCACCAGCGCGGCATCGTGCCCGTGGGCCAGTTTGGCCAGCCGGCTGATGTCCGCGACCTCGGTCAGCGGATTCGATGGCGTCTCGATGAACAGCATCCGTGTGCGCTCACCGACGGCCTCCTCCCACTGTGACCAGTCGGTCAGGTTCACCCAGCGGACCACCAAGCCGAACTTGGCCATGTACTTGTCGAACAGCACCTTGGTGGTACCGAACACCTGCCGGGCGATCACGACCTCGTCGCCGGCCTCGCACAGGGCCATGACGGTCGACAGGATGGCCGACATGCCCGAGGCGGTGGCAACGCAGTCCTCGCCGCCTTCCATCACGGCGAGCCGCTCCTCGAAGATGCGCGTGGTCGGGTTGGTGAACCGCGCGTAGATGTTGCCCGGCTCGTCGCCGGCGAAGCGGGCGGCGGCCTGCTCGGCCGACTCGAACGTGAAGCTCGAAGTGGTGAAGATCGGCTCGCCGTGCTCACGCTCGGGCGTCGGGTGGTGGCCCGTGCGGATGGCCTGGGTCGCGAGCGACCAGTCGTTTTCAAAACGGCGGTTCGAATCGGTCATGGGTATCCGGTCCAGTCGGTCGGGCCCGGTTCAGCGGGCGTTGAAGAAATGCCAGGCGAGATTGTCGAACTCGGCGATCTCCGCCAGCAGCCGGTCCGTCTCCTCCTCGAGCTCGAGGAACTGATGCTCGGCCAGCGGCGCCATCGAGCAGTTCTCAGGCGGCGTGCCGAACTGCTCCAGCAACTCGCGCATCTGGGGCAGGAATTTCCACTGCAGCCACTCCTGGAACGCCAGGGTGTCGAAGCAGAACGGATTGGGGCTGGCCAGGGCCTCGTCGCTGGGGCGCTCGTCCGACCACAGGCCTGCCTGCTGCATTTCATGAGCGATGTGGTCGAGCTGACGCAGCATCTGGTCGGTGCTGGGGCGAACGTTTTCCATCGCGTCCTCTTGGTCGTTCAGTGTACTCGCGAGGAGCCCGGGGGCTCGTCGTTCATGTCGGCGCCACCCTCGTCGTCGGCCCAGAACAGCCGGTGCGGCACCAGTTGGCCGCGGCCGATGGCCGCCGCGTACATCAGGGTCTGGTGCGTGTATTCCAGGCCCTCATGCACGGCATTTACCGGGTCACTGCCCTGTGCGATCAGCCCGGCGATCGCCGAGGAGAGAGTGCAACCCGAGCCGTGGTACTTGCCGGCCAGTCGCTCGTAGACGAAGCGGCGTGCCGGATCGACTCCGAACAGCCAGTTCTCGACCTTCTCGCCCGGCTCGTCGCCACCCTTGAGGAGCACGTATTCGGCACCGAGCGCGGAGAGGATGGCGCCGCGCTCCTGCAAATCGCGACCCTCCGGCGCCAGCACCCGGCCTTCGTGGGCATTGGGGGTGGCGATCGTGGCGCGTGGGAACAGGTGTTCGGCAATCGCCGCGGCAACGGCATTGTCGCCCAGCGAGCCGCCCCCACCGGCCACGAGCACCGGGTCGAGCACCACCGGGATTTCCGGGTGACGCGCCAGCACGGTGGCGACCGCTTCCACCAGTTCGACGGTGCCGAGCATGCCGATCTTGATCGCTCCGACCGGCATGTCATTGAGCACCGCAAGCGACTGGTCGATCACCAGCTTGGGATCGCTGGGCACGAAGCCGTGCACGTTGACCGTGTCCTGCACGGTAAGCGCCGTGATCGCCGTGGCCGGATGCACGCCCTGGCTGACGATCGCCTCGATGTCCGCGTGGATGCCCGCCCCGCCGCTCGGGTCGTGGCCGGCAATTGCCAGGACCACCGGAACCTCGGGGAGGTCGTTGAGCGTCTGTCTCGTTTCCATCTGGTGCTAAGCTCCCTCGAACAATGGTGCCGTCGCGGCGCCGACACGCCCTCGGCGTGCCGGGCCCGACATCATAACGCAGCCAGCGCCGCTGGCATCGGCCTCTTCCCGACCACCGACAACCACCTCGCCGAAGGACCGCATCGCACGATGACGCCTCTGAAACCGTCAGAATGGATCCGACCACTCAAGCGCTGGATCTGGCACGACCGACCAACCGGCCGCCTCTCCCAGTTTGTCCAGCGCCTGACGCGGGCGTTCCTCAACGTGATGTCCTCGGCATCCCGCGGCGACCTGCAACTCAACGCCATGAGCCTGTCGTACACCACGCTCCTGTCGATGGTGCCGTTGCTTGCCGTCACGTTCTCGGTGCTCAAGGCGTTCGGGTCGGCATCCGTGATCGAGCCGTTCCTGCTCTCGCTGCTAGCCCCGCTGGGTGATGCCGCCGACGAGCTGACACTGCGGATTCTCAGTTTCGTCGACAACATCCGCGTCGGCGTATTGGGTGCGGTAGGCGTCGCGCTGCTCTTCTACACCGTCATCGCCCTGATGCAGAAGATCGAGCGGGTCTTCAACCGCATCTGGCATGTGCACCAGATGCGCTCGATGTCGGCACGTTTCGCCAACTACCTCTCGGTACTGATGGTCGGCCCGGTACTGGTGATCGCTGCCGGCAGTCTCACGGCCACCCTGCTCGCCGCACCAGTGATCCGCGACTTCGCCGCGCTGTCGATCCTGGCGACCATGCTCAAGTGGCTTGGCTACCTGGTGCCACTGGCGATCTGGACCGGGGCGTTCGCCTTCCTCTACCTGTTCATCCCGAATACGCGGGTAAAGGCGAGCGCCGCCCTGGTCGGCGGTCTGGTCGCCGCGGTGCTCTGGAACCTGCTGGGACTGGTATTCGGCGGGCTGATCGCGGGATCGACCAGCTACACGGCCGTGTACTCGGCATTCGCCTCGCTGGTGCTGTTCCTGGTCTGGCTGCAGATCGCCTGGATGATCGTGCTGATCGGCGCCGGCATCAGCTATGGCTGGCAGCACAGCGACCGTCTGAGCCTGGGTGACGAGGAAGGCACCCATCCCAGCCAGCGCCTCGCGGCCGCCATCGTGTTGCTCGACGAGATCGAACGACGCTTCGAGGCCGGTCAGCTGCCCCCGGATCGGGACCAGCTGGCCGAGCGCGTCGGTCGATACCGGGTGCTGGCCGAGGTGTGGATCGACCCGCTACTGGAAAAACTGGTGGAAGCGGAATTGCTGCGCGTGACCGAATCGGACGACGCAACCTGCTTCCTGCCGGCACGGCCGGGATCGGCCATCAGCCTCGAAGAAATCGAGAACGCCATCGAGGGGCATGCACCGGAACTGCCGGCTGCCTTGCTCAGGGAAATCCCCGCGCTGGCACGCTTCGGCGAACACCATCGGGAATGGCAGGCGGAACTGGGCCGGACCTCGCTGTCGGCGCGGGATCAATCCGAGGCGTCTTCCGACGACGCGCCGCGCCAGTAGACGGTATGCCGCCCTGCCGGATCGAGCAGGCGGGCGAAGACGAACCAGGCATCCGACAGCCGGTTGAGGTAGGTGGCCAGCGCGGCGCCCTCGTCGGCTGAACACCAGGCCCAGGCCAACCGTTCGGCCCGACGTGTGCCGGTGCGCGCGAGGTGCGCCCGGGCCATGGCCTCGCTGCCCCCGGGAAGGATGAACTCGCGCAGGGGCGGCAGATCGGCGTTGGCCGCCTCGATCCAGGCCTCGAGACGCTCGATCGACGGCAGTTGCGACGGCTCGGCCATCTCGCCCATGGCGACGAAACCGCCCAGATCGAATACCGCCTGCTGCTGCTCGCGGACGAAGTCCAGCCGTTGGGGTTCATCATCCAGCGAGACGGCTAGCAAGCCGAGACGTGCGTTCAGTTCATCGAGCTCACCCAGCAGTTCGATGGCGATGTCCTGCTTGGGCAGCCGCCGGCCGTCGGCCAGTCCGGTCTCGCCACGATCGCCGCTGCGAGTGACGACTCGCGACAGGCGGGGGCGATCGTCATGCGACCTGGCCATGGTCAGCCGGCCTGTGGTTCGGTGGCCGGCACGTCGGTGGGCCAGTCGAGCGGCTGACCGGCGACGACCTTGATGGCAAAGGCAAGAATCGCCGCCACCCCGTAGATCAGGCCCGCGACCACGCCCATATCGACGATGCCGTGCCACGGCTGCGGCAACTGACTGACGAACAGCACCAGCGTCACCACGCCGGCGGTCACGGAAAGCGCGACGATGCGACGCTTTTTCGTCGCGTGGATGTAGCCCATGCAGTAGAGCGGCGCGAGGGCCACATGCCAGCCCACCGGGTGGCGGGACAAATGCACGGCACGGGCAACCACGCGCGGCGAAAAGCCCTTCTGGAAGCCTTTATAACCCTCGCTGTAGACCATGAATACCATCCAGACGGCGAAGAAGGCCCAGTGCCACCAGGCCCAGGGCGCGTCCCAGGCAGCGACGGCATAGAAGGACAGGCGGTAGATGGCCCAGAGCAGCAGCGCGCACAGGCCCAGCACGCCCCAGACTGCTCCGATGACACCCAGTTGCTTGTTCACCACAATCGACTCTCCCGGACCCATGTCCGTCTGGCGGTTCTTTGGCAAGGGCGCGGAGTTTATCATGCACGCCTCCACCCGATTCCCGAGTGACCGGACCCGATGAACCCCCGCACCCGACGCGAGATGTTCGCGCGCTTCCAGCGCCAGCTTCCCGAGCCCACCACGGAGCTCGAGTACTCGACCCCATTCGAGCTACTCGTCGCCGTGGTGCTCTCCGCTCAGGCGACCGACGCGGGCGTGAACAAGGCGACCCGCCCGCTGTTCCAACGGGCAAACACGCCTCGGGGCATCCTGGACCTGGGCCTCGACGAACTGACCGAGGCAATCCGCACCATCGGCCTGTACAAGACCAAGGCGAAGAACGTCTACGCACTCTCCCGCCAGCTGATCGAGAAACACGACGGTGAGGTGCCGGCCGACCGCGAAGCCCTGGAGGCCCTGCCCGGGGTGGGCCGCAAGACCGCCAACGTGGTGCTGAACACCGTCTTCCGTCAGCCGACCATGGCGGTCGACACGCACATCTTCCGGGTGGCCAACCGCACGGGACTGGCAAAGGGCAAAACGGTGCGTGCCGTGGAGGAACGCCTGCTGAAGGTGATCCCGAAGGAATACCGCCTCGATGCCCACCACTGGCTGATCCTGCACGGTCGCTACGTCTGCAAGGCGCGCAAGCCGGACTGCGGCGCCTGCATCGTCTGCGACCTGTGCGACTTTTCCGACAAGACCGAGGAATGCAGCCCGGAGCTGATCGCCCGTTACGCTACCGAAGAGACCTGAGCATGTACTCAAGCGACCGCCGCAAGATGCGCCAGCCCTTTATCGACGCCTGGGCAAAAGGCAAGCAGAAAAAGCCGCTTGCCCCGATCGAACAGATGATCTTCGAGGTGGTGCGCGACCATCCCGAGTACCACTCGCTGCTCGACCAGCCGGAGTTCGCCCTCGAGGCCGACTGGCCGCCGGAAATGGGCGTGACCAACCCGTTCCTGCACATGAGCATGCATCTGTCCCTGCGCGAGATGGTGCAGACGGACCGCCCGGCAGGGATCCGCTCGGTGCATGCGGAGCTTTCGCTCAAGAAGGGCGACCCGCTGGAGGCCGAGCACGAAATGATCGACTGCCTCGGCGAGGCACTCTGGCAGGCTCAGCAGAATGGCGGCCCGCCCGACGAGAACGCCCTGATGCAGTGCCTGAAGGACAAGCTCAAGCGGTGACAAGGGGCCAAGCAGGCAGGGCAAGCCGGGTCAGTCGCTTTCCTCGAGCGGCCAGTCGACGACATGTGCTTCCCAGTCGATCGATTCCCGGTCGGCACTGGCGGCGATCACCGCCCGACCGGCGACCGAGTGGCCGCTTCTGACCGTGCTCGACGAATCGCCCGTGACCAGCGGGTGCCACGACGGCAGATCGCGCCCCTCGGCAATGCGACGATAGGCGCAGGTCGACGGCAACCAGTCGAACTCGTCGAGGTCCTCGGGCTTGAGCCAGACGCAGCCGGGCACCCGCGTCTGCCGGTTGAGATAATCCGTGCACTGGCAGGTGCCGGCATCCAGCAGATGGCAGGCGACGTCCGTGTAGTAGACGTCGCCCTCCTCGTCCTCGACCTTCTCCAGACAGCACTTGGCACAGCCGTCGCAGAGCGATTCCCACTCGGCGGGCGTCATGTCGCTCAGGCGCTTTCTGCGCCAGAAAGGCGGGCTGTCGTGGCTCATGCGCATGCTCAAGGGTGGCCCGTGGGGCTCGGCAGGTTAGCACGGCCTGCCCGGACTGGGTGTAGGATAAGAAGCGGGATGATGAACAGCGGAAACGGAGACGGACAGGGATGACGCAAGCGGCCCAGGCCAGAATGGTCACAAGGATCGGCAGCGAGGCGGACATCAACCAGGCGCTGCACTCGGCGCGCAATGCGCGAGTTGAACGCCTGGGAGAGGTACTCGTCCATCGGGGCACGATCACCCGCGACACCCTCGAAAAGGCGCTCGAGGCGCTCAAACACCATCCCGCAATGCACCTGGGCGACTGGCTGGTCGAGCACAAGCTGATCTCACCCGACCAGCTCGAGGAAGCCCTGTGCTCGCAGCTGGGCATCCCGCAGGTCAATCTCGGCGGGTTCATCCCCCCGCCGACGGTAGCCGCCCTGATCCCCTACGAAATGGCCCTGCGACTCAACGTCCTGCCGCTGGCGCGCCGTAACTCGGTGCTGGTGGTTGCCTGCGCGAAGCCCACCGACCAGGAATTACTGTCGATCCTGCGTTTCTACACTGGGCTGGGCATCGAGCCGGTACTGGCCGCCGGGCACCAGATCACCAGCGCGATCAACCGGGCCTACCGAATCGAGTCGAGTGGTGAGGAAACCGGACTGCCGGGTGCCGACGTTCAGCCAAACGAGCAGGAACCGGACATCGAGAACCAGGCCAGCAGCCCGCCGGTCGTCAAGATGGTCAATACCATCCTGATGCAGGCAATAAGCCGCGGCGCATCGGACATCCACTTCCTGCCGCGGCGCGAGAACGTGCTGGTGCGGTTCCGCCTCTCCGGCGCCCTGCAAACCATCCGCTCGATCGAGAAGTCCGAGCTGGCGGCGGTAGTCGCCCGCATCAAGATCCTCGGCCGCATGAACATCGCCGAGCACCGCCTGCCGCAGGACGGCCACGCCCGCGTGCACATGAGCAAGCAGGAGGTCGACCTGCGCATCTCCGTGATGCCTACCTCCACCGGCGAGAGCGTGGTCATCCGCATCCTGAACAAGAACATGGGCCTCAAACCGCTCAACGCACTGGGCTTTTCCAAGAGCGACGAGCGGGTCATCCGCAACCTGATCGCCCGGGCCCAGGGCATGATCCTGGTCACGGGGCCGACCGGGTCGGGCAAGACCACGACGCTCTACTCCCTGCTGCAGGAGGTCAAGGCAGCCGACCCGCATATCATCACGGTCGAGGACCCGGTCGAGTACGACATGGACGGCGTCGATCAGGTGCAGGTGCACGGCGGCATCGGCTACACCTTCGGCCGGGCGCTGCGCAACATCCTGCGCCACGATCCCGACGTGATCATGATCGGCGAGATGCGTGACCTCGAAACCGCCGAGAGCGGCGTAAAGGCCGCACTGACCGGCCACCTGGTGTTCTCCACCCTGCATACCAACGACGCCCCCAGCGCGGTCACCCGTCTGGTCGACATGGGCGTCGCTCCCTATCTGGTCAGCTCGACGGTCATGGCGGTGCTCGCGCAACGACTGGTGCGCATCCTCTGCTCGCATTGCAAGAAGAAGCATCAGCCCGAAGCGCTGATAAAAGAGACCATGGGTGTCGACAAGGACGCGACCTTCTGGCGATCCAAGGGATGCGACCACTGCGACCACACCGGCTACGTCGGCCGCACCATGGCCTACGAGTTGATCGTCGTCGACCGCGACATGGCCAACCACATCGCCCACGGCGTCACCACCGAGGAGTTGCGCCAGCTGTCGGTCGACAAGGGCATGCGCACGCTGACACGTCATGCACTGGAGATGGCACTGGCCGGCATCACCTCGCTGGAAGAGGCCTATCGCGTCCGTCTCGAGGACCTCGGCGGCCCGGAACACGACGAGCACTGATCCGATGGACCTTTTGCTCGTCGCCCTGGTCGCGCTGGCCATGATCATCCTTGCCGTCCGCCGCCGACAGCGTCGCCGCCCCCCAACCAACGGCTCGCGCCCCAACAACGGCGGCTGGTCGTTTTCCCGTCACCCTCGCGAGGACTGGCGCTACTGGCGGGATCTCGCCATCCTGATCGGCTTGGTACTGGCCCTGCTAGCGGCGACCGCCCTCCTCACCAGCACCTCGCCCTCTTGATCTAGCTGCCGCAGCAGCCTGCCGTGCCGTCCCGGCGCGCCTCCTGTATCGGCGGACAGGGAACGTCGCCGTAGGAGCAGAACACGCAACAATCCCCCGGTAGCGGCGAGAGCAGTTCGCCGCAAGACGGGCACTCGAAGAACCACTGGCAGGCATCTTCCGGCATGGTCTGCCGGGACGACTCGCCGCACTCCGGACAGGTCAGGCGGGAGACGGTCTCGATAGCTTGTTTCATGATCGGGCTCCGTGGGTGATGTTCGTCTTGAGCCGGAAGACGATGATCACCGACAGAAGCCGCCCCGTCGAGGGGCAAAAGTCATACGGGGCGTCGGTAGCCGCCGGGGGTGCCCGAAGGCGACAGGACGAACTGCCATAGCTGGATCTGGCGGGCCCGGAAACCACCGGCGCAGGATTGCAGGTAGTACTTCCACATCCGACCGAAGGTATCACCGTAGCTCGTGCGCCAGAGCGGCCAGGCCTGCTCGAAATTCTCGTACCAGGCCATCAGGGTGCGGTCGTAGTCGGCGCCGAAGTTGTGCATGTCCTCGACGACAAACCTCCCCTCGCTGGCGTCTACCACCTGCTGCAGGGCGGGCAGCTCGCCGTTGGGGAAAATGTACTTGCTGATCCAGGGGTCCGGCGGCGCGCCCTCGCGGTTGGTGCCGATGGTGTGCAGCAAAAAAAGCCCGTCGGGCTTGAGGCAGCGACGGGCGACTTGCATGTATTCGTCGTAGTTGTGGCGACCGACGTGTTCGAACATGCCGACCGACACCACGTGGTCAAAGGGCTCGTCGACGTCGCGATAGTCCATCAGGCGGAATTCCACCGGCAGATCGCCGGCCAGCTCGCGGCCGAGTGCGGCCTGTTCCTTCGAGATGGTCAGGCCGACGCATTCCACGCCGTAGTGCTCGGCGGCGTAGATCATGAAGCTGCCCCAGCCGCAGCCGATGTCGAGCACGCGCTGCCCCGGTTTCAGGTCGAGCTTGCGACAGATGATGTCGAGCTTGTGCTCCTGTGCTTCCGCCAGGGTCTCGGCGCCTCCGCCCCAGAAACCGCAGGTGTAGGTCATGCGCGGGTCGAGCATGTCGCGGTAGAAATCGTTGCCGATATCGTAGTGGCGCTCGCCCACCTCCCAGCAGCGATCGCGGGTCTGGCAGTTGAACAGGCGCGCCTTGAGCGCGTGCCACCACAGCCACGGCGAGCGTCCCACCTCCCGGCTCAGCCCGGAGCGAAGCACGCGCACGACGAACTCGTCGACCCGGTCGATATCGACCCAACCGGCCATGTAGGCCTCACCCAAACCGAGATTGCCGTAGCCGAGTATGCGATCGATGGCGCGCGGGTCTCGGATACGCATGTCCCAGGGGCGATCGCCGTCGAGGCGGACGTCGGCCCGCGCCAGCATCTTCGCGAATGGGGAATCCGCACGAACCACATGCCTATCCAGCGATTGCCCGTCCAGAGCCATGCGTTTGCTCATCGATCGCCTCCGTCACCGTAACGAACCATGCCGCCGACCGGCGACACGCGAGCGCTCGCCAGCCCAAACCCTCAATCTAGTCAGGGGATTAGCGATTTTCAACGAAACATGCGATCCATGAGATGTTCGGGAAAGCGCAGGTAGATCGCTCGTCGAGGCGCCCTAAGCCGACGTGGACCACCTCGTCGCTGTGGGTCTTCCTCCGCGAAGCCTTCGGCCGAAACAGAAAACCGCCGGACGAAGTGCCCCTCCTCTCGGAGGAATACCTCGGTCCGGCGGTTCGAAAGCAGCCCTGCCCCGGTCACGGGGCAAAACAGGACGTGCCGATCAGGCGGTGACCACGGGGATGTCCTTGAGCATCTGCAGCCCCTTGGTGGCCTCTTCCTGGTACTCCTCGATCTCGTTGAAGTTGAGGTAGCGGTAGATGTCCGCCGACATCGTGGCCAGGTGCGCGACGTGCTCCTGGTACTCCTCGACCGACGGCAGCTTGCCGAGGATCGCGGTGACCGCGGACAGCTCGGCCGAGCCGAGGTAGACGCGCGCATCCTTGCCCATGCGGTTGGGGAAGTTGCGCGTCGAGGTCGACATGACGGTCGCCCCGTCGGCGACGCGCGCCTGGTTGCCCATGCACAGAGAGCAGCCCGGCATCTCGACCCGGGCACCGGCGCGACCGAAGACGTTGTAGTAACCCTCCTCGGTGAGCTGGTGCTGGTCCATGCGGGTCGGCGGCGCGATCCACAGGCGGGTCGGCACCGAGCCGCCGTAAGACTCGAGCACCTTGCCCGCGGCGCGGTAGTGACCGATGTTGGTCATGCACGAGCCGATGAACACTTCCTGGACCTCGTCGCCGGCAACCTCGGAGAGCGGCTTGATGTCGTCCGGATCGTTCGGGCAGGCGAGCAGCGGCTCCTTGATCTCGTTGAGATCGATCTCGATGATCTCGGCGTACTCGGCGTCGGCGTCCGGCTCGAGCAGCTCGGGGTTGTCGAGCCATTCCTGCATCGCCTCGATGCGGCGACCCAAGGTGCGCTTGTCCTCGTAGCCCTGGCTGATCATCCACTCGAGCAGCGTAATGTTGCTCTTGAGGAACTCCTTGATCGGCTCGGGACCGAGGCGGACGGTACAGCCGTTGGCCGAGCGCTCGGCCGAGGCGTCGGCGAACTCGAACGCCTGCTCGACCTTCAGGTCCGGCAGGCCCTCGATCTCGAGCACGCGGCCGTTGAAGACGTTCTGCTTGCCCTTCTTCTCGACGGTCAGCTGGCCGTTCTGGATCGCCTTGTATGGGATCGCGTTGACCAGATCACGCAGCGTAATGCCCGGCTGCATCTCGCCCTTGAAGCGCACCAGCACGGATTCCGGCATGTCCAGCGGCATCACACCCAGTGCGGCGGCGAATGCGACCAGGCCGGAGCCGGCCGGGAAGGAGATGCCCAGCGGGAAGCGGGTGTGCGAATCGCCGCCGGTGCCGACGGTATCCGGCAGGATCATGCGGTTGAGCCAGGAGTGGATCACCCCGTCACCGGCGCGTAGCGAAACGCCGCCGCGGGTGGAGATGAACTCCGGCAGCTCGTGCTGCAGAGCCACGTCCACCGGACGCGGGTAGGCCGCGGTGTGGCAGAACGACTGCATGACCAGATCCGCGGAGAAGCCCAGGCAGGCCAGCTCCTTGAGCTCGTCGCGGGTCATCGCCCCGGTGGTGTCCTGACTGCCAACGGTGGCCATCTTCGGCTCGCAGTAGGTGCCCGGACGGACGCCCTCGACGCCACAGGCGCGACCGACCATCTTCTGCGCGAGCGTGAAGCCCTTGCCGGTGTCTTCCGGCTGCTCGGCGCGCAGGAATTCGTCGGACGGCTCCATCTTGAGCGTCTCGCGTGCCTTGCCGGTCAGGCCGCGGCCGACGATCAGCGGGATGCGGCCGCCGGCGCGCACCTCGTCGGGCAGCGTGCTCGGGCGCATCTTGAACGTCGAGATCACCTCGCCGTTCTTGAGCACCTCGCCCGCGTAGGGACGGATGGTGAGCACGTCACCGGTTTCCATCTGGTCGACGTCGCACTCGATCGGCAGCGCGCCGGAATCCTCGGCGGTGTTGAAGAAGATCGGGGCGATCTTGCTGCCCAGGACCACGCCGCCGGTGCGCTTGTTGGGCACGTGCGGGATGTCGCGACCGATGTGCCACTGCACCGAGTTGATCGCCGACTTGCGCGACGAACCGGTGCCGACCACGTCGCCGACGTAGGCGATCTTGTGGCCGGACTCCTTCAGTTTCTTGATGGTGTCGAGTGCCTCGGGCATCTTCGACTGCAGCATCGAGCAGGCGTGCAACGGGATGTCCGGACGACTCCAGGCCTCCTGGGCCGGGGATAGATCGTCGGTGTTGGTCTCGCCCGGCACCTTGAGGACGATCACCTCGATCTCTTCCTCGAGCTTGGGCTTGGCCTTGAACCACTCGGCGTTGGCCCAGGACTCGAGCACGCGACCGGCGTTCTTGCTGCCCTCGCGGTGCTTGTCCTCGACGTCGCGGAAGGCGTCGTAGACCATCACCAGCTTCGAGAGCGCCTTGACCGCGTCCTCACCGACCGTCTCGTCGTCGAGCAACTCGATCAGCGGGTCGACGTTATAGCCACCCATCATGGTGCCGAGCAGTTCGACCGCCTCGTGACGGTCGAGCAGCGGCGAATTCGCTTCGCCCTTGGCCAGATCGGCGAGGAAAGCGGCCTTGACGTAGGCGGCCTTGTCCACACCCGGCGGGACACGCTGGGAGAGCAGGTACTTGAGCTCGTCGCCGTCGACATCGGCCGGCGGGTTCTTGATCAGCTCGATCAGCTCGGCTGTCTGCTCGGCGTTCAGCGCCAGCGGGGGAATGTCCTGCTCGGCACGTTCGGCCTTGTGTTCGCGATAGGCTTCAAGCATTGGTGATCCTCAACGGCTTGTGATCATGAATTCTGGGAAGGTTGTTGTTCGCACCGGCCCGACCGGCCGACCGCGATAAATTCGAAAGAGGCGGGATTCTATCAAATCCGGCCGGCTAGCCCGTCCGCCACCGTCAAAGCCTGCCGGCAAGCCGCAGCCGGTCGAGCCACAGCAGCGCGATCACCGGGGCGGCGGCGACGATCCGTCCGCCTTCGACGTCGGCGACCGCCTGCTCGATCGGCACCACCCGCACCCGGATGTCCTCGTGTTCGTGATCCAGGCCGAACCGGCCGTCGACCAGGCCGTCACCATCGCGATCGATCCGCGAGGTGTCCACCCGCGCCAGGAAGAGATAGATGCTCTCGGTACAGCCGCCGGGGCTGACCCAGTAGCGGGTGAGCGGATAGAGCTCGTCGATGGCCAGCCCCGCTTCCTCGTCTGACTCGCGCCGGGCCACATCCTCGGCCGATTCGCCCGGCTCGATCATGCCGGCGACGATCTCGGCCAGCCAGGGCCCGGTGGGCGCTTCCAGCGCGCCGGGGCGGAACTGCTCGATCAGCACCACCTCGCCGCGCTCGGGATCGAACGGCAGCACCGCAACGGCGTGACCGCGCTCGAAGATCTCGCGTTCGATCGGCTCCGACCAGCTACCGTCGAAGTACTCGAAGCGCAGCCGGTAGCGTTGCAGGGAGAAAAAACCGCTATAGAGGGTCTCATTGGCCAGAAGGTCGAAACGCATCAAGGGTGGCTCCTGCTACCATCAATCGGATTGGGTTGAACGCCCGGGCGACCTGCCGGCATCGGACCGACCGGGCTCAAAGCCTAGCTTACATTCCGGCGAGCCGACTCGCCCGCCACATGGGAAGCCCATGAACACCATCCTCCAGCTGCTTGAACCCCTGATCGGTCAGGAGATCCACATCGGGGAGCACCGCGGCACGGTCATCGAGATCCACGATGATCCACCGGCGCTGATCCTGCGCGCGGAGAACAGCCCGGACGCCTTTCAGGTCGATTACCTCGGCCGACCGAGGTCCATGGCGCAGCCGACCTGGACTCAGCCGATCGTCGGCAGCTCCGGCGGGAACCTGCACCCGGACCTTCAGCGCCAGTTGCCGCTGGAGACAGCCCGGGCACTGGACGAGTTCATCAAGTCCAGCCGATCCTGATCTATCAAACTGCTTTCTTCGATTTCGACACGGAGCCTGTCTGCATGAAACCCGGCATTTCCTCTTCACTCCTGCCCCGCCTGGCTATCGCCCTGCTCGGCCTCGCTGCCGCACCGCTGCTGTTCGCCGCGTCCACGCCACCGGCCGACAGTCACTGGCGGCTTTCGAACATCGCCACCCTGCCGACGATCGACCCCAGCCTCACCGACTTGATGGTCGACGCTGAGGGCAACCTCAGTGGCGTTGCCGGCTGCAATCACTACCGCCAGGCGCGTCAGGAAGATGGCTACGGCGAGATCAGCACCACCCGCAAGCAATGTTCAGCCGAGAAAATGCGTCAGGAAAAAGCGTTCCTGAACGCCCTCCGGCAGACTGAAGAGTGGCAGATGGACGGCGAACGGCTGCTGCTGAAGGATGGCTCCAGCCGCACGCTCGCCATGATGCTCGAACCGATCATTCCCACCTATCACTTCGACTGCCAGGGCGAACGCGTGGTGTTCGACGTCATCCGGCGCGGCGAGATCCACCTGACCCACGGCGACACGACCGTCATGATGACTCGAACCGACAGCGCTTCGGGTTCGCACTACGAGGACGAGAGCGGCCAAATCATCTTCAGCGGCAAAGGGACGAAAGGTCAGTTCACCCGCGACGAGACCACTCTCGACTGCCGGCAGATCCCCGGACCGATCGAGGACTGAGCTCCGCGCCGCGGCGCCTCCCCTACCCGAGCTGATCAAGAGCCCGGCGAGCGGCCTCGGGGTCAGCAGCCTGGTCGAACATGCCGGCCCAGGGATCGCCCTTCTGCCCGAGTCGGCGGAAAACGTTCTCCAGGGTGTAGCTATCCGAACGCAGGCCGCCCTTGTCCAGCTCGACCCAGTCGAGGGGGGTAGCCACCGGCGCACCGGGCCGGGCACGCAGGGAATACGGCGCGACGGCCGTCTGGCCGAAGGCATTGCGCATGACGTCGAGGTACAGCCGTCCCTTCCGTGCCTCGCGCCGCTGCTCTGTGGTCAGCTCATCCGGGTAGGCAGCCGCAAGCCGTTCGGCCATGCCCCCGGCGAGATCGCGCACGTCATCGAAGCCCTGCCGGGCCTGCAGCGGCGCGACCACGTGCAGGCCGGTCGAGCCGGTCGTCATGACAAAGGGTGACATCTGACAGTCGCGCATCAGGGCCGCGACACGGCGGGCCGTGCGCTTGAGCAAGCCCATGTCGTCGTCCGGGGGATCGAGATCGAAGATCAACAGATCCGGTCGATCGATCACATTGCCGCGCGCAGCCCAGCGATGGAACGTAATGGTCGCCTGATCGGCCAGGAACGCGAGACAATCGACGTCCTCGCAGAGGATGTGGCGGACCGGCCCAGTGGGCTCGTCGTGACGCACCAGCAGCGCACCGACCCACTCGGGGAAGTGCTCGGCATATGCCTGCTGAAAGAACCCTTCCTCGCCGAGGCCGTCCGGAAAACGGTGCAGCGTCAGCGGCCGGCCGGCCAGATGGGGCAACATGAACTCGGCGACGCGGCGGTAATAGCCGACCACGTCCGCCTTGGTCCAGCCATCGTCGGGATACAGGATCTTGTCCGGACGAGTGATGTCACCGTCCTCGTTCATGCCTCCTCCCGGCGAATCTCGTCGAGCGACCGGCCACTCTTGACCGAGTCCGTTTCCGTCGAAACCGGGTTGCGACGGGCATCAGCCGCCTCGTCACGCATCTTGATCAACAGCCACTGCGGCTTTTCGCCTTTCTGGATGCGCTTGAGCGCGTAGCCGCCGGAAATCTTCTCGCCGTCCAGCCAGACCTCGACCAGCCCCTGCTCGAGCCCCTCTGCCACCGAGGCCTCGTCTGCGAGGTTTCTATACGCCCCGCGATCCCAGACCATCACCGTCCCGGCGCCGTACTGCCCTTCCGGAATCACGCCCTCGAAATCGGCATAGTCGATGTCGTGGTCGTCCACCTCCACGGCCAGGCGTTTCTCGGCGGGATCGGTGGACGGCCCCTTGGGCACCGCCCACGACTTCAGCACGCCATCGACCTCCAGACGGAAGTCGTAATGCCGCTGGCTGGCGTCATGGAGCTGGATCACGAAGCGCCCATCCTGACCGTCGGTTTTGCCGCCCATATCGCCCTCCCGATGATGACGATGGCTGTGATGCCTAGGGAGTAAAGCAGCCATCAGCGAGCCTTGCCGGAGACGATTTCGCCAATCCGTCTAAGTCTTTATTTATGGAACAATTTATTTTTTTATGGGTCACAACAAGCAGTCCGTCCCTCGGTCGGGGCGGCTGACGAACGAGACGCAAGAGGTATTCCGATGCGACTGACCACCCTTTCCACCCTCCTCGGCACCATACTGGTCACCGGGGCGGCACACGCCGGCCATGCCAATCCCTGGGCGACCCCGGAAGACGATCTGCTGATGCAGTATCACGACGAGAACCTCGAACAGAGCGAGGACACACTAGGCGAGGACGAAATGCTGGGAGTGATGGACCGTAGCGCCTATGGCAAGTTGGGTGGTTCGCCAACAGCCGACGGCACGGGTAGCGCCCTCGGTGGCGGCAACCCCGGGGTCGGCGGCGGCCACTGAACCTCACTTCCCGGATAGCAAAAAGCCCGCGCGGTTTCCCGCGCGGGCTTTTTCTTCGTATGGCGTCCCCAAGGGGATTCGAACCCCTGTTACCGCCGTGAAAGGGCGGTGTCCTAGGCCTCTAGACGATGGGGACCTAGTTGATGGCCGGTGCCTACCCGGCCGCGTCGATCACGTTTTACGGTGACCAACAAGTAAGGCAGCACGCGTGACACGCACTGCCCGACTATATGGCGTCCCCAAGGGGATTCGAACCCCTGTTACCGCCGTGAAAGGGCGGTGTCCTAGGCCTCTAGACGATGGGGACCTGATTGGCGCGCCCGGGAAGATTCGAACTCCCGACCTTCTGGTTCGTAGCCAGACGCTCTATCCAACTGAGCTACGGGCGCTTTGGCTCCCCGAGCTGGACTCGAACCAGCGACCCAGTGATTAACAGTCACTTGCTCTACCAACTGAGCTATCGGGGAATACGTCTCTCGACGTGGGGCGGCATATTAATGATCCACCGGGGGTGCGTCAACACCCGATGGGAGAAAAAATGCGACCAGAAGCGCCTCCCGGGGCTAACCCGTTGAAAGCGCGCCCCGCAACGACAAAGGCCCGGCCACTGCCGGGCCTGTCGCATCGAGGCCATGTGCTGGCCGCTACCCAAGCGGCGCTATTCGCTCAAAGAAACTCCAGATCCATGGCGACCGCTTCGGCGCCCTTGCTGGCACACATCTCGTCGGTATCGCCCGAGGGCGCCCCGGACACACCGATCGCGCCGTAGATCTTGCCCCCGGCCTCGATGGTGACGCCACCGGCCCCCATCATCAGGCCGGGCACGTTGCCGAGTGCACCCTGGCCCCGCTCCTCGAGCGTGGAGGTGGCGGTGTTGAACGACAGTGCGGTGTAGGCCTTCATCTTCGAGATGCGCAGGGTCAGGTCCGGAGCGAGAACGTCGCGGAGCACCACCTGCGGGTTGCCGCCACGATCGACTACCGTCACTCCGATCTGAATGCCCTCGGCGCGGCAGGCCTCCACCGCCCCCTGGGCGGCCTTGAGGGCCATCTCCATCGAGAGTCGCTCGACACTGATGGTGGCCGGCTGGTCGGAGGCCGCCAGGGCCGCCGTGCTCGCCAGGGCCAGCGCAGTACCCGCAACGGTGGTTCGAACGGCTTGCTTGATCGCTTTCATGCTTATCCCTTCCCTCTTTCTTTTTTATCGTCTTCACGGCTCGACACGACGTCAGGCCAGATCGGCCAGCGTCGGGTAATCGATATAACCTTTTTCACCACCACCGTAGAACGTGGTGGGATCGCCTTCATTCCACGGCGCGTCGCGGCGGATGCGCTCGACCAGGTCGGGATTGGCGATGAACGGCACGCCGAAAGCCACCGCTGCCGCCCGTCCGCCGGCCACGTCGGCTTCTGCCCGAGACTGGTCGTACTGGTAGTTGCGAATCACCGGCCCGTCGAACAGCGGTACGAGCTCGTCCAGATCAAAGGCCGGCCCGGCGGCTCCGGGAGCATCCTCACCCATGCCGGCAATATGAAGATACGCCAGTCCGAATGGATTGAGCTCCCGCACCACGTAGGAGAACGTGCCCCAGGGGTCACTGTCGTGGATGCCGTTCATCGGCTGCAACGGCGAGATGCGCACGCCGGTACGCGACGCTCCCGCCACGCCGATGACCGCTGCCAACACCTCGCGCAACAACCGCATGCGGTTTTCCAGCGAGCCACCGTAACGGTCGGTGCGCTTGTTGGTCCCGTCGCGCAGGAATTGGTCGATCAGGTAGCCGTTGGCCGCATGCACCTCCACCCCGTCGACGCCGGCTGCCAGCGCCCGCTCGGTGGCCCGCGCATAGGCATCCACCAGCGGCGGAATCTCCTCGGTCTCCAGCGCACGCGGCGTCTCGAAGGGCTTCTTCTCGCCGGAAGGCACATAGCCTTCCCCGTCGATCGCGATGGCCGACGGCGCCACCGGCAGCTTGCCGCCGGGCTGGAAGTCCGAGTGCGACACGCGCCCCACGTGCCACAGCTGCAGGACCATGCGTCCGCCGGCATCGTGCACCGCCCGGGTAATCATCTCCCAACCGGCCTGTTGCTCGTCGCTGTGGATGCCGGGCGTCGCAGGGTATCCCTGCCCTTCCGGTACCACCTGGGTGGCCTCGCTGATGATCAGCCCGGCACCGGCGCGTTGCCGGTAGTAGGTCCGCATCATGTCGTTGGGAATGTTGCCCGGCACGGTCGCGCGGCAACGAGTCAACGGCGCCATGATGACGCGGTTGGGCAGGTGCAGGTCGCCGAGAGCGACCGGGGTAAGCAGTGCGGAATCCTGACTCATGGAACCTCGGAAACGGTGGGTGCCGGCCGCGGCGTTTTCCGAATCCAGCCGACCGGCAGGAGAATTCGATTAGCCAGCTAACTTGTAGCCGAGGTCGGGCCGAAATGCCAGCCGCCCTCCGTCGCGGGGTCAGTGCCGGGCCGGGGCCTCGTCGGTCTCCTGCACCAGGATCCACGGCGGGGTGACCACCGCCCAGAGGGTCACGTCGCCACCGGCCCAGCGGCGCGCGGTATCGGTATCCAGGGCGGCCAGATCACCCGCCTCCTGCCAGGCGGCGACCGGCTCGGTGCGATCGCGGATCATGGCGAACGCCACCTCGACCAGGTCCAGCGAGGGGGCAATCCTGAGAATCTGCCCCTTGGCGAAGAACCGCTCGATTTCGCTCCAGCCGATCTTGGCCGTCTGCCCAACCAGATCGGCGTAGAGGGTTTCATCGTCGAGCGCGTCCGGCCCGGTCTCGGGGAGATTGGAGGGAATTTCTGTCATGATCTGTCGATTACCTGAACCTTGTCGGAATGTACTCGAGGAGCAACGATGTCCCGTCGCCGGACGCCCGCAGTCGATCGCAGCCCCTATCTCAACCACCGCAGCGCGGTCGAACCCATCGACGCGCCGGATGGCTCGACCGTGCGCGAGCTGCTGCACCCGACACACCACGCCATCGAGCGCATGAGCATCGCCGAGGCGGAAGTCGCACCGGGCCAACGTACTCGCCTGCATCGCCACCCGCTGGCCGAGGAGGTCTATCACATCCTCGACGGGGCGGGCGTCCTGCAACTGGGCGAGGAGCGGATCGCGGTGGTACCCGGTGATATCATCCGCATCGCACCCCAGCAGGCGCACCGGATCGAGGCGAAGAGCGAGACACCACTGCGATTCCTGTGCATCTGCCAACCGGCATACCGCGACGAGGATACCGAATTCCTCGACGCCGACGACACGAGCCCATAACGAGTCCGAACCCGATGGTCATCCAGCGCAGCACCTTCGAATTTCTGCTTATCACCCTGGTTTTCGGCAGCATCATGGCCGCCACCCTGTGGCTGGGCCACGGTGCCGGCGTGCTGTTCCTGATCGGCTGGGGCATCGCCGGGGCGATCTACCTCAAGCGCAAGGGAAAGCGCGACCAGGACTGACGACCACGCCGGTCCTCGTTCAGTCGACGGCCTCCTCGGCCATCAGCGCACGCACCCGCTCAAGGTCCGCAGCGGTGTCCACGCCGGGCGCCGGTGTGACCTCGGCGATCGCGATCGCGATCGTTTCCCCCATCGACAATGCCCGCAACTGCTCGAGCTTCTCGAGGCGCTCGATCTCGGGGCTGGATGTTTGCACGAAACGGCGCAGGAATCCCGCCCTGTAGGCATACAGGCCAAGGTGTCGAAAGCCGAAGATACCCGCTTCTCTTGCTTCCGGCAGGCCATCCCGATGAAAGGGGATCGGCGCGCGAGAGAAATACATCGCCTCGGCCCGCCCGTTGGCAACCACCTTCACCGCGTCCGGCGAGAGGAACTCCTCGCGCTCGGTGATCGGCACCATCAGCGTCGCCATCGCGGCATCGGGCTTGGCACGCAACAGGTTGGCGACCTGGGCGAGCAACACCGGCGGCATCAACGGCTCGTCGCCCTGCAGGTTGACCACCACGGTCTCGTCGGGCAACTCGAGGTGATCGATTACCTCGGCCAGGCGGTCGGTGCCGGATTCGTGCCCCTCGCTGGTCAGCACCGCCCGCGCACCGATCTCCGCGGCCGCCTCCTGGATGCGCTCGTCGTCGGTGGCAATGACCACGTGCTCACTGCCCGCTGCCATGGCCCGCTCGTAAACCCAGTGGATCATCGGCCGGCCGTCGATCTCGGCCAGCGGCTTGCCGGGCAGACGGCTGGAGTCGTAACGGGCGGGAATGACGATCCAGTCGGTCTCGGCCATCATGAGGCAGCATCCCCCGCTTCGGCCGGGTGCTTCTTGCGCCAGGCCTGGTATTCGTCGTCGGTCAGTTGACGCGCCTCGTCCTCGAGCATCACCGGGATGTCGTCACGGATGGGATAGGCCAGGTGCGCGGAAAGCGAGATCAGCTCCCGGTTGGCCTTGTCGTAGATCAGCGGCCCCTTGGTCACGGGGCACACCAGGATATCGAGCAGTTTCTTGTCCATCGATTCACGTCACCTTGTGGAATCTTCGGGATGGGAACGGCGTTCAGCCAGCATCTTCAGGGTCGCCTGCATCAGTTCGTCGGGCAGCTTGATGCCGCCTTGCACCACCAGGACCTGGCCGGGGCGGGTCGGCTGTTCGGGCCATTTGACCGCATCCTTCTGGGTCATGACAACCGGACGACCATCTGCCATCCAAGCACGCGCCTGCGCCGTCGTTGGCGCGGCATGGTCGTCCAGCGCACGTTTTGCGACCCGGGCGCCTCGCGCCTCGAGCATGGCGAAGAACCGATCGGGGTTGCCGATGCCGGCGACCGCGAGGACCGCCTTGCCCGCCAAGCTGGACACCGGCAGTTCACGGTCATCGAAGGCATCCACCAGTGCGGACGGCGCGAAATCGATCCGCCGGCCTTCAGGCACCAAGCCTGACAATATCGCGGCGGGCTCGCCACCATTGACCAAGACCGCGTCGACCTCGCCCAGCACGTCCGTCGATTCGCGCAGCGGGCCGGCAGGCAGACACCAGCCATTGCCCAGCCCACGTCGGCCGTCGACCACCACCCATTCGAGCGTGCGCGGGAGCCGGTGATGCTGGAGGCCATCGTCGCTGACGATCACGTCGACTTCCGGATAGCGGGCCAGCAACTGGTCGGCCGCCTGGCGTCGACGCGGGTGAACCACAACCGGGACGCCCGTCCGTCGGTGGATCAACCAGGGCTCGTCGCCGCAGCGGGACGGCTCTTTCGCCTCGGCGAGATCCACGGGCTCGATGCCTACCTTGACCCCGAACCCGCGGCTGATCACGCCCGGCGTGTACCCGGCCTCTCGCAACGCCTCAACCAGCGCCATGACGACCGGCGTCTTGCCGGTCCCCCCGACAGTGATATTGCCCACCACGATCACCGGGCAGGCAGGCTCCTCGCGGCTGGCGCGACGGCGCCGCCTGGCGGCCTCCGCGCACACCAGCCGACTTAACGGCCAGAGCAGGCGTGCCGTCAGACCGCGCCGTTGCCAGAATCCGGGGTAACGCATCAGTCTTCCGCCTGTTCGGCGAACTGGAGCCGATACAGTCCGGCATAGGCGCCGTCGGCAGCCAGCAGTTCGTCGTGACGACCCTGCTCGACGATGCGCCCCCCTTCCATGACGACGATCCGATCTGCGTGCTCGATGGTCGACAAGCGGTGCGCAATCACCAGCGTGGTCCGCCCCCGGGTCAGGTTTGCCAGCGCCCGCTGGATGTAGCCCTCCGAGCGCGTGTCGAGCGCCGAGGTAGCCTCGTCGAGCAACAGGATGGGGGCATCACGGTACAACGCCCGAGCAATGGCGATCCGCTGACGCTGCCCACCGGAGAGCAGCACGCCGTTCTCGCCGACGCTCGTCTCGAAACCCTCGGGCATCTGCTCGATGAATTCGTCGGCAAAAGCCGCCCGGGCCGCCTCGCGCACTCGTTCCAGGTCATAGTCAGCGCCGTCGGCGTAGCCGATGTTCGCCGCGATGCTCGCATTGAACAGCACCGTCTCCTGCGAGACATAGGCGAACTGGCGGCGCAGATCAGTCAGCGGCAGGTCATCGTGTGCGGTGTCGTCGAGCAGCACGCGCCCCGCCTGGATTTCGACGAATCGTGGCAGCACGCCCATCAGGCTCGACTTGCCTGCCCCGGACTGACCGACGAACGCCACCGTCTCACCGGCGGGAATATCGAGCGTGACCCCGCGCAGCACCCAGTCGCCGTCCTCGCGGCTCTCGGGGGCCGGGTCGCGGTAGCTCAGCCAGACGTCGTCGAAGCGGATACGGCCGCTGACGCGGTCCACCGGGGTGGCGCCTCGCTCGTTCTCGCGCGGCTCATCGAGCAGCGCGAACAGGCTCTCTCCGGCGGCGATGCCCTTCTGGATGATCGCGTTGAGATTGATCAGCCGCTTGGCCGGGGCGAGCGTCATGGCCAGGGCCGTGATGAACGAGACGAACGTACCAACGCTGATCTGCTCCATGCGCTCGCCGCTGGTGGCGAACCAGACCACGCCGGCCACGCCGATCGCCAGCACGAACTGGGTCAGCGGCGAAGAGGCGGCCTGCACCGCCTGCATCTTCATGAACGCGCGGAAGTTGCTCTGGTTCTGCCGATCGAAACGGGCGCTCTCGTAGTCCTCGCCACCGTAGAGCTTGACCACCCGATGCCCGGTGATGGTCTCCTCGGCGACGTGCGAGACCTGCCCCATCGACTCCTGGATACGCCGCGCGTAGCGACGGAACGCCCGCGAGATACCGGCGACCATCCCCACCAGCAACGGCAGCAGCACCAGGATGAACAGGGTCAACTGCCAGGAGAGATACAGCATCCAGACCAGCAGGCCGATCACGGTCACGCTGTCGCGAATGAGGATGGTCAGGGCCTTGGAAGCGGCCTCGGAGACCTGTTCGCTCTGGTAATTCAGGCGGGTGAGCACCTCGGTCGAGGGCACGCGATCGAAGTAGCGCGGCGGCAGATGCAGGACCTGGTCGAAGGTATCGCTGCGCAGATCACGGATTACCGACCGCCCCACCCAGGCCATGCCGTAGTTCGAGGCAAATTCACCGATCACGCGGAAGACGAACACGCCCAGCAGGGCAACCGGCATCCACGTGATAAGGGTCGGGTCGCGTTCGACGAAGCTGCCGTCGAGCAGTGGCTTCATCAGGGCGGCAAAGCCGACCTCCGAAAGCCCAGCCACCACCATGCCGACGATCGCGATCACCAGCACGCGCAGGTAGCGCCAGGTGTAGCCAAGCAGCCGCCGGTAGGTCTCCGTCCCGGCGACGTCGTGAGCTCGCTGTGTGAGCGATTCGGGATTCATCAGGGTGGCGTCGTCCCCATGCCGATCTTCTGGATGCCGGCGCGACGCGCATGATCCAGCACCGTCACCACACGCTGGTTGACGACCTGCGCGTCGGCCCACAGGACCACCGGTCGGCCATCTTCGGCAATCTCGGCCAGCACCACGGGCAGCTCCTGTTCACTGACCCGGTCGCCATCCACCGCGATCTCGCCACGTGCGTCGAGTTCGATCACGTGGTTCTCCAGTTCGGCGCGCTCCGCGCTGCCCGATTCGGACACCGGCAGATCGACCTTGAGCGTGCGGTCGTGAACAAAGGTGGTGGTGAGCATGAAGAAGATCAGCAGCATGAACACCACGTCGATCAGGGGGATCAGGTTGAGCTCGAGCGGCTCACGCGATCGCTGCCGGAAATTCATGCCGCGCGCCTCCGGCCCGCACCGGCGGGATGGATCATGTCGACCAGGCGAATCGCGTCGGCCTCCATGTCGATCACCAGCTCGTCGACCAGCCCGCGGAAGTAGCGATGGAAGATGAACGCCGGCACCGCCACCATGATGCCCGCCGCGGTGGTGATCAGCGCCTTGGCGATCCCGCCGGCAAGTAGCTCGGGTGCCACCGCACCGGCGCCGCTGTAGGAAGTGATTGCCTGAAACACGTCGATGATGCCGATCACCGTGCCGAGCAGGCCCAGCAGCGGCGAGATCAGCGCGATCGTGCCCAGGGTATTCAGGTAGCGCTCCATCTCGTGCGCCACGTGTCGCCCGGTGTCCTCGATGCGCACCCGCATGCTCTCGGCCGAGTGACTGCCCTCCAGCCCGGCGGCAAGGATGCGGCCCAGCGGCGAGGTGCGCGACAACTCGTCGAGCCGGCCGGGTGTGATACCGCCCTGCCCCTGCCAGGATTCGACCATCCCGACCGGGTCGCCTCCCATGATGCGACGGCGACGCAGTGTGTAAAGACGCTCGAAGATGATCGCCATGGCGATCACCGAAGCGATAATGATGGGCAGCATCATGCCGCCGCCAGCCAGAACCAGATCAAGCATGTTCTCGGTGGGCCCTCTTCCCTGGAAAAGTCGATTGGATGGTGTGGTTGAAACGAAAAACCGCGCCGTTCGGACGGATCAGAACGGCGTTATGCGCTTGTCCTCGGGCCAGCGGACCCGATAGGCGAAATCGATCTGCCACGGCTCGTTGGGCGCCAGCTTGCGCCGGTATGCCCAGACGCCCTTCTGGCCGTCGTAGCCACGCTCGACCGGCTTGGTGGTGTCGGTCAGCGGCTCGACCACGATGTCCGCGTCCAGTGCTGTCGGCAGACGCATCAGCACGGTCACGGGCACCGCCTGCTCGTGCCGGCTGGTGATGGCAATCTGTCGATGACGCTCAATCTGGCGGAACTTGCCGATCACGCCATGCTCCGCGCGCTGGTCTGGCGGACGGCTGTACTCGACTGCCAGGCGCGGGTCGACGCCAAAGCTTAGCTCCACCGGCTCCTCGGGCTTGAGCGCCGGGCGAGATATCCCCGCCTGCTGCTGGCCGTCGCGATAGACCTCCCAGCGCCCGGCCGGCAGCGGATGAACGATGTTCGGTTCGAACTCGCCCACCACCACGGCGTCACGGCTGGACTGCGGTGCGACGCGCAGCTCGATCGCGGCATCGAGCCGCTGGTCAAGCACCGCGAGATTCACGCCGCCCTCACCGCTCGGCACCGCCGACGGCTTGTTGATCGCAATCTCAGCGGCGAAGCCGGTGCGGTCCTCGACCCGGGTGCTCCCCGCCCCTGGCGCGCGCTCGGCGAGCATCGCCTGGGACTTGGCCAGCGGCCGTACGGGGCGGTCGGCCTCGGGGTCGATGAAACCGATGGTCAGCGGGGCCAGTTCCGGCACCGGATAAAAGCGACGCCGGTCGCTGGTGACGAGCGTCATCGGGACCGCCGGCCAGTCTTCCCCGGTCTGCTGGTGGACCCGCGCGGTCATACGCCAGTCCACGTGGGACTCGGTGGTGTCCAGTCGCGCCCGGTAGACCGGCTCCCAGCCGGCGTTCTCGACCCGGTACTCGAGCCGCAGGGCATCCTGTCCCGACTCAAGTCCACCGGGATCAGCGTTCAGCACCACGCCGACGCGCCATCCGGGCGCCTCGGCTTCCAGTTCGTCGAGTGCCTCACGCAGAGCCTGGATGTCCTCACGGATTGTCGCCTGCCGATCGAGCAAGTCGGCCCGCTCGCGGCTCAGGCGGTTCATAAGGCCGGCCACCGGGCCGTCCTCGCCCCACAGCACGTCCAGATCCGTCCGCTCAGGCACCAACGCGGCCAACTGGTCGCGCGCGATCCGGCGGCGCAGCGCATTTTCCTCGAGCTGGACCCCCACCTCACGGGCGTCGGCCTGCCGGGTTTCGAGGCGCTGTTCCAGGCGACGGTAATGCCGCGTTTCGCGGATCACCTCACGTTCCACGCGCACGCCCGCCTCGCTGTCGACCCGTGCGCCGTTGACGCGCAGAGACTCCGTATCAAGCCCGGCCGGCAGGCCTAGCACCCACAGACGGCCGCCCTGGTCGACCGAATCGAAACGGATACCGGCCGTGGATTCGCCTTTCGCGGCGGTCGCATCGGCGAGCTCGCCGACCGACAGGATGCGCGTTACCCAGGCACCTGCCGGCGCCACGGTCAGGCGGTCGATGGCCATGATGTGGCCATCGGCACTCTCGATCAGTGCCTGGATATCCGGCTCGGCGGGCGGTTCGGCAGCCAGCGGGGCGGAGAGCAGCGGCAAACACAGCCCGGCCAGCATCACCGCAAGGCGGTTGCGGCAACGGGCCCGTGCGCGGTGCCGTTCAGCCATGATCGGGCAGCTCGTCGAGCACACCGCCACCGGCGCGGCGGATGCGCACCGCCTCGGCCAGTCGATGGATGACGGCGCGGCTGTCGTCCCAGCCAATGCAGGCATCGGTGATGCTCTGGCCGTAGGTGAGCGACTTGCCCGAAACGACATCCTGACGCCCGGCGATCAGGTGACTCTCGATCATCGCGCCGACGATGCCGGCATTGCCGCCGGCAATCTGCCCGGCGACGTCTTCTGCCACTTGGATCTGGCGGGCGTGCTGCTTCTGACTGTTGGCGTGCGAGAAGTCGATCATCAGTCGCTCGGGCATCTCGGCCTGTCGCAGCTGCTCGAGTGCCTCGCTGACACTCGCGGCGTCGTAGTTCGTGGTCCGACCGCCGCGCAGGATGATGTGGCAGTCCGGATTGCCGCTGGTGGCGAAGATCGCCGAACGGCCGGCCTTGGTCACCGAGAGGAAGTGGTGCGGACGCCCCGAGGCGCGGATGGCATCTAGCGCCACGCGCAGGCCGCCGTCCGTGCCGTTCTTGAAGCCCACCGGGCAGGACAACCCCGAGGCCAGCTCGCGGTGGACCTGCGACTCGGTGGTCCGCGCACCGATCGCACCCCAGCTGATCGAGTCGGAAATGTACTGCGGGCTGATCAGGTCGAGGTACTCGGTCGCGGTAGGCACGCCCATGTCGGCCAGGTCGACCAGCAGGTGGCGCGCGACGCCCAGCCCCTTGTTGATGTTGAAGCTGCCGTCGAGGTCCGGGTCGTTGATCAGGCCCTTCCAGCCGACGGTGGTGCGCGGCTTTTCGAAATAGACCCGCATCACCAGGAAGATGTCTTCCTTGACCTCCTCGGCCAGCTCACGCAGGTGGGCGGCGTAGTCGCGCGCGGCGTCGACGTCGTGGATGGAGCATGGCCCCATCACCACCATCAGGCGGTCGTCGCGGCGCTCGAGAATGTTCTGGATGGTCCGGCGCGCATGATCCACCGTCTCCGCACCCTTCTCCGAGAGGACATATTCCGCCCGGAAGACCTCGGGCGGGGTCAGCTGATGGATCTCCTCGATACGCAGGTCGTCGGTCTGTACGGTCATCTTCGCTCAACTATTCCGTAGGAAAGCGCCGGATCGGCCATCAGGGCCACCCGGCGCGGGTAATCACGGCCACCATGGTAAAGGCCAAGCGCATTTTGCGCCATGGGCGACGGCGCGATCTCACTGCCCGTCGTCAAAGAGATCCGGCCGGTGCAGGCGACGAACCGGAAACCGTTCCCGCAAGCCGCGCAGCCACTCGTAGTCCAGCCGGGCGAAACGCACGCAGTCGGGTTCGTTGCCGGCATCGACCAGCACCTGCCCCCAGGGGTCGGCGACCAGGCTGTGGCCGTACGTCTCCCGACCGTCGGCGTGCCGGCCGACCTGGGCGGCGGCCACCAGCCACGCGCTGTTCTCGATCGCCCGGGCCCGCGTCAGCACATGCCAGTGCGCCTGGCCGGTCGTCCGCGTGAACGCCGAGGGCAGACAGAACCAGTCCGCCCCCTGACGAGCCAGTCGGGCGAACAGCTCCGGAAAGCGCAGGTCGAAACAGGTCGCCATGCCGAGCCGGCCGGCCGGGGTATCGACGAGCACCAGGCTGTCACCGGCACGGAACGTGGCCGACTCGCGATAGCTCTCGCCGTCCGGGAGCACCACGTCGAACAAGTGAATCTTGTCGTACTGGGCCACGACCTCGCCTTTTGCATCGATCACCAGACTGCGCGCTGCCACCTGAGAACCGTGCCCGCCCTCGGCTGGAACGGCAGGCAGCGTGCCCGCCACCAGCCAGATGCCGTGACGACGCGCCATGTCGCACAGCGACTCGATCGCGGCCGGGGTGTCACGCTCGGCCATGGCCACCAACTCGGCGGGATGTGCCGGCATCGCCAGCAGGTTCTCTGGCAGTACCGCAAGACAGGCCCCACCCTCGGCCGCCTCGGCGACCAGGCGCTCGACCACCGGCCGGTTCGCCGACCAGTCGGCCCTACCGTTCATCTGCACGACGGCGACTTCGGGACGTTCACTGTGCATCGGACTCTCCTCCCGTGACTTCCGGCAAGGCCGGGATACCGCCGCGCGTCACCTGCGGCTGATCGAAACTGCCACCAATGTGATAGGTCATCGACGGCTCCGGTGCCTCGTCAAGCTGCCTGAACGTTTCCTGCAGAGCCAGCACCGCACCACCAACCAGGGGCCCACCGGCCACCGTGCCGATCAGGGGCAGCAGCATGCCGAAATCGGCGTAGACGCGCGCGGTCAGATCGAGTTGCTGATCGACCAGGTTGACGTTGCCGTCGATCAGCGAGCGTATCGACGGGTTGGTCATTTCGAGCTTGTCCACCGTCAGGGTTCCCCGATCGAGCCGCCACTGCCCCTCCAGGCTCTCGAAATAGAGGCCCTCGCGGGTGACGTCACGGAAATCGAGCCGCAACCGGTCGGTCAGCGCCCCCAGACTCATGAGCCCGACTAGGCGGCCTGCCCCGGGATCAATTCCCTTGAGCTGACCTTCGTTGAGGGTGAACCGACCGTGCCCGGCCGCCCGCGACACGGCAAAGCTCGTCGGACTCCCCGGCCAGGAGATCGACAGGCTCCCCTCCTCGACCGTGCCACCCTGGATGGGCGAATCGCCGTGGATCGCCGCCAGTGCCTGACCGAACTCATCACCCTGGAGCATGAGGGACAGGCGAGTCTGCTGCCCGTCGGGGCCGGTGCCCACATTGTCCTCGACCCGACCGCTTCCGGAGACGGACAATGCCGGCACAGGCTGCCAGTCGATCCGGTCGATCCGGTAATCGCCACTGCCCTGGCGGGCCGATATCTCGAGCCGCCCCAGCATCATGTCGTCAACACTCAGATCACGGATCGCCAGCTCGGCGTCGGGCAACGACGCCAGCGGCCATGCCGCCGACGGGGTCGGTGGGGTTGGCAGCTTATCCGTCTCGCGGTGCAGCTTGAGCTGCTCGAAGCTGCCTTCCAGGCGGCCCGGCGATGCCGCCCCCTGCCCTGCCAGGCGAACCTCGCCACGATTCTCCTCACCGGAGACACCCAGCCACCAGCCGTCGCTCCGCGGCGAGAGGCCCAGACTCAGGTCCTCCAACCACCAGTCGCCGAGGCGCAACTGGCCCAGACGGGCATCGAGCCAGATGTCGGCGGGACCGCCGCCGGTCCCCCCGCTCGTCCCGCCGGACGGCCACTCCACGGACGACCACCAATCGATCCACGGCCCTACGGAGAGCGACGCCAGCGAGATGCCGACCCGATGGGAGGCATCCGCGCGCCCCTCGCCGACCGTACCGAGGTCGCGGTTGCCCACCCGGCTGCTGGACAGCGCCCCGTCGTCGGCGAAGTCCAACTCGGCCCGCCAGGTCTCGGTTCCCTCGATCCGGGCCGAGACGGCATCGACCCGGCCCCTGGCGATCGACAGATCCAGCCGCAGCGGCCAGCTAATGGACGAGGGCTTGTTCAACGGCGCCGGCAACCGGCTTTGCCAGCCGGTCAGCGCACTTTCGACCCGTACACCCACAGCACCCTCGCCGTGAGGCACATCGACCCGTACCCCGACATCGGTGATCCCGTCGATCGATCCGAATACCGCAGCGGCCAGTGGCGTTTCTCCGGACTCACCGAGGGACGAGCGCACAACCGCGGGTGACACACTGGTCTGGGCACGGATCCGGGTGCCCTGCACACCGTCCCGCGGGGCGACCTGGGCCCGGAACGGTCGGCCGAGGAACACACCCGACAGGTCGTCGGCGGAAAAGCGGGTATCGGTGAAGTGCAGATGCCCGGTGACATCGTTCAGCTCCAACCTACCGTCGGTGGTCGACAGGCGGTTCCCGGCGAAGGTGTACTGCCCGGTCGTGCTCGGCGGCGGCGAGCCGTCGCTCAGGCCGATCAGCAGGTCGAGCGAGAACCGGCCGTTCCCTTCCACCGACAACCAATCGAAGGACGAGGCACCCACCAGCGGCGTCTGTTCGAGCGTCGAGATCAGCGCCTCGAGGCTCTCTTCACGATCCACCGCCACCTGGAGTTTGGGGGCGTCGAGATCGAAGATGCTCACCCGGGAGTCGCCCACCGCCAGTTCGCCGAGCTGTCCCCGCTCGATATCGACGTGATACTGCTTGTTGACGAAGGCCATTTGGCCGCCGGAATCGGTCAGCGGCGGCCAGCCCGGGCGGTACGGCAGGGTCACGTCATCGAAGTCGAACACCACCGAGAAATAGCCACCGCCACTGGTGAATGGCGCCCGCGCGGGATCGCCATGGAAAATGAAGTGCCCGTCATCCACGCGCCCTTGCGCGCCCTCGCCCTCGAGCGCGCGGTCGAGCCAAGCAAGGGTTTCCGAGCCGATCACGTGACGCGGCAGGTAAGTCGGTGCCTCACGGGTGTCGTCCAGGTCGAAACCGGTATCAATGCCCAGATACCCGGGGCGGTCGTCGATGGCCTCGCGGTAGTAGAACCGCCCGGCCAGATCGAGGCTGCCCGAGTTAAGCACGAGGTCGGGGCTGTAAAGTGCCAGGCCCTGGCGATCGAACCAGTACAGCCGACCCTGGATGTGGTCGATCGGCACCGGCTCGCGGAACATGCCGGGCACGGCCAGAATCAGGTCCCGCTGGTCGACCTGAGCCAACCAGCCGCCCGGCTGCCGATACAAGGTGAGGTCCGCGCCCCCTCGGCCTGAGCGGGTACCGATGACCGGCCGCAGCGGCACACCGGTGGTATTACCGAAATCGCGCAGGTTGAGGAACCCCTCGACCAGACGCCCGCCCTCGAACCGCAGGCGTACGTCGCGGGCCTGCCCACGGGGGACGTTCTGGTCGAGAAGATCGAGGAAATCGGCGGGCAACGGAGCGGCCGCCAGCCAGACGGCGAGGTGGCCGAGATCGGCATGATTGGTGGCAAACCGCAGTTCCTGCCCGCGATTCTTCAGGCGCACGAATTCGGTGGGCAGCATCGCCCCTTCTACCGGGCGAATCCGGACCGCCTCGGCGTCCAGATCCCAGCCGTCCGCGACGCGCGACCATGCCATCGTGGTCGACACCTCGCTCAGAGCCGCCTGCTGCGACTTGCCGCCCAGAAATGCTTCGCGTGTCACCGCCAGGTCCTGGATATCGGCCTGCAGGGTGATGCCCTGTAGCCGGCTGTCGCGCCAGTCGAGCCAGAGCCGCCCGTTGAGCGTGCCCGAGTCCACCCGCGGCATGCCGACCTCGCAACGTATCGGGTCATTGTCGCCGGGACAGCCACCGAGACTGCGTTGGACCGTTGGGCCACCGTAGCGGCCAAGGGTGCGCTGCACCTCGGGCAGACGCCAGTCGTCCACCCGCACGAACAACGACACGTCGCTCTGCTCGCCAAAATTGCCGGAGCCGGCAAAGTGCATGGCCTCCTCGCTGATACCGCTGAGACGGGCGGTCCCCGAGGCGCGCCATTGGCTGCGATCCAGCTCGGCGGCCAGGCTGAAGGTGAGGCGATCGCGCCGACCGGCGGGGTCGCGGAATTCGACCACGGCATTACGCACCGAGACGTGGCCGAGACGGGCAAGCTGGTCCTCGACCTGTGCCCAGGACACCCGCTGGCCGGTGACACCGGGGCGCGGTTCGAGGGACAGGTCCGCCACCGACCAGCTATCGGCTCCCCGGATCAGGGTGAAACGCGGCGCATCGAGAGTGATCTTGTCTGCAACGAGGCGACGCTCGAGCAGGCTGCGCCACCAGGCCAGCCCCAGGGCCAGGGAATCGGCGCGGGGACCGGCATCGACACGTACGTCCTGGAGGATGACCTGGGGCTGGTAGCCCTGCCAGCGCAGATCGAGTTTGCCGAAGCGAACCGGCACGTCGAGCTGTTCGCTGACCATCGCCTCGAAGTCGGGCTGGTAACGCTCCACCCAGGGCAGCAGAGCGCGGGAGGCAGCGCTTACCACGGCCACCAGGACCAGCAGCAGGGCACCCACCGTCAACAGGCGACGCAACGCCAGGCGAAGACGGCGTTCCCGTTTTGCGCTGCTGTTTCCCATCACCTGGCCACTCCACGTACGCCTGCCAGCACCTCGGTCCCGGCCGCTTGGCCGGCGACGCCCAATCACATCAGGACGATATCGTACTGCTCGGGCTGATAGTGCAGATCAATCTGGAGTTTAAGCGGAACGTCGGTGAATTCCTGCAGTTCAGCCAGCGAGGTCGAGTCTTCTTCGCGCAGGCGGTCGATCACCGAGGCACTGGCTATCACCAGCATCGACTTGGGTCGATACTGGCGCGCATCCCGGGTGACCTCGCGGAAGATCTCGTAGCAGATGGTCTCGGCGGTCTTGACCGACCCGCGCCCGGCGCAGATCGGGCAGGTTTCGCAGAGCACGTGCTCGAGCG
Source organism: Guyparkeria hydrothermalis (assembly GCF_023555385.1). Classification (NCBI taxonomy): domain Bacteria; kingdom Pseudomonadati; phylum Pseudomonadota; class Gammaproteobacteria; order Chromatiales; family Thioalkalibacteraceae; genus Guyparkeria; species Guyparkeria hydrothermalis. The sequence goes on from NZ_JAJSED010000001.1 coordinate 995,111, forward strand.
ACTCGCGGGTGCGCTTGCGCGTCATCTCAACGAGACCAAGGCTGGAGACGTCGCAGACCTTGGTGCGGGCATGATCGCGCTCCAGCGCTCGGTTGAGCGCCTGGTGGACCTGAACGCGGTGCTCGGGCTCGGCCATGTCGATGAAGTCGATGATGATGATCCCGCCGAGGTTGCGCAGGCGCAGCTGCCGGGCGATCGACGCGGCCGCCTCGAGATTGGTCTTGAAGATCGTCTCCTCGAGGGTCTTGTGACCGACGAAGGCACCGGTATTCACGTCGATGGTGGTCATCGCCTCGGTCTGGTCGATGACGATGTAGCCGCCCGACTTGAGTGCCACACGTTTCTCCAGCGCGCGCTGGATCTCTTCCTCGATGTTGTGCAACTCGAAGATCGGCCGCTCACCCGGGTAGTGCTCGACGATCGGCAGGATGTCCGGAACCATCTCCTCGGCGAAAGAAATGGCCCGGTGATAGGTCTCGCGCGAATCGATGCGGATCTTCTCGACGAACTGGCCGAGCGTATCGCGCAGCGTGCGCAGCGCCAGCGGCAGGTCCTCGTAGACCAACCCTGGGTCGGTCATCTGCTGGCGACGCTCGGCGAGGTTGCTCCACAGCCGGCGCAGAAAGCGGTAGTCGTGACGCAGTTGCTCGTCCTCGACGCCCTCGGCCGCCGTGCGCAGGATCAGGCCGCCGACGCCCTCGAGCGAGCCCTCTTCCTCGAGAATGATCTCGGTCAGGGTGGTCTTGAGGCGCTCGCGCTCGTTCTTGTCTTCAATGCGGCTGGAGACACCGATGTTGCGCCCGTTGGGGACATAGACGAGATAGCGCGAGGGAATGGTGATCTCGGTGGTCAGGCGGGCGCCCTTGGTACCGATGGGGTCCTTGATCACCTGCACCAGCACGTTCTGCCCCGTGCGTAGCAGCGTGTCGATCGAGGGCGTGGCCGATTCGAGCTCGGTGTCCGGATCGTCCATCTTCAGCTCGACGTCGGAGACGTGCAGAAAGGCCGCGCGCTCCTCGCCAATATCGATGAAGGCGGCCTCCATGCCGGGCAGCACGCGGGTGACGCGGCCACGGTAGATGTTGCCGACCATCCCGCGCGAGCGCGAACGCTCGATATTGATCTCCTGGAGCACCCCGTTTTCGACCATCGCGATACGGGTCTCCTGCGGGGTGATGTTGATCAGGACTTCTTCACTCATTGCTGAATTCTCGTTGTATTCCTTGTTCGCCCCGATCCATCCATGCCGGACGGATACCGAATGCCGCAAGCAGTCTACGCGTGGCAGCCAGCGGCAGACCGACCACCGCGCTGCAGTCGCCCTCGACCGCCTCGACGAAGCTGCCGGCAAGCCCCTGCAGGCCGTAGCCGCCGGCCTTATCGAGCGGCTCCCCGGTCGCCACGTAAGCGCGGATTTCCTCCGAGGACAGGCGAGCCAGCCGTAGCCGACTACTGACCAACGCCTCGCGGCGCTCCTCCCCGTCGCCGACGGCGACGGCGGTCGTAATCTGGTGCCACCCTCCGGCCAGATCGGCCAGCATGCGCTCGGCGTCATTCGCATCGGCCGGTTTGCCCAACGGTCGTCCATCCGACCCGGAGACTAGGGTATCGGCGGCCAGCAGGACCGCTCCCTCCGGCAGATCAGGGCCTGCCAGTGCAGCAGCCAACTTGGCCCGCGCCAGTCGGCTTGCGCCCTGCTCGGCCGACTCGGTCGACCCAAGCGATTCGTTCACCGGACTAACCGGCCGCGCCCGGCCGGCAATGACGAACCCGGCCTGCTCGAGCAACTCGCGGCGCCGCGGCGAACCGCTGGCCAGCCAGAGCGTGGGCGAATGGGTCGGGGTCATGATTCCATTCTAACGATTCGACCCGCCGCCGGAACGATGATCCGGCACGGGTCAGTCACGATGGTACGGGTGATTCTGGTGCAACGACCAGGCGCGGTAGAGCTGCTCGGCGACCAGCACGCGTACCAGCGGATGTGGCAGCGTCAGCGCGGACAGACGCCAGGTCTCGTCGGCCCGCTGCCTGAGGGACTTGGCCACGCCGTCCGGGCCGCCGATGATCAAGGCGACGTCGCGTGCCTCGACTAGCCAATCGCCCATGGCAGCCGCCCACTGCCGGGTATCCCGGTCGCGACCGCGCTCGTCGAAGAGGATCACGCGCGCGCCCTTGGGGATGGCCCGCTCGATCCGCTCGGCCTCCATCGTCTTGATGCGATCGATGTCGGCGTTCTTGCCGCGCGGTGCAGCCGGGATCTCGGTCAGACGTACCGGGCAACCGGCCGGCAGGCGCTTGAGGTAGGTCTGCGTGCCCTCCTCGGCCCAGTCCGGCAGCTTGTGCCCGACACTGATCAGCTCGATCCGCACCCGACTTACGAGTCCGAGGCGGACGGGTCGGCGGCTGGCGCCGACCAGAGCTTCTCGAGCTGATACAGCGTGCGAGTCTCCGGCATCATCAGGTGAACGATCACGTCGATGAAGTCGACCAGCACCCACTCGGTCTGCGGCGTATCGTCGCCCTCGACGTTCATCGGGCGCATGCCGTGCTTCTTGAGCTCCTTGACCGCTTCATCGGCCATGGCCCGCAGGTGACGGTCCGAGGTGCCCGAGGCGAACACCATGTAGTCGGTGAAGTTGCAGCGCTCGCGAACGTCGAGCTTGACCAGATCGACGGCCTTGAGGTTCTCGAGCGCGGTTACGACGTGCTCGAGGATTTCCTCGGCCGGCATCGGCGGGGTCTCTTTGACCGGCTCGGTGCGGGAGGATGGCGGTTGGTTGGCAGTCATGCGAAAAACCTTGGCTTGAGGCGGCTCGGGCCGCCCGTGATTCAAAACGGGGTCGATTCGGCGTCGAAAGACGGCAAATGGTCGACCGATCCGCCAATGCGGTCAACCACGGCGGTCAACCAGAAGCAAAATATGCAGAGACCGGATCGGGCACCAGGTAGCGCAGCGACCGCCCCTGCTCGACCAGCGCACGGAGCGTGGTCGCAGAGATGTCCAGCCGGGTAATGGTCACCGGCACGATGCGCCCGGCCGGGGCACCGGCCAGTTCGCCTGGCTCGACCCGACGCTCGGCCAACCATTTCGCGGCCGCCCCGGTGGCCTCCGAGCCCGGCCGGGTAGCCACGGCGATATGCGCGATCGCGAGGATGCGCTCGACCTCGTGCCAGTCCGGCAGGCCGTTGAAGGCATCCATACCCATCATCAGCACCAGTGGCTCGCCCGGGAATTCCGCGGCGAACTCGTCCAGGGTGTCGGCGGTGAAGGACGGCCCGGCCCGGCGGTGCTCACGGTCGTCGAGGACGAAACCCGGCTCGTCGGCGATCGACCGGGCCACCAGGTCCAGGCGGGTGGCCCGGTCGAGCAACGGCTCGCCCCGGTGCGGCGGGATCGCCGCCGGCACCAGGTGCACACGCGACAGGCCGAGCGTCTCGGCCACCTCGGTGGCAAGCCGCAGGTGCCCGATGTGGACCGGGTCGAAAGTGCCACCAAAAATCCCGATCATCGTGCGGCTCAGTGACGCGTCTCGCCGTTACCCAGCACGATGAACTTCTGCGAGGTCAGCCCCTCGAGACCGACCGGGCCACGGGCGTGGATCTTGTCGGTGGAGATGCCGATCTCGGCGCCCAGACCGTATTCCATGCCGTCGGCGAAGCGCGTCGAGGCGTTGACCATTACCGAGGCCGAGTCGACCTCGCGCAGGAAGCGACGCGCACGGGTGTAGTTCTCGGTGACGATCGTGTCGGTGTGATGCGAACCGTAGGTCTCGATGTGCTCGATCGCCGCATCCAGCCCGTCGACCACGGCCACGGCGAGGATCGGCCCGAGGTACTCCTCGAACCAGTCCTCCTCGGTCGCCGCGGTCATCGACGGCACGATCGCCCGCGACCGCTCGCAGCCACGCAATTCGACATCCAACTCGCCGTAGCGCCTGGCCAGATCCGGCAGTACGGCCTCGGCAACCGCCTCGTCGACCAGCAGCGTCTCCATGGCGTTGCAGACGCCGTAGCGGTGCGTCTTGGCATTGACCGCGATGGCCTTGGCCTTGTCGAGATCCGCGTCCGGGTCGATGTAGACGTGGCAGACGCCGTCGAGGTGCTTGATCACCGGCATACGCGCCTCGCGCGAAACCAGCGCGACCAGCCCCTTGCCGCCACGCGGGATGATCACGTCGATCGCCTCCGGGCTGTGCAGCATGGCGGTGACTGCCTCGCGGTCGGTAGTACCGACGATCTGCACCGTCTCCGCCGGCAGGCCGGCGGCCTCCAGCCCGTCACGGATGCAGGCGGCTAGCGCCTGGTTGCTGTGGATGGCCTCCGAGCCGCCACGCAGGATGGTGGCGTTGCCGGACTTCAGGCACAGGGCCGCAGCATCGATGGTCACGTTGGGCCGTGACTCGTAGATGATGCCGATCACGCCCAGCGGCACGCGCATATGCCCGACCTGGATGCCCGACGGACGGAAGACCGTGTCGGTGATCTCGCCGACCGGGTCCGGCAGTGCCGCGATCTGGCGCACGCCCTCGGCCATCTTCTGGATGCCGGCGGAATCGAAGGCCAGCCGGTCGAGCATGGCATCGTCCAGTCCGTTGGCACGCCCCGCTTCGAGGTCCTTCTTGTTGGCCTCGATCAGCGTGCCCGTATGCTCGACCAGTTGGTCGGCGATTGCCGTCAGGGCAGCGTTCTTCGCGTTGGTATCGACGCGGGACAGCGCCCGGGCCGCGCGTCGGGCCGCCTGGCCCATCGCCTGGATGGTTTCGGTCACGGTCTTGTCGTTGGCCATCGTCACCAGTCTCCTGATCATTGCCAGGACGGGAGCACCCGCCCGTCGTCATTCATTGTCTTGTGTCGTGCCGGATCAGCGTCCGGGCCGACTCGCGTGCAGCATCACCTGGTCCAGCAACGCCCAGACCCGGGCACCGCCATCGGCGGCATTGCAGCCCTCGCCGAGGCCCTTGATGCAACGGTCGACCTCGGCGCAGCCGGCCAGCAGCCGCTGCCAGGCACTCGCCGGCAACATGCGTGCCCGCGCCTGGTAGCGCCGGGCGAGAAAGGCCGGGATGCGCGTCTTCTTGAAACCGGCCTGGTCGTTGCCCGCCAGCGCCACCAGCGCACGCAGATCGCGGGCGATCACCCACAGGATCAAAAGCGGCTCGGTGCCCTCGGCCCGCAGTCGCGAAAGCAGGTAGAGCGCCCGCTCGCGATCCGCTGCCAGGATCGCGTCACTCAGGGCAAAGGTATCGACCCGCGACTGGTTGGCCAAGCCCTGGGCGACCCGGGCGGCGTCCACCGGCCCCTCGAGGTCCATCAGGGCAAGCTTCTCGATCTCCTGGGCGGCCGCCAGCAGATTGCCTTCGACCCGCCCGGCGATCAGCTCGGCGGCATCGCGCGTCAGGTTGACGCCCTGCGAACCGGCCCGCTGCGCCACCCAGTTCGGCAGCGCGGCCAGTGGGATATCGTTGAAGCGCACCGCCACGCCGGCGTTCGCCAGCGCCTTGAACCAGGCGCTCTTCTGCAGCTGGTTGTCCAAACGCGGCAGGCTCACGATCCAGACGTCCGACTCGCCACCGCCCTTGATCCGATCAGCCAGCGCGGTCAGCGACTTGGAGCCGACCCGACCGGGCTTGCCCGTCGGCAGGCGCAGATCGATGATCCGCTGGCTAGAAAAGAGTGACAGGCTCGCTCCCTGGCTTTCCAGCGTGCCCCAGTCGAACTTGCCGTCGACCTCGAAGCGCAGCCGCTCGTCGCAACCGGCCTCACGGGCTTTGGCGACGATCGCATCGCGTGCTTCCTGGATCAGCAACGGCTGATCACCGCCCAGGACATAGAGCGGCTCGAGTCCGCGCGCCAGTCGCTGCTCGAACTCCGGCGGCTTGACGACCACGCCCGGGTCAGCCCCCCTCGCCGGGTGCGATCAGGGTGTCACGATCCACCGGTGCGAGCAGGCGGTAGAAGAGCAGCTCACCGACCAGTTCACCCAGCTCGCTGCGGATCTGCCGCTCGTTGCTCGATGAGGCGAGCACGCCAGTCGCGTCGTAGTTGTAGTTGCGCGCCTGACTGATGCGCTGCGTCGGCGTGCGCGAGCCGTCGGGCAGCTCGATGTGATAGGTCACCTCGTGGCGCAGCTCGTACTGACGGACGTTGGCGGTCGGGTCGACCACCGAGGCACGGCGCTCGATCGATTCGTCCTCGACCACCAGCTGGGCGGTCGCCTGACGGGAATCCTCGACCAACTGAGCATTGGCGTTGGCAAACTGCTGCTCTAGTGTGCGGTACACCTCGCCCGAGCGAGACAGCCCCGAGACATGCACCCGCTCGAAAGTGGGCGCTACCTCCGTCATGCCCCGCAGGTGATAGCCGCAACCGGCCAGCGAACCGACCATGCCGAATGCCATCGCCGTCGCCAGACAGAAGGAAAGTGCGCGGAGTCCCTGCCGCGCAGGTGTCATGTCCCGGGTCGTCATCACTTTGCCACCACGATATTGACCAGTTTGTTCGGCACGACGATCACACGCTTGATCTCGCCGTCCTGGGTAAAGCGCCGGACATCCTCGTTCTCCAGCGCCTGCGTCTCGATGGCGCCCTTGTCGGCGGATGCCGGCACCTGGATCTTCGCACGCAGCTTGCCGTTGACCTGAACCACCATCTCGATCTCGTCACGCACCAGCGCCTTCTCGTCGAGCGTCGGCCAGGGCGCATCCGCAATGGTGCCCTTCCCGCCGACCTCGTGCCAGAGGGTGTGGGTAACGTGCGGCACGATCGGCGCGAGCATGCGCAGCATGTCCTGAATGACGGCGGCCACGACCGCTTCTCCGGCCGCATCATTCGCCTCGAAACGAGCCAGATCGTTGAACAGCTCCATGTTCGCCGCAATCACGGTGTTGAAGGTCTGGCGCTTGTCGATGTCGTCGGTGACCCGACCGATGGTCTCGTGGAGCTTGCGGTACAGGTCCTTGGCCGCCGCGTCGGCATCGGCGAGCCCGTCGGCCGACTCGATCCGGCGGGTCAGGTCGACGCCGGCGGCTTTGCGCTCGGCCACCTGACGCCACAGGCGCTTGAGGAAGCGGTGCGCGCCCTCCACACCCGAGTCGGACCACTCCAGACCCTGATCGGGCGGTGCGGCGAACATCATGAACAGACGCACGGTATCGGCGCCGTACTCCTCGATCAGCTCCTGCGGATCGACCGTGTTGCCCTTGGACTTGCTCATCTTGGCACCGTCCTTGTTCACCATGCCCTGAGTGAGCAGGCGGGTGAACGGCTCGGCGCAGTCGGCCGGAATCAGGCCCTCGTCGCGCATCAGCTTGTGGAAGAAGCGCGCGTAGAGAAGGTGCAGCACGGCGTGCTCGATACCGCCGACGTACTGGTCGACCGGCAGCCAGTAGGCGGCGCGCTCGTCGAGCATCGCCTCGTCCGAACCGGCGCTGGCGAAACGGGCGTAGTACCAGCTCGACTCGAAGAAGGTGTCGAAGGTATCGGTCTCGCGCTCGGCCGGATTGCCGCACTCCGGGCAGGTGGTGTCGATGAAGTCGCGGTCGGACTTGATCGGCGAGCCCGGCCCTTCCATCACCACGTCGGTGGGCAGGACGACCGGCAGGTCCTCGTCGGGCACCGGCACCGGGCCGCAATGCTCGCAGTTGATGATCGGGATCGGGCAGCCCCAGTAGCGCTGACGCGAGACGCCCCAGTCGCGCAGGCGGTAGTTGATGGTCTCCTTGCCCTGCCCGGCCTCGGCGAGCTTGGCGACGATCCGATCGAAGGCCGCTTCGCTGGAAAGCCCGGTGAACTCGCCCGAGTCGATCAGCGTGCCCTTCTCGGTCATCGCGCCTTCACCGAAATCGTGTGCGGGCTCGCTGCCCTCGATCACCGGCTTGATCGCGAGATCGTGCTTCTTGGCGAACTCCCAGTCGCGCTCGTCGTGGGCCGGCACGGACATCACCGCGCCGGTGCCGTATTCCATCAAGACGAAGTTGGCCACCCACACCGGCACCGACTCACCGGTCAGCGGGTGCGTGGCCGTCACGCCCAGCGGCATGCCCTTTTTCTCCATGGTCGCCATGTCGGCCTCGGCGACCTTGGTGTGGCGGCATTCCTCGCGGAAGGCGGCAATCTGCTCGTCTTTCAGGCCGGCGGCCACAGCCAGCGGATGGTCGGCGGCGACGGCGAGATAGGTGACGCCGAACAGGGTGTCCGGACGGGTGGTGAACACGGTCAGCGGCTCGCCACTCTCGACGTCAAAGTCGAGCTGCACGCCGCGCGAGCGGCCGATCCAGTTGGCCTGCATGGTACGCACCTGCTCGGGCCACTGCTCGAGCTTGTCCAGGTCCTCGAGCAGCTGGTCGGCGTAGTCGGTGATGCGGATGAACCACTGCGGGATCTCGCGGCGCTCGACCGGCGCACCCGAGCGCCAGCCGCAGCCGTCGATGACCTGCTCGTTGGCAAGCACGGTCTGGTCGACCGGGTCCCAGTTGACCACCGCGGTCTTCTTGTAGGCCAGCCCCTTCTTGACCAGGCGGGTGAACAGCCACTGCTCCCAGCGGTAGTAGTCGGGGTCGCAGGTGGCCAGCTCCCGGTCCCAGTCGTAGGCGAAACCGAGGCGCTGCAGCTGGCCGCGCATGTAGTCGATGTTCTCGAAGGTCCAGCGCGCCGGGGCCGCCTTGTTCTTCAGCGCCGCGTTCTCCGCCGGCAGCCCGAAGGCATCCCAGCCCATCGGCTGAAGGACGTTCTTGCCCAGCATGCGCTGGTAGCGACTGATGACGTCGCCAATGGTGTAGTTGCGCACGTGCCCCATGTGCAGCCGGCCGGAGGGGTACGGGAACATCGACAGGCAGTAGAACTTCTCGCGGGTCGGATCCTCGCGGACGTGGAATACCTTGTTCTCTTCCCAGAAGCGTTGCGCCTCGTCCTCGACTTTCGCGGGGTTGTATTGCTCGTGCATGTGGGACTGTTTCTACCTTGGTTATGTGCGTCTGCCCGGACGCGGGGCCACGATCGTCCGGGACACGTTGCGTTCGAGGCCGGCCTTCGGCCACGATAAAGCCACCTGTTCAATGGCAACGCCCCCGGCGCAGCGTCGCTCGATATCCGACAACGCCACCGGGGGCAGACCAGTGCACTAGAATACCGAAAGGAGCCACCCCCTGCACGACTCGACAAGCACCATGTCGACCGGCACGTGGCCCATCCAGCCGGCAACACGGAGGCCAGAGCGAATGACCGATACCCGCCACGAGCACAGCGAAACCTACGAAGCCCTGCGACACGGCTACTACCAGTTGCTCGAACGGATCTATGCCCGCCTGCTCGACGAGCCCGGCCACAAGCCGGCCGATCGCGCCCGCATTGCCCAGTTGGCCGAGGAAGAGGCCTCGACAATCGACACCGAGGATTTCCGCCACGAAATCGTCGAGGCGGTGAAGGACGACCTGGAACACACCCGCGAGAGCCTCGCCAGCGAGGGCGAGAGCATCCGCGACACCCTGCGCGACTGGGCGGGCGACGTCGGCACCCGACTGCTCTCGATTGCCGACCAGACCGACGTGACACTCGAGCAGATCCGCAACGATGCCGAACGCACCCGGCCGCGCGAATGGGTGGCCGGCCACGTCACCAGCCCGAAGCGCCTGAAGTGCACCAACTGCGGCGAGATCCTGCATCACGAGACGTTCGGCCCGCTACCCACCTGCCCGGCGTGCGGCGGCAACTCCTTCCGTCGGCCCTGAACCTCTCCTGCTCCCGGCCCTGACCGGCGAAATCAAGCCCCCGGGAGTGAATGCCACCTGCCCCTGCCCTGAGTGATTACGGCGCAGAGTCGCCTCCCATCCCGGGGGCTCTTTTGGGGCACCCAACCGCGCGGACAGCGGAACCTCCAACGCCAATCGGGTCCAAAGCCGGACGACATCTGTCTTTCGAATCCGCATTGGAGTCCGTCATGCGACGAGGACTGGTTCTTTTCCTGTTTCTGACCTGCCTGCCGGCCTCTGGCGCCTGGGCGATCAGCGTGCCGCCACTCGCCGAACCGGCCTGGCTGGCCGAACACCTCGAGGCGCCCGACCTGGCCATCATCGAGGTCTCCAACGAGACCTCCTTCCTGTTCAACGGGCATATCCCCGGCGCTCGGCTGACCACGAAGTCCGCCTGGCGCGAGCAGGACGAGGATGGTGCCCTTGTCCACCTTCCGGCCGAGACGCTGCAGACCATGTTCCGTGATCTGGGCGTCAACGACGGTGACGGCGTCATCATCTATTACAAGGGCAACGACATGAACGAGGTGCTGGGGGCCTACTACCTGTTCTGGCTCCTGCACACCCTCGGTCATACCAACGTCGGCATGCTGGACCAGGGCTGGCATGGCTGGCAGCAGGCCGGCGGGCCGGTTGAAGACAGCCAGCCCGAGACGACGCGCGGGGATTTCGTCGCCCGCCCGCTGCCGGCTCTGGTGCTAACCACCGACGAACTGGCTGCCATCCGCGAGGACTACCCGGTGGTCGACGGACGGCCGGCCACGCATTTCGCCGGCACCGACAAGTTTCCCGCCAACCCCAAGTACGGCCGCATCGAGGGGACAATCAACAAGCCTTGGGAAGATTTCGTCAACGAAACAGACGACGGCCGGCTTTACATGAAGCCCACCAGCATCGAGTCATTCTTCGAGGAGCACGGCGTCACGCGGCAGACGCCGTTTCTGATCACCTGCCTGGGCGGGACCGGCGGCGCGATCGATTACGCGATGTTCTACCAGGCGGGTTTTCGCAACATGCGGGTACACGATTCCGGTCTGCGTAGCTGGAACGCCCGCGACCTGCCGCTCATCCAGCCCGACTCAGACAGCGAAACCGCAGGGCAGAACGACAAGGCCGAGTCGGACTGACCAACCGCGCCGGGCAAGACCGGGCGCGGGTCGGGCCTGATATCAGGGGCGACGCTCCCGCTCCTGCTTGCGCTGCCGGTTGACCACACCCGCCAACTGGGTCTGGAGGCCGGCCAACAGCTCCCAGACATCATCCACGGTCAGCAGACCGACCAGCGAACCATCATCCTGGACCACGGGCAACCGACGCACCCCTTTGGTCTCCATGATCTCCATGGCGGTGAAGAGATTGTCCTGTGCTCGCACCGTGATCAGCGGGCCGGAGGCGATCTCCCGCGCCGACAGATCGGCGGGATCGAGCCCGGGCACCATCACCTCGAGGACCAGATCACGATCCGTGACGATGCCGACTGGCTTGCGGCCGTCCTCCACCACCACGACATCGCCGACGTGCTCCTTTCGCATCAGGGTCGCGGCTTCCTGGGCGGAATCGTCCGCCCCGATGGTGATGACTTCCTGGTTGCAGATTTCACCGACATGCATGGCATCTCTCCTCTGATAACGGGCCGGCCCATGGCAAAGGACCAGAGTCGGGCCAACCAAAACGGGCGCCTTTCGATCACCCCGTCGTGTGGTGCTTGCCTTCAACGTGCACGGTGCTGGCTGTCGGCCCATCCTCGCCCTGGACCTCGGAGAAACGCACCGTCTCGCCCCCTTGAAGCTTGTCGAAGTCGTAATCCACCACGCTGTTTCGGCTGAAGTTAACCTCGCGCCCATCCGCGGCCAGAATCACACCGAAGCCATCCGGGGCCAGCTCGACGATGCGACCGTGGGGCGGGGCCTCATGACGCTTCACGTCACCACGCTGCTTCGCCGCGAATGACTGCAATTGGCTCTGCATGGCCTTGAATGCGTCGCGGACGGCGACGTACGGGTCTTCGTGCGCATGGTTCTTCGACGGGTCCCGACTGGCGACCAGCTCACCGGTCGGCACCGTGACGTCGATCACCACGTGGTAGAGATTCCCCTTGGTATGACGGTTCTGGCTCGGCTCGACCACCACCCGACACGACATGATGTGTTCGTAATAGCGCGTCAGCCGGGCCACATTCTCGCGGATCTTGTTGTCGAGAACCTCGGAACGGTTCAGGTGCCGGAATTCGATCTCGAGGGGGAAGCTGATCTCACCATTCATCGCATGCTCTCCTGGGATGACACGCCCGGCGACTGCACGGCCGCGACGGACGCACGGGACGGTTGCCTAGGTATCAGTTTAGGCAAGGTTTGCCGAATGACACGGCCGATATAGCGAGAGGACTGGAGCGGCGGCTGGCGGCTTCAGATCAGCTCGATAGTGGCGATTTCCAGACGAAACGCACCCGGCTGACGATCGGCGACCAGAAAACCGAAACGCTCGATCTGCATCGGATTCAATGGCGACGCATCGGAAAGGGCTCGGCCGCGGAACACGGCCTCGAAGTCGGACCACGGCAACGTGATGCTCAACCAGCCTCCGTCAATGGTGTCGAAGCCGGCGGCATAGGAGGCGCCGTCCGGTAGCGACTCGGTGCCGACACGGCACTGGTAGCGGCGTCCATCGCCGCGCAGACGGATCGAAACACCATCACTGCCGGCCAGCGTCCCCGTGGGAACCGGCCGACGCACGGAAGCAAAACCGCCGCCCCGCTCTAGAGACAATGTGCCGCTGAAGACCCCACGCTCGCCCTCCACCGCGAAGCGCCCGACGGACATGCCGCCCATCACCACATCATTCACCGCCTGCCAGCGGCCGGCCTCTTCGGGTGTGTCAAATCTCAACCACGTCGTCATTGAGTCATGATCTCCTTCTACGGACCGATCGGTCACATCTTCTCCTTGATACCGGCCCGGATCAGCCACCAGTTCACCGGGTAGCTGGTGATGAAGCCGAAAATCATCGCGATCTGCATCAGAAACCAGAACTCCGGCATGGTCGGATTGATCGGATGCTCCCAGACCCGGGCCGCCAGAATGAAGTGCGCCACGGCCATGAAGCCGTACATTCCCACCTGCCATGCCGTCAGCGAGAGCGCGTCCGCCTTGATGGCCTGGATCAGGCCATCCATGGGGTTAAGGTTCCGCATCGGCTTGATGGTGAAGTACTGGAAGGCGATGCCGAAGATGAAGGCAAGGACGTAGTCGAAGATCCACACCGCGAAAATCTTGCCCGTCTCGTCGTCCGCGAAAAGCGTTTTCCAGCCGAACCAGACGGCGATGGCCGGCAGCCCCACGGCCAGGAATTCGGCCGTCACGTCACCGAGCGTGCAGCCGCTGCCACAGTGGGTCGTTCCTTTGCCCACCATGACCGTGAACGGCGTCCGGGCAAGATTCGGCGGTGTCTGCTCCCGCGCCTTCGCCGCCATCATCTTCTCCCGCGTGGCCAGCCGACCCCAGCGGAAATAGCCCCAGACCGCAATCACGGTGCCGAACAGGGCGGTCACCGGCCAGACGACATTCATGATCCACATGTGCTGCCGGTGTCCCCGCAGCAGATCGACAACGATGACAAGCGACGACAGACCACCCAGCAACAGCATTGCGACCGATAGCTGGCTGAACCAATTCGGGATCATCGACACGACTCCTCTACTGGAAAATGAGGCCGGCGAAACGGCCCTGAGACAATGGCTTGGTTTGCTATGGACAGGCCCTGAGCATGGACACCGAGAGTCGGTGTTTTCAAACCGTTTCGAAACGATGGAGGGAAGCAGCGGGTTCGACGAACTCCCGCTTCGGCTCGAGGGTCTATGCTTGACCACGACAGGCAAATCCCATCGATTCTGAGCCAAGTTCCAACCGAACGAGGAGGTATTGCCATGCGCACGATTGTTGCCGCAACCGCCCTGACCCTCGCCTCCACCGCCCTGGCGCCTCCCGTCCTGGCAGCCGAAGACGAACCCTGGAAGAAGCCAGGCTGGGAACCGATCAGCGAGGAGGAACGCCAGCCGGCGACACCGGACCAGATCGACTCGAGTGCCGTCGACGTCCAGGAGAACCGGGGCGTCAGTTATATGACCGGCGGCCTCGGGTCGGGCGAACGGGCCTGGCTTGAACAGCACGGAACGTCCTTCCCGGTGACCCTGCAGTTTTCGAAGGGTCAGCGAGGCGCATTTGTCTCCTCGGTGAACGTCACAATCCACGATCAGAGTGGGCAGACACTGTTCGAGGCGACGACCGACGGGCCGCTGATCTATATCGACCTGCCCGCCGGAAACTACCAGACCACGGTCAACTATCGTGACCACGTACGCGACTTCGATCTGCGGGTACCGTCGAGCGGACGGACCAGCAAGTCGATCAACTTCCCGTAAGCCAGGCAGCCAACGAAAAAAGCCCGGACCCGCGCCAAGCGGTCCGGGCTTTTTCTTGATAGTTGGCAAGGCCGGCCTTGGCCGCGTTCCCATGCCCGGATGTCATGCCGCACGGTGTCCCGATGGTCCTATTCCAGCCCCCTTTCCGCACGAATGACCGCCTATCGCGGCGTCAAATGCCGATTTCCATCTGAGCCCCTCTTCTTCGTCAGCGGAACGGACCCGTTCCGCCGCGGTCTTACGACGGAAACAACTGAGTTACCTGGACCGGCCTGAGCCGCATGTCCGGTCGCGCGATCTCCCGGCGCCCTAGCGGGCGCTACCCGAGGCGCCCCGAACGACGGGCAGGCCTGCGGATCTTCGACAGTCAAGCAATTGCAAGGAGTTGGGCATGTTCGTAGCGCTACTGAGGTATGGATCGGCGGGCCTGTTGCTGGCCGGCTGGGCAGGTTCGGTGTTGGCATTTGGTCCCACAGAGTGGACCCAGTACCGAATGGGTCCCGAGCACAATGCGGTGTTCGACGATGGGAAAGACACTGCCCTGCCGGATGCGCACTACCGGACCGGTGATCAGGTGCGTGCGACTCCGGTGATCGTTGACGGGCGGCTGTATGTCGGCAACCACGCCACCGGCGGTTTGTTCGCATTCTCGCTGGACGACGGAAGCACCCTGTGGACCGACAACCACCCGTGGTTCCGCCACGCGCCCAATTGGGTGCATGCCGAAACCATTACGGACGGCAAGCGCTTGTATGTGGCTTACGGGAATCGGGTCTTCCAGAGCGCCGGGGTCCGCGGCACCGGCAGGAGCGGCGTCATGGCGGTCGACCCGGAAACGGGCGGTACGTTGTGGAACCATCCCACGGTGGGCGAAGTGATGCCCACGCCAGCGCTATGGAATGGCCTCCTGTATGCCACCACCGGCGGAGCCAACCTGCGGGCGATTGACCCCGAGACCGGCAAGCTGGCGTGGAAACTCGAACTGCCGGGCTGGGTCAGCATGTCGTCTCCGGCGGTCACCGATGACGGGATGCTCTACGTCGGCACGATGGATGCCGTGGTGGGTGTCGATCTCGAGCAGCAGAAGATCGTTTGGCAGCATGACGAGATCGGCAGCTTTACCGACGTGCCGCCGGCCGTTGGCAAGGACAACGTGGTCGTCATCACCGCGGTGAAGGCCTATGCCAGTGCCACCAAAGAGGAACGCGCGCAGTTTCCGGACACCGGCAAGGGTTACATGCACTTCATCTACGGCTTCGATGCAGCCAGCGGGAAACTGCTTTGGAAAGACCTGCTGGGTAGCGGGCCGAAACAGAACAACAACACCTCCGGTGCCCCGGCGATTGCCGATGGCCACGTCTACGTCGGCAGCCCATACACCAAGTCGGTATTCGCCTACGACGTCAGCAGCGGCGAGAAACTCTGGGAGCACCCGGCACAAGACAAGGTCAAGGGGGCTCCGGCCATCGCGGATGGTCTTGTCTTCTTCGGCGACACAAGTGGCCTGCTTTATGTCGTCGATGCCGAAAGCGGTGATGCCCTCAAGCGCGAGAACGGCAGCCCCCTGCCACCGCGCAAACTGGGCGGCTCGTTGAACAACACGAAGAACACCGCGCTGGCGCCGGCTGGGCCCGTCGTGATCGGCGACACCCTGTTTGTCGGCAGTCAGGACCGCTACGTCTATCGCATCTCGATCCCGGACTGGATCAACCAGTAAGCGCTCGGCCCACGGCAGGCGCACCTGAGCCTGCCGGACCGGCAATCGCGTAGGCCCGGTCCGAGGCCGATTCCGTCCGCGGAGGTCACCACACGCCGCCGCGGACGCTCATATCCCGACCACGGGACGGACCAGGCGGTCGATCACCGTCCCGCAAGATAGTGACCAACAAAAAGAGCCCGGATCGCTTGGCGCGAATCCGGGCTCTTTTCTTGCGATTTGGTGGAGCCAGGCTCGGCCTCTGCCACATTTCACCCGGTCTCAAGCGCTATCAATGAGACTCTATGCGGTTGATGTGGCTGAGGTTTCACCCTTCGCCTCCTGTCAATTCGTGTCAGGAAAACGCATGCCATCGCAACGTTTTGGATAGTTTTGAGACGGGATATTGTCGCCTCGCAAGTCATTGATATGGCCTTCCGAGCCCACCTTCAGGACACCCGTCATGCCGAAGAAAGTTGCAGAGAAAAGCGCCGTCGAAATACGCCAGATCCAGAAGCCGGGACTTCATGCCGTGGGTGGCGTGCCCGGTCTACTCCTTCAAGTCACGCCATTCGGCTCCAAGAGCTGGGTGCTACGCGTGAGGGTAGGCAACAAGCGCCGGCACTTTGGCTTGGGAGGCTTCCCGGAAGTCACGTTGGCGATGGCCCGAGACGATGCTCGGGAATGTCGCCGGCGAATCCGACAAGGCATCGACCCGGCCGCAGAGCGCCGGGCGGCCAAGGAACGTCTACTCGCCGAGCAGGCAAAAGAGGTCACCTTTGCCGAGGCCTCTCGTCAGTACCACCGCTCTAAGAGCGTCGAATTCAAGAGTCGAAAGCACAGCAATGACTGGATCAGCTCTCTTGAGCGAGAAGCTTTCCCGGTCATCGGTCACCTGCCGGTATCGGAGATCACCCTGCCCCATGTCTTGAAGACACTTGAGCCGATCTGGCTCGAGCGTACGGAAACGGCCACACGCGTCAGGCAACGCATCGAGGCCGTTCTCTCCTGGGCCACCGTGTCCGGCTATCGTCAGGGAGATAACCCGGCTCGTTGGCGCGGCAACCTCGACGCTGTGCTTCCCAAACCAGCAAAGATCAAGAAAAAGGCCAACTACCCGGCCCTGCCCCGCGAGCGGCTGGGCGAATTCATGCGCGAGTTGAGGTTACGAGCTGGGATGAGTGCCCGAGCCCTAGAATTCCTGATTCATACGGGTGCACGCTCAGGAGAAGTTCGCGGCGCCACATGGGACGAGATCGACCTGGACAGTAGGCTCTGGACCATCCCAGCAGAACGGATGAAATCCGGGAAACCGCACCGTGTCCCCTTGAGCCCTCACGCGATCGGCATTCTCGCGGACCTACCAAGGCTGAATTCACTCGTCTTCCCCGCGGCCCGAGAAGGAAAGATGTCGGACATGGCGATAAACAACGTCGTGCGCCGCATGCACGAAGCCCATATCAAGCGGGGAGGAAGCGGCTACATCGACCCATTTCGAGACGGACAACGAATCGTCCCCCACGGATTCCGATCGACGTTCAAGGACTGGGCGAGGGCCGATACCTCTTTCCCAGACGAGGTGTCCGAGCTCGCCCTGGCTCACGTGTCGACCGACGCCACCCGTGCAGCTTACGCGCGAGACGAATTGCTGGACCAAAGAAGGGCCTTGATGACCGACTGGTCTCGCTACATCGCCACTGAAATGAAAAAGGCCGCTAAGCCCAAGTAGCTTCGCGGCCTCTCCTCTTCGGCTTACGCTTCACTGAAGGCTTTCCGCCTCTGCTCAAGGGCAAACTTGTCTAAGTCCGGCACATACCAGCGTGTGCAACCTGGACTCAACCTGATCGGCTGCGGCGCTCGGCCAGAGCGTGTCCACCGCCACCAAGTGGCCACACTGACAGAAAACCGAGCTGCCGCGACTTTGTCACTCACGTACAACGTGTCCATGTCTTCCAAATTCCTCAGAAATTAAAGTGGGTCGCCCCTCGTTTGTTGCTCCATGCAAGCTAGATCCTGCCATACGCAAGGAAACTCTACCACCATCATTGTCGGTTTTTTCTTTTAAAAACAGCATGTTGGTGCTCTAACCAACGAAGCCAACCAGACAAAAGAGCTCTTTTTCAAAGAAATCCGGTGACATTATGATCTCGACTAATCAAGCAGAAGATTTTCCATTAAATCCCCGCAACCCGGTTCGACGATGCACAACTAGCTGCTTCCGTGGCGTCTACACACTCCCATGCATCGTTTGCTGACATCGAGCGGGATCGGCAGACTAATCGGGTCAAATCGACCGTGCGGCTTTGAGGAGCCTCGAGTCATTGCAGGTATCGCGGCACCTAGGCGGCACTCAAGGAATCCCAGGCAAGGAGCCTCACTTTGCATCCCACGTTCCCCGACCTCAGCAACGAAATCGACATCGGGGTGAAGACCGTCGATGAACTACCAGGCCCACTACACCTAGATACGTATCAACGCCCCTACGTCTGGGATGAAGACAAGGTGAGGCAGCTGGTCGATGACCTGGAATCCCATCAGGACAAGCACGGGACGGAAGAGCCGTACTACATGGGAACGCTTCTTCTCCATGCGCCTGAAGAAGCGTGGCCGCGAGCAAACCGGCGCTTGAATGTGATCGACGGCCAACAAAGGCTGACCACGCTGGCGCTGATTTCTCGCATCATTTTTGGAGCCGTGCCGGACTCCATCCAGTTTCGCTTCGGGTCCAACATTTCTCATCAACACATCCGCCAAGCCCACGACGTTCTCCAGCAACGATTGAGGGACGTCGCTTTACGGCTTGATAAGTTGAGCTTCACAGTGATCGCGGTCAGGCAGGAAGACTTGGCCTTCGCATTTTTTGACACCCAGAACAACCGCGGCGTCCCGCTTGCAACCACCGATCTACTGAAGGCCTACCACCTGCGGGCTGTTCAAGACGATCAGGCGCCGGAGAAACAGGAATCCATCCAGCGCATGTGCGCCCGGCGCTGGGAGGAGATGCAGGTAAGAAAACTTGAAGGCGAAGGGGTGCCCATAAACACCGAAAGGGGAAAGGACCCGGTATCCGACCTGTTCCATTACTATCTCTGGCGCGCACGTAGTTGGCGGGGACAACGGTCCATCGTCCGCGAAAGCCGAAACCAACTGCTGGACCACTTCCAGACTCATTCTTCGCCAGCAGAGCGCATTGACTCGATTCCGCTGTACCCGACCCCGGGGAACCAACTAGCCAGCAGCCTCAGACTCGGGCCAGAGGGTGACACCAGACTGGACACAGCGCCCATTCGTCTCACAGGAAACCCCGCCAATCTGCCCTTCTCGCTGCGGCAGCCCATTCACGAGGGCCTCGGGTTCTTTCTCTATGCGGCGAAGTACTCCGCGCTTGAGAGGCGGCTTTTCTGGGAAAAGCCCAACAACCATGAACTCTCCCGGTACCAAACCTTTTACCAGAGTGTCGCCGCTCACAACTCACCCTATCTCCGCCAGCTACATCGACTCGCCGTACTGATGTACCACGATCAATTCGGCGAAGACGGTCTGCTGAAATTTAGCTGGGCCCTCGAATACGTTCTTGGCGCCATCCGCATGGCAAAGCAGCGCGTATTCAAGCGTGCGCCCATGAAATACCTAGAGGAAGCGAACCACAACCTGCTGGATGTAATTGCCTCCGCTTACCGCCCGGAAGAAGTGATGAGCTTCCTGATGCGTCCGGAGCATCGGATTCGCGACGAGCAAACCGTTGCAAGTATCTTCCGATCAATGGAAACGCAACCGGAAGACTCCGTTTCTGAGATAAATCGGGTGCAGCAACGGTATTACGATCGCCTTAGGAAGTATTTCGTTGAAGACCAAGGGGTTACAAGCCTCGAATTTCAATCTTTCCGTAAGAAGGTAGAGCTAGCCAGATGAGGTCTGTCGATACTCACGCCGAAATTGTCACACTTCACGACTTTGCAAAACGCGCTGTGCGCATTCGCATCCCCCTCTACCAGCGGCTTTATGTTTGGCGGGAGGAGCAAGTAGACAGGCTCATGGATGATCTGATCTCGGCTTGGCAGGAAGGAAAGTCGGCGTATTACCTCGGCGGGATCCTTGCGATTGCGCGGACCGATCCGGGATCAGGTCGCACCGAACTCGAACTGATTGACGGTCAACAACGCCTGACAACGCTCTGGCTGCTGGCCCTTGCCTGGCTCGACCAGGGCGGCGGAAGCGAGCTGGCATCTTTCGCCAGCATCGACGGGGAACCACGCATCTATTTTGAAGTGCGCGAACCCGTCAACGAATTTTTCAAAAATGCGTTGTTAACGAATCAGATCGAGAGCAGTACAGAAACGGCGGCTCTGGAAATGATCCTCGAACGACTCGCCCGATACCCGGAATTCTCCCTGTCACGAACAGAGGCGAAAACGCTACCTGACCGTCAATCGTTGGCCCGCTACGTGAACGAGAACGTGAAGCTCGCACTGACCGTAGTGCCACCCAGCACAGATCTGAACAAGCTGTTTGAAGTGATCAACAATCGCGGAGAGCAACTCCAGCACCACGATATCCTCAAGAGTCTGCTATTGAAGGAGATCCCTGACCCGTCGGAGCGAACCGCCTATGCTCGGCTTTGGGATGCCTGTGCCGCGTTGGATCAGTACGTGGAACGCAACCTGCCCAGCACCCTCGGCTCTTCCATCACCAGCTTCTTCGCCGACTGGTATGACTTCAGCCCACCAGGTTCATTAGGAAAGACGAAGGACTTGGTCGATCGACTTCAGCGGCAAGAGACGGCCAGTGAATCCAGACCCTTACGTATCGACGAGATACTCCAATCGGACAAGACCAACGAAGAGCACGCACCCTCAGGAGCCGACACGGGCGATGACGACAGCTCCGTCCAGAGCATTATTTCTTTCCCGATGCTGCTACAGCACTGTCTCCGCCTCTACCGCTACAAGGCCGGGCTGGCGGACATGGAACACATTCGGGAGAGCGACCTACTGTCGATATTTCAACAGTTTTTCCTCAAGGAGCCGGGGCCGCGCCAACCGCACGTAAAGGCGTTCATTAAGTTGCTGTGGGAGGTGCGGGTAGCGTTTGACTGCTATGTCGTGAAGTGGGTAGAGAGAGATGAACAGGATCGGCAGTTGGATGTTCGCCAGATTCGCAAGTCGACAGAGGGAATCACACGAACAGCAGACGGCGTTCCAAAGGAACTCTGTCTCCTTCAGGCAGTGATCTACCACTCGCTTGGAAAGACCACACACTACTGGTTAACCCCGTTCCTCGACTGGGCACTCGAAAACCCTTCTTACCAGGACGCCTGGCAATACCTCGAATATCTTGAACAGTGCCTGTTTACCCAAGGGATCGCGGACACGCAGCGCGAGGCAACACTCAAGATGCTGAGGGAACGGTGGTCAACTCCAATTCATGAAGAGGTCCCGACCGAACTCACACGCAAGGGAGGAGATGATTACCACATCCCGCATTACTGGTTCTACAAGACCGAGTATGTCCTCTGGAAATGGTTGCGAAGGCAGGACTCCCAGCTCGCTGGCTTCCGCATTACCGCAAAGAACTCGATCGAGCATATCTCTCCCCAGAAGCCGATCGATGAAGATGGCAAGGGGGCCGGGGACCTGCTGCACGCCTTTGCCAACTTGGCTTTGATCAGTCACGAGGAAAATTCACGATTTGGCCATGACATCTTCCAGCAGAAGCGGTCGAAGTACCGACAAGTCAGGCGAGACACACCCTCCTCCCTAAAGTTGGACCTGATCTACTCCCGACACGACACATGGCGTCGCGTGGATGTGGAGGATCACGAGAGGGACATCGTGCGGAGCTGGGAGAGATATCTCGCCCCCCTCCAGCGACTGGCGAGAGACAAGACCCAGTCCATCGCCTAAGCCGCTTTGGACGCACCGGGGGCGTTTCCCCATTGCACAAGGCAGCCCGGCAGAACCGTATAGCTCATCCGACAGCAAACGGCCCTGTCAGGCACACTACAGAAAAAGACACAAGGACTACTTAATGATCACTGGCGACCTGAAATCCAAGGTAGACCGCATCTGGAACACGATGTGGGCAGGGGGTGTCTCCAATCCTCTCACTGTCGTCGAGCAGCTGACCTATCTGCTGTTCATCAAGCGTCTCGATGAGCTGCATACGCTCAAGGAGCGTAAGGCCGCACGAACCGGGGCGAGCATCGAGGAGCCTATCTTCGAGGCTGGCCAGGACCACCTACGCTGGTCGCGCTTCAGCGAGACCGCGCCCAACCAGATGTTCACCACCGTCCGCGACGAGGTGTTCCCGTTCATCAAGACCCTCGGCCAGAAAGGTGATGCCGACGGCGAAGGCGGCTCAACATACACCCACCACATGCGGGATGCCTTGTTTCTGATGCCGACCCCGAAGGTGTTGGCCAACGTAGTGGACCAGCTCGAAAGCATCGACATGAGTGATGCCGACACCAAGGGTGACCTCTACGAGTACATGCTCGGCAAGATCGCCAGTGCCGGGCAGAACGGACAGTTCCGCACCCCGCGGCACATCATCAAGCTGATGGTGGAGATGACCGCCCCGACTCCCAAGGATGTGATCTGTGACCCGGCCTGTGGCACGGCGGGCTTCCTGATCGCGGCCTCCGAATACCTGCGAGAGCACCACAGCGGCGAGATCTACCGTGACGAGGCCTCGCGCCGACGCTTCAACGAGGGGACATTCCACGGCTACGACTTCGACTCCACCATGCTTCGCATTGGCAGCATGAACATGCTGCTGCACGGCGTGGAGAATCCCGACATCCGCTACAAGGACTCGCTGGCCCAGGCGGACGAGAACGATGCGGGAAAATACTCCCTGATCCTGGCAAATCCCCCTTTCGCGGGCAGCCTGGACTACGAGTCGACCGCCAAGGACCTGCTGCAGACCGTCAAGACCAAAAAGACCGAGCTGCTGTTCCTGGCACTGTTCCTGCGCCTGCTCAAGACCGGTGGCCGAGCCGCCGTTATCGTGCCGGACGGCGTAACCTCCAATTCCAGCAAGGCCCACAAGACCCTGCGCAAACTTCTGGTCGAAGACCAAAAACTGGACGCCGTCATCTCCATGCCGTCTGGTGTCTTCAAACCTTATGCGGGCGTCACTACTGCCATCCTTTTATTTACAAAAACCAACTCCGGTGGCACCGACCACGTCTGGTTCTATGACATGCAGGCAGATGGCTTCTCCCTTGATGACAAACGCAACCCTCAGCCGGACGAGAGCGACCTTCCCGATATTCTCGCCCGCTGGCACGACCTGGCATCCGAACAGGAGCGCAAACGCAGCGACCGTAGTTTCCTCGTACCAAGAGCCGAGATTGCCGACAACGACTATGACCTCTCCATCAACCGCTACAAGGAGGTCGAATACGAGGCAGTGGAGCATGATTCACCGCTGGAAATTCTCCAACGGCTGACGACGCTGGAAGAGGAGATTGCCGAAGGGCGGAAGGAGCTGGAGAGGATGCTGGGATGACTAAAGCAATGGACAATAAAGTCACTCAGGAGCCTGTCTCGTTAGGGGAATTGACGACCATTGCTTCGGGATCTACCTTTCCGAACAAGTTTCAGGGAAAGAAAGAGGGGAAAATCCCTTTTTACAAGGTTTCCGACATGAACATAGTGGGTAACGAGTCATGGATGACATTCCACAACAACTCTGTTGATGAAGAAGACCTGAAGAAAATAAAGGCAAAGGTGCACCCCAAAGGGACTATTATTTTCCCAAAAATCGGAGCCGCAATAGCAACAAATAAAAAAAGAATTTTGAGCCGAAAATCTTGCTTCGATAACAATATCATTGGCGTGCACCCATCCGAGAGGATTGACACCAATTATCTCTATCAGCTTTTCACAAACAAGAATATTTCTGATTTTGCAAACACAGGGAACCCTCCATCTATACGAAAAACCACCCTTGAAAATTGGAAAATAACTCTCCCCCCGATCGTTGAGCAAAAACGCATTGCGGCCACCCTTGATGCGGCAGACGCCTTGCGGGCCAAACGGCGCGAAGCGCTCGCACAGCTCGACAACCTCCTGCAATCCACCTTTATCGACATGTTTGGTGACCCAGCATCCAACCCGATGGGGTGGCGGTCATCAACACTGGGGGATGAGTGTGAAGAAATCCGTAACGGATTTTCTGTGAAGCAAAGCAAGGACTCGTCAGGGGTTCCTATATCGAGGATCGAGACAATATCAGAAGGCGTTGTTAACCCTCATAAGGTCGGGTTTGCCAACCTCACTTTGGATGATGTGAAGAAGCATCTCTTGCAGCATGGAGATATTCTTTTTAGTCACATCAATTCCACGCAACACCTTTGCAAATGTGCAATATTCCTTGACCATCATGGCCCTATGGCCCATGGCATGAACCTTTTACGACTGAGGTGTGCGGCAGGAATCGAGCCGCATTTTTTGCTTTATTTGATAAAATCGCCAGGTTATCGCGCTTCACTAATGAAGCACGAAAACCGAGCCGTAAACCAGTCAAGTATTGCAGCAGGCAAGCTTAAGACGCATCCAATGCCTGTTCCTCCGCTCGATCTTCAACGTCGTTTCACTGCCATCGTGGAGTCGGTCGAAGACCAAAAGGATCGCATGCGTGCCCACCTAAACGAGCTGAATGCCCTCTTTGCCTCACTCCAACACCGCGCCTTCAACGGGACGCTGTAGCTAATGAGCAATTTCACCTTCCTACCCCGTGAATTCAGCACCGTCGCCGAGTCCGCCACCCGGGCGGAAAGCCACATCGTGGGCGATCCACGGGCAGCCTGTTTTCATGCACGTTTTGCGCTGGAGTCGGCGGTCCACTGGCTGTATCGGCACGACGCCAAGCTGCGGATGCCCTATGACCGGAATCTGGGGGCGCTCCTCCATGAGCCCAGCTTCCAGAACCTGTTGCCGGAAGCCGTCTTCCAGAAGGCGCGTGTCATCCAGAAGATGGGCAACCAGGCGGTCCATCACCCGCGGCCGGTGTCGGACACGGACGCCAGGCAGGTGGTCAAGGAGCTCCATCATGTCTGCTACTGGCTGACACGCACTTACACGCCTGATGCCTCCCGAGCAGGAGCCGCCTGGCGTGATGAGCGTGTCCCGCAACCGGTTAGTCACGAAGATGTAGTGCCGAGACAAGAACTGGAAGCGCTGGAAGCCAAACTCGAGGAACAGAACAAGGCGGCGCTCAAACAGCAACAGGAGCGCGATGCCCTCGACGCCGAGGTCCAGGCGCTACGCGAACGTATCGCCCAGGTTCGTGAGCAAACCGAGCAGCAACCGGACACTCATGACTACTCCGAGGCGGAGACACGCCACTATCTGATCGATCTCGAACTCCGTCGCGCAGGGTGGCCACTGGATCGGCGTGAAGACAGGGAGTACGAGGTCACCGGCATGCCCAACAGCAAGGGTGTGGGATATGTCGACTATGTGCTCTGGGGGGATGACGGCAAGCCATTGGCGGTCGTGGAAGCGAAGCGAACCACCTCAGATCCGAAGGCCGGACGCCAGCAGGCCAAGCTCTACGCCGACTGTTTGGAGCGGATGCACGGGCAGCGCCCGCTCATCTTTTATACCAACGGCTATAAGACCTGGCTGTGGGACGATACCTTTTACTCTCCCCGCCATGTGGCCGGTTTTTACAAAAAGGACGAGCTATCCAGCCTGATCCGTCGCCGCGCCCAGCGCGACAGGCTAGACGCCTCCGAGGTAAAGGACGAAATCGCCGGGCGCTACTACCAGAAGCGCGCGATTGCGAGCATTTTCGAACAGTTCGCCATGGCTCGACGCAAGTCCTTGCTCGTGATGGCCACCGGTACCGGCAAGACCCGCACCGCTATCGCCCTGGTGGATGTCCTGCAGCGTGCCGGTTGGGTCAAGCGTGCCCTGTTTCTGGCCGATCGCGTCTCCCTGGTCAACCAGGCAACCAATGCGTTCAAGGCACTCCTGCCGGACTCAAGCCCGGTTAACCTGGTGACCGAAAAGGATACCGAGGGGCGGGTCTACGTCTGTACCTATCCCACCATGATGGGACTAATCGATGACACTCAGGGAGACGAGGCCCGTTTTGGCGTGGGGCATTTCGACCTAGTGATCATCGATGAGGCGCACCGCTCGGTTTACCAGAAGTACGGCGAGATCTTCCGCTACTTCGACTCCCTCCTCGTCGGCCTGACCGCAACCCCACGGGAGCAGGTGGACAAGAACACTTACGACCTGTTCGAGCTGGAGCCAGGCGTGCCCACTGATGCCTACGAGCTGGACCAAGGGGTGCAGGATGGTTTCCTGGTGCCGCCCAAGGTCGAGCAGGTAGACCTCAAGTTCCCCCGCGAAGGGATCGACTATGAGGATCTCAGTGACGACGAAAAGGCCGAGTGGGAAGGCCTCGACTGGGGCGATGACACCGACGAGGTGGGCATGCCCACGGAGGTCAACGCATCAGCCATCAATAACTGGCTGTTCAACAAGGACACCGTGGACAAGGTACTGCAGCACTTGATGGAACACGGTCACCGGGTAGAAGGGGGAGACCGACTGGCCAAGACCATCATTTTCGCGCGCAACCACAACCATGCCGAGTTCATCGAGGAGCGCTTCAATCACCACTATCCCCATTACGCCGGCCACTTCGCCAGGGTGATCGACAATCAAGCCAAGTACCCGCAAAGCTTGATCGACGACTTTTCACAGGCAGACAAGGCACCACATATCGCAATCTCGGTCGACATGATGGATACCGGGATCGATGTACCGGAGCTCGCCAACCTGGTGTTCTTCAAGCCCGTTTACTCCAAAATCAAGTTCTGGCAAATGATCGGGCGCGGCACCCGCCTATGCCCACGACTCTTCGGGCCACGCGAGGAAGACGACAAGCAAAACTTCCGGGTGTTCGATTTCTGTTTCAACTTCGACTTCTTCCGAGAGAACCCTGACGGCATCGAGGCGAGCGGTGGCGTCCCGCTGGGAAAACGGCTGTTCCGCTCCCGGGTACAGTTGCTCAGCCATTTGCAGTCGACACCGGACCTGGATCCCGACAACTCAGTGGCCCCCAGCCTTGCCGACGGGCTCCATGGTGAAGTGGCTGCCATGAATCCGGACAACTTCATCGTGCGGATGCACCGGCAAGCTGTCGAGCGCTTTCAGGACCGCAAGACATGGAATCATCTGGGATCAGAAGAGCGTGAGACCTTGTCGAACGAAATCGCTGGGCTACCCAGCCAACAGGAAACCGATGCCATCGAGTCAAGAATGTTCGATCTCACCGCCCTGAGATTGCAACTGGCTCTGATCGAGACCGATGCAGGGGGATTCGACAGAGTACTTAGGCGGGTCATGGAGATTGCGGCGTTGCTCGAAGAGAAGACCAGCATTCCGAAGGTCAAGGAGCAGCTTGGCTACCTTCAGGCACTGCAGGAGCAAGAGTTCTGGGAAGGCATCAATATTCCGATGCTCGAGGAGATGCGCCAACGGCTCCGTCCCCTTGTCCCATTCCTCGACAAGCAGCGGCGTGAGATCGTCTACACCGACTTCGAGGACGAGGTGCTGGGTGTACGACAAGAAACGGTTGTCGATATGCCCAAGATGACAGGCACGCAGTACGCGAAGAAGGTCAAGGCCTACCTGAATGACCATCTCAATAACATCGTGATCCACAAGTTGCGGACCAATCAGCCGCTGACCGAAGTGGACCTCGAAAACTTGGAGAATACCCTGACTCGGATCGGCGAAGAGGACGGCGAGACGCTGCTGGCAAGCTTGCTGGAACAGAGTCAAGCTCCCTCCCTGGCCCACTTCATCCGCAGCCTGGTCGGCATGGACCGCGAGGCCGCGCAAGCAGCGTTTTCCCAGTTTCTGGCCGACCGCAGCCTCACCTCATCACAGGTACGATTCATCGAAATGGTAATCGACCAGCTGACCGCTCGTGGGGTCATGGACGCAAAGGCGCTGTACGAGCCGCCATTCAGTCATCTGCACTCTGGCGGACCCGACGCGCTGTTTGCGGGAAAGGACAACGTTATCGAGGGAATATTTGGCGCCCTGAAGTCAACACAACCCAGAGTAGTCTCAAAAACTGGCTAGCGGCCTCGCGCAAATTGGAGAGCCCCTATAGTCAACCCCACTCGCACCTCGGCATCAGTTACCACAAGGATGATTAATGATGAGCAAACTCCCTGAAGACAAGGTTCGTGTGCCGGTCAAGCTGGTCGATGGCCGGTGGGAGTTCTTTTACGGTGGGAAAGTGCCCGTCTCGGATGGCGCCACCGGCGAGATCGTCGTCGACAAAAGACACCTCAATGATGACGATTTTCTCGCTCGCCTGAAGAAAAAGTCATCACATAAGATAATGGATCAGGGAACACGACTCATGGTGGCCCTAAACATCAAAACCGACCCTCGAATAGGAAAAGAGCTATCAAAACACCTAAAGACCATCCCGAGCGGTCTGATCTCAATTGACAAGAGATTCACTCGCTTCGGAGTTCAGCCCCACACACGCTTTATAGAGATTACAGTTGGGGCAAAAACGCCGAACCGCCAACGAAGTCGGACTGAAGAAGGCGGCATCTGGCTGGAGTTTGAAGGGATGGAGCCTCAAGGGGTGAGCGTGAGTTCACTCATCCTTCCAGAAGGAGTTATCGACCAAAGGATCGACTCACTGAACCACGCATTTACGGTGCTTTCCGAGACATATGAGCCGTGGCGGCAATCCCATACCGGAAGCGTTTATGAACGCATTTTTTATGAAGAAGAAAACGGCATTTGGAACCCGCTAAACGTGTTGCGCAACGCGACAATCGCGAGCGAGGAGCAAAACATGATTCGCAAGCGGTGGAAAGACATCTGCGCGCAGTTGAACCTGGATATTTGACCCGCACTTCCTAGCGGGCCCTCTCCCTGCCCCACCATCACAGGTACCCATATGACTCCGCATCAGCCACCTGGCTCTCGCAACCTGGGTAGGCCGGTTTCGCCCACTATGTTTGCCCGACGCGAGTGAACTCACAGCCCCATCGAACGAACCAGTTCGCTTTCCGACACCTCTTCAGTCGTAACCACGGCATCCTTGAGCATCAATTTGCGACTCAACAAGCGATGCAGGTGCAGGTCGAACGAGTCGAATTCGGGGTGCAGGGCCGCCGGCATGTAGATGTGCACATCCCGCTTCTGCCCGATACGGTAAATACGGTCGGAGGCCTGCGCTTCCTTGGCCGGGTTCCAGTGACGCTCGATGTGCACAGCGTGATTGGCTTCCACCACTGTCAGGCCGACACCCGCGGCAATCGGTGACATGATCAACAGGTTGAAGCCCGGCTGGGCCTCGAAGTCCCGGATCAACTGCTTCCGAGTACGGATATCTGACTTGCGGGGAGCACTTGGCGTGTCGCCGTTGATGATGCCGACATCCAGACCGTAAATCTGGTCCAACCAGAGCTTGAGCACCCGCTGCAACTTCTTCGTGGCCATGAAGAGAATCGCCTTCTCATCCTTCTGGCGGATGTCGTCCAGGAGGTCCAGCAGGACCCCCAGTTTGGCCGACTCGCGCATGAAGGAACGGGCCTCTTCAGAGGTCGAAGCGTAAAGCTCCCCCTCCGAATGGAGGCGCGGGTGCAAGGAGGCCTCCCTTAGGCGTTGCAGAGCCGACAACGCCCGGCCTCTCATGTCCTCCGACTCGCTCTGGGCCCGATAGTCATTGAGTACGGCATCGTAGGCCTGAAGCTGGGACCCTCGCATATAAGCTGCCATGTTCCTCGATGCTCCGGCCGGCGAATCGGTGGACTCGACAATGCCGAAATGGACTTTCTTGACCGGCAGGTCCGGCAACTGATCTTCCTTCACCCGACGCAGCATGAACGGCCCGACGGTCTGACGGAGCTCGGTGCCGATTTCCTGCCGGACCTGGTCACGGTCTTTCTCGTCTGCTGCCAATATCGGTTTGATCCAGGCATCCCTGAAGTGATCCCAGCTACCTAGTAAACCGGGCTGCGCCGTATCCATCAGGCACCAGAAGTCTCCCAGGCTGTTTTCCACCGGCGTCCCGGTCGCCAGCAGCTTGAAGTCCGCCTTCAGGCCTTTGGCTGCCCGTGTCTGCAGGGTGTTGGGATTCTTGATGTTCTGCGCTTCGTCGAAAACGACCATTCCCCAGTCGATCTTGCACAGAGAGAACTGATAGTCGCGCAGTGTTTGATAGGTGGTGAGAACGAGGCGACGATCCATGTCCAATCGCCGCGCCCCGGCATCCGGTCCGATATTAAGGGCATAGCGAATGTCGGACTCATCGACGCGGTCCTGTTCATCAAGGAGCGATGAAAGCTGCGCGGACTCTCGTGCCGCACCGCTGACACGGTAATCCTTCAAATCCCGCCCGGATTGAAGGACCACAATGTCTCGAAACGGGATGTCGCCGAAGGTCTTGTGGACTTCCTCTTCCCAGTTCTCCAGCAAGGTCAGCGGCGCCACAACCAGCATCGGCTTCTTCGCTGATCGATCGGACAGGCTCGAGGCGAGATATTCGCCCATGGCAACAAGCCCCATATAGGTCTTGCCCAAGCCCATGTCGTCGGCCAGCAGACCACCCTGCAAGCGGTAGAGGTCGTCCGCCTTCTCCGCCAAAGCCTGGCGAATCAAACCGAGCATCCAGAGGACGCCTTCGCGTTGGTGGGGAAACGGCGACCGGGCGTAGCGGGACCAGTCGGGCTCGGCAGTGACCCGAGCGTTTTCCGCCTTCTGAATCAGCTCGGTATGAAGTTCGTCGGCATCCTTCAGAATGACGCCAACCGTCTCCTCAGGCTCTTTTTCCTCCTTGGGTCCTGACTCCGCGGACGATTGTGATGGAATACCGTCGCGCTTGATGCCGTCAAGCACCGCGCTAACCGCCTCGGCATCGCTGATGTCGATCTGCTTACCGCCATATTCGAGGGTATCCGCACCCTGCTCTCGCGCGGCGGCAAAAACCTCCTCCACGCGCTGAAGATCCTCGTCCGACTTGATGACGGTCTTCAGGGCCCCCGGGGACTCAGCTCTGACGCTGGTGGCGAACCAGTCCATGGGCTTGGCATCCGGGTCGGAAAAGTCCATGTGCGTGAGGCGCCCAACGCCCTCAACGCGCGCGGAGAAGCCGAGATCAAGGTTTACCAGCGCTGCATCGAGAAACGCACTGGGAGAGCGGATGAAATCTGCGACTCGGTCCGCCGGGATATGCCGTGATCCCAGCACCTCCTTAACGCCGGCCATCTTTTCCGGTTCTAACAGGACAACCCTATTCCCCACCCGGATGACGCCCCCTTCGGCGTTCATGTCCACCTGGCCCCAACGACGCTCAAGCTCATCCGGCGTCGAGCCATCACCCAGACTCGGGCTTAGTGTCACACTGCCATCGGAATGCTGTGTGGCCACGACACCAATATGCTCGGGCACCACTACGTCGATCTTGTCGAAATGGCTGAGATCGATATTCATACCCGAGCGCTGCGCCACCTGCAGTTCCGCCATCAGCCGAAGGTTGGCCGCCTCACCTCTCTCTCCTGGCTCAAGATCACGGTGGGCCTCCCATGACTGAACACCCAGCAACTCCCCCGGGTTCAGGCGATATGCCTCGCTAGGACCAAAACGCAACAAGGGACCAACGCGTTCGAACGGAGCCCTCCCTTCCGGAAACGCCGCAAAAAGGTTCACACGGAAGGCGCTGTTCCGCGCATGGCTCGAGATATGCGACTCAAACCGCCCAGGAAACATGGGCGGCAACTGCAAAACGTTCGCCTGTTCCTCATCGAGGCGAACCACTGTCTCCGAGGGAACGTGAAAGCCGTTTGCGATAGGTTCGGCCATCCCCTGCTCTTCGAGCATCCGCAAAAGGATGATCTGCATTTTCTGCAGACCGGTTCCGGAAGCGCTCGCCTTCAATCGGTCGAAGTCGCCGTGGGGCAAATAGAAATTGAGGCCGGTCGAGTCCGGGCTGCTCTCGAACCCCACCTGCAGTGTTGCCTGATCCTCGGCAGCAGCACCGACCAGCGAACGCAAGACGTTAAACAAGCCCACAGAGCTTTCCTTATCAGATTAAGAACTTCTCAAAGATGAGCCATATTCTGGCTTCACGACCCAACCGAAAGCTTCCGATTGGCTAACGTATCGCTGCAAGTCACCATAAAGATTCTGGTTCACGAACTTCTGATTCAAACCAAGTTCGCCTGCGCATTCTTTCGCCCTTGCGCCCGGGTTGTACTGGAAGAACATCAGGATCGATATCTGCTGACCTGACAAACCGGCAAACTTGTTCACACGTTCCGATCTTTTCGGCTGCCGTATCTTCCCCAGCGCGGATGGGCTCACGTAGCCTCCGCGCGGCATGTCATTTCTACTGTCCTCACCTGACACGGTTGCGCTACCCCCTCGCGATGTAGGCATGCCGTGTTTGCGGAGATAGGCACGGTAGTCCTCCTCGCCAAGCACTTTCTCGATGTCGAGCTGAATCCCATTGTCTGCGAGGAATTCGAGCAGGTTCTTGTGCCAGTTGCCGTTATGGACAATCCCCTTATAGGGGTGGTTGGGATGGTGGCGCTTATAAAGGCCAGGTATGCGAACAGTAAGATCGTAGTGTGAGAACTCATTCTGGTCGTAAGAGACGACCATATCGCCGGGGTGGCGCAAATAGGCCCAGAGCTTGAAGTTGTGAGAACCCTCGATCAGATAGAAGTCACCACAGTCCAGATAGATCACCGCCTTGTCAGCCATCGCCGAGTCGCCCAGTCGAGCAAAGTTGGTCTTGATCTCATCCCCGAGGATTTTGCTGACCGTCTGCTTGGTCCGGCGTCCCAACATCAGGCGCGCATGCCGCACGATACCCATCGCGAAGAGTCCCTCAAGGAACCGCTTCCGTTCCGGGAACATCCGTTCGAAGTCTGGATCCTGAGCCTCAGCCCCGTATTGCTCCAAGGCCCTGAGGAACAGCGCTAGATCTTCTTTCGCCAGCCAACCGCGCACCTTCTCGATGCGCTGCTCACCCAGCGGTTTCCACCACTCACGATAGTTCCTGGCGGTACTCGCGATTCGGGGATCACCTGCTAGGTCGAGGATGAACTTCTGCCAAGCCTCCGGGGCATCCGATTCGCACCGGTCGATCAAAATCCCAAGCGCCGCATGACCGATACGTTGATCGCCCTCGTAGGGGGCGTGGCTTACCTCCGGCTTGAGGAGCTCATCCAACACCGGATCCCATTCACCATGAGGAATCTCGGCCAAATGCTCGAGGTAGAAGTGAGTGCGGCATACGTCGCCATAGCGCCCATCGCCAAAGCCATCCAGACCTTTTTCTGCCAGAAACTGCCCTAGCTCTCGGCCCTCATGCCGCAGGCGAGTCGCGAGCTTCTTGGGGCCATCCAGATTAATCAGGGCATCACTCTCTCCTTTGAGGGAGAGCAGTGGGTCGGCAACAGGAACGAGCGTTCGGGTGGCTGGGAGACGTTCAATCTGATCGAGCAACTGGCTCTCGAGGACTTCTCGCAGATTTCGATCCGAGCTGCGATCCAAGTCATCCAACTGATCGAATAGTTGGAAGTACAACTGCGCCAGCTGAAGAAGGGTAACGCGTGTCATCCTCGGCTGCTGTGCAGCGATTAGCGCGTCGACCCACTGGGTCTTTAGCAACTGCTTTCGCACCGACTTGTCCGTCAACCAGAGCCAAGTCAGAGCTCTGGCAGCCAATTTCTGCGAAAGAACGGAAACAAGTCGCTCAGTATCCCCTTTGTCGGCCACATCTCTGATGAAGTGGGCCATCCGCTCGAAAGCATCGCCGCCACCCACTTTGGCGGCCTGGCGATCGGCGCGGCTACGCAGGTCCTGCCAAGCCTCCAAATCAGGACCGCGCCACTGGAGCTCAACGCGCTGCAAGGAAGGTAGTCTCACTGCGACTCCCCCCTTTCCTCGGCAAACGTTTCGACCTCCTCGCTCTCAGGCCGGCTCACGGTGAAGCGGATATTGATCCGGCGGAATTGGGCCAATTGCTCGTCGGTAAGATCATCTTGATGCGAAATGACATTCAGCGATCCTGGTGGCCGCGAATCGGCATAGCCACTAACAGAAAACAATGGCTTGCCGTCTGGGTTCCTCAGTTCATCGAGCTGGCTATCGCTGGGCAGAGCGTCCTCCCAGAAACGCCAAAGCGAGATGGCACGGAAGGTCGAGAGGCACCAGTTACCCTTCCCGGCGCACTGCGCCCCGTCAAACGGGCGGGGGTCTGTGTGCCCTTCGATGAAAACCGTATCCAGATAGCGAAACCGGTCACCGTGGCTTACCACCTCGTGCAGCACCCGACCGATATCCCGGGCAGTTTCCTGGTATCGAGGAAGAATCTCATCCCGACCGGAGCCGAACCCCAGGAGCTCGTTCGGTATGCTTACGACGGACGCGTTCTCGCTGATTCGGACATTAATTCCTCGCTCGGCAAGCTTTTGAACAAGCTCCTCGACGACCGTACGACGCACCTCCTCGGCCTTTCTCAGCTGAGCGAGAGCCTCCTGGAGTTGTTCCTTGGTGCTCTCGTATCGAGCCTTTGCCTCCGTGAGCTCTTCCCGAGTCTCTTCAACTTCGGTCTGCTTCTTCTCGAGAACCGCTTGCTCCTCAATCACCTGAAGGATCAAAACTACCGAAGCCAGGATGAAGACAACCAGCAGCCCCGCCATGATGTCCGAGAAACTTACCCAGTACGGGTTCTCTTCGTCTACGGATTGAAACCTAGGCTTTCGGGAGCGCATCAGCGAGCCTCCAGCTCATCAAGAATGCCACTCATGGCCTGAACGTTCTGCAGCATCTTGTCGGCATATTGCTGCGAATGCTTGTTCCATTCCTGCATTCGCTCATCCACCTGCTGATGCACCTCATCACGATATTCGTGCAACCAGTTCTCGGCCTGCTTCTCGATTGCCTCAACCTGCTGACGGAGAGAGTTCCCCAGCGCCTCAAACTGCTTTTGTACCGACTCGAGGAACTGCTCCTGGTGATCGCCGAGCTCACTGAAGCCCGTTTGCGCCAGCTTCGCGGCTTCGTTCATTCGGCTTGTTGTATCAGCGAGGCTTGCCTGAAGCGTCTCTAGATGGGAAACCTGCTGTGAAAGCATTTTGGCAACCTCAGAGTTCTGCCCACCGAGTGCCTCGATTCGCTCGAGCGTTCCTCCCATCTGTTCGCCAAGCACCTCGGCGGATTGAGTCAGGTTGGTGGCCAATACACCGAGGTGGTTGGCGCTGTTATCCAGGTGACGGCTGCTCGTCGTAACCGCCTCTCCCACAGACTCGAAACGCTCAAGAAGGCTGCGATGCCTTTCGGCCATTTCACGGCTCTGCTCCTGGGCCTGCACTGTAGCTTTGGATATCTCGGTCAGCAGGGCCCGCTGCTCCTCTGCCAATGCATTGATGTGCTCATTGAATCGGGCCCGCTGCGCTTCTTCACGTTGCTCGGTGGCGGCCTGGTGAGCATCCAAGCGATCACCCAGGTTGCTCAATAGCGATTCCATTCCCTCATTCAGCTTTTGCTGACGTTCCTCAGCGACCGAGGACAATTGTTGGATCTGGTGACTGAACTCGCCTGCTTGCTGGCTCGACAGTTCTGCTTGTTGGGCCCGCTGTGTCTCCATTGACTCCATGATGGAAGCCACCTGTTCGCTCATGCCTGATACGGCACCATTCACTTGAGCAGCCGCCCGCTCCATGATTTCCCCTTGTTCACGGCCGGCGCTCGACACGCCACCCATGAATTCTTTTACAAGGGCCTCCATCGCATGCGTCGACTGTTTGCTGGTCGTGTTCACCAGCGTTTCGATCGCCGGCCCCATGATGTTGTTTAGGGTGTCGCTCAGGGCATGCTGCATGCTGTCGGTCAGCCCATTGAGCGTCTCCTGCATCCGATCACCAATCCGCTCATGAAGCTCTTGGAGAGACTCCTTGCTCTCTCGTGTGTTGTCGGAAATCTGCACGAGTGAGTACTCGGCCGGTAGCCGAGGGTAGAGAAAATCAATCTGGTACTGGACATCACGGATTTGCGCTAAGGCAAACCTCTCCATCAATTTCTCGATGAAGTTAAAAACAAAACTGAATAACACACCCCAAACGGAGGTCATGAAGGCTACGGCAGCCCCAGCTATCAGCGCCGTGATGCCGCCGCGAATCTCGTCGACGTTTTGAAAGTCACCGTTGGCTCCAAGATTTGCCAAACCAATGGTCAAACCCACAAAAGTACCGAGAACGCCGACCGCGACAAGAAAGCTCGGCATGGCTGCCAACAACCGACTTCCGGTCAGCCCCGGCGCCAGACTGTTGGCGTTAAAGAAATGCTCTGCATCTAGCGTGTTGAAGACGTGATGGTTGTCAACAGAGCTGACCAGACTCTCATCGAATTCACGCCACAACTTCCCAATGTTCAGCACGTCAAGGTCGAGTGCCTTTTTCAAGGTTTCACGACGCGAGGCGGCAAGGGTTTCTTTGCTCTGCCCGGCCAGTAGGCTTTTCAATGCATTCAATCGATCCCGAAAATGCTGAATGTGGCGCACGAGGAAGAAAAGCCCCAGCGAGAACATTCCGTACATCACGATCCAGAAAAGAGCGCTCAGAGCTCCGGCATGTTCCGTCAACGCTACTGTGCTTTGCCCCTCGTCTGAGGTCTGCCCCATGTTGGCTATGGCAGCGAACAAGTCAGCAAAATTCGGTATCAGGTGTTGCAACAGGTCCAGCATTGGTATTGCCGCTCCATCGGTCTTATGAGGTAGGGGTGGAAGTTCGGTAGCGTGCGGGCGCTATCACGTCGCTGAGTTCGCTTCAGACGGCTCGGCAGACTCGGTAACTTCTCGATGCGAAAGCTCGAGTTCCGCCTTCTGAACTAGGTGAGCGGGCAGCTCGTCTTTAACCGAAACGCCGAGCTGCTTGAACTCGCTCGCCTGCTTGATGAGGTTGCCGCGGCCATCGAGCAACCGATCCCTCGACTGGCTGTAAGCGTCCTTGGCCTTGTCCAGGTGCTTGGCGATGTCTTCAAAGCTTTCGAGGAAAAGGCGCAGCTTGTTGTAAACCTTGCCGGCCTTGTCCGCGAGCTCAGCGGTGTGCTTGTTCTGATTTTCGAATCGCCACAGCTGCCGGACGATGTTCAGGCTGGTCAGCAAGGTGGTCGGGGTCGCGACCAGAACGTTCTTCTCCAGCGCCTTCTGGAAAAGCGTCTCATCACCTCGCAGTGCCTCGACGAAAGCCGATTCGATCGGGATGAACATGAAGACCATGTCCGGTGAATTGAACCCGGGCAGGTCCTGGTACTGGCGATCCGCAAGTTCCTTGATGCGATCGGAGATCGACTGAACGTGCTCTTTAAGCCGAGCGGCGCGAACCCCTTCCTCCTCGGCATTGACGTAGTCCGTGTAGGCATTCAGAGAGACTTTGGCATCGATAATGAGATGCCTATTGTCCGGCAGATAGACCACAGCATCGGGGCGTGACCGACCGTTCTCGGTATTCACGCTCACCTCCCGCTCATAGTCGATGCCCTTTCTCAGCCCCGACCGATCGAGGGCGTTCTCGAGGATTAGCTCACCCCAGTTGCCCTGCTTCTTCTTTTCGCCACGAAGCGCCGTGGCGAGATTGTGGGCCTCTGCCGTCATTTGCTGATGCATCGTCTGGAGCTGCTTCAGCTCCTGGCGCATTGCAGCCTGCTGCTGCGTTTCGTGATGATGCACCTCGTCGACGCGTTTGCGGAAACCGTCTATCTGTTCGCGGAACGGTTTGAGGAGGTCGTTGAGAGATTCCTGGCTCTTGTTGGCAAAGGCCTTGCCTTTGGCCTCGAGGATCTCGTTTGCCAGGTTCTGAAACTCGGACTTCAGGGCAACCTTGTTCTCCTCCAACTGACGAAGCTGTTCGCGGTAATGCTTGTCTCGCTCGGCATGGCTAGTCTTTAGCTGGGCCAGCTCTTCGGCGATCTCGTGGCGTGCCTGCTCGATCGTTTCTCTTTTGCGAACCTCGGCAACCAGTTCTTCTTTGAGCTCCTCAAACCGCTTTTCATCTCGCTGGGCCTGCTCCTTCCCGGCCTGGAGGTTGGACTCGGCCGCGGACAGCGTCCGCTCACGTTCGGAACGAACCTCCTGCTCCTTTTCGAGACGCTCGACAAGGGTTCGATTTTCGGCCGTCTGTCTCTCCAATCGCTCACGAGCCGTCGACAGTTGCTCATCCGAAACCGCTGCCTTCTTCTCAAGCTCCTGCAGCTGAAGCTGAGCCTCTTTGTACTCAGTCGACCGCGCCTCGAGGTCGGCAGCAAGCTGGGAAACCTCCTGCTCCTGCCGCTCGATTCGCGCCTCATGCCTAGCCAGCCGGCGACTCACTTGAAGGCGTGCCGCAAGATAGCCAACCGCTAAGGAAAAGACCGAAAAAGCCCCAATCTGGAACGCGATGTCCATATCCACTCCTTGTTCGTTATTGGTTCTCGAGTGAGATGCTCGCCACCTATGTCCACAGCACTTTCCGCTTCGACGTGACACTCACTCTCGCCGCGTCCACTCAGCGCTTTAATGGCAAGCGTCGATGGCTGTCGAGAAGCGCGACGAATTATCTACATTTTTGCGAAAACCGGTTACCCACTTTCGGCGCAACGAGGAGGCAGGAGGCTGATCCGCAGCCGTTGTGAGAGCGAATCGATCTCGTCGTGGGACAACGTTTCCCAAAGGTATTCAACGAGATCCTCTTGCCTTGCCTGGCCGAAAACCATCCGGTAAACCGCCAGCGATCGCTTAAGCATCTGAAGGCGCTGATAGTCGCGACTCAGCGGCAGCCGCGGCACATGCCGTTCAATATGGGCGCCATCGGCAAGGGGGTAGGTCCAAAAAGGTACCAACCCACGACCACTACCCGCGTCATCCACTTCGGCCGCACGAAACATTCTCCACCAGGGATCACCCGCTCCATCGCGCAGCAAATCCCCATATTTAGCCGCGATGTTCTTCCGCACCGCATGATTCTTGTAGCGATGCACCCGCCCCTCACGCTGCTCCATATCCACCGGGTTGGCCGGCAGGTTCCAGTGCATCACCGCATGGCAATACGGATGGAAATCGAGGCCCTCCTGCCCCACGGACGTGGTGACCAACAGGAAAGGCCAGAACGGTGAGTTGAAGGCATCCCTGACGTGCTGTTCTCGCAGATCCCGGCCATCCTCACGCTTCTCGTTGCCAAACCGAAGTGCAAAGTGGGTTCGCAGCGACCGGCTGTCTCCATCGATCGTGATATCGGACCCCGTCTGCTCAACCGCCTTCCAGCGGGAACCACTAGTGATCAACTCGAGACCGCTGCGCGCCACATCAGCGACTTCGTCGCCGGCCGTTTCCGTGCTGGCATCACGCAGGCCACGAGATTCCACCAGTAGGTGCAGAAACTCGTCGAGAACGGCCTGAAGTCCGCCATCGAATGAGTACCGCAACACCTGCCGCCAGTAAGGTTGCTGACCACCGAACATGCGAATCAGCGCCATGGCTTCAGGTTGGTTGAGCAGCTTGCGAAAGCCCCAGGAAAGCTTCGCAGCCGCATCTCGCGTCTCGGTAGAGGCGAGCCCGTCACCATTGCCGACGACTCTGGATAGGGATCTCAGGCAGGTAACCCCCGGCGCGGCGAGTGCCATATCCGTGATCACATCGATCAAATCGGCTGGAGGACGACCCAACAGCTCTCGCTCTCCATCGTTATCCAGGAGATTTTTGAGTTGCTCAGCATGGTCCGGGAATGATGAAGGCAACGATTCGACATCGTCGTCGCCACCCACCCAGACCTGAGCCAGGGCCTTGCCATCCTCTGAGCCACCTCGACTCAGCCAGGCCGTCGCCGCCTCACCATTATCCTCCTGATCAAGCAGCACAGGTGTGGCCCAGTACCATCGCTTGTCCTCTTGGCCGGATTCCCCACTCGTTTCCTCGAGGATCGGCTCCAAGGCCTGCTCGACCCGCCCACGGACCAGCGCGCGAAACTCCTCTTTGGGCATGCGGTATCCGGCTTTCTCGTGCGGAACATCGAGTGGATCACCAAGACGGGCGAGAGAGAACGACGGGTAGAGAAGCGCCAGCGCCGGCATGCCGGTCAGGCGCCCGTCGCGGCGCTCAAAATCAAAAAGGCGTCCGTACCGCTTCCTGGCTTCGGACGTGTTGCTCGGCCGATCCTTGAACTCCTGGAAGATCAATCGCTCGACCTCGTAACTCACCAGCGCAGAGATCACCCGTGGAACAACCGTCCAGCTCGAGAAAATCAGCCGCTTGGTCGGACTGTGATCGGCCGCCTGTGCAAACACGCCACCGAGCTCGTAATACGGTGCCGAGGGTGGCATCCACAGCAGGCGCCAGACTCCCGATTCCCTGACATCCTCGAGAAGGCTCTCGATCCGGGCATTGACGGGTTCGAGGCGCCGATAGGCCTCGATATCGCTTGGAGACAGAAGGAGGTTGCGACTCGCCTTCAACGTGGCAACGACCGATGGCTTTCGACTGTCCTCTAGGGACCGCTCGAATTCTTCCTTGAACTTGTACGCTTCCATGAAGTTCAGGAGATAGGCACCCGACTTCCAATACTCGGTAACATCGCCACCGCCGAGAATCCTGGAAAGCTTTTGCAGGGAGACGTAGCGCTGGACATCGGGTGTCGACAGACGGAGCTGTCGCCCCTCGACGTCCTTGAGCATGTCGTCCGCCCCTTCGCCGATTGCGAGGCGCTCGGTACGGACCATGTAGCGACGCAAGGCCGCCTCCAAGGCCTCCTTGGCTGCGAAAAGTGCCTGATCATCCCCATCGGCGAGCCGATACATGGCATCGCGGTAGTTCTCGATCAGCCGCGAAAACGACTCACCCTTGCCCTCTCCGTTCTCGAGAAATTCGAGCGTGGCGAGAAAGTCCTGATAGTGATCCTCCTCGCCCCGCTCGTCGTGCAAGGTGTACATCTTGTATGGCGTGGCCGACAGCAGGAGCGTTCTTACCCGGTTATCGCCATTGGCATAGTCGAAGAGTTTGCCCGCCAGGCTCGAGGAGTCGGTGGCGTCGCCCAGGAGATCCTTGAACCGCTGAAACTCGTCCAGAATGATCAGGTCCGGTTCAAGGGCACTCACACACGCCCTGGCAAGCTGCTCCCGCAGTTCCCCGATGACCACCTCGCGCTCTTTCCGGACGCTACCTGGCAGATCTCC
This sequence comes from Guyparkeria hydrothermalis, assembly GCF_023555385.1. Lineage (NCBI taxonomy): Bacteria > Pseudomonadati > Pseudomonadota > Gammaproteobacteria > Chromatiales > Thioalkalibacteraceae > Guyparkeria > Guyparkeria hydrothermalis. Next base: position 1,036,181 of record NZ_JAJSED010000001.1, read on the forward strand.
ATGCGGAGTCGTATTGCCCTCGTCGTCGTGGAAAGCCGGGTCCATGCAAAGCGCGAGCAACCTGCTGCGCAAATGCACGACGTCTTCGTAAGCCGTAAGGGTTCCGAGGAAACGGTCCCGGATCGCGGGATCGATACCGGCAGCACGTTCCTGCCAGCCGAGCCCGGTCACGCCCTCGCGCCATTGGTCCCAGTCGTTCACAGTGCCCTGCAGTACTCGAAGTAATGAGATCTTCGGTAGGCTCCAGTCATCCTTGAGCAGCCAGAAAAGCAGCTCCCGCTCCTGGCGAATGCCCATAGCGGAACGCAGATTCAGCGAAGTACTGGGCGTGAACGAGATGAAGTTGATCTTCTGCGCGGGATCCTGACGGGTGATGGGCAACAAGGTGATCCGCGAGGCGTGCTCGAAATCCCGTTGTTTCGTGATGTTGAGCCGGTTGAGGTTCTGCCGTGCGATGTCGGCATTGGAGCAGATGTACACGACGTCAATGCGGCCGACCTCATCCCAGAGGTGCTCCACGGCCTTGGCGACAACACCACGCGCCACCATGGTCTTGCCCAGCCCGACCTCGTCGGCGACAAGAAACCGATGGACGTGGTCAGGATCCGTATAGAGCCGACGAAAGACGTACTCGACCGTGTCTCGCTGAAACGGCTTTAGTCGGTTCAGGACCGCCCGAACTTCTGAGGTTTCAAACTGGCTATCCATGCCGCCTAAGCGTCTCCCTCGTTTGCCAGATGGGCTCCCACACCTCCTGGAACGCCGTTGGAATGAGGTCTGCCCCCTTGTCGGTACGACGCAACTCCTCAACCACCTTTGCTACCTGATCCAGCCGCTCCGGGTCACGGTCCAGCGCTTTGAGGAGCGTTTCCAGCATAGGAATTTGTCCGCCTCCACTGCCGCGCCCCTGGGCACTAGAACTGAGCATGCCGTGCATCTCGTGAAGATCTCGAGATGCTTCCGGGATATCGGCAAGCATCATCAAGAGCAGCCGAAAGAAAGCCGCCCTATTCTCGACGATCGAGCTCAGCAACTCCTCGAAACGGTGGTCAGGTTCCCCCTCGATAGGCAGGCGGAGAACGAACTGCGACCGGGCGCTTAGACCGCTTTCTTCCGCGGTGATATCTACGACGAGAAATGCCGAAATCGCCTCGATCGAGATCTCGCCAAAATCGGCGACAGGGTCACCCCCCGGATCAACCTGCTGGAGCGACTGCTGAGAGAGCGTCACCGGTCGAACCTTGATGTGCCACCCGACGTCCGCCTCGGGGAGAGCCCCCTCAAGCCGAAACTGGTAGCGACCTTCCTGCCGCCCCGGGGTAACACTCAGGCAAAGCTCGGTCCCGGCTAGCTCTCTGCGGTAATTCCCCACGCGCTCTTCAAGTTTTTGTTGATCGCTTTGGTCCGCCTTCTCGGTTGTCGATGGAACATACTTGCGAAAGAGGTCACGGAAGCCGTTGGATCCGGCTTCCTGACTCAGGAAAACGGGAATGCCCATCCGCTTGCGATCACCAACGAGCTCCACCAGGAACTCGACATTGTTGCAGAACGCCGCCGTGGTGGCATTGGCGGACCCGGTCCATAGCCTTGCCTTCGCACCCTCGTCAACGAGGTAGAACTTGGCATGAAGCCCCGACAACATATCGGCCCCATCCGCCTCGGCCTTCTCGACCTCCACCTGTTCGGGGTTCGCCTCCTCGGCCAGAATCAAGGTGTCGTTAAACGTTTCGAGGAGGTCCTGCTCCACCGCTTCCGCCGAATCGAGACGGGTCGCCAAGGTGATCTGCCGTTCTTCCGGCCGGAGCCGCGCAAGGAACTCTTCCGCGAGAAACGGAGATGTCACGAGCAACGGAGACCTCGAATCCACAAAATCGGGGATGGGCGCAGAGCGTGTGCCGATGGGCCAGAACCGCATGCGCTCGACGCCGGGAGGCGGATCGAAGACGATCTCTCGGAGATCGTCCTGCATCGTCTGAACCTCTCTGATCCACTCAGGCGATACCGTCGCGGTAGTCATTGCGGGAAGCGCTCCGAGGAAATCAATCAACGGCTGATTGATCGAGGGGTCACGTTCGGAATCTCCAACTCGGCCATCCAGAACGAGTGCCGTATCCCAAGAACGATCGAAGGTCAGGTTGCGACTCAGGCACAGGAAGCGGTAGAGGACTTCGTCACCCTCCCCTTTGTAGCGAAGCAACCAGATTTTCGGGTGAAAGACGCCTCCCTGAGGCGAGTGGACGGGGAACACCGATCCTTCCAGGTAAGCGAACATTGACTCGCTCCTGGGCGGCACATGGATTTCCCCTGCCTGACAGAAGATCGCCATCCGATTGGCATATTCACGCACCGATCTGAGGAGGGCGAGCGGGTCTGGCCGGCGTGTTTCTTCGTCTTCCTGCCAATCAAAAAACGTGAATGCCAGCGGCGCCGTGAGTAGCGCATGCAGATCCAGTGAATAGGTCGTACCGATCGCGCGATCCAGTTGATGGCCGACCGGTGGCTTGAGACTCTCGAGCAGAAGCTGCCTATCCTGCGGCTCGAGCATGTCCTTGCTCCTCTGCAATTCCCTCGTGAATGTCTCGCAGCAGGGTTTTCACGGTCTCCCAGCGGAAGGTGAGCTGGTCTGCCCCGAGGTTTCCCGACCACAATTCGAGCGCTCGGCGATTCACCAACCGAGCGAGATTCTTCTTCAAGGCTTCTTCGCGCTTTCGAATCAAGTCTTGAGCGACAGCGTTTAAGAGCAGATCGCGTGGCTGCGTTGACTGAAGAACCAGGTCAAACCATTGATCAATGAACTGTCTGGTTCGATTCGTCTCCGCAAGCCGTGGATTGTCCTTGGCCACGTAATCCCAAAATTCATCCCGCCTGCGATCCCACTCAGCCAAGCTGTCGCGACGCTCGATGACCACCCCTGCCCAATCGTGGAAGTGTTTTTCTGACTGCTCGATCTGTTCATGCCAGCCCCCAGGCAATTCCGACGCGGCTCGCTTAGCCAACATGCAGTCATAGAGAAGCCGCGCACCGTGGGTCAGGAGGGAAAAGTTGCTGGCATGCATGAGCTCGTCTTTGAGCCGACCGGGGGACACGTGGTCATCGGAGAGCAAGTCCCACGGGAACGCCATATCTCCAAAGGGAACGTCTGGCCTGTCGATGAGATATGCCAATAAAGTACCCGGCACCGTCTCACGAACGCGGTCTTTCAGGTATCTCGCCTCGGTTTGGGTGAGAGCCATAGAAAGGTTTTTTGGATAGTCCTTAGGGAGATCTGGTAGACCTCCATGCCAGTTCGCCATAGCAGCCGAACACGCCTCTTCATCTTGAGAATGAGCGGAAATCGGCGGACCGTTCTCGGCCAGATGCCGCGCATATGCATCCTGGGAGCCCTCGAAGAGACGAATCCCCCATCGCTTGAGCCCCTGCCAATAGACACTTCCTGGGAGACGCTGAACGCTTTTGCCGGAACTCGCACCGATCACACCGTCAGTGTCGGAAGAGTGACTCAAGGGGTGAATAAGGCTGACTTCCTCGGACCGAATCCAATCCCGAATCGTGGCTGGATCCCTCGTCCGCTTCTGGCGCAATTTTGCTTCGACACGTAGATGGCACCACGGCACCAGAAGGAAGTACCGCGCTCGCGTCTGGATGGTCGAGGTGCCCGGGAACAGCAGATTGGATATGGCATCCCGAACCGTGCCGATACCCAGCTCGTCTCGGGTACCGGGCTCGTTCAACGCCTGCACGGCATTCAACATCTGCCGCCGCTCGGTTTCGGAATAATCCAGCCAGGAAAACGAAGAGGCCACTGTCAGCACCCCCCTGAACCTGACAAAAAATCAGACGTCCCTTGGGAACCAGCACGAGCGTGGGATTGCTCCCTTTCAAAGACAGCGGCTTGCAGTGTCCTTGGGCGGCACCGACGTGATAGGGGTATTCGCCCGCATACTTCCATTGGTGGCACTAACCAGTTCACTTCTACCCATCCCTCCTTGGCGGACCGTCTTTCGATCGACGTCAAATCATCGGCAGGCTAACAAAATTCGAGAGCCCGCATATGTTCGCTTGTCTCGACTATCCATAAGTCACCAAGCGTGACTGTCCACAGAACCGTATGGGCATCATGCGACAGTTAACGTCGCAGGGAACACAGCACCGCCTTCCGGCACCCAGCCGTGGCGGCGCAATAAACTCAGGCAAAAATTTCCACCCTCTCTTCTCACACAGGCCCACCTGATGCGACAAAACCTGTCGCGGCTATCCGGCATAGTGCTTTCCCAACCGACGAACGGAGAAAGCGAACATGCCTTTTAAGCTCAGTCGTCACCGAATCCCCAACTTTCGCAACTCGGCAAGTGAAGCACTCACCCCCTTGGAGCTATCCGATCCCGAGCTTCACTGGTGCCTAGACCTTCTCGTCGCACACGGTGATCTGAAGGGCTTCGTCGAGGAGTTCGGCGGTTGGTCAGACGCCTCCGTGGCTTCGGCCCTGGGCTTACCCCCTGCCGAAGAGTTTGAAATGGATCCCGACCAGATGCGTCGCAGCGTAAGCGCCCGCTATCGCGAAGTGCGCGCGCATCGGAACAACCTCGAGCTGCCGGACGAGCTTGCCATCAACCTTGCCAAACTGGCCGAGTTGATCGGTCTCGACGAGACCGAACAGCTCATCCTTGCCTTCACGGTCATTCTGCACGGCGGCTCAACACTCACCGCTCTGGCATCCCAAGGCCGGGATCACTCGAGCGCGAGTCTTTACACCACGCTGAGCGGCTTGCTCCAGATGCCGATTAACGAGGTCCGTCGAGCCTTGTCCCCCGCCGGCCTGCTTCACACGACGGGCCTCATCGAGGTGGACCGCGATGGCCAGTACAACCTGATCGGCAAGCTCGAGCTGGGCATTCGAAGCTTCAGCGAAAAGATGTTCGAACAGAACATCGAACCCGTGGACCTGTTTCGGGGCAAACTCACCACCGCCCCTTCAGGCCGCCTTGCCTCAGACGATTTTTCTCACATCGACGAGGTGCACACGCTGGTCAAGGCAGTGGTCGCTGATGCCAAGCGCCGACAACGCCAAGGCGTCAATGTGCTGCTCTACGGTGCTCCCGGCACCGGAAAGACCGAACTGAGTCGGCTCGTTGCCTCCGAAGTCGGGCTTGAAGCCTTCGAGGTGGCGATCGAATCGAAGGATGGCGACCCCGAGGACGGGCGCCACCGGCTCCGGGCATGGCGCGCCGGGCAAGCGGTGCTAGGCAGCCGCCCTGCCCTTCTCATCTTCGATGAAGCCGAGGACATCTTCGCTTCGCATCAGCTGTTCAGCAGCTCACTTGCGCAGCGCATGAAAGGCTGGGTCAACCGGGCGCTCGAGACGAACCCCGTCCCCACGCTGTGGCTTTCGAACTCCATCAGCAGCCTGGATCCGGCCTTCGTCCGACGATTCGACCTGTTGCTCGAGGTACGCCAGCCCACCCACGACCAACGACGACGGATGGCTCAACAAATGCTCGGGGACCGAGTCGACGACGCACTCCTCGATCGGGTAGCGGCCACGGACAGCCTGAGCCCGGCAGTCCTGCAGCGGGCCGCCTCTGTCGCCCACCGCATCTCCATGCCTGCCTCACACAGCCCCGAGATGCAGCCCGCAGGCACCACGACCGACACACTGCTCGGCGACGAAAACCGGCTGATCCAGATCATGCTGGACAACACGCTCAAGGCACAGGGTGCCAAAGGGCTGAATATGGAGCCCGCGCTCGGCCTGGCTGGCCGTTACCGGCCCGAACTCGTGAACACGACCAGCGACCTTTCCCAAGTAGCCAACGGCATCGCCACGACGAATGATGCACGCCTGTGCCTCTACGGCCCGCCGGGCACCGGCAAAAGTGCATTCGGCCACTGGCTGGCCGAGAAGCTTGACCGGCGGCTAATCCTGAAGCGGGCATCTGACCTACTCGGTCCCTACGTGGGGATGACCGAACAGAACATGGCAGAAGCGTTCCGGGAAGCCGAGGAAGCGGGAGCCATCCTCCTTATCGACGAGATCGACAGCTTCCTCGCTGACCGGGCCGGCGCCACACAGCAATGGCAGGCAACGATGGTCAACGAGATGCTCACCCAGATGGAGCGTTTTCAAGGCGTGTTCATTGCCACGACCAACCGCATGAATGGCCTGGACCCTGCCACGATGCGTCGCTTCGACCTGAAGCTCGAGTTCGACTATCTCGATCACGCCCAGCGCGAGAGGCTGCTCCGCGAGACGGCTCGAAATCTCGGTGCGACCCGCGGCATCCAGAAGGCACGCGGGGAGCTTCACGACTTGCACAATCTCACGCCGGGCGATTTCGCTGCGGTTTCGCGGCGCCATCGATTCGAGCCCTTCGCCACGGCCGAGGAGCTCGTATCAGCGCTACGAGACGAGTCGCGGCACAAACCGGATGGAAGGGAGCGGCGGATCGGTTTCTGACTCGCAGAGGCCCTGAAGAACGTGCATTCGCTCCACCACATCTAAGCCCGGAAAAGGTAAGGTCACCCAGTCATCTCACTATTGGACTAGCCATGGTAGACACCGCCATTCGAAAGATTGAGATGCTCCGCCATATCCCGCGAGAGCCCAGGAAGATCTCCACCTCGGAACTACGCGCGCGGCTCGCCGCCGCGGGATTCGAGGTAACGCAACGCACCATCCAGCGCAATCTCCAGGACCTTTCCGCACACTTTCCGTTGGTAAGCGACGAGCGCAACACCCCCTACGGATGGTCCTGGTCAAAAGATTCCGCCGCAGAACCACTGCAAAGCATGGATGCCGCGACGGCCCTGACGTTCACGATGGCCGAGGAATATCTCAAGGAAATGCTTCCTATTGGCGTACTGAGCCTGATGGATCCACATTTCCGCCATGCGCACCACGTGCTCGAGTCCAATGGCAACGGATTATTCGCCTGGCGCGACAAGATTCGCCTTCTCCCACGCTCCCAGCCCCTTCAACCGCCGGAGATCGATCCGGATATTGCGAGGGTCGTGTATGACTCTCTACTGCACGACCGCCGCTTTGCGGCCACCTACAAGCCTAGAGACAGCGAGCCTCGGCAGTACATCCTGAGTCCACAGGGCCTCGCGTTTCGTGACGCCGTCACCTATCTCGTTGCCAACCACCGCGACTATGACGATGTGGTCATGTTTGCCCTCCATCGGTTTCTCGAGGCCGAAGAGACCGATCAGCCAAAGCGTGAACTTGCGGACTTCAACATCGACGACTGGGTTGGACGCGGCGGGTTTGACGCCGGTCAGCATGAGAAAACAATCCGGCTCGTTGCTCGCTTTTCTTCGGGAGCGGGTAAGCACCTATTCGAAACCCCAGTCGAGGGACAGCGCTCGCTGACGGTCTGCGATGACGCCCGGCTCGAGCTGACAGCCGACGTCCGAGATACTCACCAGCTCCGCTGGTGGCTACGAGGATTCGGCCCCGACGTGGAAATCAAATCACCGAAGCCGTTGCGTGACTGGGCGATAGAAGGCATCCAGCGGCAACTGGCGACCTATGAGACCTAGCTAGCCCCGTAAAACCAACAAACCAGCGACAGCATCCAGGAGCCCCCCATGGAAGAGGACAAGACGCAACAGAAACAAGCGGACACTCAGACCCTCGAAAAGGAACAGACGTCCGATGGTGCCAATCAGTTGTCTGTCCGGTCCTACCGGAAGGTGAGCATCTATGTGGCGGTCGTTCTTTTGATCTTGGTCTCGTGGGTCGAAGTCTTCGATCGGAAGACGGAAAGTTACATCGATCAAACACTCGTCACGGCAGTGACCAGCTTTGCATCCGCCCGAGCGATCAACGCGACGGTCTCCGTCATCAAATCGGCAGAAGTGAGTGTGCCCTTCGTTAGCGCCGACATCGGAGCCGCGCTGGATCCTATCGATGACATGGTCGAAGACTTCTCGACCGTCATGAAATTCGCCACAGCCTCGCTGGTCCTGCAAAAGATCATTATCGAGATTGTCTCTTCAACGGGCTTCAAGATCCTTCTCACGATCGGCGGTCTTTTATTTATCGCCATCCTTCGATATGGCCCATCGGGCATCACAAATACCGCTTTCAAGGTCTTCCTGACCGTTGGCCTTGTTCGATTCCTCTTGATCCTTGTGCTGGCCGCGAGCGCGATGGCAGACAACGCCTTCCTTGAAGAACAGACCGAGGCAGAAGCGCAGAAGCTGGCCCAGCAATCCAACCAGTTCCAGGCGGCCGAGTCCGAAATCGACCTATCTGCCGAAGAGAAAGCAACGCTCGAGGCAAGGCTGACCGAGGCCGAGTCCGCAAAACAGCAGGCAATGACAGCCAGCCAGGAACTGGCCACCAAACTCGAAAAGGCGCGTGATGAACTGACAGCGGCTCAGGAGAGAGTCGAGAGGCTTGACGAGGGCCGGTCGACCATGGACGCGATCAATTTCATGAAAGACACCCCGGAGTACGACAAAGCCGAGGGGGCCCGTGATCAAGCGGCAGACAAGGTCGAGCAACTGTCCAGCCGAATGGACGCTCTTAATGACCAAATCGAGGAATATGCCGAGGAAGCACAAGACATCCGGGCCATCCTCGCGGGCAAGGATGGATCGTTCATGAGTTCGGTGTCCCGAAAGATGTCAGCCATCAAAGATTCACTGAGCCTCGATAACATCGGTCAACTGGCTGACGATTTCATCGACTCCTCGATTCGGCTCATCAGCCTGTTCGTGCTCAAGACGATCGCCCTGCCGCTGCTGTTCCTCTACCTCGGCATCAAGGCCTTCCAGGCGATTTGGCGCGTTGATCTCGCCAACTTCGCCCAGGAGAAATACCAGGAAGGGCGGCAAAAGCTCAAGGACCACCGTCGGCCCAAAGCCGACGCTGTGACAAGCTCCGAGTGAGCCACGTCTCGGGCAACTAGGCCGACACTGTGAAAAGGCAAGCCATTACCGGCTTGCCTTCCTTTTTTGGTGATCCCAATGCGAAGAACAAGTATCACTCACCCACTACGTATCGCCACTATCCAGCGACCTGGCAGCGGAACAATCGGGCTGACCTTCTGCCCGGGAAAACAGGATCCAAACGCGATGACAGGTACATGGGAGCGCGATCTCGACACGGACCTCAAGGCAATCCGCACTTGGGGTGCCACGACACTGGTCACGTTGATGGAAAACCACGAGTTGGAATCCCTGAAGGTTGGCCACCTAGGAGAGCGAACCAAGGCACATGGCATGACGTGGCTCCACCTTCCAATCCAGGATGTATCCATTCCCGACGAGCGGTTCGAGCGGGCATGGCCGGCTGCACGTAACGCGATCTTGTCGAAGCTGGACGTGGGCGAATCGGTGGTGGTGCATTGCCGTGGAGGCCTTGGTCGAACCGGGTTGGTCGTAGGCCTTCTGATGACGGCCTCTGGTGTACCCGCCGCCGACGCCTTGCGACAAATTCGAGCGGTCCGCCCAGGTGCAGTCGAAACCACGGAACAGGAACGCTATCTATTCGACACCTAGGGTGTCCGCGGTCACCTGTCACAAAAACCGATTTCGTGTCACAAAAGCTTATCCGTTTGTTTTTTCATTGTTTTTTGACTCCGATTTCGCGCATCAGAGTCCGGTAAAATGAGGCGCACCCAGTCCGAAAACACCTCGACCACTATGACCACTCCCCCAACCCTAGCCATGTACTCGGCGCTGCAGCGTGCCTTCGATCACTTCAACGAGCGGCTGTTTGGTAATGAGTTGCCCGCCTGCTTGATCACGCTCCGCAGTTCCCGGCGACAGCGCGGCTACCACCACGCCGAGCGGTTCGTCTCGGCCGAAGGCACCGTCATTCACGAGCTCGGTCTGCACCCGGGGCATTTCACGCTCCAACCACTCGAAGTCTCGCTCTCGACACTGGTCCACGAGATGGTCCACCACTGGCAGGAATGCTTCGGCAAGCCGAGTCGGTCCAACCATCACAACCGCGAATGGGTGGCAAAGATGGAAGCCATTGGCCTAGTGCCCAGCGACACCGGTCTGCCGGAGGGCAAGCAGACCGGGCGGCGAGTGAGCCATTACATCGAACCGGAAGGTGCATACGCCAAGGCCTGCACGGACCTGCTTGCCGAGGGCTTCACCCTGCCCTGGTTCGACCGTCATGCCCCGGTCGAACCGGAGTCAGTCAAGCGAGTGCGCGAAGAACTGGCCGAACAGGGATTGGATATCGCGACGAGCGAGGCCCCGGTTGAAACGATCCAGCTTCCCGAAGAGGCTGGCAACGACACACCGACGGTCTTTTCCCCGCCCGAACCGAGACGCGACCCCAAGGTCCGGTTGGTTTGCCCACAGTGCGAAGCTCGGGCGTGGGCCAAACCGGAGACCCCACTGATGTGTGGCAGCTGCTACGAGGAAATGCTCGATCCGAGCACTCCAGCCGAAGCCTGACCAATTAGCCACGCATGGATCGCTACTTAAACGCCAAGGAGGCACACAATGTCCCAACTCGACTGCCGATTCGACGAACTCAAGACCCGCCAACGCGCCGAACGGGATGCCTACGGGGAAAATCTGGGGCTGCGGGTCCACCGTGCCTTGAGCTGGCTTCAACGGGCCGAGCTCGCCGACGACCCGGATGGTCAGTTCATCTTCCTTTGGGTGGCCTTTAACGCCGCCTACGCCAACGAAATTGACGGTGAGGCAGGCCGAACGCAGCAAAAAGCCTTCGGAGAATTCCTGAGAAAACTGCAGGGGCTTGATGACAAGGGACTGCTCGACCGGCTCGTCTGGCAGGAGTTTCCGAAAAGCATCCGGCTACTGCTCGACAACCGCTACGTGTTCGCAAGCTTCTGGGACTGGCAGAAGGGAAAGATCGACGCGGCTACCTGGGAAGAACGCTTCAGAAAGGGCAAGGCTGCAGCCAACGCGGCGCTGGCCAATCAGGACACGGCGACGGTGCTGGCCATTGTACTGCGTCGCACCTACATACTCCGCAACCAGATCATCCATGGCGGTGCGACTTGGAACAGCCAGGTAAACCGACGACAAGTGCATGACTGTGTTCAGCTGCTGTGTCAGCTCGTGCCCGCCGTGGTCGAGATCATGATGAATCATTCCGACACGCTCTGGGGTGATGCCAGCTATCCGGTGGTCAAGGATGTCTGATGCCGCCGACCGATCGAGCGATCATTCACTCCGAGTCGTGACCTGGAACGGCAACCTGTCCCTCGGCAAAAAGCTCGATCGACTACTGGCCCTGGAGCCCGACGTCGCCGTGATTCAGGAGTGCGAGCAATCGCTGCCTGTTCCAGCGGGTTACCGGTTCGTCTGGACGGGGAGCAACCCGCGCAAGGGCCTCGGCGTGATCTCAAAAGGACTCACCCTAGAGGTCAGCCCGCACGCCAAGTATCACTGGGCCTATTTCCTGCCCGTATCCATCGGCGAGGGTCGGCTTCGAATGCTCGCCACATGGGCATTCAATCATCGCGCGAGTCGCATTGGCCCCGGATACACGGGCAACCCGCGCGAGGTGATATCAGACTTGTCGGAATGGCTTCGCGAGGGACCCAGCGTTGTCGCGGGCGACTTCAACAACTCGACGATCTGGGACCACATCGGCAAGGCGGCCCGCTTTCGCGATATCCAGCACGACCTGGATCAACTCGGGCTGTTCAGCGCCTACCACCACCTGACCGGCGAGGCGTTCGGTCGGGAATCGAGACCGACTTACTTCCACACCAAGAATCCGGACAAGCCGTTTCACATCGACTACTGCTTCCTGCACCACACCTTGAGATGCCAGCGGGTCGAGATACCGGGATTCTCTGAGTGGAGAACATACAGTGATCACGTCCCGGTGATCACCGACCTCGAACTACCTGCCGAATCCTTGGACTGAGTATCCGGAAACATCACCAAGCCCGATGCCATGGCGCCGAGCACGCCGGCACGAGTAACCATTGCAATCAGCCCACTTGTCGCATCACGTAGTAGCTGAGTGCTGACTTGTCTTGCGCCGTCTTCGTGGTGCCGTTTTCCGTCAGCCGGTCGTATTCTGCATGGGCCTCTTCTCGCGGCATGGGGCCTGCCACACGGAAATCATCGTCCCAGTTCATACGATCCACCCCCTCGATCACCCAAAGATCCTTTGGAAAGCCAGTCTTCTTTTTCTTGCTCATACAATTGATCTCCTTTCCCGTTCCGTCTCGATCGCCTTAATCGGTCACCCAACAGAAGTTGGCCGGGTCGATCGCGCTTTCTCCATTCCATCGATAGCCCACCAGCTTGCCCGGAACGCCAGACTCGGTGTGTCCGCCAGCAATGCTGTAATCGAGGCACGCGATGTGTGGGCTCAAGGGTTCCGGCTCACCGGTAAGCCAGTAGTGGCCAACGAATAGAGGCTTGTCGCCCTCGTATCCCGGCAGGACATCCTCGGGAATGGGGTCATGCGGGATCGACTCGATCGCCTCCTCCGGCACCATGGCAAGGCTGCGGTAAGTAAGTTGTTCCTGCTCCCACCAACGGGTCCGGATGTGCCGGCGCGGGTTTTCGTCCTTGTCGAGGAACATGGCACCGCGAGGCAACGGAATTTCGAGTCCCTTGAGAACGGTTTCGGCTGCCTCGAAGCTGGACGTACCCTTCGTCGTCAGAGCGGGCCAGGCCTGCCGCTGGACACGGTTGGAACCATCCAGGTGGGGAGTCAGCTCGGCGAACGATGGCTCGTGCCAGCAGGCATGCACGACGCGCAGGCCATCGAGGTCGAGATACAACGGCAGGGTCCGAAACCAGTCGATGTGCTCCCGGTGCAGCGCACTCCCCTCGCCCACCTGCTCGAGGTAGGCGGCATGCTGGTCACGATTCTTCTCGTTGTGCGGGCGCAGGTACTCACCCGCGACATCCGGGTCCGGCGTGGCCCAGGCCACCGCGTTGAACTCGTGATTTCCCATCACGGCCAAGGCAGCACCGGTCTCGACCATGGCCTGGGCGATGCGAACCGTCTCGATCTGTTCCGGGCCGCGGTCGACGAAATCCCCGAGGAAGATCACCTGGCGCTCCGGGTGGCGCCAGACACCCTCGGTCTCGCGGTAGCCCATTTTCGTGAGCAGTTTCTTCAGGGCCGTCGCATGGCCGTGGATGTCACCGATCAAGTCGTACATTCAAGCTCCTGTCTTCTCTCCTCCGCGTGCCCACCCCCCTGAGGGTCCTCTGACTGCCAGGGGATAACGCCAACGGCCGTCACACGGCGGCCCCAGCGCGCGAGGGCACATGTCGAGGTCCCTCGCCCTGGATCGATCCATCGGTACCGATAACCACGCTCTCGCCGGGGGCGAGGAACAGCAGGTAACGCTGGATCGTGCCCCAGACGGGCAATTCGCCGCCGGTCTCCCGGTAGTGCGAACGCACCGTCTCGACCGCTTCCTCGATCACCTTGTCACGAGGGGCGAGACGCGCTTCTCTCGATAGACAAAGGTTCCGCTTGGACTCCAGGGCCGCGAGGATGACGACGCTCGTGTTCGGCCGATCGGCGCGCTTGAAGCCCGTGTCGGCGAACAGATAGGGCTGGAACGCCTCGCGCTCGGTGACGATCCAGTCCTGAGTTTCGTCGACTTCCGCCTCGTGCTCGCCGTAGTCGAGGCCCACCGCTTTGCACAATGCCTCCACGAATCCCCGGCTGTCGTACTTGAGGTCATAGTCCTTGCCCTCCAGCCCCAGTGTGTCGTCGGCTAGCACCTTATCCAATCGGTCACGGTTGGACTGGCGTACCGGCGAGTAGCCCATCGCCTTGAGGATGTCCTCCCGCGAACGCTCACGGACCTTGCTGTTCAACAGCTCCTTGAGGTTACTGGTTCTCATCGGCTACCCCCTCCAACCTGCTGGGTGTTCAGTTGTTCGACGACCGGCGCAAGATCCCGGGATTCGATCAGCTCCTGGCCGAACCAGTCGCCAAGGACCTGCTCCAGCGCGCCGTCCAGCGTCACCCCGTTCTCGATCTCGGCGATGACGCCCCGGGCAACGCGGTCGTACTCGTCGAAACAGTCATTCTCCTTGCAAGCGGTATGCATCGGGTCGGTTTCGAACAGGATCCGTGATACCTGCTGCCAGTTCATCGTGTTCGTGGTGGGTGTCATCGTGACCTCCTCTGGCTGTCTTTTCGTTGGCCTTCGCCGGCGCCCTCAAAACGGCGGGTACTTCGCCATGACGCGTTCGTCGAATGCCGGATCGCGATCGGCCTCGGTAATCGGCCAGTCCCGGTGGGTGAGCAGATCGTCGGCAATCTCCGTGATCACCTCGCGGAGTTCGAGCGCGGCCAGCCATTCCGGCGGGATCGCCTCGACGCCCCACCTCGCCCCGAGGATGTTGCCGGTGATCGCCCCGGTGGAATCCGAATCGCCACCGTGGTTCACCGCCAGCGTCACGCCATCACGGAAATCACGGGCGACCAGCGCACAGTAGAGCGATATCGCCAGTGCCTCCTCGGCCACCCAGCCCTCTCCGAGCTGCGCGATCGCCTCCTTGCGATCAACGTCGGAATCCGCCAGCGTCAACGCGTGATCGACGGCGCGCATCGTCTCCTTGGCCTCCTCGCCGTACTCGGAGAGGTAGACACTCAACACGGGACGCGCCGCGACTCGCAGATCCTCGTCCCTAGCAGCCAAGATGACGAGCAGCGCCAATCCACAGGCGGCGACCTTCCCGGTGGGGTGGCCATGCGTGATCCCGGCAATCTCGTAGGCACGGTCGGACGCCTCTTCTGTTCGCGGAAAGTCACCACCAACCATCGCAGCCAAGGCCACGGGTGCAACCCGCATCACGCCGCCACAGCCCTTGCTGTCGTTCATGGCCCGCAATTCGCCCTCACCCATCTCGATCAGCGAACTCAGGCAGGTATTCCCCGGCGCCCTGGCATGGTGAAGTTCGGGATGCTCGTAGAGCCATCCCAGCGAATCCTCCTTAGGAACGGGCTCGTGCCGCGGCTCGTAGCCCTGTGTCAGCAACCAGCGGAGGTAGGCAGACTTCACTTCGGTCGCGACGTGGACAAACCACTCGGTGTGATGGCTCGCCACCCAGGCTCGGATCAGCCCGTCAGCGGTGAAAAGGCTCATCTGGGTATCGTCCGTAATACGCCCAAGGCCACCGTAGGCTGGGGCGAAGTCCTGTATGCCATCGGGACCAAAGGTCGAGTCGATCTGGGCACGCGTCATGAACTCCACGGGTGCGCCGAGCGCATCACCCACGGCACCGCCGAGCAGGCAGCCGCGAAAGCGGGACTGCCGGGGAGCCAGATCCCTGGGAACGTTCGCAATCAATCCAGCCATGTCGCCTCCCTCGCCCCGCGGGCCTTGGTCAGTGTGCGTCCAGCCTATCGAAGGGTTGCGACACTTAATGTCGCGCTCACCGCGAACCTCGCCGTTTGAGGCCAAGGGCACTCACCCGCCGGGCGGATGGCCGCGGAAATGAGCCTGGGTCAGGACGTCCTGCCAATCCCTGCCGTTTTGCTCGTACTTGTCCGCCGTCCCCGCCATTCGCAGCCATTGCTCGGATATCTCGCTGATCACCGCACTCCGCCCGGAGCCGGGCTGGCCGACCGTCAGGTCAAGGAGCATGTGGTCCCGGAATCGCTTGAGAACACGTCCACGCACGCCCTCGAATGCTGGACGCCGGTCGCGTAATAGGCGTTGTGGAAACTCAAGCTGAGCGTGTGACCACCGGTCTTTTCCTGCGTGACGGCAGTGACGTAGATCGGGGAGACGTAGGGGCCTTGGTAACCCGGAAGCATCATCCAGGCATACCAGCGCCCGGGGCGCAGGGTGAAGCGGTCCGTAGTCGGCGCATTCGCGGAGGCGTTATCCATTCCATTTGTCCGGTACTTTCGCGTGGCATCGCATCAGCGAATCACGATGTCGGAGCCAGAAAGGCAATCGTCGCCACCCAGGCGACACCGAGGAGCAACAGACCCACCACGTAGTGTTTCAGACCCCGCCAGCGAGTGGTTCGCCAGCGCTGGGAGACTCGGCGACGCTCTTCCTCCGGCAACTCCTCCCAGGGCATCCCTCGAAGATAGGCACGGTCACGCTTGTCCAAACCCTGGCGCAGAAGGGAGAGCAGCAGCCAACAACCGGCATAGAAGAAGCCCAGCCAAGCCCAAGCGAGAAGCAGCGTGGTCGAGAAGAAAAGCGCTTCGTTCATGGCGACACTCCGTTCCTACTTATACCGGCGGGTATTTTTTCATCACCAACGAGTCGAAGTCCCAGTCGTCGCCCAGCTCGCCAACCGGCCAGGAGCGGCAGCTCAACAAATCATCCGCCAGCTCGATGATTACCTGGAAAAGCTCGAGGCGAGCAAGCCATTCCGCCGGGATCGACTCCAGCCCCCAACGTGCCCCGAGGATGTTCCCAGTGATCGCCCCGGTCGAATCGGAGTCACCGTCGTGGTTGACGGCCAGGGTCACCCCGTCACGGAAATCATGGGCCACCAGAGCACAGTAGACCGAGATGGCCAGTGCCTCCTCGGCGACCCAGCCCTCTCCCAGCCTCGTGATCGCGTCAGTACGCGACACGTCGCTTCGAGCGAGATCCCGGGCCTGGTCGAGGGCATCCAGCGTCTCCCCGCAATCCGGCTCTGCGCGCAAGGATTCCCTCGCCTTGGTCAACGCGGTCTCGACATCGTCGCCCTTGGTCACGTTGGCGATGAGGGCTGCCAAGGCACCGGCAGCGAGAAAGCCCGTCGGATGCCCGTGGGTGAACGCGGCCAGCTCGCACCCCAAGCGAAACCCGTCGTCGCCCTCGATGAACTCGTTGCCAAGCGAGGCATTGAGCCCGACCGGGGCCACCCGCATCACGCCACCACAGCCCTTGCTGTTGTTGTCCGCGATGTCATCCCGCAGTTCGCCGCGGGACAGCGCCGTGATGCAGGTATTGCCCGGTGCCCTGCGATGACGCAATTCGCGCTGCTCGTCGAGCCACCCAAACCAATCCTCCCCAGGACGCCAGTCCTCATGCGGCTCAATACCTTGGGTGATCAGCCAACGCGAGTAGGCATAACGCACGACGCTCGGGGCATGGACGATGCCCTTGGTGCTGCCACGCACATAGGCCCGGATCAAGCCGTCGGCCGTGAAGAGTGTCATCTGGGTGTCGTCGGTGATCCGCCCCACCCCACCATAGGCCGGGGCAAAGTCCGTGATGCCGTCAGGCCCGAAGGCCCCCTCGATCTCGCTGCGACTCATGAACTCGACTGGTGCGCCCAGCGCGTCCCCCACGGCACCACCAAGCAGGCAGCCGCGGAACCTCGACTGCAGCGGCCTCAACTCATCTGGAATGGTTTCCATGACCCCTGCCATGCTGCCTCCTTGGCCCTGTACCCACGCTTAACGTGACACCACTTTACGGCCCGGCCGCGACAAATCCTGTCGCGAGACTCGACGATCATTTGATCCCGGAGATAAATTGCCGATTTCATGGAAAGCCTTAGTCTGGATTGCTGCATACAAGCAAAGCGACTACGACGCTTTAAGACGGGAAAACTGACATGAGCGAAAACTGGATAGCGTTTCTCGCCGGCGCGGCCTGGCTGGCCGTATTCACCGCCGGGCTTTTCGCCTTTGCCAACTGGGTGCAGCGGCGGGATCGTCGACAGCGAAATGAGCGAAACCGAGCACGCTATGATCAGGGCATAACGACTTCCGATCGGCCAGAACGGAAAGGGGGAGCGTGACCATGTCGGACTGGTTCACGACGATGCTGACCGGACTGGCCCTGACCATTGTCTTCTTGGGGCCGGTCTTCGTGCTTTATCGACACATCGTGAAACGAATGCGTGCAGAACGGGAAAAGGAGCATTGCCGCCGTCACGAAATCGAATGGGGGAACGAACAGTGATCAAGGGCTTGTTGCTAGGCTTTGGCTTCCTCGTCGTGGCAATCCTGATTGCAATAGTATTGGTTCGTTACGCCAATAGGCTGGGCAGAGCTGAGCGCCACGCGCCCAACGGCTCCGACGATACCCCGGGACACGATGGGCATTGATTCGAGAACGTCGACCACTTTGCCGAGGGTCTGAGCCATGTGCGGTCGCTATGCCCTTCACACAAACCCGATGCGGGTCGCACAACACCTCGGGCTATCGATTGAGTTGGACTGGGATCCGACATACAACATCGCGCCGGGCCGAGTGGTCCCGGTAATTGCCCCCAATCCAGCCTCCGGCGAACCAATCGGTACCGAGGCACACTGGGGCTTCCACCCCCACTGGGCCGGGCAGGACGCCCCCACGCCGATCAATGCCCGAGCCGAAAGCCTGCGTAAAAGCCGCTACTTCCTCGACAGCTTCCGTAATCACCGCTGCCTCGTGCCCGCCGACGGCTGGTACGAGTGGATGGAAGAGCACGGCAAAAAGCTGCCTTGGTACTTCGCGCGCAACGATGGCCACCCGATCGTGTTCGCCGGCCTGATGGCCCGGGGAAAAGACGACAGCCAAACCATGGCCATCATCACCGAGCCAGCCCGCGGCATGGCCAAGACGATCCATGACCGAATGCCGCTGGTGCTTACTCCGGAGAGCATCACCTCCTGGCTGTCACCCGGGCTGACCGATCCCGACGAGCTCCGCGAGCAGGTTCACCACGAACCGATCGAAGACTTCCGCGCATTCCGGGTCAGCCCCGTGGTCAATCGAGCGGACGCCGAAGGCGCCGAACTGATCACACCGACCAATCCCGACCGCTCTTGATCCCCCGCCAGAACGCCTTTTCATGGCGACTCCCAAATTAATTAGCTGATCCGAAATCCCGAGCTAGGTTGGAGACATCACCGACGACTCGGTGAGTTCACCCAAACCAGGAGGGATGCTCCATGAAGACCACCGACGTTCACGACCACGACCGAGAGCGAAACCTGACCTTTGCGAAAAGACTGCGCGAGGGGTCATACATCATCCTCGGCTTCGCGCTTTACGCCGCCCTGATGCTCATGAACCACGACGGGGTCATATCGCTTCCCGCCTGGCTGGTCTGGGAGGTGCCCGCGCCCGAGATCAAGCCGATCATGTACCTCGCGGGGTTCGCTGCCCTGCAGGCCAAGGCCAAGAACATCGAGTTGGATGCCGGGCACGATCATCGCGGGTTCTGACCGACGAACGTCAAGAAACAAAGGGGTAGAAACACCATGTCGAAGCAAGCTCAAAACAAACCGATGATGAACATGACTAGGCGGGAAATGATGCAGGTTGCCTCCCATGTGAGCTATTTCTCTCTCGTCTGCGCCCTCTGGATGGCCGCCTCACTGCTGGAGCGGGATAGCGGCACCGAGTGGTCGTCTCTGCTGATCGGCTCGGCCCCGGCCTTAGAACTCAAGGCCATCTTCTACATACTGCTTTTCGTGGCAATCCGATCGGTACTGAATTATCTCGAGGAGACGGACAGCCCGAGCAAACAATGAGCTTCTTCAACATCGGCAAGAAGGACGCCGACGGTCGGCAAGTCCGCATCGAGCATCGTGGGCGCTATTTGCGGGCCAGCCGAACGGGTGAGGTGTCCCTACGTGCCCAGACGAAAGCAGCCGGCGTCAATTTCACCGGCAACACGGCACAAGGCATTCGCGTCTCGGCCACGCCGGTCAAGGACACCCAGATCGCGCTACAAAACGGCCGGTTCATTCTTCGCGGTCGCTACGGACGCGGACCGACCAAGCTGAATCTGTCGAAAACGGGCGTGACGGTTTCAACGCGCAACCGGCTAGGGACGTTCAACTGGATCAAGCCCAACCGCTCTTCAGCCAAGATCGCCGGCGTCCAGGTCCGAGGCCGAAATGCCGTCGTACTCCAGTCGATCTACTTCGCCTTCTCGGCTATCGGGCTGCTGTCGCAAATGGTGGTCTCGGCTCTGCGATTACTGGTACAGGTCGTCGCCAGTTTGGCTCGCGGCACGGCCTGGCTGATTAAAGCTACGCCGCCCGCCATGCAAACCCTAAGACGCCGCCTGCGCAACTGGCGACTCGAGCGTCTCCAGCGGCAATTCGACGTCGAGGTTCTGGACACACTCGGCCGGATGACGGATGCCGAACTGCGAGCAGCGACCCACCTGGCTTTCGCGTGTTGGGGACGGGGAGAGCCAGCGTCATCGGAAATGATCGACGCCGAGGAAGTAGAGCGTGCGGTGCCGATGCTGTCCTACATCGAGCGAAATGCACCGGAAGGCGACTGGCACCTGGCAGTGCTCGGGCGAGTTGCCGAGATCCTGTCGAGACGGCTAGCGGTGTCGGACATGGGCGAACTGCTGCTCATCGCGGACGAAGCGGCGCTCGCCCAAGGACCTAGAACCGTACTGCAAGAGCGGATGCTGGAGGTGTTCGCCGATTTCGCCGGGTTGGAACTTGAACCGGTCGACCAATCGGAGCAAGCCACCAAAACGACCCCGCCACCAGGGAAACGGTCCGCCAGCAGGCCCGCGAGCAGCCATTCCATCAATCTGAACACGGCCTCACTCGAAGATCTCCAGTCCCTGCCCCACATCGGCCCGGAACGCGCGGAGGACCTCGTCGGCATGCGGCCGATCGAGCGCATCGAGCAACTCCGCGCGATCGATGGCATCGGTCCCGCGCGTCTGGAGCAAATCAAGGCGCATGGTGTGACCGTCTGACGATCGCCACCTGATACAGTCCTCAAGCTGTCTCGGAACGGCCGTCAATCACGTCTCCAGCGCATTGGCCCAATGACTATCAAGGCATACAACCAAAAGGCCTCGACATTCTTCGCCCAGTATCAATCCGTGAGCTTTGAACGCGTCCATGGCGACTGGTCGCCGCTTCTACCTGACCAGGCCGGCCTTGCCCTCGATGTCGGGGCAGCAAGCGGGCGCGACGCGCTTGCCTTGGCCGAGCGAGGATGGGATGTCATCGCGGTCGAACCTGCCGCCGAGCTACGGCGCCTCGGCGAACAGGAAACAGGAAAAGCCAGCGTGCAGTGGTTGGATGATCAACTTCCGGATCTCGCCCAAGTCCGAAAACTCACCTACCGCTTTGACCTGATTCTCGTCTCGGCAGTCTGGATGCACGTTGCCCCGACCCAACGAGAGCGAGCGTTCAGGATCCTGACGGAGCTGCTGGCGCCGTCGGGAATGCTGGTCATCACGCTCCGTCACGGCCCCGGTGATGGGGAGCGGGTCTTCCACGAGGTAAGCAAGGCAGAACTCGACGCGCTGGCGCGTCACCGTGCGGTCATGCCAGTGCCACTTAGCAGCGCACCGCACGCCGATCAACTCCAACGGCCGGAGGTCTGGTGGGAAACGGCTGTTTATCGGCTACCAGACGATGGGACGGGAGCGCTCCCAACCTTGCGTCACGTCATCGTCAACGACAACAAGTCGTCCACATACAAGCTTGGCCTACTCCGCACGTTGGTACGAATCGCCGACAGCGCTCCCGGCCTTGTCCTTGAACACACCGATGAATACGTGGAGTTGCCTCTCGGCGCCCTGGGGCTCTTCTGGGTGATGCTCTATCACCCGCTGGTACTCCGACACGGCCTACGGCAATCACCAGGCAAGCGTGGGCTTGGGTTCGCCACGAATCACTTCAACGCCCTCAAGACCCTCTCCGTTTTGGACCTTCGTCCCGGCCAATCACTCTCGGCGGACATCGCCCCGACCGTGCTCCACGCAATCCGTGATGCCTCGGCAAACATTTTGAAGAATCCGGCGCGGTTCACGACTTGGCCGGGCACGAACCGGCCGATATTCGACGGTGGCCCGAAACGCCTGGTCATCAAGCCGCAGGCGGTGAGATTGGATCGCGAGACCCTCGCCCGCTTTGGACGCTTCCGCGTCCCAGCAAGTCTCTGGGACACGTTCAGCCGATATGCGTGCTGGGTTGAGCCCGCAATCGTGAACGAATGGGTCAATCTGATGCAGGACTGGGACATCAGCCACTCAGCGGACGAGTGCCGCCACGCGTTGAGCTGGTCGGAGGGCCGTCGTGACACAAGCCTGACCCGCCGCATGATCGAGAGCCAACTGAAATCGGGCAAGGTCGAATGCGTCTGGACGGGCAGTGACCTGCGGCGAAAACGTCACGACATCGACCACTGTTTCCCTTGGTCACGTTGGAGTAACAACGACCTCTGGAACCTGATGCCGTCATCGGCGACTGCCAACGCGAAAAAAGCGGAGAAATTACCGGCCGATTCGCTGCTCAAGGAATCGCGGGGACGGATTCTTGATTGGTGGGATGCCGCCATCATCGGCACCGAACGGGAAGATCAGTTCTATGCCGAAGCTGAATCATCGCTGCCATTACTCAACCGCGGCGCGAGTATCGAGAGCGTTTTCGAAGCGATGCTTCGGCAGCGGCTTCGCCTCAAGACCAACCTCCAGTTGGCTGAGTGGATGGGCCTGTGAATCGGCATCGTAAACGCCTATAAGGAAACCATCGAAAGCGAGAAACAACTGCGCCGCGCTGAACGGATCAGCAGTGAAACTCTTGAGGTGTCTAGTGAAGTCGGAGCGATTCAATCCATATCTTCGCCTTGATGCCCCCCGTCTCCTACCGCTCGCGATATTTCCTCATCACGTTTGCCTTCGACTTCCGCATACTTCCAATCAACCTGATCATGTCGTTGACCTTTTCAAGTTGATTCATGGTTTCAAGGATTAGCGCCTTTTCCTCGGCGCCGGCTTTCCCGAACTGGCGAATTGAATACTTGCCTGTTTTCGTCCGGCGTAGAAACTTGGATCGCATTTGCCATTGCTTCTGGCCTGCCCCTGATGCGGCCGGTATCCAAATCAATTCAGCCCAGTCGATCCGCAGCGTGTAGCTACCTGTTGTTTTCTCTTCGCCTCGAACAAAGACGGTGTACTTGAACCAATCCTTGGGCCGGCTCTGCCTGCGGATCTCTAGCGACCTCTCCCAAAACGGTTCACAAATCCTTTGGGCCTCATACTCTGCGGATCGGATCACCGCATCCATGACCTCGCCCAGGTTGTCCAGGGCGTCGTCGATCTCGTCTCTCATGCACCCAGGCCTCCTTCGCCTATTTCTGGGTCTACCACGTCTCTCTAAACGGGATCACAACATCACTCCATGATGCAGCCATCTTAATTATACTGAACATGGTTCCATGTTGCAGAAAATTAAGGCGGCGTGCGGGGACGGCAGCGCCGCGCCGCCCTATCACCCTATGCAAATCAGATACTTAGGTGGGGAAACCAAATCCATGATGCCGTAAATTAGTTACGGCATCATGGGGTCATGATGGATAGAGCAGCTTTTTTCGAGCGAACGCCATGATGGCGTGAATAATTTACTGCGACATGGAATTGGTTTCGTAGTTATCGGCCATTCTGGCTTGCGGCCTTTCGTGCCACCATCGGGCCCAATGAGACCATCAGATCGACCGGCGATACGCCCGGGTGATTCTTCGCCAGCTGGGCGAGCACGAGGTTGGAAACCTCGAAGGCATCTTCAGGCGAGATCGGTATCGCCTTGACCCCTTCCGGGCTGAACAAGCGGCCGAACATGTTGCCCCCCTGATCCTGGAAGGAAAATCCCTTGTTGTTTCGTGGGCCGTGATTCTTGTATTCGATCTGCGAGATCAGCCCGAGAAACACGGCGGCAACCATGGGTAATTCCTGCCTGGTTACCTGGATCCGGGCCTTGTGGCTCCAATCGTATTCACGGTTTGGGCCTTGCTTGGCAGGTGCAGCCTCGATAGCAACCGTGTGATACCCGGCCCGCGTCTGGTCAGGCTCAAAGCAAAAGGCAGCTTTCGAGCCATAAACCTTTACCTGATCGGCAGTTCGACCCACGCTCCGTTTTTTGGGAACCATCTCACTTGGCTGCGTTGTGAGCTTCGGTCCTTGGTCGCCGGCATCACGACCGCGATCTTTCACGCTCGGGCGCTGCCGAAGATCCGATTCAGGCTCCGATGACGATTCAGCACCGTGTTCCCGAACTAGATTGCGAAGAAAGACATCGACACCTTTCCGCTTCTCCCTCAGGTCCTGGACGGCTCGCATTACCTGCCCTGGACCACGGGTCTTGATTGCCGACTCAAACCCCTGCCGCGTAAAGCGCGGCAGTCTCGACTCGGCCAGCAGTCGATTCACGGTTTCCAGTTGCATCGTTTGCATCACCTACACCCTCCAAAATGCGGCTGTTCGACAACTCCCGGGTATGTCCGCGAAGCCCTCAACTCGCAACTCGAAGCAAGCCCTCCATTACCAACGCCTCGGGCTCCTTGTTCGCACAGGAAACGGGGACGCCGTTTACCAACATGGGGCGCAGTTCCATACGGCAAGCGAATACCACGTCGCGAGAATGTTGGCCGCCGCCGTGGATAGGCGACACTGTCCTACCGTGATGCC
This sequence comes from Guyparkeria hydrothermalis, assembly GCF_023555385.1. Lineage (NCBI taxonomy): Bacteria > Pseudomonadati > Pseudomonadota > Gammaproteobacteria > Chromatiales > Thioalkalibacteraceae > Guyparkeria > Guyparkeria hydrothermalis. The sequence goes on from NZ_JAJSED010000001.1 coordinate 1,060,508, forward strand.
TGACCACGGGGTTAACACCGTTGGACACGGCCTCGATCGCTTTGGCCCGCCGGCAAGCTGTCTCACGATCTCGACTCGTCCGGGCACCACTCTCCATTACGCCTTCCCGGTTAGATCCCGAGCCGGCTCGCGCGGCTATTCCCACGCAGTCGCGAATCAGGCTGTACCAAAAGAAGTGCACAGCTCTCGCATTTCGCTCGAGATCGAAAAGACCGTCTCGGATCGCTCTCGCCCCGACCCGCGCAAGTGCCACATCAAAACTTCCCGGCGTGAAGGTGGGCAGAGCGTGGTTCCGGAGCACGGTGTTCACGTCATCGACGGTCAGGGTGTTCAGCTCTTCATTCATCATCGGAGACATCTCCTTTCTGGTTGACACAAGACCAGACTCACACGAGGAGATGGATCCGCTATTTTTTGGACCACGCTTTAACGCACCCTTCACGTCTCAGCCCGGCATCGACCAACCAACAAGGCAACGCTGCCACCCAGGAGGCCCACAGAGCCTTCCTCCGGGGATGTGTAGTAGAGAGGTAGAGGCGCAAGGGCACGAGCAGGAGGCTGCCGCCTGTCAGGGACGATGCAGCGGGGCGATCACAGGAAGTTCAGGGTTGGGCGGGGGAAACGACCAGGTTGACCAGCGGAGCAGAACGATGAATCCTTGCACACGAAAAAGGCCGCACCCAGTCTGGATGCGGCCTTTCCGGGCCCGAAAAGCCTACCGTTTTAGGATTGGTAGGTTTTTGGGTAGTTTTATCGGGAAACCAGCTCTAAGTGACTGATTTCCCTTTCTGTGTGGTGGAGCCAGGCGGGATCGAACCGCCGACCTCCTGCATGCCATGCAGGCGCTCTCCCAGCTGAGCTATGGCCCCTCGTCTCGAGGAATGCGCGCATTGTACCGGCACGGCGGAGGCTGTCAACACCCTGTCACGGGGATTTTCGTCGATCACGACAAGCCCCTGATTCCTCGTCGTCATACCGCTCGGTCCCGCCTGCAATCCCGACCAATCCGAGCAACCTTCCGGGATTTTGGTTACATTACCGCCAACCGTTCGGTCGGCCTTCCCGGCTGGCCACCCCATCCTTCGCAAACGACGAGGTATCACATGACGCAACCGAATGCCCCGAGCGTCCTGTTCGTCTGCATGGGCAACATCTGCCGTTCGCCCACTGCCCATGCCGTGTTCGAACGTCTGGTCGAACAGGCCCAGCTGGCCGACCGCATCCGGATCGACTCGGCTGGCACCCACGCCTATCACGTCGGCAACCCGCCCGACGAGCGCGCCATGCGTGCGGCCATGTCCCGCCAGTACCACATGGACCACCTCACGGCCCGGCAGGTCCGTGCCGAGGACATCGCCGAGTACGACTACGTGCTCGCCATGGATCTCGCAAACCTGGAGATCCTGCGGTCACTGGCGGACGAGGCCCTGCGCGACAAGCCGCATCTGTTCATGAGCTACGCGCCGGACTACGGGCTCGAGGAAGTGCCGGATCCGTACTACGGCGGCACCAACGGCTTCGAGCAGGTGCTCGACATGATCGAAGCGGCTGCCGGCAACCTGCTCGAGGACATCCGGCGCCGACACCTAAGCTGAACCTCTCGACCCACGCGTCATAAAAAAATGCCCCGCTCGATGCGGGGCGTTTTGCGTTGGGACAGGGCGTGCCCAAGGGGCATTGCCCCGGACACGTCATTCGGATCAGCGCTCGCGCTTGTCCTCGTCACCCTGTTCGTTGCCGACTTCCTCACTCGTGGTTTCCGTTACCGCAGCCGGTTCGCTCGGCGCCGCACCGGATTCCGCGGCCGACTCTTGCGTCGATTCGGCCTGAGCGGGCTCGGGCTTCTTCTCGACCGGGGGCTCGACTGCAGCAGCGGGCTCGCCCTGAGTCTTCGAACCCGACTCGGCCGGCGCCACGTTCTGCTCGGCACCGGACTCGGCCTTGGCGTCGACCGGCTTCTCCCCGCGGGCGGTTGGTTCGGCAGCGGCCTCGGTCCGGGCCGGCTGCGCCGGCTCACGGTTTTCGGCCTTGTCCTCTGACGTGGCGGCAGCGGCACTCGGCTCGGTCTTGGGCGCCGCGGCCTTCTTCGCCGTCTTGGCGTCGGCGGCCTTTACCAAGCGATCACTGCTCTCGAGGCGCACCGAGGCATTCGGCGGCAGGTCTTCGGCAACGCCCTTCTTCTTGGACATGTCCAGCGGCAGGCTCGGGCCGTCACTGACCGGAGCAGCGAGCTGCTGCTCGACCATCTTGCGCTCGCGCTCGCCCAGCGGGGGTGGAGTGCGCGGCTCGCTCTTGGGACCGCGATCGCCACGACCGCGCCCCTTGCCGCCGGAACCACCCTGGCCGCCCTTGCCGGACGGACCTTCACCCTCGCCGCCGGCCTTGCGACCACCGGATTCGGGCTTGGGCTTGCCCTCTGCCTTGCCGGACTCGGGCTGCTCGACCTTCTGCTCGGGCTTCTGACCGGCGCCCTGCTGGCCACCGCCACGACGGCCGCGACCACGGCGACGACGGCCACCGGACTTGCCTTTGCCCTTGCCCTTGCCCTGGCCGGCGTCCTTGTCCTGCTGGTCGCCACGGGCGGTTTCCTTGCTCTCGCCGCCCTTTCGGCCCTTGCCCTTGACCTTCTCGGCTTCCTGCTTGGTCGACTTGCCCTTGCCGCCAGCGGCCTTCTCGGCCTCTTCCTCGGCCGGGGCGCCGAACAGCTGGGTCACCACGCGACGCAGCAGGGACATGGCGCCATTGGCCGCCGGCTTGGTCGGTGCCTGCTCGGGGGCCGCTGCCGCCTTCTTCTCGGGCGCCGCCGGCTGAGCCGGCTTCTCCGGTGCCGGCTGAGCCGGGCGCGGGATGGTCTGCACCGCCGCCTTCTCGGTCTTGCGATGACGCGGCTCTGGCGTCGGCGTCTCGACACTGAGCGGCTCGATCAGCTGCTGGACGTCGCGACCCTTCGCCTCGGTGTCGTCGGCGCGGACGCGTTCGATCTCGTAGTGCGGGGTCTCGAGATTGATGTTCGGGATCAGCAGCAGATCGACGTTGTTCGCCTGCTCGATTTCGTTGATCTGGTCACGCTTCTCGTTGAGGAGATAGGTAGCGACATCGATCGGCACCTGGGCAACGACCCGCCCGGTGTTGTCCTTCATCGCCTCGTCGACGAGCAGGCGCAGGATCGCGAGCGACAGCGACTCGACCGAGCGGATCACGCCCTGGCCGTTGCAGCGCGGGCACATGTGCTGGCTGGATTCCTCCAGCGAGGCCCGCAGGCGCTGACGCGACATCTCCAGCAGGCCGAAGCGCGAGATGCGGCTGGTCTGCACGCGGGCGCGGTCGTACTTGAGCGAATCGCGCAGGCGGTTCTCGACGTCACGCTGGTGCTTGGACGAGTTCATGTCGATGAAATCGATCACGATCAGCCCGCCCAGGTCGCGCAGGCGCAGCTGGCGCGCGATCTCCTCGGCCGCCTCCAGGTTGGTGTTGAACGCGGTGTCCTCGATGTCCTGGCCCTTGGTGTTGCGCCCGGAGTTGATGTCGACCGCGGTCATCGCCTCGGCGACGTCGAACACCAGTTCGCCGCCCGAGGGCAGCGTGACGTTGCGCTGGTAGGCCGACTCGATCTGCGCCTCGATCTGGTAGCGGGAGAACAGCGGGGTCGGGTCGTCGTAGAGCTTGATCTTCTCGGCGACCTTGGGCGTGACCATCTGGACGAAATCCATCGCCTGCTGGTAGATGCCCGGCTCGTCGATGAGGATCTCGCCGATGTCGTTGCGCATGTAGTCGCGCAGCGCCCGGATGATGAGGTTGCTTTCCTGGTAGATCAGGAACGGTGCCTGGCGGCTCTCGGCCGCCTCGCGGATGGCGGTCCATACCTGCACCAGGTAGTCCAGGTCCCACTGCAGTTCCTCGACGTCACGACCGACACCGGCGGTGCGCACGATCAGGCCCATGCCCGCCGGCACGTTCAGCTGTGCCAGCGCCGCCTTGATCTCGGCGCGGTCGTCGCCCTCGATGCGACGCGATACGCCGCCGGCCTTGGGGTTGTTGGGCATGACCACCAGGTAGCGACCAGCCAGGCTGATCAGCGTGGTCAGGGCGGCACCCTTGTTGCCACGCTCTTCCTTCTCGACCTGGACGATCAGCTCCTGACCTTCCTTGAGCGCGTCCTTGATGATCGGACGCCCCTTGTCATCGACCGCCTTGGGGTCGAAGTACTCGGGCGAGATCTCCTTGAAGGGCAGGAACCCGTGGCGATTAGCACCGTAGTTGACGAAGACGGCCTCGAGGCTCGGCTCGATGCGCGTGATGGTGGCCTTGTAGACGTTGGCCTTCTTTTGCTCCCGGGACGGGGTCTCTATGTCGATGTCATAGAGGCGTTGCCCGTCTACTAGCGCAACGCGGATCTCCTCGGAGTGCGTTGCGTTGATCAGCATTCGTTTCATGGAAAAATTCTCGACGTTTCTGCACCGATCGCGTCAGGCAACGGGCCATGCGCGACAGGTGACTTGACTTCAGGGGAACGTCCTGACGCGCGCTGCCCGGCACCGTGCACCGCATGGTCGACTGTGACCGCGGGCACGACAGCTCCTGCCCGGCCGCCATCAGGCGGCACAGGACGGGAAGCGGCAGGGAAAGAAACCAGGCTAGGCGCATGAATTCAGGACGTGATAACCAATGATCGTTTCTTGCAACTGTGAGCAAGCGGCAGCCCGAGGCTGGTCATGCCGATCGAGCCCCGTGCCGGGTTGGCCGGCCGGGTCACTCGGGGCAAACGGGAAGGTCTGGCGCGCAACGCCGACGGTCGAAATACCCGGGCACTCGCTGGCTGCCGTGGGTAGTGGGCACCTGCCGCACTACCTGACTTTTGCCACAGTGCGCTGATACTATCACATCCCCACCGGCCCACCGCCGCCAATCGACCCGTCGCCCACCGGCCGCCGGGCGTTGTCTCGACGGCACCCCATCACCGCCGCCAGCTAGCCATCAGATGACTGTCGACAAACACCACGTCTCCCAGCATTCCCCTCAGGAACAATCGCCCGGCGACCGCCCCGCGGACCGCCCCCGGGTGCGGCTGGAAACGGTCGACGCCCGCAGCGACGGCCAACGTCTCGACAACTTCCTGCTGCGCGAGCTGGGTGCCCAGCACGACAAGCAACCGCGCGCCCTCGTCTACCGCCTGATCCGCAAGGGCCAGGTGCGAGTGAACAAGAAGCGCGCCAAGCCGATGCAGCGATTGCGCAACGGCGACGTGGTCCGCATTCCGCCAGTGCGTGATCTGCGCGGCGACCCGAAGGCCGACCGCCGCGATGCCCGCATTCCCGCCGGCTGGCTCGAGCGCGCCGAGAGCCTGATCCGTCACGAGGACGAGGCCCTGCTGGTGGTCGACAAGCCCGCCGGACTGGCCGCGCACGCCGGCAGCGGCTACGACTTCGGCCTGATCGAATTGCTGCGTGCCGCCCGCCCTGATGCGGCCATGCTCGAGCTGGTCCACCGTATCGACCGCGAGACCAGCGGCCTGATCGTGGTCGCCAAGTCGCGCGAGACGCTGCTCGAACTCCAGCAACAGTTCCGCCCGGAAGGCGCGGCGAAAAAGCGCTACCTGGTGCTCTGCCACGGCCACTGGCGCGACACGCGCCAGAGCATCACCGCGCCGTTGCGCAAGGAGCAGGGCGAGGGTCGCGCCCACCAGGTCGTAGTGGACCCGCGTCACGGCAAGGCCGCCCGCACGGACTTCGAGCGTCTGGGCAGCAGCCATCGCGGTCCGGCCGTCAGCCTGATGGCCGCAACACTGCACACCGGGCGCACCCACCAGATCCGCGTGCACTGTCGCCATGCTGGCCACCCCATCGTCGGCGACGCGAAGTACGGCGACCGTGGCCTCGATCGACCGCTGGCCCGGCGGCGCCCGGGCCTGATGCTGCATGCCTACCGGCTCACACTCCCGCACCCGACGCATGGCGGGCGATTGACGATCACCAGCATGCCACCCGAGAGCTGGCAGCCCCTGCTCGACCAGGCCGGCCTAACCGTAAAGGCCGCCGGCAAGACCTTGAAAACCGGCCACCCGCCCCGATAACCGCGTTCATGACTGATTTCAGCGACCTTCTCATCCGCCCTAACCATCTGCGCACCATTCCCCGTCTGGTGGTGTTCGACTGGGACGGCACCCTGGCCGACTCCACCGGCCGCATCGTGACCGCTTTTCAGCAGGCGCTCGCCTCGGTCGATCATCCGCCACTGCCGGACGAGTCGATCCGCGGCATCATCGGCCTGTCGCTGGCCAATGCCATCGCCGAGCTGTTCCCCGACGAGAAGGACGACTTCCGCGAGGCCCTCGCCCAGGCCTACCACCGCTGCTACTTCGCCAACGAGGAGCCGGTCGCGCTGTACCCCGAAGCCGAGACCCTGCTCAAGGCACTGGGCGAGACCGGCTGCATGCTGGCCGTGGCGACCGGCAAGTCGCGCCGCGGACTGGACCGCGCCCTTGCGCAGACCGGGACGGCCGACTACTTTCATCACACGCTCACCGCCGAGGAAACGCGCTCCAAGCCGCATCCGGCGATGCTCGAGGGTATCCTCGACTACACCGGCAGTCTCCCGAACGAGACCTGGATGGTGGGCGACACCGACTTTGACCTGTTGATGGGACGCAACGCTGGGACGCACGCGATCGGCATCACGCATGGGGCCCACCCGCGCGAACGACTGGCCGCCGCTCGACCGGACTGGCTGATCGAACGACTCGCTCAGCTGCATGACGGCGAGTGGCGCCCTGCGGAACCAAGCAAGCGCCCAGCCGTCTGACAGCCCGTTCCCTGAACGTGACGCGGCACCCGGAGACCCAACACGGACCGAGACCACCATGAGCCAAAACACCCCGCCCGACGACGTCCGCATCGAACCGCCCCACGAGCCGGGCCACGGCCCGCGTGAACCGTCCGTGGACGATCGCTCGCGCCGTGAGGAGGCCGAGCCGGGCTGGGCGCGAGATGCCCTGCTGGACATGGCACGGTACGGGCTGATCGAACAGCGTCGCGCCCGTCGCTGGAAGGTGTTCTTCCGCCTGGTGACGGTGGCGCTGGTCGTGTGGTCTCTGACGCTGTTCACCCTGCTGTTCACGGCCGGTGACCGCAACGCGCCGGGGCTGGGCAAGCCGGCGGCCGCCGTGATCGACATCACCGGCCTGATCGCCACCGGCGAGCCCACCGAGGCCCGGCGCGTGATCCCGCAACTGGAGAAGGCCTTCGAGCAGGAGAACATCAAGGGCATCGTGCTGCGAATGAACACGCCGGGTGGCAGCCCGGTGCAATCGAGCGCCATCTTCAACGCGATCCTCGACCTGAAGGACGAATATCCGGACAAGCCGGTCTACGCCGTGGCCGAAGACATGGCGGCCTCCGGTGGCTACTTCATTGCCGCCGCGGCAGACGAGATCTACGCCAATCCCTCCTCGATCGTCGGCTCGATCGGCGTGCGGATGGACAGCTTCGGTTTCGTCGACGCGATGGAGAAACTCGGCATCGAGCGCCGCCTCCTCACCGCCGGCGAGAACAAGGCCATCGCCGATCCCTTCAGCCCGGTCGACCCGGAAGAGACCGCCTATCTCGAAGGCGTGCTGGCGGAGATCCATGCCCAGTTCATCGAGGCGGTGAAGACCGGCCGAGGCAACCGGCTCGCCGATGACGAGGCGATCTTCTCCGGCCTGTTCTATACCGGCGAGACGGCGGTTGAAAAGGGTCTGGTCGACGGCATGGACAGCGTTCGCGGCGTGGTCCGCGACCGAATCGGGGTCGAGGAACAGGTCGACTTCACGCCGCGTCGCAGTCGCCTCGAGCAGTTGCTGACCACCACCGCCAACGAGTTCGGCAACTCGCTGACCGGCGTGACCCGCGAGCCGTCGACGCCCATGATGCTCCCCTGAGCGACCGACCCACATCGGGTTAGACTGTGGGCATGATCGAGACACACGAAACCCGTCACGTGCCCGGCGGGTGCATCACTGCCGGGCCGCACACCACGCATCGGCCGCTCGAGACCGAGGAAGTCTCGGAACAGGCGATCAGCGACGAGCCCCCGATGTACCGGGTGCTCTTGTTGAACGACGATTTCACCCCCATGGATTTCGTTGTACAGGTCCTGATGCAGCTGTTCGGCATGACCTTCGACCAGGCCAATGTCGTCATGCTGGAAGTACACCACCAGGGACGCGGCGTCTGCGGCGAATTCACCCGCGAAATCGCCGAGACCCGCGTCAGCCAGGTCAATCAGATCGCTCGGGAACACGAGTACCCGCTGATGTGCGTGATGGAACGCGCCGAATAGAAAATTCCTCGCCCCGTTGGCAACGCCGCAATCCGGCGTATCATCGGGAGACAGGCAACGGCTCGGCAGCCAGCCGGGACCGGGCCAACGCAGACTGACCGGAGGAGAGGATCGGTGCTGAGCAAATCCCTCGAAACCACCCTGAGCCGCGTGTTCGATCGCGCCCGGCGCCAGAACTACGAATTCGTCACCCTCGAGAGCTTGTTGCACACGCTCCTCGAAGACCCCGACGCGCGCATGGTGTTGGAGGGCTGCAACGCGAACATCTCGCAGCTCGCCATGGACCTCGAGGCGCACATCCGCCGTACCACGCCACGCATTCCGGAGAACGACCCGCGCGAGACCCAGCCGACACTGGGTTTCCAGCGGGTGCTCCAGCGCGCCGTGATGCAGGTCCAGGCCGCCCAGCGCAGCGAGGTCTCCGGCGCCCACGTGCTCGCCGCGATTTTCGGCGAACAGGACGCGCATGCCGTCCACCTCCTCCACAAGGCAGGCGTGACTCGGCTCGACGTCATCAACTTCATCTCCCACGGCCCGGAGGCCGAGGAAGACGGCATCGACGACGAGGAGCCGACCAGCCACGAGGCGGACATCGAGGCGGCCGAGGAACAGCCGACCGACGAGAATGCGTTCGAGAACTTCGCCATCAACCTGAACAAGCAGGCCGCCGAGGGCAAGATCGACCCGCTGATCGGCCGTGCCGCCGAACTCGAACGCGTCCAGCAGGTCCTCTCCCGCCGGCGCAAGAACAACCCGCTGCTGGTCGGCGAAGCCGGTGTCGGCAAGACCGCGATCGCCGAGGGGCTGGCTCGCAAGATCGTCGACGGCGAGGTTCCCGAGGCACTCGGCGAAGCCACCATCTACGCGCTGGACCTTGGCGCACTGGTCGCGGGCACCAAGTACCGCGGCGACTTCGAGAAGCGCCTGAAAATCGTGCTGAAGAAGGTGCGATCGGTCCCCGACGCGATCCTGTTCATCGACGAGATCCACACCCTCATCGGGGCCGGCTCGGCCTCCGGCGGGTCGATGGATGCTTCGAACCTGATCAAGCCGGCGCTCGCCTCGGGCGAGCTGCGCTGCATCGGCTCGACCACGCACCAGGAGTACCGCAGCATCTTCGAAAAGGATGCCGCGCTGACCCGCCGCTTCCAGAAGATCGACGTCCCCGAACCCACCGAGGACGAAACGATCGACATCATCCGTGGCCTGCGCGACGGCTACGAGAAGCATCACCATGTCGTCTACACCGACGAGGCAATCGAGGCGGCTGTGAAGCTCTCCACCCGCCACATCAACGATCGCCATCTGCCGGACAAGGCAATCGACGTGATCGACGAAGTCGGTGCCCAGCACCGCCTGCTGCACCCGCGCCCCGAGGACAACCACATCACCGCCGGCGACATCGAGCGCGTGGTCGCGCGGATGGCGCGCATCCCCGAGCGCAGCGTCTCCACCTCGGACCGCGAGGTACTCAGAAACCTCGACCGCAATCTCAAGATGGTGGTGTTCGGCCAGGACGAGGCGATCGGCCAGATCACCACCGCGATCCGCCTCGCCCGCTCGGGCCTGCGCCCGGACAACAAGCCGATCGGCTCGTACCTGTTTGCCGGCCCGACCGGCGTGGGCAAGACCGAGGTCTCCAAGCAACTCGCCCGCCTGCTCGGCATCGAGCTGGTGCGCTTCGACATGTCCGAGTACATGGAGCGCCACAGCGTCTCGCGGCTGATCGGTGCCCCGCCGGGCTACGTAGGCTTCGACGAGGGCGGCCTGCTGACCGAGAAGGTGCACAAGAACCCTCACTGCGTGCTGCTGCTCGACGAGATCGAGAAGGCGCACCCGGACGTGTTCAACGTGCTCCTGCAGGTGATGGACAACGGCTCGCTGACCGATACCAACGGCCGCAACATCGACTTCCGCCACGTGATCCTGATCATGACCTCCAACATGGGGGCCGAGGAGATGGCGAAGAACAGCATGGGCTTCGTCGCCCAGGACATCGGCTCGTCCGGCATGGAGGCAATCAAACGCGGCTTCACGCCGGAGTTCCGCAACCGGCTCGACGCGATCATCCAGTTCCAGTCGCTCGGCACACGACAGATCGCCAACGTGGTCGACAAGCTCCTGCTGGAACTCGAGCAGCAGCTCGAGGCGAACCACGTTACCCTGCAGGTGGACGACGAGGTCCGCCACTGGCTGGGCGAGAAGGGCTACGACGTGGTGCTGGGTGCGCGGCCAATGGCCCGCCTGATCCAGGACAAGCTCAAGCGACCGCTCGCCGAGCAGATGCTGTTCGGCGACCTGGCCGACGGCGGCCGGGCACGCTTCAGCATGGACGGCGACGAGCCGTCCCTGACGGCCACACCGGCCCCTGAATCGGTGACCGAGGAATCCTCGACCGCCTGATAGCCAGGCGACGGACCGCGATGCAAAAACGGCGCCCGAGGGCGCCGTTTTTCATGGGATCAACGGGCGGAATCTACCGGGCCGAAAACACGCCTGCCCGGCTCACGCAGGGCGTGGCCGGGTGGGGTCATCCGTCGGTAACGCTGTGATAGCCGGACGGGCAGTCGGCCATCCGGGCCGGGATCAGCGGGAGCGGAAGGAGATGCGACCCTTGGTCAGGTCGTACGGGGTCAGCTGCACCGTGACCTTGTCGCCGGTCAGGATGCGGATGTAGTTCTTGCGCATGCGCCCGGAAATGTGGGCGGTCACCACGTGGCCGTTTTCCAGCTCGACCCGGAACATGGTGTTCGGCAGGGTGTCGATCACCACGCCCTGCATCTCGATGTAATCTTCTTTTGCCATAAATCCTCTAGCGGGTTGAAATGGTGCGTGATTATCGACCAAAACCGCGCTTGCGCCAAGGAAAGCGGCCGATTCCGTTCATCGGGCGGCCAACCGCGGCGACCATGGCGCGATTTCGGTCGAAAACCGCCTGACCCAGAGATATGAACGCAAGCCGATGAATCAAGCCCCCGAACTGCTGGACGCCCTGATCGACCGCCACTCCACCCCGGCCACCTGTCTGGTCGAACCGGCACCCGACGACGACACCCTGCAACGCATTCTGCAGGCCGCCGAGAGTGCGCCGGATCACGGTGGCCTGCATCCCTGGCGGTTCCTCGTCATCGACGGCGAGGCCCTGGAACGGCTCGGCGAGCTGTTCGTCGAGGCCATGCGGACCAAGGACCCCGAGGCCAGCGAGGCGACTCTCGAACGCGAGCGCGTCCGTGCCCACCGGGCGCCGATGATCGTCGCCGCGATCGCCCGCGAGGAGTCGGGACACGCCAAGATCCCCGAGGTCGAGCAACTGCTCGCCGCAGGCAGCGCCGCGAGCCAACTGCTGCTGGCAGCGCGGGCGGCCGGTTTCGGTGCGATCTGGCTGACCGGCATGCGCGTCTACGATCCCAATGTCATGCGGGGGCTCGGGCTGGCCGAGAACGAGCGGCTGATCGGCCTGATCAATATCGGCACGATCAAGGACGGCGCCCCCACCCGGGGCAAGCGGCGCCGGCGAGCCGAGATCGAGCGCTGGACCGGCTGAACGGCGGCTATTCCGCGCGGAAGCACGGCGGGCGCACCGATTTTTCGTACAATGCCCGCCTCAACACTCATCCACCGAGCCAATCGAGGCCAATCGAGCAAGATGTCCGAATCCAACGAGCCGATCAGCCACTTCATCCGCAACCGCATCGACGCCGACCAGGAGAAGGGCACCTACGGCGGCAAGGTGACCACGCGCTTCCCGCCGGAGCCCAACGGCTTCCTGCACTTCGGGCATGCCAAGAGCATCTTCCTCAACTTCGGCCTGGCACAGGATTACAACGGCATCTGCCACCTGCGCTTCGACGACACTAACCCGGTCAAGGAAGAGCAGGCCTACGTCGATGCGATCCGCGAGGACATCGAATGGCTGGGCTTCCGTGACCCGGCGCACGAGCACTTCGCCTCCGACTACTTCGAGACGCTCTACCAGGGGGCGCTGGCACTGGTAAAGGCGGGGCTCGCCTACGTCGATTCGCAGTCGGCCGAGGAAATGCGCGCCAACCGCGGCACGCTGACCGAACCGGGCAAGGACAGCCCCTACCGCGACCGCAGTGCCGAGGAGAATCTCGACCTGTTCACTCGCATGCGCCACGGCGAGTTCGAGGACGGCTCCCACATCCTGCGGGCGAAGATCGACATGGCCTCGCCTAACCTCAACATGCGCGACCCGGCCATCTACCGAATCCGCCACGCGCATCACCACCGCACCGGTGACAGCTGGCCGATCTACCCGATGTACGACTACGCCCATTGCGTGTCGGACGCGATCGAGGGGGTCACCCACTCGCTGTGCACGCTCGAGTTCGAGGACCACCGCCCGCTGTACGACTGGTTCGTCGACAAGCTGGCCGAGCAGGGCTTCTTCGAACGGCCGCTGCCGCAGCAGATCGAGTTCTCGCGGCTCAATCTCACCTACATGCCGCTGTCCAAGCGGAAATTGATCCAGTTGGTCGACGGCGGCCACGTCGACGGCTGGGACGACCCGCGCATGCCGACGCTCAAGGGCGCGCGCCGGCGCGGCTTCACCCCGGCGGGCTTCAAGCTGTTCACCGACCGCATCGGGGTGTCCAAGTCCGACAGCCTGATCGACTTCGGCGTGCTCGAGGACTGCATGCGCGAGACGCTCAACGAGTCGGCCGAGCGTCGCATCTGCGTGCTCGACCCGCTCAAGCTCGTGCTGGTCAACTTCCCCGACGATCACGAGGAGATCTGCTACGCGCCCAACCACCCGCAGAAGCCGGACTGGGGCAAGCGCGAGGTCACGCTGACGCGCGAGCTGTGGATCGAGCGCGGCGACTTCGCCCTCGACCCGCCCAAGAAGTACTTCCGCCTCAAGCCCGACGGTGAGGTTCGCCTGCGCTACGGCTTCATCATCAAGCACGTGGGCCACGACCTTGACGAGGACGGCAACGTCACCTGCGTCTACGCCGAATACGACCCGGACACCAAGTCCGGCACGCCGGGCGCGGATGCTCGCAAGGTCAAGGGCAACCTCCACTGGCTGTCGGCACGCGACGCGGTCGAGACCACCGTTCGCCAGTACGACCGACTGTTCAAGGAGCCGGCGCCGGGCGCACGCCGCGAGGGAGACGAGCCAGAGGTCGAACGCGACTTCCTCGACGATCTCAATCCGGACTCGATCCACACCCTGACGGCCTACCTCGAACCGGGGGCCGCCAACGCCGAGCCGGAATCGATCTACCAGTTCGAACGCCACGGCTACTTCGTCGCCGACCAGAAAGACCACACCCCGGGCGGCAGACCGGTGTTCAACCGCGCCGTGACCCTGCGCGACTCCTGGGGCAAGGCAAAGTAAGCGGCACCCGCAATGCTCGCGACACAAAAAAGCCGGCCCGGGGCACATCACCCCGGGCCGGCTTTTTACGTTGAGGCGGTCGGGTCGGGGACCCGTGCCGCCGTGCTCACCCCTTCACGTAGGAACTGCACCAGCCGGCGCCCTTGACCGCCTTGCCGCGGAAGATCGCACAGCCACCCCAGCCATCGCCTGCCTGGTCGGGCTTGTAGAGCGCGCAATTCGCGCAGGTCTGGCCCGACTTGTACGAGGCATGCTGCACCTCGCTCGCGTCATGGCGATAGTCGAGCGACTTGGCCATCGGATCGTCCTCCGACAGTTCCGCCAACCCCTCGGCCCGCGCCGGGGCGATTGCCATCAGCGGGATGACTGCCGAGGCCAGCGCGCCACCGACAAAGCGACGACGGGCGTGGTCTGTATGGCGAGATTGCTTGTCCTTCATGTATTCCTCTCCCTGAGGTGGTGACTGCCACTCGACTCTAGCGCGCTTTATTCGCGAAGGGAAACAGGTTAGAAAACGCTAACTTGTTCATTTAGCAACGGTTCTCATTCGCCAGACGGTTCGCGTTTTCCCTCAGAGCACGCCCCAGCTCAGCAGGAACAGCAGCAAGGCCACGACAAGCAGCCAGCCGGCAAGTCGGCCGGCCGCGCCCCCATCACCCTCGACGTCCGGCTCGTCATGCGCCGGCTCGGGTTCGCGCGCCTCGTAGCTCGCAATGACCTGCTCGGCACGCGCCGTGTCACGCTCGTCGACCAGCATCACCCGGGCGAAGTCCTGCGGTGCCAGCTCGCCCACCGCGCCCTGCTGGTAGAAACCGGCAACCTCAGCCTCGATGCCCTCGGCATTCAGCATGCCGGCAACGATGTGCGCCTCGAGGATGTCGGTCGCCCGGTAGATGGTCTTCATGTCGGCTCCAGTCGTTGGTCTTCGCGCATTCCCGGCACCGGTCGAGGGGGCGCCGGAGGCCGAGATTGATGTAGACTACGCGCCATTCCATTCCAAGCATTCAGCCTACCGCCATGACCCAGGAAAACACCCCCCTGACCTACCGCGACGCGGGCGTCGACATCGATGCCGGCAACAGCCTCGTCGACCGCATCAAGCCCGCGGTCAAGCGCACCCAACGCCCCGAGGTCATGGGCGGCCTGGGCGGTTTCGGCGGCCTGTTCGCGCTGGACACCAGCAAATTCAAGCAGCCGGTCCTGGTCTCGGGCACCGACGGCGTCGGCACCAAGCTGCGCCTGGCGATCGACCTGAACAAGCATGACCAGATCGGCATCGATCTGGTCGCGATGTGCGTCAACGACATCCTGGTCACCGGCGCCGAACCGCTGTTTTTCCTCGACTACTACGCCACCGGAAAGCTCGACGTCGAGGTCGCCGCCCAAGTGGTCGAAGGCATTGCCGAAGGCTGCTCGCAGGCCGGCTGCGCACTGATCGGCGGCGAGACCGCCGAGATGCCGTCGATGTACGAGCACGGCGACTACGACCTGGCCGGCTTCGCCGTCGGCGCGGTCGAGAAGGACCAGCTGATCGACGGCTCGAAGGTGGCCGCCGGCGACAAGCTGGTCGCCCTGCCCGCCTCCGGCCCGCACGCCAACGGGTACTCGCTGATCCGCAAGATCATCGAGCGCGCCCAGCCGGACTGGAACAGCGCCGAGGGCAAGCAACTGCTGGAACAGCTGCTCGCCCCGACCCGCATCTATGCCAAGGCGGTGGCCGCGCTGGCCGAACAGGTCAACATCCACGCCATGAGCCACATCACCGGCGGCGGGCTGACCGAGAACCTGCCGCGCGTCTTCCCCGACGAGCTGGCCGCGGCGATCGACTGGTCGAGCTGGGAGCGCCCGACGGTATTCGACTGGCTGGCCGAACAGGGCAACGTCGAAGACGCCGAGATGCGCCGCACCTTCAACAACGGCGTGGGCATGGTGGTGATCGTTGCCGCCGATCAGGCCGACAAGGCAGTCAGTGCCATGCAGGCGGCCGGCGAAGCGGCCTGGGTGATCGGCGAGATCGTCGAGCGGGGTAACGGCGAGCCCGTGATCTACCGCTGATGGCGGCGGGAGACAAAGCCGGAAAGAAGGCGAGGCTGGTGGTCCTGGCCTCCGGCAACGGCTCGAACTTCCAGGCGATCATCGACGCCTGCGAGAGCGGCCGACTGGACGCGGAGATCGCGCTGCTGGTGGTCAATCGCCCGGGTGCCTATGCGCTCGAGCGGGCCGAGAAGCACGGCATCCCCGGACGCCTCATCGACCACAAGGCCTATGCCGACCGCGAGGCCTTCGACGCGGCCCTGGCCGATGCCGTCGACGAGGCACGGCCGGACTGGATCATCATGGCCGGCTTCATGCGCATTCTCACCGACGGGTTCGTCGAGCACTTCCGTGGCCAGCTGATCAACATCCATCCCTCGCTGCTGCCGAAGTACCCGGGCATGAATACCCACGCCCGGGCGCTGGAGGCCGGCGACATCCAGCACGGCGCGACCGTGCACTTCGTCACCCCGACCGTCGATGCCGGCCCGCCGATCGTGCAGGGGCGCCTCGAGATCTTCGACAACGACGACGTCGAATCGCTCAAGCAGCGCATTCACGGCATCGAACACCGCATCTATCCGCTGGCCATCGACTGGCTGGTGCAGGGCAAGATCGATTTCGAGCAGGCCGAGAAGCAGACCAGCCCGGCGGTGGTCGACGCCTCCGGCGCCCTGATCGCCCCGCCCAGCCCCTGACCGGGACGGCTACCGCCGCCCTGCCCGACCCAGCAGCCACGGCATGGCCGCCATCAGCAGCAGGCTGACGGCGTAGGCCGTGGCGGCAACGGGGTCGCGACTCGCAAGGTATTCCGCCAGGCTGATCCCGCGCAGGCCGAGCACCAGCGTCACCTCCGCGAGCAGCAGCCAGCCCACGGCCAACATCCCCGCGCCGAGGCGAACGCCGAGGCGATCGGGCAATGCGAAATGGCCGACGGCCCAGCGGGCGGCCAGCACGATCACCAGCAGCATCACCGGCATCTCGACCAACTCGGCGGCGCGCGTACCCAGCCATGGGGCCAGCCACAGTTCTCTGAGCACCCCCAAGGCGAAGCCCGCGCCAAACACCCAGAGGAAATAGGCCGTACCGGCCTTCAGCATGGTCATGACGCGCCTCCGTCAGTGGCGGCTCCGAAAAGAAAAGGGCCCACCTGAATCAGGCGGGCCCTTCGTGCTTCCATCGATTCGGCCGATCAGCCCTTGAGCATCGCGTAGAGCTCATCCTTCAGCGCCAGGCGCTGCTTCTTGAGCTCTTCCATGTGCTCGTCGGTGACCGGCTCGTCCTGTTTCTCGAGCACCTCGATTTCCTTGGTCAGTTCGTCGTAACGCTCGAACTGCTTGTGGAAATGGGCATCCTCGGTCTTGAGCTGGTGAATGCGCTCCTTGAACTCCGGGAATTCGTGCGCCAGATCGTGATGGTCTACCTGCATCGGTTACCTCGTTTGCGGATGGAAGACTGGCCGGAACATCCAGCCGGTACCAGCCTAGATCATAGCGCCGAAACCGACAGGCGTCCCCCGAGAGAATCGCTCGGGAATTGGCTTGCCGGACGGGATCAGAAGTGCGCGTTCAGCTGCACGCCGATAATGTCGACCTTGCCCTGGTACTGGCCACGCAGGTTGTTGGGAAGGAGCGACTCGGTGGTGTTGTCGACGGAGTTGTCGTTGAACCAGATGTGGGTATAGCCGACGTCCACCGACCACTGCTTGCTGATCTCGTAACCGAGACCCAGCGAGGCCCACGTACGGTCGGAGTCCGGCAGACGCGCGGTACGGAACTCGTTGTTCGGCACCGGCGTCGGGTCGTAGGCCGCACCGGCCCGTAGCGTCCAGCGCGGGGCGAACTCCCACTCGCCGCCGACGGCGACACGCAGGGTGTCGTCCCAATTCTCGGTGGTGACCGATTCACGACCGTAACTCTGCTCGACCCGCAACTCGTCGAAGCTCGACCAGCCGGTCCACAACAGGCCGAAGGAGCCGGTCAGCGTGTCGCTGAAATCGTGCGTCAGGCTTGCCGCCGCGGTAGCCGGCAGGTCAAGGCCGGCCTCGGCCCAGCTGTCGGCGAAAAGCGGCGAGGCATTGAGCGGCGCCGGCATGGTGTAGTCGGCATCACCGGTCAGATCGTGCTCGACCCCCGAGTGGTAGGCCAGGCCCAGGCGGGTGTCCTCGGTCGCCTGCCACAGCACGCCGAGGCTGTAACCGACCGACCAGTCGTCACCCTCGACCTCCACGCTGCCATCCGGCAGCGGGGCGCCGCCAGCAGCCGCGCTGGAGTTGATCGCCGAGGACAGTCGCGCTTCGGCACGCTGCACGTTGAACGACGCACCCACGGTCCACTCGGGCGTGATGTCGAGGCTGAACGACGGGCTGATGTCGATCACCTCGATATGACTCTCCTGGGCGTGGTAACGCCCCAGCCAGCCATCGTCGTAGTCGGTGGCCAGACCGAAGGGCACGGTCAGGGCCACGCCGACGCGGGTCTTCTCGTCGAGCTGATGGACGATCGATGCGTTCGGAATCGCTGCCGACTCACCGGCATCACCGCCGAGACCGCCGGAAACGGGGCCGGCAACGCCCGTGGAGGTCGCTCCCGGCTGCAACTCGAACGACGGGATGATGTAGTTCACGCCACCCGAGACGGCGGTGCCGTCGATCTGGGTCATCGCCGCCGGGTTGCCGACCAGGCCGCTGGACTCGCCATTGCCGGTGGCAAGGTTGGCGAAGGCCTGGCCGAGGCCGGTGGCATCCTTCTCCATCAGCGCGAAGCCGGCCGCATGGGCCTGACCGGCGAGCATGGCCGTCGACAGCGACGTGGCCGCCGCGAGAGTGGTCTTGCTGAAGCGTTTCACGGTTAGGGCTCCTCTTTTGTTGTGTTTTTTCTTCGATTTCGTGCGCGGGTCAGCCGACGCCGGTCGAGCGACCGGCGTCCGAAGTCTGTCGTGAGCGAGTGATGGGCTAGCGCCCGTTGAACAGCTCGGCGATGTCCTCGGCGTGCGCCTTCTCGATCAGCGGACGCTTGAGTTTCTGCGTCGGTGTCATCAGGCCGTCCTCGATGGTCCACGGCTCGGTGAGGATCTTCACCCGACGGATCTGTGCGTAGCCGGGGAAGTCCGCCAGCTGGCCGTTGATGCGCTTGAGAACCAGCTTCTCGACGAAGCGGTCGGCCACCGTCTCCGGGTCCTCCGGGTCCAGGTCGAACTCGCGCATCAGGGCGGCAAACGTCTCCGGCTCGACCACCACCAGTGCCGCCAGCTGCGACTGGCCCTCGCCGAGCACCAGCACCTGGTCGACCAGCGGGTCGAGACCGATCGCCGACTCCATCGCCGCCGGCGGTACCTTCTCGCCGTTGGCCATGACGATGATGTCCTTGATCCGGCCGGTGATGCGGATATGTCCGTCCTCGTCGATCGCCGCCTGGTCGCCGGTATGCAGCCAGCCGTGCTCGTCGATCGCCGCGGCGGTCGCCTCGTCGTTCTTCCAGTAGCCCTGCATCACCCCGGCGCTCTTGACCATCAGCTCGTTCTGCTCGCCGAGGCGCACCTGCACGCCCTCGAGCGTCGTGCCAATGGTCTCGGGGCGGTTGTCGCCCGGGCGATTCACGGAGACCACCGGGCTCGCCTCGGTCAGGCCGTAGCCCTGCAGGACCGGCACGCCGATACCGGTGAACACCCGCGCCAGTTCCGGCGACAGTGGCGCGCCGCCGCAGATGGCGTAGCGGAGCCGACCGCCGAGCCGCTCGCGCAGCTTACCCGCCACCAGCCGGTCCATCAGCGGCCAGAACGCAGCCTTCGCCGCACTGCCGCCACGGCCCTGCCGGCGTTCGAAACGCGCACTGCCCACGTCCACCGTCAGGCGGAACAGCTTCTGGGCAAGCGCGCCCTTTTTCTTGAGTGCCGAGCCGATGCGATCGTAGACCCGCTCGTAGACGCGCGGCACCGAGATCAGCAGGGTCGGCTTGATGATGCCGAGGTCCTCGCCCAGCTGCTGCGCCGAGCGGGCAAAGGCGACGGTCGAGCCGCAAATCATGGGCAGGTAGTAACCGCCGGTGCGCTCGAGGGTGTGCGACAGCGGCAGGAAGGACAGGAACAGGTCGTCGGCGGTAATTGAGGCGACCTTCGAGCAGGCGAACGCATTCTCCAGCATGTTGCTGTGCGTGAGCATCACGCCCTTGGCCCGCCCTGCCGTGCCCGAGGTGTAGACGATGGAGGCCAGCGTCTGGCCGTCGGACTCCAGGCGTACCGGCTCGCCGCGCGCACCGAAGGTCCAGTCGGCGAAGGATTCCAGGTGCTTGTCCTTGGCGCCGTCCTCCACGTCGATCGGCGCGAGGGTGATGATGTGCTTGAGGGTCTCGAAGCCGTCGGAGACTGCCTCCAGCCCGCGCCACTGGCGCCGGCCGTCGACCACCAGCAGCTTCGCCTCTGTCTCCTTGATGATGTTCGCCACGTTCTGCGGCCGGTCGTCCGTGTACAGCGGCACCGTCACCAGCCCCAGCCCCAGCGCGGCCTGATCGAACAGCACCCATTCGCGGGCGTTCTTGAGCATCATCGCGACGCGGTCGCCGGGTTCCAGCCCGTCCCGCTTCATCGCCGCCTGGATGCGCCCCACCTCGTAGGCCATGTCGCCCCAGGTGGTGTCGATCCAGTCCTGGCAACCGGGATCGTACTGCCGGTAGGCGATCGCCTCCGGCGTGCGCGCGACACGTTCGAAAAAAAGCCCGCTCAGGTTGACGGCCTGGGCAGGCGTGACGCGGTGATCCGCCGAATTACCGGCGTGGGTCGGGTTGGGCGAGGACATCGATTTCCTCCGGGTGACATTCCTGTGACTTGCCGGAGTGTATCAGCGGCGCTACATCAGGTAACGGCATAGAGTTTTATGGGCCATCAACCGCCAAAAGCCTGTTGCAAGGCCATTTATCACCAAGACCAAGGACTCTCGGACATGGTGGTGATGTGGCGCGGGGGAGGTTTCGCACGCCGGTTGCGTAATGCGGCACAGCCCCACCCGCCGTGCGCGGCGCGCGAGGGTATTTTCTTGCTTGTCCAAGAAAACACCCGAAAAGAAGGACACCCCACGGCTTGGCCCTTCGGGCCTTCTAGGCCGGACTTCCGTGCGACCTAGAAGCCTCACGACCGACGGCCGGCTTCGGGGTCGGCTCGACGCGACATCGTGTCGCGGCGAGTCTCGGAGCGACGTCCGTGTCGCTCCGACCCCGGCCAGCCGCCGGCCGTGAGGCAACCCGAAAGGGAAGCAAACCTTCGTTTACCGCTGTGCCAGCCACCATTCCACCGAAATCACAAGGCGCGTGCCCGACCTAAATCAGGAAACATCGTCGGATCGAAGGACGAGTCCCCTTACGCCTTGCCTCGCGAGCGGGGAATCGCAGGGTCGGGCTTGCATGGACGCAAGCCCGAGGTTCGCCGCGATACGACGTCGCGTCGAACCGACCCGTCCGCGCTTCCCCGTTCGCGAGGCTGATCGCGGCAGCGATCAGGCCCGCAGGGCCAAGGCGTCGGGGTGTCCTTCTTTTCGCCTCTTTTCTTGGACAAGCAAGAAAAGAGCCTCGCGCGCTGGGCACCGTGATAAAGGACGCCCCCTTCACTCAACCGGCGCGTGAAATTTTTTCACCAGCAACCTACACAATTAGGCTCTGAGCCACCTAAAAGCCTCGTGGGAACTCACACTCGGCCAAAGGGATCATAAGAACTACGGCCCAACTCCGAATCTTTTAATCCCCAAAAAGGTGACAGGTGGGCCATATGCGCCTTAGCCTCTGAGCCGATTCGCCCTATCGTGTACAGCCTAGCCAACGACCGAGCAAACCTTTCTCCGATGACGACCATCTCTGAGTTAAGTTCGCGATAAATATTCCGAGAAGCTGGATTCTCATCCATCTCTTGAACTAGATCATCCCTAGATAAAAATATGCTTGTTTCGATTGCCTCCCATTCCCTCTCTGGTGGCAAAGAGTCAGGATCTTTTCCCAACACAACGTCCACATGGTAGTACCTGGCCGACTTCCCAAAACGAGTAAGCGCTTCAAGAAACGAGAGAAATCTATCACTCTCAAGGTAATCCCAATCTTCCTTGGCAACAGGGATGTGCCCCACATAACCTGGGAGGAAGCATTTCTTTTTTACGAGCTCCAAAAGAAAGGTTAGATCATGACCGTTACGACCCACTGGAATTTCTTTTATTCCTGGAAACCTTCCCTCAGTCTCTAAAAACCGAAAGCTCAAAGTAACCTTCATCAACCGCTCGAAACCTGAAGCCAACGTCAACAAAGGAAGATGGTAAAAATCATTTCCACCATGCAAAGACTGGACTTGACCAAGCCCTGCCTTAATCAGCCTCGCTGAAGTTATCAGCTCCTGATTAACAGATAGTTTCTGCTGGATCGTAACTCGCGCCATGAAAGAAACTCACCCCAAAGGATACTTCACGAGAGCAATGTCATGCCTCATATACCCCCTGAGGCGAGACGACTTACTCGATACAGTTAAGGTGACTAGCGGGTTATTTACGAGCCGTTTCGTCCGGGATAGTAAGCCGCTGCCCTGGTAACGGTATCCAACTCCTCCAACCGCTCCATCAACGTAGCCTCCGGCGCCACCCGCCACTCGTCGGATAACCGGAACGCCCCCCGCCCCAATTCACTCTGCACCTCGACAATCACCGGCAACCCCTCCACCTCGCGGAACGGCTCGATAATATCCAGCATCCGCTCGGTCGCCTCGATGCCGCAGTCGGGGGTGAGCGCGATCGTGACGCACTGTGCGAAGCGCGCCCGCGCCTCGCCGAGGGTATAGAGCCGCTTGTGACGGATGCGCAGGTTGCCATTGAAGGAATCGAAGGAGACGTCGCCTTCGACGATCACCAGCTGGTCACGGGCGACCCGGTCGGCCAGCACCTCGATGTCGTCGCCCACCAGCCGCATCTCGCCGCGGCCGCGACCATCGTCGAGGGTGATGAACAGCTGCTTGTCACCGCTCTGGGTGCGCATGGTGCGCTCGGCGACGCACAGCCCGGCCACCACCGCCGGCGTGCCGCGGACGAAGCCGCCACCGGCTGCCGCCGCGGCGGACTCGGCCTTGTCGGTGAGGGTATCGAGACGGCCGGTGATGAAGCGGGTCAGTTCGTCGAGGTACTGGTTGATCGGGTGGCCGGTCAGGTACAGCCCGAGCATGTTCTTCTCGAGGCGCAGGCGCTCGTCGTCGGACCATTCGGGCAGCGGCTTGATCGGGCTGGCGACCGCCGTCTCCGGCTCGTCCATGCCACCGAACAGGTCGCTCATGCCAGCCTCGGCGGCGGTGGCGACCTGGCTGGCCGCCTTCATCGCCTCGGGGATGTGGGCGTGCAATGCCGCGCGTGACGGGCCCAGCTCGTCCAGGGCCCCGGCGCAGACCATCGCTTCGAGCACGCGCTTGTTGAGCGTGCCGGCACCGACGCGCTGGCAGAACTCGTTCATGTCGGCGAACGGGCCGTTCTCGGCGCGCTCCTCGACGATGCGCTGGATGACGCCCTCGCCCACCCCGCGGATCGCGCCGAGGCCGTAGACGATCTCGCGCTCGCCGCCGGCGGTGAAGCGGTAGGCGCAGCGCTGCACCGACGGCGGCACCACGTCGAGCTCCATGCGCCGGCACTCCTCGATCAGACCGACCACCTTGTCGGTGTTGTCCATGTCCGCGGACAGGACGGCGGCCATGAAGTACGCCGGGTAGTGGGCCTTGAGCCAGGCCGTCTGGTAGGCGACCAGCGCGTAGGCGGCCGAGTGCGACTTGTTGAAGCCGTAGCCGGCGAACTTCTCCACCAAGTCGAAGATGTAGCCCGCCTCGTCGACGTCCACCCCCTTCTCCTTGGCGCCGTCGAGGAAGATCTGGCGCTGCTTGGCCATCTCCTCGACCTTCTTCTTGCCCATCGCCCGGCGCAGCAGGTCCGCGCCGCCCAGGGTGTAGCCGGCCAGGATCTGCGCGATCTGCATGACCTGCTCCTGGTAGACGATCACCCCGTAGGTGGGTTTCAACACCTCCTCGAGCCACGGGTGGAGGTACTCGACCTGCTGCTCGCCCTTCTTGCGCAGGATGAAGTCGTCGACCATGCCCGAGTCGAGCGGACCCGGGCGGAACAGGGCCACCAGGGCGATGATTTCCTCGAAGTTGTCCGGCTGGAGCTTCTTGATCAGGCCTTTCATGCCCTTGGATTCGAGCTGGAACACCGCGGTGGTCTCGCAGCGTTTCAGGAGCTCGAAACTCTTGGGGTCGTCCATCGGGATGGCCGAGATGTCGATCGGCTCCTCGCCCGCCTTCTCGCGCGTGGCGTTGATGGCCTTGAGCGCCCAGTCGATGATGGTGAGGTTCCGGAGGCCCAGGAAGTCGAACTTGACCAGCCCCACGGCCTCGACGTCGTCCTTGTCGAGCTGCGAGGCCGGCGAGGCGTGGTTCGCCTCGCAGAACATCGGCGTGAAGTCGGTAAGCTTGGAGGGCGCGATCAGGACACCACCGGCGTGCTTGCCCACCGAGCGCGGCAGGCCCTGCAGGGCACGGCCCATGTCGATGATGGCCTGAACTTCCTCGTCGCGGTCGTAGAAGTCCTTGAGATCGGCCGAGTAGCGCTCCGGCTCCTTCTGACTCTTCTCGGTGCGCCCGAGGGCATCGTCGAGCGAGACGTCCATGCCCGGCTTGAACGGGATCAGCTTGGCGATGCGGTCGACGAAGCCGTAGGGGTAGCCCAGCACCCGGCCGACATCGCGCACCACCGCCTTGGCGGCCATGGTGCCGTGGGTGGCGATCTGCGAGACGGCGTCGCGGCCGTACTGCTCGGCGACGTAGTCGATCACCCGGTCGCGGCCTTCCATGCAGAAGTCGATATCGAAGTCGGGCATCGAGACCCGTTCGGGGTTGAGGAACCGCTCGAACAGCAGGTCGTAGGCCATCGGGTCGATGTCGGTGATCAGCAATGCCCATGCGACGATCGAGCCGGCGCCCGAGCCCCGCCCCGGCCCGACCGGGATGTCCTGACGCTTGGCCCACTGGATGAAGTCCGCGACGATCAGGAAGTAGCCGGGGAAGCCCATCTGGATGATGACGTCCAGCTCGCGCTCGAGGCGTTCGCGGTAGGTCTGATGATCGGTTTCCGGCACCCGCTCGAGACGCCCTTCCAGCCCCTGCTTGGAGAGCTCACGCAGGTAGTCGGATTCCGACTGCCCTGCGGGGGTCGGGAAGTTGGGCAGGAAGTTCTCGCCCAGCTTCAGCGTGACGTTGCAGCGCTCGGCGATGGCGAGGCTGTTGTCGATCGCCTCGGGGATGTCGGCGAACAACTCGCGCATCTCGTTCGCCGTTCGCAGGTACTGGCGATCGGAGTAGTCGCGCGGGCGGCGCGGGTCCTCGAGCGTGCGGCCCTGGTTGATGCAGACGCGCACCTCGTGGGCGTCGAAGTCCGTCTGGTCGAGAAAGCGCACGTCGTTGCTGGCAACGACCGGCAGATCCTTCGCGATGGCCAGATCCACCGCCGACTCGATGAACGCGCCCTCGTTGACGCGGTTGGTGCGCGTGAGCTCGAGATACAGCCGGTCGGGGAAGCGCTGCGTCCAGAATGCGAGCGCCTCGTCGACCACGTGATCGAGCCCGTGGACCAGCCCGCGGCCGAGATCGCTGTCCACGCCGATCAGCGCGATCAGCCCGTCGGTCTTCTCGGGCGTGAGCCAGTCGCGGTTCAGGCAGGGCTTGTCGTCGTGCTGGCCCTCGCAGTAGGCCTGCGAGAGCAGTTCGGTGAGATGCAGGAAGCCGGCGTCGTTCTGCGCGAGCAGCACCACGCGCAACGGCGGGGTCTGGGCGTTCTCGTAGACGAAGCAGTCGGCGCCGAAGATCGGCTTGATGCCGGCACCAAGGGCGGCCTTGTAGAACTTCACCATCGCGAACAGGTTGCCCTGGTCGGTCAGGGCGATGGCGGGCATGCCGCGTTCCTTGGCCTGCTTGACGGCGTCCTTGACGCGCAGGGTGCCGTCGATCAGCGAGTACTCGCTGTGCACGTGGAGGTGGACGAAGCTCATTTGCCCTCCAGCATGGCGAGTGTCTCGGCTTCCATGTCCTTGAGATCCTGCATCTCGCCGTCGGTGAAGCCGGCGGCCTTGCGGCCGACCTCGTCGTAGGGGCCGCGGATACGCCCGCTCATGTACTGCTGCAACAGCTCGCGGAAGGTCGCGCGCGGGTCGACGCCGCGCTGCTCGCAGGCATAGCGGAACCAGCGCGTGCCGATGTGGACGTGCTCGATTTCCTCGGTGTAGATGACATCGAGGATCTCGATCAGCGGCTCGTCGTCGTACTGGGCGAGCTTGCGCTGGATGCCGGGGGTGACGTCCAGCCCGCGGGCCTCGAGCACGCGCGGGATCAGCGCCATGCGCACCAGCACGTCATGCTCGGTGCCGTGCACAGTCTCCCACAGGCTCGCGTGCGCCGGGAACGCGCCGTACTGGTAGCCGCGCTCACGCAGGTAGGCGTCCAGCAACTCGAAGTGCTTGGCCTCGTCGCGCGCCACCGACAGCCAGTCGCGGTAGAAATCCGCCGGCATGGCATCGAAGCGGTAGCAGGCATCCAGGCCGATGTTCATGGCGTTGAACTCGATGTGCGCGAAGGAATGCGCCATCGATGCCCGGCCCTCGGGCGTGGCCGGGCCGCGCTTGGGCACGTCGCGCGGGGCGACCAGCTCGGGGCGCGACGGGCGGCCCGGATCGGGTATTGGTTCGACCGAGGACGGCGGCAGTGGCACCTGATCATCCGGCATGGCCATCGACTCGTCGTACAGGGCGCGCACGGCATCGGCCTTGGTGGCCGGGTCGTTGTCGCGCAGGGCCCGGCCGGCGCGCTCGCGAAGCGTGTCGGTCATGCCTGCCCTCCCCGCTTGGCGGCCCGCTGGGCAAGGAATGCGCGCAGGTCATCCTCGAGTTCGCGGTAGCGGGCGATCGCCGCGCGGCCGGTCTCGGTGACCGTGGCGTGCCCGCCGCCCGCACCGCCGACCTCCTTGGCCACGTAGGGCTCGTCCTCGAGCTGGTTGACCTCCTGGATCAGCGACCAGGCGCGCTTGTAGCTCATGCCGAGGGTGCGGGCGGCGTGGCTGATCGAACCGAGTTCGTCGATCGCCTCCATCAGGCGCACCTTGCCCACGCCGAGATAGTGCTCGCCGGCCTCGTCGATCAGCCACAGCCGGGCGTGAATCCCCGGTGCGTAGGCCTGGCCGGGAAGTCGATTCTGGCGGGATTTCTTGGGCATGCGCGATCGATCCGTGACGGGGCGTATGGGGGACTATCTCTGCGCGACATGATACCCGAGCGAGTCGCCCGGGTGGCAACCGGAACCGGAGGGGTTCAGGGCGGCTGCCTCAGCCGCGCCGGGTGTCGAGTGCGTCGCGGGTGGCCTCGCCGACGAAGATCAGGAGCACCAGCGTGCCGACCAGGACGAAGAAGGTCGAGACCGACAGCCACCAGGCATCGATGTTCGCCTTGCCCTGCGAGAGCAGTTCGCCCAGCGACGGGGTGCTCGGCGGCACGCCCAGACCCAGAAAGTCGAGACTGGTCAACGCCAGCACCGCCCCGGAAATGCGAAACGGCAGGAAGGTGATCACCGGCGTCATCGCATTGGGCATCAAGTGGCGGAACATCAGCCGCGGGCCGGAGACCCCCAGCGCACGGGCGGCCCGGACGTAGTCGAGGTTGCGGCCCTTGAGGAACTCGGCGCGGACGTAGTCCGACAGCCCCATCCAGCCGAACAGGGCCAGCAGCGCGAGCAACAGCCCGATCGACGGCTCGAAGATCGAGGCGAAGATGATCAGCAGATACAACTCCGGCAACGCCGACCAGACCTCGATGAAGCGCTGGAACACCAAGTCGGTCTTGCCGCCGAGATAGCCCTGCACCGCGCCTGCCAGCACGCCGATGGCCGTGCCGATCACCGTCAGGGCGAGCGCGAACAGCACCGAGATGCGGAAGCCGTAGATCAGCCGGGCGGCGACGTCGCGGCCGCGGTCGTCGGTACCCAGCAGGTGGCGGCTGTTGGGCGCGGCCGGATTGGGCGCCTCGTTGTAGTAGTCGATGGTATCGAAGGAGAACGGGATCGGCGCGCGCAGGGCCCAGCCGTTGCGGTCGATCAGTTCGATCACGTGCGGGTCGGTGTAATCCGCCGAGGTGGCGAAGTCGCCGCCGAAACGCGTCTCGGGGTAGTCGTTCCACAGCGGAAAGAGCAGCTCGCCCTGGTACTGGACCAGCAGCGGGCGGTCGTTGGCGATCAGCTCGGCACCTAGGCTGAGGACGAACAGCGCCAGGAACACCCACAGGCTGATCCAGCCGCGGCGGTGGCGGCGAAAGCGCTTCCAGGCACGCGAGGCCGTCGAGATCTGCGTCTCGGCACCACTGCCCTTGGCGACCGCGGATTCGGCTCCGGCATCGACAATACTCACAGGCACCTCGCAAAAACGTCACGAGCCGCCCGAGTGCAAGGAGCCGCACAGCGAGCGACGAGACATATCGAACGGATAGGCGAGGAGCAAGCGAGCACGCGACGCCGCAATCGGGTGGCGCAGTAGTTTTTGCGTGGTGCCGTCATTAGCGCACCGCCTCGAAGTGTATGCGTGGATCAACCCAGACGTAGACCAGGTCGGAGAGCAGCTTGCCGAACAGGCCGATCAGGCTGAAGACGTACAGCGTGCCGAGCACAACCGGGTAGTCGCGCTGCAGCACGGCGTTGTAGGACAACAGCCCCAGCCCGTCGAGCGAGAAGATGGTCTCGATCAGCAGGCTGCCGGTGAAGAACGCGCCGATGAACGCCGCCGGAAAGCCGGTGATGATCGGGATCAGCGCGTTGCGGAAGACATGGCGGTAGAGCACCGTGCGCTCGGCCAGCCCCTTGGCGCGGGCGGTCAGCACGTACTGCTTTCGTATCTCCTCGAGGAAGCTGTTCTTGGTCAGCATGGTCATCACGGCGAAGTTGCCCACCACCATCGCGGTGATCGGCAGTGCCAGGTGCCAGAAATAGTCGACGATCTTCCCCATCAACGAGAGCTGTTCGAAGTTGTCCGAGGTCAGCCCGCGCAGCGGGAACCACTGCACGAAGCTGCCGCCGCCGAACAGCACCAGCAATACGAGACCCAGCACGAAACCGGGAATCGCGTAGCCGACCAGGATCACGGTCGAGGTGATCGAGTCGAACTTGGTGCCATCACGCACCGCCTTGGCCACCCCGAGCGGGATGGAGACAAGATAGGTGAGTAGGAAGGTCCACACCCCGAGACTGATCGACACCGGCAGCTTCTCGACGATCAGCTCGCCTACCGAGCGCTGGTAGAAGTACGACTCGCCGAGATCAAAGGTGAGGTAGTTACCGAGCATGTCGCCGAAGCGCTTCCAGGCCGGCTGGTCGAAGCCGTAGAACTCGCGGAACTGCTCGATCTGCTCCTCGCCCAGGCCCTGTTCGCCGCGGTAGAGCCCGCCGGTGAACTGGCCGCCCGATTCGGCCGCCGCGCCCTGCGTGCCCCCTTTCAGCTGCATCATCAGCTGTTCGACCGGCCCGCCGGGAACGAACTGGATCACGGCGAACGAGATCAGGAGGATGCCGAACAGCGTCGGTATCATCAGCGCCAGGCGCTTGGCGATATAGGCGCCCATCTAGTCGCCGCCTCCCGGCGTCTCGGCGGGCTTCTCCGGCGGGCGCGATTCCTGCGCCTCGCCCTCGCAATTCTCGACGCAGACCACCCGGCGCTCGACCTGCCCGCCGCAACCGACGTAGCACTGGTCGAATGTGTCCTGGCAGCCGCAGTCGGCGTTGCATTCCTCGTTGATGATCTGTTCGCGGATGCCGGCACGCCCAGGTGCCACCGGCGGCACAGGCGGATCTTCGAAGTACGGGTGGTCTATGTACCAGAACGGATCGGGGTAGCTACGGAAGAACGGCGCGCGGTGAGCGCTGAAACTCAACCGGCGGTCGAGCTGGTAGAACTTGCGTTCGCGCATGTAGACCTGGCGCTCGGACTCGTACTGCCGCAGGGCCTGGTCGAAAGCGGCATCCACCGTCGGCTGGATGTTCGCGATGCACGACTCGCGCTGCGACTGGCAGTCGGCCTGACAGGCTTTCTGCTCGGTCTGGCAGCCCTGTATGCAGCTCTTGCCTTCCTCGCCGGTCGGCGGCACGTAGCGCACCTCGGTGGCATAACGCGGGCCTGCACAGCCGGCCAGCAGAACGGCCGCTGCAAGCATGAAGGCCGAGCCGGCCGTGATCGATCGGATCGGGATTCTCATCACGCCTTCCCTCCGTCAAGGCTGCTCACATCGTTGATTACCGGGCCGGGCTGTGCCTCGGCATGGGTCTCCCACCAGCTCTGCATGACCCACTCGGCGGCGCTGAAATAGCGCGGCAACGGCTCGTCGTGGTAGCCGAAGCGATTCCACCACGCCATCCGGTGGGCACCGATGTACCAGTTGGGCACCAGGTACTCGTTCCACATCAGGACACGATCGAGCGCACGGCAGGCGATCACCAGCGCCTCGCGATCCTTGGCGTAGATCACCTCGTCGATCATCGCGTCGACGGCCGGGTGCTCGATGCCGCAGTAATTGCGCGAGCCGTCGCGGCTAGCCGCGGCGCTGTCGAAGAACTCGCGCAGCTCGTTGCCCGGCGACTGCGACTGACCGTAGGCAACCACCGTCATGTCGAACTGGAAGCGGTTCATGCGCCGCTGGTACAGCGCCACGTCGATGGTGCGGTAGGAGACGTCGATCCCCAACCGGCGCAGATTGTAGGCGAAGGGAGCGACGATACGCTCGAAGCCGCGCTGGGCCAGCATGATCTCGAAGCGAAACGGCTCACCGCGCTCGTTGCGCAGCCAGCCGTCGACCACCTCCCAGCCGGCCTCGGCCAGCAAGGTCTGCGCCGCGACCAGGTTGCCACGCTGCACATCGGGGTCGGCAGCAAACGGCACCACGTGAGGCTCGTCGAACAGATCGGCCGGCAACTGGTCACGAAACGGTTCGAGCAGCTCTCGCTCTCGCCCTTCCGGGATCCCGGTGGCCGCCATCTCGCTGTTGGAGAAGTAGCTCTCGCAGCGGCTGTACTGGCCGTAGAACAGGTGCACGTTCGACCAGTGGAAATCGAAGGCCAGGTTAAGCGCCCGACGCACGCGCCGGTCCGCGAACAGCGGCCGGCGCGTGTTCATGGCGAAGCCCTGCATGCCGGCATTGTTGTGATGCGGGATCTCGCGGCGGCGGATGCGCCCCTCGGCGAAGGGCTTGCCCTCGTAGGCGCGCGCCCAGCGCTTGGAATTGGTTTCGTGGAAGACGTCGAACTCGCCGGCCTTGAACGCCTCGAGCGCAACGGTCTCGTCCTTGTAGTACTTGAAACCCAGGGTACGGAAGTTGTGCATGCCCTGGTTCACGCCGAGGTCGCGCGCCCAGTAGTCGTCGCGGCGGCGATAGCGAATATCGCGGCCGAAATTGATCGCCTCGATCATGTACGGCCCGCTGCCCGGCAGCGGCGTCCGCGAGTACTCGGCGAAATCCACCTCGGCCAGCGCATCGCGCGAGAACACCGGCAGCTCGCCGATGATCATGTGCAGCTCGGGATTGACGCGGCGGAAATCGAAGCGGACATGCAGGGAATCGACCGCCTCGGCGCTGGCAACGTCGGCCCAGTAGTAGCGATAGCGGGGGTGGGCCGATTCGCCCACCAGGGTCTCGAAGCTGAACACCACGTCATGCGCGGTGACTGGTCGGCCGTCGACGAAGCGGGCATCGGCGTTGACGCGGAAGGTGGCCGAGAGCCCATCCTCGGCCAGCTCCAGCCGGTCGGCCAGCAGGCCATAGACCGAGAACGGTTCGTCCCAGGAACGCACCACCAGCGTGTCGAACAGCAGGCTGTTGGTGCCGGTGGCGGACAGCCCCTTCAGGACGAAGGGATTGAGCGAATCGAAGGTGCCGAATACCGACAGGGTCAGCGACCCCTCGCGCGGCGCGTCGGCGTTGACGTACTCGAAATGCGGCATATCCGCCGGGTAGCCCGGGTCGTACCCCAGGCCCTCGGCGAAGCCGGCCGCCTGAGCCAGCCCCGGCCATGCGCCGGTTGCGGCCATTCCGCCGATGCCGGCCATGCGGCGCAGGAACAGGCGCCGATCCGGCGAGAGGAGGTTCTGCCCTGCCCCGACGGAGTTCGACTCGGGACCGGACGGCGGGCAATGCCCGGTTTTGGGATGCTTGTTGCTCATCAGGCGAATACAATACGGTGAAAATCGGACACAGACCAAGCATCGTCCGGTGGTTTTCACCGCCGGAAAAGATGCGGCCGTCGCCATCTTTTGGAACACAGGAGAGACCCATGGGATTCCTATCCGGCAAGCGTGCCCTGATCACCGGCATCGCCAACAACCGCTCGATCGCCTACGGCATCGCCGAGGCCATGCACCGCGAAGGCGCCGAACTCGCCTTCACCTACCTCAACGAGCGCTTCAAGCCGAAGGTCGAGAAGGCCACCAAGGATCTGGGTTCGAACATCTACCTGCCGTTCGACGCTACCGATGACGAGCAGGTCGACAACCTGTTCCCGGCGCTGGCCGAGCACTGGCCGGAAGGCGTCGACATCGTCATCCATGCCATGGCGTTCGCCCCGCGCGAAGCGCTCGACGGCGATTTCCTCGACGGCATGTCCCGCGAGGCCTTCGCTCAGGCGCACGACGTCTCGGCCTACTCGCTCGCCGCGCTGGCCAAGGCCGGCGAGAAACACATCCGCGACGAGGGCGCGCTGCTAACCCTGAGCTACCTCGGCGCCGAGCGCGTGATGAAAAACTACAACGTCATGGGCGTCGCCAAGGCCTCGCTGGAAGCGACCGTCCGCTACCTCGCCGGCTCGCGCCTGGGCGAGCGCGGCATCCGGGTCAACGCGATCTCCGCCGGCCCAATCAAGACGCTGGCCGCCTCCGGCATCGGTGACTTCAAGGGCTTCCTCGACTACGTCGCCACCAACGCGCCGCTGCGTCGCAACGTGACCATCGAGCAGGTCGGCAACACCGCCGCCTTCCTCTGCTCGGATCTGGCCTCGGGCGTGACCGGCGAGAACGTGCATGTCGACTCGGGCTACTTCATCACCGGCATGGGCCGCTGCGAGGACTGACCTTCGCCCCCCAACCGACGAGAGTCACGCAGGGCGCCTTCGGGCGCCCTTTTTTTGGTGCATCGACAACGCACCGATTGATAAAGCGTGAATACCGCGGCGAGAAAAGTTTAATTGGTATTACACCGAACGCAGCGCCACCATCCGGGTCAATGGATGCATCAGCTTTTCAGAACATTCTGGAGGAGATCGGAAATGGATACCGGCCTGCGCAAGATCTTTCACTTCGGCGAGCGCGTTGACGAGTACCCCGTTCGGGTAATCAACGAACGTGAGGCGCGGGCAGCAGCCGGCCTGCTCGCCCTGTTTGCAGGCTTCGCCTTCGCCCAAGGCTTCCTCACGGGCAACTTCATGTGGGAACGGCTGCTGATCCTCGCCTTCACGGTGGAGTTCGGCCTTCGGGTGCTGGTCAACCCGCAGTTCGCACCGTTCATGATCATGGGCCGCCTGATCACGCGGAACCAGGAAGTGGAATACGTGGGCGCCCCGCAGAAGCGCGTCGCCTGGGGGATCGGCCTGCTGATCGCGGCCTTCATGATCTGGGTGGTCTTCATCGAGGCGAACACGGGGCTGATGAACCTGATCGGCTGCTCGGCCTGTCTGTTCTTCCTCGCCTTCGAGGCCGCCTTCGGCATCTGCCTGGGTTGCGTGACCTACAACCTCCTGACCGGCCAGAAGGCCCAGCTCTGCCCGGGCGGCGCCTGCAAGATCAAGCAGCTCGAACCGATCCAGCGGGTCAAGTGGTGGCAGGTGCTGCTGGTAGTCGGCTTCCTCGCGCTGCTGTGGGCCATTCCCGAGTACAACCTCTGGAACATCCAGGACAACGTCGAGGTGACCGACCGGAACTTCGACGAGATCGACCTCGACAGCCTCTCCTACTGACGACGAGACCGTCGGAAAACAAAAAAGCCCGCCGTCTGGCGGGCTTTTTTTACGCTGTGCGGTGCGCGCTCGGAACGGTCAACTCCGCTCGCCGGCGGTGTCCTCTGCAGCCTCGGCTTCGTCCGGGCGGGTATCCATCAGCACGCGCTCCTCGCCGCGCAGCCGGGCCACGACCACCGCACCGGTGGCATCACTGTAGACGTTCACCGAGGTGCGCAGCATGTCGAGCAGTCGGTCGACCACCAGCAGCAGCCCCATCGCCTCCAGCGGCAGACCGAGTACGCCTAGGATCAGGGCGATGGCCACCAGGCTCGCCGAGGGCACGGCGGCCACCCCGATGGAGGTGACCAGCGCCAGCACCACGATCAGCACCTGCATCGAAAGCGACAGGTCGACGCCGTACGCCTGGGCGATGAACAGGACCGCTGCGCATTCGTACAGCGCCGTACCGTCCATGTTGATGGTGGCCCCCAAGGGCAGGACGAACGAGGAGGTCTCGCGGGACACACGGGCCCGCTGCGTCAGGGCATTGAGGGTGACCGGCAGCGTGCCTGCCGAGGAACTGGTGGAGAAAGCCACCAGCAACGCCGGCCAGATCGCCTGGACGAATCGGATCGGCGAGCGGCGCGCCACCAGCCAGATCACCAGCGGCAGGACCACCACCGCGTGGATCGCCAGACCGATCACCACCGCCATGAAGAAGTCCAGCATCGGCAACAGCACCGACAGGCCGCTCTCGGCAATCACGCCGGCCACCAGGGCAAAGACACCGATCGGCGCGACCCGCATCACCCAGTGCGTGATCTGGATCATCACGTCCTGCACGCCGGCCCAGAAGTCCTTGACCACCTGCTGCTTGGGCGAGGTCACGCGCGTAAGCGCGATGCCGAACAGGATGGCGAAGAAGATCAGACCGAGCATCTGCGCCTCGGCACCGGCCGCGACGATATTCGCCGGCACCATGTCACGCAGGATGTTGAAGAACTCGGACAGCTCCTTGCCCTCCAGCCGGCCGCTCACCTCGTCGCCGATCGGCGGCAGGGCCACCGTCTCGGACAGCGGCTGGCCGTCGGACACACCCGGCAACAGGGTATTCATCACCAGCAACGCCGTGGTCACGGCCAGGGTCGTGGAGAACAGGTAGTAGATCGCGGTGCGTCCGGCCAGCGCGCCGACGCCGCCGGCGCTCCCGATACTGGCCACCCCGGAAATGATCGACGCGACGATTAGCGGCACGATCAGCATCTTGAGCGCGTCGAGGAACAGTCCCCCGACGAACGCGTAGATGCTGCCCAGGGGAATCCCGGCCGCCTCGGTGCCGAACAGTGCGCCCATGATGAAGGCGGCGATCAGGGCGGTGACGATCTGCCAGTGCAAGGCCATGACTCAACTCCGTCTTGTCCGCCACCGAAGTGGCGGGTCGGGTCGGCGGTCGTCAGTCGTCGAGAGCGTCTTCGCGGATCTCAACCTCGGACTCGGCGCGCAGCGAGCGCATGAACGCCTCGATCAGGCGGTTGGCCTGGTTGTTCTGCAGCTGGCGCGCCAGCTGTGACCGCGTTTCGGCGTCGAGCTCGGCCGGCTGGCCGGCCTTGACTCCCATCAGGGCCACCACGGCCTTGTCGCCGCCCTTGAGGGTGGTGGACGCCGTGGCGATTTCACCCTCGCCCGGCGGCGTCAGGGCGAAGCCGGCGGTCAGGGCAGCGGCGGGCATGTCCTCACCGGCGTCGCGGCGCTCGTACCAGGCGGGAGCCAGCCAGGATGCAGCGGCCGACTCCTCGGCCAGGGCAGCCGGATCGGAGCCCTTGGCCAATGCCTCCTGGAGGGCGTCGGCCCGCTCGGCCAGCGTGGTCTCCAGCGTCTCGGCACGCCACTGAGCGGCGACTTCGTCGCGCACGGCCTCGAACGGTCGGGCCTCGGCGTCCCGATGCGCTTCGACACGCACCACCACGGCGTGGCTGTTGTCCAGTTCGATCAGCTCGCTGTTGAAGCGCTCGCCGACCACCGCCTCGTCGAAAGCAGCGGCACGCACCGCCGGGTACTGGCCGATGCCCTTGCCTTTTTCACGACTGATCCAGTCACTGGTCTCGACGGACAGGGAGAGGGCCTCGGCGGCCGGGACGAGGCTGTCGGGTTGCTCGTAGCTGGTGCTTGCCAGGGTCTCGGCCGCGTCGTAGTAGGCGCTTTCCGCCTGATCGCGACGCAGGTCGGCGAGCAGGTCATCGCGCACGGCCTCGAGCGGTGCTACCTCGGCCTCACCGACCTCGTACACCTGAATCAGGTGCCAGCCGAACCGGGTGCGAACGGGCTCGCTTACGGCGCCCTCCTCGAGATCCGCGACGGCCTGGTAGAACGATTCAGAGATATCGCCCTCCTCGACGCGACCCAGGTCGCCACCGCGGTCGCTGGTGCTCGCATCGTCGGACAGCTCGGCGGCCTTGTCCTCGAAGCTCGCCTCACCATCGGCGATTGCCTGACGGGCATTCTCGAGGCGCTCGCGGGCCGACTCGATCGTCTCGGCATCGGCGTCGCCCGGCACCTGGATCAGGATATGACGCGCCTTGCGCACAGCCTCGCCCGCCTCGCGGGCTTTGAAGTCCTCATAGGCGGACTGCAGTGCCGCCTCGCTGATCTCCTGCTCGGCTGCCAGCGTCTCGGGGGTGATCTCGACGTAGGACAGGCGCACCTGTTCCGGGCGCTGGAAATCCGCCTCGTGCTCCTCGTAGTAGGCACGCAGGGTGGCCTCGTCGGCCGGGTCGATCGCATCGGCCACCGCATCGCGGTCGATACGCATCAGGCCGAGACGGCGCGACTGGTCGCGCAGTGCCACCAGCTGCTGCACTTCGGGGTCGGTGACGAAGGCGCTGCCGACCAGCGCGTTGTCGAGGGTGTTGAACAGCAGATCACGACGGACGTCGCTCTCGAACTGATCGACCGTCATGCCCTGCTGGGCCAGACGGCGCTGGTAGACCTCGCGATCGAACTGCCCGTTGGTCTGGAACGCGGAGATGTCGCGGATCGTCGCGGCCACCAGCTGATCGGGGACGACGTAGCCCTGCTCGCGAACGAAGGTCACCAGCAGCCGCTCGTTGATCATCTGGTCGAGCACCTGGCGCTTGAGCCCCATCTGCTCGATCATCTCGGCAGTGATCTGACGGTTGCTCTGCGCGATCAGCTGCTGGCGGCGATCGCTGAAGGCCTGGTCCAGTTCACGAGCGGTAATCTCGTTGCCGTCGACCACGGCGACCGGCTGCTCCTTGCCGCCACCGAGGTATTCGCCCACGCCCCACAGCGCGAACGGAATGCTGATCAAACCAACGATTACATAAGCCAGCCAGCCGCGAATCTTCTCGCGGATATCCAT
Organism: Guyparkeria hydrothermalis; assembly: GCF_023555385.1. Taxonomy (NCBI): domain Bacteria; kingdom Pseudomonadati; phylum Pseudomonadota; class Gammaproteobacteria; order Chromatiales; family Thioalkalibacteraceae; genus Guyparkeria; species Guyparkeria hydrothermalis. The sequence continues at coordinate 1,097,599 of NZ_JAJSED010000001.1, forward strand.
CAACATGTCTGCGTCACTCCCGTCTCGGGTCTGTTCTGTGTGGGGCGTTGCCCGCGGTCGGCCCATCGGCACCGCGAATCGTGGGGCATGATAGCAGGGCCGAGCTCAGGGCCCATGCGCGCCCTGCCCTCCTAGCCGACAACAGGCAAAAGAGAGGGGCAAAAAGAAAGGGGCGTCTCCGCCCCTTCTCGTTGGATGCGCGGCCGGCGAACCGGCCTGCACCCGCAATTTCTCTGTGACTGGTCGTTTAGTTGACCGCGTCCTTGAGGCCCTTGCCCGCCTTGAAGGACGGCAACTTGGATGCCTTGATGTTGATCGTCTCACCGGTGCGCGGGTTGCGGCCAGTGCGGGCCTCGCGCTCGCGGACCAGGAACGTGCCAAAGCCAACCAGCGTGACTTGGTCACCCTTCTTCAGCGCACCACCAACAGCATCGATGAAACCATCCAGGGCACTCGCGGCCGCCGACTTGGAAATACCAGCGTTCTCGGCCATCGCATCGATCAGTTCAGATTTGTTCATACCTTGTCATCCCTTGGTGAAAAAAGTGTCTGTTCGGGTCCCGGCTCAACGCGCGTCCCCGCCAGGGCGCCGCGCAGCTGGCCACCGCACGGAAACAGCGAAAACAGTTATACAAGTGCGACCTTCGGCGTGTCAACACGCAAATCGCCCGCGCAAAGCGCTTTCTGGCGGGGACGGTTGGCATAACCAACAATTTTCGCCCCGATCAGTGCGCCAGATTCTTGCCTTTGCCGCCGCGCTTCTTCTTCTCGATCAGACCGACATCGCCCGACGGCGTGGTCTCGTTTGGCATCGGCATGCGGATCAGGGCCGCCTCGAGAACCTGGTCGATCCAGCGCACCGGACGGATGTCGAGCTTCTTCTTGATCTGGTCGGGAATCTCGGCCAAATCCTTGCGGTTCTGCTCGGGGATCAGCACCGTCTCGATCCCGCCACGCTGGGCCGCGAGCAGCTTTTCCTTCAGCCCGCCGATAGGCAGAACCTCGCCGCGCAGGGTGATCTCGCCGGTCATGCCGACCGACGCCTTGACCGGAATCCCGGTCAGCGCCGAGACGATCGCGGTGCACATCGCGCCACCCGCTGACGGACCGTCCTTGGGCGTCGCCCCTTCCGGCACGTGCACGTGGATGTCGGTCTTCTGGTTGAAGTCCGGATCGATGCCCAGGGCATCGGCACGGGCACGCACAACGGTCAGGGCCGCCTGGATGGATTCCTGCATCACCTCGCCGAGCTTGCCGGTGTACTTGAGGTTGCCCTTGCCCGGCACGGTAGTCGCCTCGATGGTCAGCAGGTCGCCGCCCACCTCGGTCCAGGCCAGGCCGGTAACCTGCCCGATCTGGTCGGTTTCCTCGGCGCGACCGAAGTCGAAGCGCTGCACGCCCAGGTACTTGTCGAGGTTCTTTGGCGTGACCGAGACGCCCGACTTGTCCTTGGCGGTGATCAGCTCACGCACCACCTTGCGGCAGATCTTCGCCAGCTCGCGCTCGAGATTGCGCACGCCCGCCTCGCGGGTGTAGTGGCGGATGATGTCGCGGATGGCGTTGTCGCTCACCTTGAGCTCGCCGTCCTTCAGGCCGTTGGCCTTGATCTGCTTGGGCAGCAGGTAGCGCTTGGCGATCTCGGTCTTCTCGTCCTCGGTGTAGCCGGCGATGCGGATGGTCTCCATCCGGTCGAGCAGCGGCCCGGGGATGTTGTAGCTGTTCGCCGTGCAGACGAACATCACCTCGGACAGGTCGATGTCGACGTCCATGTAGTGGTCGGCGAACGCCTTGTTCTGCTCGGGGTCGAGTACCTCGAGCATCGCCGCCGCCGGATCACCACGGAAGTCCGAGGCCATCTTGTCGACCTCGTCCAGGAGGATCAGCGGGTTCTTGGTGCCGACCTTGGACAGTGCCTGCACGATCCGGCCGGGCAAGGCGCCGACGTAGGTACGACGGTGGCCGCGGATCTCCGCATCGTCACGCACGCCACCCAGGGCAATACGGCCGAACTTGCGGTTGGTCGCCTTGGCGATCGACTTGCCCAGCGAGGTCTTGCCGACGCCCGGCGGGCCGACCAGGCAGAGGATCGGACCGGCCATCTTGCGCACGCGGGTCTGGACCGCGAGGTACTCGATGATCCGCTCCTTGACCTTCTCCAGGCCGAAGTGATCCGCCTCGAGCACCGCCTCGGCGGCCTCGAGATCGTGCTTGATGCGCGTGCGCTTCTTCCACGGCACCGCGACCATCCAGTCGAGGTAGCTGCGCACCACCGACGCCTCGGCGGACATCGGCGACATCATCTTGAGCTTGTTGAGTTCGGAGCGGGCCTTCTCGCGCGCTTCCTTGGTCATGCCCGCCTTTTCGATCTTGTTCTCGAGATCGTCCAACTCGTTGCCACCGTCCTCGAGCTCGCCTAGCTCCTTCTGGATGGCCTTCATCTGCTCGTTGAGGTAGTACTCGCGCTGGCTCTTCTCCATCTGCTGCTTCACGCGCCCGCGGATGCGGCGCTCGACCTGCAGCGTGTCGATCTCGGACTCGATCAGCATCATCAACCGCTCGATGCGCTGGTGCAGGTCGATGGTCTCGAGGATGGCCTGCTTTTCCTCCAGGCCAAGCGCCATGTGCGCGGCGATCGTATCGGCCAGGCGCGAGACGTCGTCGATGCCTGACAGCGAGGTCAGCACCTCCGGCGGGGTCTTCTTGTTGAGCTTGACGTAGCTCTCGAACTGGTTGAGCAGCGCGCGCGCCTCCAGCTCGACCTCGCGCTCCTCGAGGCCCGCCGTGGACTCGATCGAGTGGACCTCGGCGGTCAGGTGGCCGTCGAGTTCATGAACGCGGTCCAGCTCGACACGCTCAATGCCTTCGACCAGCACCTTGATGGTGCCGTCGGGCAGCTTGTGGAGTTGCAGAATCGAGGCAAGCGTACCCACGCCGTGCAGGTCCTGGATGCCCGGATCGTCCTTCTCGGCATCCTTCTGCGCCACCAGCAGCAGTTGCTTGCTGCCCTTGACCGCCTCGTCCAGTGCGGCGACCGACTTTGGCCGGCCGACGAACAGCGGGATCACCATGTGCGGGTAGACCACGACGTCGCGCAACGGCAGGACGTCGACCTGGCGCGGCGAGCCCGGGATGACTTCGGATGTTTGTTCGTTGTGACTCATATGTCGGTATACCTGTAGCGCCTTCGTGGCGAGTATGCGGTGTGTCGGCGGCCGCTGAATCGCGGTGGCCGGAAGATCGGGGTTTCCCCTGACGTATGTCCTGAGAATAGCTTTTCAACCACCCCCTGTCAGGCACGCCGCGACGATCGGAAGACAAAAAAACACCCCGGCCGGGGCCGGGGTGTCCGATCGTCGGAGTTGGCGCGACAGTCGCGGTTCAGCGATCCGACGACGCCTTGTCGTGTGTGCTGTCTTCCTTCCCCTCGTCCGCCGTGGCCGCGGCGTCACGGCCATTGCCGTAGACGATGTACGGCTCGGACTCGTCGCGGACCACCGCGCCGTCGACGACGACCTTGTCGACGTTGTTGAGCGACGGCACCTCGTACATGGTGTCGAGCAGGATGTGCTCCATGATCGTCCGCAGACCACGCGCGCCGGTGCGGCGGCGGATGGCCTTCTTGGCGATCTCGCGCAGCGCATCCTCGCGGAATTCGATCTCGACATCCTCCATGTCGAACAGCCGCTCGTACTGCTTGGTCAGCGCGTTCTTCGGCTCGGTCAGGATGCGAATCAGGGCATCCTCGTCAAGCTCGGTCAGCGTCGCGATGACCGGCAGACGGCCGATGAACTCGGGGATCAGGCCGAAGCGGGTGAGATCCTCGGACTCGATCTGCGCCATCAGCTCGTCAGTGGCCTTCCGGTCGAGCTCCGACTTCACCTCGGCGGCAAAGCCGATACCGCCTTTCTCGACCCGCTGACGGATGATGCTCTCCAGCCCCGCGAACGCACCACCACAGATGAACAGCATGTTGCTAGTATCGATCTGGACGAATTCCTGCTGCGGGTGCTTGCGCCCGCCCTGAGGCGGGACCGAGGCGGTAGTGCCCTCGATCATCTTCAGCAGCGCCTGCTGCACGCCCTCGCCGGAGACATCGCGCGTGATCGACGGGTTCTCCGACTTGCGGGTGATCTTGTCGATCTCGTCGATGTAGATGATGCCGTGCTGAGCCTTCTCGACGTCGTAGTCGCAGCGCTGCAGCAGCTTCTGCAGGATGTTCTCGACGTCCTCGCCAACGTAGCCCGCCTCGGTAAGCGTGGTGGCATCCGCGATGGTGAACGGCACATCCAGCACCCGCGCGAGCGTCTGCGCCAGCAGGGTCTTGCCCGAACCGGTCGGACCGATCAGCAGGATGTTGGACTTCGACAGCTCGACGTCGTCCTCTTCCGCTTCGCGACGACGCTCGCCGAACAGGTTCAGGCGCTTGTAGTGGTTGTAGACCGCCACGGCGAGCGCGCGCTTGGCCTGCATCTGACCGATGACGTACTCGTCGAGCGCCTCGACCAGCTCCTGCGGCGTCGGCAGGCGCTCCGGACCACCTTCAGCCTCGCTCTCCACCTCTTCACGCAGAATGTCGTTGCAGAGCTCGACGCACTCATCGCAAATGTAGATGTTCGGACCGGCGATAAGCTTCTTCACCTCGTCCTGGCTCTTGCCACAGAACGAGCAGATCAGATCCTGCGTATCTTTCGTGTTCTCAGCCATAGCTGTGTTTCGTCGAACCTCTTGGGTCGGGCCTCGCCGCTGTTGCGGGCGTGGCCGTTCGGCCGAATGGCGTCACCGACCACCAAGGCGCGGCCGGTGTGCGCAGGCAGTTAGTCCGCCTTGCCGGCCTTCTGGCGGCTGGTGAGCACCTTGTCAACCAGATTGTAGTCACAAGCCTCGTCGGCCGTCATGAAGTTGTCACGATCGGTATCGCGCTCGAGCTGCTCGAGGCTCTGACCGGTGTGATGCGACAGGATGCCGTTGAGGCGCTCGCGCAGCTTGATGATCTCCTCGGCGTGGATCTTGATGTCCGAGGCCTGACCCTGGAAGCCGCCCAGCGGCTGGTGGATCATGATGCGCGAGTTCGGCAGGGCGTAGCGCTTGCCTTCCGCCCCGCCGGCCAGCAGGAACGAGCCCATGCTGGCCGCCTGGCCGATGCACAGGGTCGACACGTCCGGCTTGATGAACTGCATGGTGTCGTAGATCGCCATGCCGGCGGTCACCACGCCACCCGGCGAGTTGATGTAGAGGTGAATGTCCTTGTCCGGATTCTCGGACTCGAGGAACAGCATCTGGGCCACGATCAGGTTCGCCATGTGGTCCTCGATCGGGCCGATGACGAAGATCACCCGCTCCTTGAGCAGACGCGAGTAGATGTCGTAGGCACGCTCGCCGCGGGAGCTCTGTTCGACGACCATCGGCACGAGCGCGTTCATCTCCGCCTGGCCGCCGTTGTGGCTTTCAAACGCCTCTTTCATTCGTCACCTCGGTATATACGGTTCGGCCGCCTCGAGGGCGGCCTTGATCCTGACGGGTTGGTCGCGAGCCGCGGGCGATCAGCCCTGCGGGTTCATCAGTTCCTTGAACGGAACCTTCTTCTCGCTGACCTTGGCCTTGCCAAGAATATGCTCGACCGCCTGTTCTTCAAGGACGACGGTACGGGCATTGCTCATCATCTGATGATCGCCCTTGTAGTGGGCAACGACCTGATCCGGCTCGTCGTAGGCCGAGGCGACTTCGTTGATGAAGTCGTCAACGCGCTTGTCGTCCGGCTTGAGGTCGGCGTCCTTGACGACTTCCATGATAACCAGACCCATGCGGACGCGCTTCTCCGCCTGCTCGTTGAACAGGGACGGGTCAAGCTTGCTGGCGTCAGCCTGCGGCATCTGGTTGCGGACGAACTGGTCGCGCATTGACTTGGCCTCTTCCTCGACCAGCGATGCCGGCACGTCGAACTCCAGCGACTCGGTCAGCGCCTCGATGGTGCGGTCCTTGTTGCGGCGACGCGAGGTCTGCTTGAGCTCGCGCTCCATGTTCTCGCGCACGTCCTCGCGCAGCTTGTCGGCCGAATCGGCACCGAACTGCTTGGCGAACTCGTCGTCGACTTCCGGCAGCACCTGCTCCTCGACTTTGGTCGCCTCGATTTCGAACTCGGCGGTCTTGCCGGCGAGATGCTCGGCCTGGTAGTCCTCCGGGAAGTTCACCTCGATGGTGACCGGCTTGCCCGGCTTGATACCCTTCAGGCCCTTCTCGAACTCCGGCAGCATCTGGCCTTCGCCGATGATGACCTCGACGTCCTCGGCCGAACCGCCCTCGAACGCCTCGCCGTCGATCTTGCCGACGAAGTTGATGGTGACCTTCTCGCCCTTGCGCGCCATGTGACGCACGGTCTTCCAGGACGCGTGCTGCTTGCGCAGGGTGTCGATCATCTCGTCGACGTCCTCGTCACCCACTTCGCTGGTCAGGGTCTCGACCTTGAGCTTGGACATGTCGCCCAGCTCGATCTCCGGGTAGACCTCGACCGCGGCGGTGAACTTGAGGTCCTCGCCTTGCTTGTTGTTCTCGATCGACTCGATGCTCGGCTGGCCGGCGACGCGCAGGTCGTTCTCTTCGACCGCCTTCTGGAAGCTCTGGCCCATGATGTCGCCGATGACGTCATCACGAACGCGGGCGGCGTACTGCATCCGGATGACCGACAGCGGCGCCTTGCCCGGACGGAAACCGTCGATGCGCACGCGACCACGCATGTCCTTCAGGCGCTTCTCGACCTGCTCGTCGATCTCGTTGGCGGGAACTTCGATCGCCAGGCGGCGGGTCAGGCCGTCGGCCGGCTGCAATTCAACCTGCATGGATGCGATACCTCAAAAAAACGAATGTCTGTGGTGTTGCTGGCCCTGCCGGCACGCCGGCAGGGCTCATGTTCGGGATCTGGTGCGAGAGGAGAGACTCGAACTCTCACGCCGTCAGGCGCTGGCACCTAAAGCCAGTGCGTCTACCAATTCCGCCACTCTCGCTGGCTAGGGAAGCTGGGCACGAAGGCGCACTTCCCTGACGGTCAAAGCCGGGCAGTATACCGGAGCCGAGGGCGCGCCCAAAGCAGGCCACCCAAACGCGCACCGGACGGGCCCGGCCAATTCAGAACGGCATGCCGGGCATGCGCCCCTTCATGGCGCGCATCATCTTCTTCATGCCGCCGCCGGAAAGCTTCTTCATCATGTCGCGCATGTCGCGGTACTGCTTGAGCAGGCGGTTGACGTCCTGCACCTGCATGCCCGAGCCGTTCGCGATGCGACGCTTGCGCGAGCCCTTGATGATGTCCGGGCGCTGACGCTCGCCGGGGGTCATCGAGTCGATGATGGCGATCATGCGCTTGATGTCCTTGTCGTCGATGTGCTTCTGCGCATCGGCGCCCAGCTTGCCCATGCCGGGCAGCTTGTCCATCAGTCCGCCCATGCCGCCCATCTTCAGCATCTGGCTGAACTGGTCGCGCATGTCCTCGAGCGTGAAGCCCTTGCCGGAACGAACCTTGTCCGCCAGCGCCTTGGCTTTGTCGGCGTCGACCGTCTCCTGGGCCTGCTCGACCAGCGAGACCACGTCGCCCATGCCGAGGATGCGCGAGGCGATCCGATCCGGGTGAAATGGCTCAAGGGCGTCGAGCTTCTCGCCGACACCGAGGAACTTGATCGGCTTGCCGGTGACCTGCCGGACCGACAGTGCGGCACCGCCGCGGGCATCGCCGTCGGCCTTGGTCAGGATCACGCCGGTCAGCGGCAGCTGCTCGTGGAAGGCCTGGGCGGTGTTGGCCGCATCCTGACCGGTCATCGAGTCGACGACGAACAAGGTCTCGATCGGATCGACCGCACCGTGGATACGGGCGACCTCGCCCATCATCTCCTCGTCGACGTGCAGGCGACCGGCGGTATCGACGATCAACACGTCGTAGAACTTGAGCTCCGCCTCGGCGCGGGCGGCCTTGGCGATCTCGACCGGATCCTGATCGCTCGACGAAGGGAAGAAGTCGACGCCGACCTGCTTGGCCACCGTCTCGAGCTGGTCGATCGCCGCCGGACGATAGACGTCCGAGGAAACCACCAGCACCTTCTTTTTCTGATTCTTCTTCAGCCAGCGACCGAGCTTGCCCGCCGTGGTCGTCTTGCCCGCGCCCTGCAGGCCGGCCATCAGGATGACCGCCGGCGGACGGGCGGCGAGATCGAGCTCGGCGTTCTCCGAGCCCATCAGGCGGGTCAGCTCGTCGTTGACGATCTTGACGAACACCTGGCCCGGCTGGAGGCTCTTGGCCACCTCGGCGCCAACCGCCCGCTCGCGCACGTCCTTGATGAACTCGCGCACCACCGGCAGGGCCACGTCGGCCTCCAGCAGTGCCATGCGCACCTCGCGCAGGGCATCCTTGATGTTGTCCTCGGTCAGTCGCCCCTGGCCCTTGAGGCCGTCGAGCAATCCGCCGAGTCGCTTGGAAAGATTGTCAAACATCGCTTGCCACTCTCATCCCGATGCGCCACCGGTCTTCCGACCGGCTGCCCCTTAGGAGGCGGCGCGGCTGGCGCGCTTGCGCTCGTTCTCGGTCAGGTGCTTCTTGCGAATCCGGATGGATTCCGGGGTGACCTCGACCAGCTCGTCATCATCGATGAACTCCAGCGCCTGCTCAAGCGTGTAGCGCTCCGGCGGGGTCAGGGTCAGCGCCTCGTCGGTACCGGCGGCACGGACGTTGGTCAGCTTCTTGCCCTTGAGCACGTTGACGGTCAGGTCGTTGTCGCGGGCGTGGATACCGACCACCTGGCCCTCATAGACCTCATCGCCGTGGCCGATCATCAGGCGACCGCGGTCCTGCAGGTTGAACAGGGCGTAGGCGAGCGCCTTGCCGGTCTCGGAGGCGATCAGTACGCCGTTGATGCGCTGGCCGACCATGCCCGGCTGGTACTTGCCGTAGTGGTCGAACACCGAGAACATCAGGCCGGTGCCCTGGGTCGCGGTCAGGAACTCGGTGCGGAAGCCGATCAGGCCACGCGACGGGATGATGAACTCGAGGCGCACGCGGCCCTGGCCGTCCGGCTCCATGTTGCGCATCTCGCCGCGACGCAGGCCGAGCTTCTCCATCACCGCGCCCTGGTGCTGCTCCTCGATGTCGACGACCAGCTGCTCGTAGGGCTCCTGCTTCTCGCCGTCGACCTCGCGGACGATGACCTCCGGTCGGGAGACGCCCAGCTCGTAGCCCTCGCGGCGCATGTTCTCGATCAGCACCGACAGGTGCAGCTCGCCGCGGCCGGAGACGCGGAACTTGTCCGGGTCGTCGAGCTGCTCGACGCGCAGGGCCACGTTGTGGACCAGCTCGCGGTCGAGGCGCTCGCGGATCTGACGACTGGTGAGGAACTTGCCCTCGCGACCGGCGAACGGCGAGGTGTTGACTTGGAAGGTCATCGAGACGGTCGGCTCGTCGACGGTCAGTGCCGGCAGCGCCTCGACGGCCTCCGGGTCACAGAGCGTGTCGGAGATGTAGAGCGGATCGATACCCGAGAAGGCGATGATGTCGCCGGCCTGGGCGGAATCGACCTCGACGCGGTCCAGACCGTGGAAGCCCATGATCTGCAGGACGCGGCCGTTGCGTACCTCGCCGTCGCGACCGACGACCTTCACCGACGTGTTGGTCGAGACCTTGCCGCGCTTGATCCGGCCGACGCCGATGACGCCGACATAGGAGTTGTAATCGAGGCTCGAGACCTGCAGCTGGAACGGGCCGTCCGGATCGACGTCCGGGGCCGGAACGCGCTCGGCGATCGCCTCGAACAGCGGAGTCATGTCGCCCTCGCGGACGTTCTCGTCCAGGCTGGCGTAGCCGTTCAGGGCCGAGGCGTAGACGATCGGGAAGTCGAGCTGGTCGTCGGTCGCGCCCAGGCGGTCGAACAGGTCGAACACCTCATTGATGACCCAGTCCGGACGCGCGCCCGGACGATCGATCTTGTTGATGACCACGATCGGCTTGAGGCCGTGCTCGAAGGCCTTCTGCGTGACGAAGCGCGTCTGCGGCATCGGGCCGTCGACCGCGTCGACCAGCAGCAGCACGGAGTCGACCATCGACATGACCCGCTCGACCTCGCCGCCGAAGTCGGCGTGGCCCGGGGTGTCGACGATGTTGATGCGCCAGTCCTGTCCCTCGGGGGAGTGCCACTTGATCGCCGTGTTCTTGGCCAGGATCGTGATGCCCCGTTCCTTCTCGATCTGGTTGGAATCCATCACCCGGTCGCCGTGGTCGGCACGGGCATCGAGGGTGCCGGACTGCTGCAGGAGGCGGTCGACCAGCGTGGTCTTGCCGTGGTCAACGTGGGCGATGATGGCGATATTACGGAGATTGGCGATCACGAAAAACGGTCCAAGGGATTGAAATAAGGGCGCGCAGTATAAACACAATTGCCCTTCGGACCGAGGTGAATCTGGAAATCCATCGCCGAATCGGCTCTTCGTCGATGGTCCGTCGGTGGCGTCGGCCGGATGATAAAATGACCGTTACATTCATTCGACATGGCAAGAGGCGCTCCGATGGCCGACCGGCTGGCTTTCACCAAGATGCAGGGACTGGGCAACGACTTCATGGTCATCGATGCCGTGAGTCAGAAGTTCCCGGTCGCGAAATGGCTGACCCCGGAGCGCATCCGTCGTTGGGCAGACCGCCATTTCGGCATCGGCTTCGACCAGCTGTTGCTGATTGAACCGCCGGCCCGACGCCAGTCCGACTTTCGCTACCGCATCTTCAACGGTGACGGCAGCGAAGTGGAACAGTGCGGCAACGGCGCGCGCTGCTTCGCCCGGTTCGTCGCCGAACGCGGGCTGACCGATCGCCGCGAGATCCGGGTGCAGACCGCCGGCGGCCCGATCGTGCTGCACCTGACCGACGACGGCCAGGTCTGTGTCGACATGGGTCGACCGCGCTTCACCCCCGAGGAAATCCCGTTCAAGCCGCCGGTAACCGCGACCGGTTCGCCCTACACGCTGATGCTCAGTGGCCGGCCCGGCGGGCTCGACAAGGTCACCCTCGAGGCGGTCTCCATGGGCAACCCTCACGCGGTAATCCAGGTCGACGACGTGGACGCCTTCCCGGTGGAAGCGGTCGGCCCGGTGGTCGAATCCCATCCGGCCTTCCCGCGGCGGGTGAATGTCGGTTTTGTCGAACAGCAGGCCGACGACCACATCCGGCTGCGGGTTTACGAGCGCGGCGCGGGCGAAACGCTGGCCTGCGGCACCGGAGCCTGCGCGGCAGTCGCTGCCGGCATCCGAGCCGATCGACTGCAGACCCCCTGCCGGGTGGATCTGCCCGGCGGCACGCTGGTCATCGACTGGTCCGGCCGTGAGAGCGACACCTTGTTCATGACCGGTCCGGCCGAATTCGTCTTCGACGGCGAGGTGGTCGTCGAGTCAACTGACTGACCCATGAGCAAGGATTGCCGCCGCGCCGGGGGGCGAGTAAGGTGGAACAAACGCCCGAAGAGGCGCTTGCCAACCGGACACAGAACCCGGAACCAAACACCACGAACATCGCCAAGGGAAATCGCATGAACGAGAACGCGGCCCTCGAACTTGCCGACACGGATGCCACCGCCGAATCTGGCGGGGAGAAACCTACCGCCGAAGCGGTGCTCGACTACCTCCGGGCCCACCCGGAGCTGTTCCTCGACCACCCGGAGATCCTCGACGCCGTCGAACTGCCTGGACCGCCGCAGCCGATCGTTTCGCTGCATCACTGGCAGCTGCGCCGCTGGCGCCATCGCGCCATGAGCCAGAAAAGCGCCCTCGACCAGCTCCACCAGGTGGCAGCCGACAATGCCGAGGCCGACCGCCTCCTGCACCGTTTCTGCCAGACGCTGCTCGGGGCGACCGACCGCTCCACCGCTACGCTGGAACGGCTGATCGGTGAAACCTTCGAGGTCGACGCCTGCCGGGTGGCCCCGCTGAGCGAACTGGACGGTGAGACCCGTGGACAACTGGCCGGCTGGCTGGAGAACCCGGTGCCGCACTGCGGCCGGCTCCACGACACGGTCCGCGAGACACTCTTCGGCGACGCCCTGCCCCAGACCGGATCGGCGGCCCTGATCTCGGTCACAACCGACGGCGACGCCAGCGCGCGCTATATCGTCGCGCTTGGCCGCCGCCTGCCAGACGGCTTCAACCCGGCGCAGGGCACGCATTTCCTCGAGCAGATCGGTGAGCTTGCGGCAGCCTTCCTCAGCCCGTCGGCGGCAAAGGACAACGCCTGACCCACCCATGGGCACCGCCCCGCTGACCACGGCCTTCGACCAGGCCGGCGAGGCGCTCGCCGCCGACCATCGCCTCAACCCGCTCACCCGTAAGGCCTATCAGGCCTCGTGGGCGCGGTTCCGGCGTTATCTCGACGAAAGGGACGTTTCCTCCACCGAGGCGATCGACGACCGCTGCCTGCGCCGTTTTCTCGCCCAACTGTCCCGTGACGACCAGTCGCCCCGCTCCATCGCCCGCCATGTCAGCGCACTCAAGCGTCTGCTGCGATTCTGGCAACGGCTCGATATTCCCTTCACGGCCGATCCCTTGCTGCTCAAGGCCCCGCGCGCCCCGAAGCGCCTGCCGGACGCTCCGGACATCGAGACGGTGACGCGACTGCTCGACAGCGATCCGACCGAGAACAGCAACAACAAATCCTCACCCGCCGCCAGGCGTGCCGACGAGATCCGCCGCAGCCGGGACCACTGCCTGTTCGAGTGGCTCTACGGCAGTGGCCTGCGACTGGCCGAACTCGTGTCGCTCGACCTGACCGATATCGATCTGGCCGCCGGGCAGGCACGCGTTACCGGCAAGCGCGACAAGACCCGCATCGTGCCGGTAGGACGGGCAGCGGCTCGCGCCATGCGCGACTGGCTGTCACAACGGCGGCAATGGGACCGGCAGGGTTCTCCGGCCGTTTTCATCAGCGATCGCGGCCGGCGACTGTCGGCGCGCTCGGTGCAACTGCGCCTGAACCGCGCGAGTCGCCAGGCGGGCCTCGATGCCCCGCTGCATCCACACCAACTGCGCCACGCCTTCGCCACCCACGTGCTCGAGTCCTCAGGCGACCTGCGCGCCGTGCAGGAAATGCTCGGCCACGAAAGCCTGACGACCACGCAGATCTACACCCACCTCGACTTCCAGCATCTGATGAATGTCTACGAGCGCGCCCACCCACGAGCCGCCCGTCGAGACAGCCAGTCCGAGCCGCCCGCCGACGATCAGGGTTGAAAACCCGACCGGTCGCCTACACTGTCCCCGGTTCAGGCGCTCCGGCCCACACCACCTGTTGGACCGGCACGACGCCCATCATCGACTCGCCTAACAATCAATCGGACCGACCCATAACTCCATGGCTCATCACGACGAAACCCTTTACGGCACCACCATCCTCTGCCTGCGCAAGAACGGTCAGACCGTCATCGGCGGCGACGGCCAGGTCACGCTCGGCCATACCGTGGTCAAAGGCAACGCGCGCAAGGTGCGCACGCTCTACAACGGGCAGGTGCTCGCCGGTTTCGCCGGCGCGACCGCGGATGCCTTCACCCTGTTCGAACGCTTCGAGGCCAAGCTGGAAAAATACAGCGGCAACCTGCTGCGCTCGGCCGTGGAGCTGGCCAAGGACTGGCGCACCGACCGGATGATGCGCCGGCTCGAGGCGATGCTGGTGGTGGCCGACCGTGACGCCATGCTCACCATCAGCGGCAACGGCGACGTGATCGAGCCGGAGGATTCGCTGATTGCGATCGGCTCCGGCGGCGCCTACGCCCAGTCGGCAGCCACCGCCCTGATGCGCCACTCGGAACTCCCCGCGCGGGAGACCGTCGAGACGGCACTGCACATTGCCGGCGATATCTGCATCTACACCAATCACAAGCTCACCATCGAAGAACTCGACTGATGAACCTGACACCGACCCAGATCGTCTCGGAACTCGACAAGCACATCGTCGGCCAGAACGCCGCCAAGAAGGCGGTGGCCATCGCCCTGCGGAACCGCTGGCGCCGCCAGCAGGTCGACGAGCCGCTCAAGAGCGAGATCACGCCCAAGAACATCCTCATGATCGGCCCGACCGGCGTGGGCAAGACCGAGATTGCCCGCCGTCTGGCCAAGCTCGCCAACGCGCCGTTCCTGAAGATCGAGGCGACCAAGTTCACCGAGGTGGGCTACGTCGGCCGTGACGTCGAATCGATGATCCGCGACCTGGCCGAGTACGCACTGAAGATGGTGCGCCAGGAGGCCATGGCCGAGGTCAAGGATCGGGCCAAGGTGGCCGCCGAGGATCGCGTGCTCGACGCCCTGCTGCCTGCTCCGCGGGATCCGTGGCAAAGCGACGACAGCCACGGCGAGGAGGCCTACCGCAGCACCCGCGAGAAATTCCGCGACAAGATCCGCCGCGGCGAGCTCGACGAGCGCGAGGTGGAGATCGAACTGCGCCAGGCACCGGCCGGCATCGACGTGATGACCCCGCCGGGCATGGAGGAAATGGCCAGCCAGCTGCGCTCGGTCTTCCAGAACATGGGGCAGGACAAGACTCAGACCCGACGCATGACGGTCGCCGAGGCCCTCGCCGCGCTGACCGAGGAAGAGGCGGCCAACCTCATCAACGAAGAGGAGATCCGCGCCGAGGCGGCCGAGCGCGTCGAGCAGAACGGCATTGTCTTCATCGACGAGATCGACAAGGTCGCCAAGCGCGCCGAGCACGGCGGTGGCGAGGTCTCCCGCGAGGGCGTGCAGCGCGACATGCTGCCGCTTATCGAGGGCTCGACCGTCAACACCAAGGTGGGCATGGTGCGCACCGACCACATCCTGTTCATCGCTTCGGGCGCCTTCCACGTCGCCAGCCCCTCGGACCTGATTCCGGAACTGCAGGGCCGGCTGCCGATTCGCGTCGAACTGCAGGCGCTGTCCAGCGACGACTTCGTGCGCATCCTGACCGAGCCCGATGCCGCGCTCACACGCCAACACACCGCCCTGCTGTCCGCCGATGGCCTCTCGATCGACTTCACCGACGATGCCATCCGACGGATCGCCGAGATCGCCTTCGAGGTGAACCACCGCACCGAGAACATCGGGGCCCGGCGCCTGCACACGGTCATGGAGCACCTGCTCGAGGATCTGAGCTTCGAGGCCGACGGCGAGTCCAAGACCCTGACGCTGGACGCGGACTTCGTCGAGGAGCGCCTGGGCGAGCTGGCGCGCGACGAAGACCTGAGCCGCTACATCCTGTAAGTCGAGGCACGCCATGGCAGACAACCACCCCGCCCCGCGCCAGATCCGTCTGGGCAAGGACCGCCGCTCGCTGAGCCTCGTCTTCCCCGACGGGGCCGCCTTCGATCTCTCCGCCGAGTACCTGCGTGTATTCAGCCCATCGGCGGAGGTGCGCGGTCACGGCGGCGGCGAGATGATGCTGGTGCTCGGCAAGGAGCAGGTGAAGATTCTCGATGTGCAACCGGTGGGCCGGTACGCAGTCAAACTCGTGTTCGACGACGGCCACGACAGCGGTCTGTACGACTGGGGGCTGCTGCGCGAGCTGGGCGATCGGCGCGAGGGGAACTGGACCTATTACCTCGACCGACTGGCATCCGCCGGCATCGAGCGCAACCCGGATCGTGAGGAACCGGCCGGGCCGTACGATGTATTATCGTCATCGAAACCGGCCAAGCCGGACTGAATCGAGACCCCGTTTCCCTGACGAGAGAGCCGACCATGACCGAGAAGACGCACTTTGGCTACCGGGAAGTCCCCCGTGAGGAAAAGTCCCGGCTGGTGGGGTCGGTCTTCGATTCGGTCGCCGGCCGCTATGACCTGATGAACGATGCCATGTCGTTCGGCATCCACCGACTGTGGAAACGGGTGGCGCTCGAATACACCGGCCTCAAGCGTGGCGGCCAGGCGCTCGACCTCGCCTCCGGCACCGGCGACCTCGCCGCGCGCATGGCACGCATCGTCGGCGACACCGGGCTGGTGGTGCTCTCGGACATCAATGCCAGCATGCTCTCGATCGGCCGCGAAAAGCTCGACGAGCAAGGCATCTTCAACAACGTCGAGTACGGGCTGGCCAACGCCGAGGCCCTGCCCTTCGAGAGCAACCGCTTCGACTGCGTCACCATCGGCTTCGGCCTGCGCAACGTCACCGACAAGGCCCGAGCGCTTGCCGAGATGGCCCGCGTGGTCAAACCCGGTGGCCGGGTGGTGATCCTCGAGTTCTCCAAGCCGACCAGCCCGCTGGTCGAGCGCGTCTACGATGCCTACTCCTTCTCCGCGCTGCCGGTCATGGGCAAGCTACTGGCGAACGATGCCGACAGCTACCGCTACCTGGCCGAGTCGATCCGCATGCACCCGGACCAGGAGAACCTCGAGCAGATGATGCTCGACAACGGCTTCGACCACGTCGACGTCCACAACCTCACCTTCGGCGTGGTGGCCATCCACGTGGGCTTCAAGTTTTGAAGCAGCCCCGGCGGAAACGCGGGATCGGCCGCTGGCTGATCCCGCTCGTCGGCGTGGGCGCGTTGTTCGCCGCCCCGCTCGCCTGGTGGATCCACACCTGGACGCCGGGCGAGCAGCCGACCCGTCTGGCTGCCATCGACGTCGCCGACAGCTTCAAGCGCACGCCGCAACTCACCCAGGTGAGCGATCGTGGCGTATTGCGGGTCGCCACCATGATCGAACCCACCCTGTACATTCCGGATAGTTATCGTCCGCAGGGGCTGGAGTACGACCTCACCGGGCGATTCGCCGACCGGCTCGGCGTCGACGTCGAATACCTGGTGGTCCCGAACATCGATGCGGCGTACGAGGCGGTGGCCGAGAACCGCGCCGATCTGGCGGCCGCCGGGCTGGCAATCGACCCGGCACGCCAGGAGCGCTTCGCCTTCAGCCCGCCCTACCTCACCGTGAGCCGCAAGCTGATTCACGCCGTCGATCAGCCGATTCCCTCGGGATTGACCGAGCTCGCCGGTCTGACGGTGGCGGTGCCGGCCGGCTCGGCGAATCGACACTGGCTCGAGCGCATCAGCCGTCAGCCGGGCGCGGTACCGCTGACCATCGAGGAACGGCAGGACAAGCTGGCGATTCTCGAAGGCATTCGCCATGGCGATATCGAATACGCCCTGACCCTGTCCCACACGGCCCTGCTCGCCCACAAGCTCTCCGACGACGTCGCCATCGGCCCGATCGTCGGCCCGCCGGTTTCGCTGGCATGGGCCTTCTCGCGCGAGGCCGACGACTCGCTGCTCAAGGCGGCACGTCGCTTCTTCGCCGAGATCCGCAGTGATCAGCAGCTCCGCGGATTGGTCGATCGTCATTACGCCCAGTTCGAACGGCTCGACGAGTCGCTCTCGCGTCGTTTCCTGCAGGATCTGGAGACCCGCGCCCGCCCCTACCTGCGCACCTTCCGCCGCGCGGGTGAACGCTACGAGATCGACTGGCGGCTGCTCGCCTCGGTGGGCTACCAGGAATCAAAGTGGCAACCGGACGCGGTCTCCCACCAGGGCGCCTACGGGCTCATGCAGATCATCCTGCCCACGGCCCGCGGGCTCGGCCTGACCGACCCCAGCAACCCCACGGCGAACATCATGGCCGGGGCGAAGTACATTGCTCAATTGCGTGAACTGGTGCCGGAGGAAGCCACCGAACCGGATCGCACCTACCTGGCCCTGGCTGCCTACAACGTCGGCATCGGCCACCTGAGTGACGCCCTGGTGCTCACCCGCCGCCAGGGCGGCGACCCCACCCAGTGGGCTGCCGTCCGCGAACGGCTGCCGCAGCTCTCCGACCCGGCCATCTACCGTGACATGCGTTACGGCTACGCGCGCGGCAGCGAGACGGTGAACTACGTCGAGAACATCCGCGCCTTCCACGATCTGATGATCTGGATGGCGACCCGCGAGAACCTCCTCGCCGCGCGACAGTAAGTCGGGCGGGATCAATGCAAAAAGAAAGGCCCGCACCGCCATGCGGTCACGGGCCTTTCTTGTGGGCGGGTTCCAAGCGGCACCCTCTCCACGTCACAACTCGGCGACAATGGCCTCCAGGGCCTTGCCCGGATCGGAAGCGCCGGTAATCGGTCGGCCGATGACGAGGCTGGTCGCGCCCGCCGAGAGCGCCTCTGCCGGCGTCACCACACGACGCTGATCGTCAGCGGCACTCCCCGCCGGGCGCACGCCCGGTGTCACGACCAGCCCGGTCTCGCCCGGGAATACCGCCCGCATGGCCGACGCCTCACGCGCCGAACACACGACCCCGTCAAGTCCGCAGTCAGCCGTGAGACGCGCCAGCCGCTCCACCTGTGCCTCGGCAGTGCCACCGACCCCGATCTCGGCCAGGTCGGCATCCTCCATCGAGGTCAGCACGGTCACCGCAATCAGCCCCGGCGACTCCTCGCCGGCTGGCAGGGCCTCGCGTGCCGCCTCAAGCATCCGGCGCCCACCGCTGGCATGAACGTTCACCAGGGCGACATCCAGATCACGAGCGGCACGACAGGCCTGAGCGACCGTGTTGGGGATGTCGTGGAACTTGAGGTCGAGGAAGACCGGGAAGCCTCGCTCCCGCGCCCAACCCACGACCTGCGGGCCGAAGGCCGTGAATGCCTCCTTGCCGATCTTGATCCCGCACAGCGCCGGATCGAGCGCCTCCATGAGGAAACGGATCCGTGTCTTATCGGCCGCATCCAGCGCCACGTAGATGCGCGGCTGGGGACGATGCGTCGCCATCTCAGTCACCCAGCTTCACGGCAGCGTTGACCCGCTCGCGCAGTTCCTTGCCCGGCTTGAAGTGCGGCACATACTTGGCCCCAAGCGACACGGTCTCGCCGGTCTTGGGGTTGCGCCCCAGGCGCGGGCGACGATAGTTCAGCGAGAAGCTGCCGAAGCCGCGGATCTCGATCCGCTCGCCGGCGCTCAGGGCATCCATCATCTCGTCGAGCATCAGACGCACCGAGGTCTCGATGTCGCGCATGGGCAGGTACTGCTGGCGATCCGCCAGCCGTTCGATCAGTTCCGACTTGGTCATCGGTCAAAACTCCCTTCGGCGCCCCACGATGGGCACGCTTCTGAAATCGGCGGTGGCCGGCCCGAACCGGCCACCCACAAAAAACGCCATCACATAGGATGGCGTTTTCCCAGACTCAAACGAACCGGATTACTCCGACTTGCCGAGCTGTTCCTTGAGCAGGTCGCCCAGAGTCGGCGAGGAGGTGGACGGCTGCTTGTTGAGCTCGTCCATCGCCTCGGCTTCCTCGGCGTGATCCTTGGCGCGGATCGACAGGCTGATCATGCGGTTCTTGCGATCGATACCCATGAACTTGGCCTCGACTTCCTCACCTTCCTTCAGGACGGTTCGGGCGTCGTCGATGCGCTCGCGAGCGATGTCGGAGGCACGGATGTAGCCGTCGATGCCTTCGGCCAGCTCGACCACGCCGCCACGGGCGTCGACTTCACGCAGCGTGCCCTTGACGATGCTGCCCTTCGGGTTCTCGGCCGCCCAGTTGGACAGCGGATCGTCCTCGAGCTGCTTGAGGCCCAGCGAGATGCGCTCGCGCTCCGGATCGATGGCGATGACGACCGCCTCGAGTTCCTCGCCCTTCTTGAACTGGCGAACGGCGTCTTCGCCCGGCTCGCTCCAGGACAGGTCGGAGAGGTGAACCAGACCGTCGATGCCGCCTTCCAGGCCGATGAAGATGCCGAAGTCGGTGATCGACTTGATCTGACCGACGACCTTGTCGCCCTTGGTGTGCGACGCGGCGAAGGCGTCCCACGGGTTCGGCTGGCACTGCTTCATGCCCAGCGAGATGCGGCGGCGATCCTCGTCGATGTCCAGGATCATCACCTCGACCTCGTCGCCGACGTTGACCAGCTTGCCCGGGTTCACGTTCTTGTTGGTCCAGTCCATCTCGGAGACGTGTACCAGACCTTCGACGCCATCCTCGATTTCGACGAAGCAGCCGTAATCGGTGATGTTGGTGACCTTGCCGAACAGACGGGTGCTGGTCGGGTAACGACGGGAGATGTCGTTCCACGGATCCTCGCCCAGCTGCTTGAGGCCCAGCGAAACGCGGTTGCGCTCGCGGTCGAACTTCAGCACCTTGACGTCGATCTCGTCGCCGATGTTGACCATCTCGGACGGATGCTTGACGCGCTTCCACGCCATGTCGGTGATGTGCAGCAGGCCGTCGATGCCGCCGAGGTCCAGGAACGCACCGTAGTCGGTGAGGTTCTTGACGATACCGCGGAGGACCATGCCTTCCTGCAGCTGCTCGAGCAGCGCTTCGCGCTCGGCGCTGTACTCTTCCTCGACAACCGCGCGACGGGATACGACCACGTTGTTGCGGCGCTGGTCGAGCTTGATGATCTTGAACTCGATGTCCTTGCCTTCGAGATACGTGGTATCCCGGATCGGGCGG
Source organism: Guyparkeria hydrothermalis (assembly GCF_023555385.1). Lineage (NCBI taxonomy): Bacteria > Pseudomonadati > Pseudomonadota > Gammaproteobacteria > Chromatiales > Thioalkalibacteraceae > Guyparkeria > Guyparkeria hydrothermalis. The sequence continues at coordinate 1,118,012 of NZ_JAJSED010000001.1, forward strand.
ACGTCGACCAGCGAGCCCGGCAGGAACGCACGGACGTCGCCAAGCTCGACGGTGAAGCCGCCCTTGACCTTGCCGGAAATGCGGCCGGTGACGATCTCGTCTGCCTCGAAAGCCTTCTCCAGCTTCTTCCAGGCGCGGGCACGCAGAGCCTTCTCGCGCGACAGGCGGGTCTCGCCGAAGCCGTCTTCCACGGCATCGAGAGCAACCTCGACCTCATCACCAACGGTGATATTGACTTCGCCGTTCTCGTCACGGAACTGGTCGGTGGGGATGATCCCTTCCGACTTCAGGCCGGCATCGACAGTGACGTAATCGTCGTTGATGTCCACGACCTTGCCGTAGACGATCGAGCCCGCCTGCATGACGGCATTCTGGAGGCTTTCTTCAAAAAGCTGGGCAAAACTTTCAGACATTAATCCGCATTTCCAAAGGGTTGACGACTGGACGTTCCAAAAGCTGTCCGTCGTGGTGAAAAAACACTGGCGTATCCGGTCCCTGGGTTTGCCAGACTCACGGGTTGATGACCGGGCGACATTGCCCGCACAAAAACACGAGTCAACGGCCCCGCCGGGCCGCTACACGTCCTGATCGGCGAGCCGATCCTGGATGTAGCGCCACAGCGTGGCCTCCACCTCGTCGATGGAAAGATCGCTGGAATCAACGACTAACGCATCCTCGGCCGGGCGCAGCGGCGCGACCGATCGATTGCGATCCCGCTCATCCCGTTGGCGGATCTCCTCGACGAGGGCGGTAAAACTAGCATCGAATCCATTCTCGATCAACTGCTTATAACGTCGATCGGCGCGGACCTCGGCACTGGCATCGAGGAATATCTTCGCCGGCGCGTCCGGGAACACCACCGTACCCATGTCGCGGCCGTCGGCGACCAGCCCCGGGGCCTTGGCAAAGTCGCGCTGGCGCTGCAGCAGCGCCTCGCGCACCTCGGGACGGGCGGCGATCTGCGAGGCGATCGCGCCGGTGGTCTCGGTACGCAGTTCGCGGCTGACGTTCTCCTCGTTGAGAAAGACGTTGCCCTCCTCGTCGAAACGACAGGCCAGATGCCGGGCGATGTCGACGATCTCGGGGGCCTGAGGCGCAAGACCTGCCTGCTGGCTGGCCAGGGCAGTCAGGCGGTACAGCGCGCCGGAATCGAGCATGCCGAAGCCGAGTCGCACGGCCAGTCGACGAGCAACGGTGCCCTTGCCCGAACCACTGGGACCATCGATGGTGATGACGGGAACCATGGGACCTCCTTGAGGGAAAATTCAGTGACGCGACAGCTCGAGGCAGCCGCCGAGACGGTTGAACAGCTCGGCAAACCCCGGGAACGAGGTCTCGACGAACTGGCAGTCGTGAATCGTGATCTCGCCGCGCGCCTTCAGGCCGGCCACCGCAAACGCCATCGCGATGCGATGATCGCCCTGAGCGTAGATGGTGGCCGAACCGAACGGCTGCGGCTCACCCCGCCCTTCGATGACCATGCCGTCCTCGGTGGGCGTGGCATCAACACCGAGCTTCTCCAGGCCGTCGGCCATTACCGCGATGCGATCGGATTCCTTAACCCGCAGCTCCTCGGCGCCGGTCAACACCGTCCGCCCCTTCGCGCAGGCGGCGGCAACGAAGATCACCGGAAATTCGTCGATCGCCAGTGGCACCAGCGCCTCGTCGATCTCGATGCCGTGGAGCTCGGCGCTCATGACCCGCAGATCGCCGACCGGCTCGCCACCGACCTCGCGGCGGTTCTCGATTCGGATGTCCGCACCCATCGCCTGGAGGATGTCGATCACCCCGGTGCGGGTCGGATTGAGACCGACGTGGGTCAGCACGACCTCCGAATTCGGCACGATGCTCGCCGCGACCAGGAAGAAGGCCGCCGAGGAAATGTCCGCCGGGACTTCCAACTCACGACCGACCAGACGGCGCTCGGCGGGGTCGGATTGGTCGAGGCAGACACGGGCACCCTCGCGTGCCACGGACACACCCAGCCCCGAGAGCATGCGCTCGGTGTGATCCCGCGTCGGCGCCGGCTCGGTGACGCAGGTGCGTCCCTCGGCGTACAGACCGGCGAGCAGCACGCAGGATTTGACCTGCGCGCTGGCCATCGGCATGGCGTAATCGATCGCCTTAAGGGCTTGCCCGCCACGGATGATCAACGGCGAACGACCTTCCGGACCGGACTCGATCCGCGCACCCATCGCGGTCAGCGGGTCAATCACGCGCTTCATCGGTCGACGCGACAGTGAGGCGTCGCCCTCGAGCACCGAGTCGAACGCCTGTCCGGCCAGGATGCCGGACATCAGACGCATCGAGGTGCCTGAATTGCCCACGTACAGCGGTTTCCCCGGTGCCTTGAGGCCGTGCAGACCCACCCCCTCAATGGTCACCCGGCCGTCGACCGGGTCGCTGATGGACACGCCCATGGCGCGGAAGCAGCGCAGCGTGTTGAGGCTGTCTTCGCCCTCGAGAAAGCCCGTCACCTCGGTGGCCCCCTCGGCGAGCGAGCCGAACATGATCGAGCGGTGTGAGATCGACTTGTCGCCCGGCACGCGCGCCTCGCCCTCGAGGGGCTGGGCGGCGGCCGTGCTGCGGAAGGTCAGGGAAGCGGAATCATGAGCTGCGGTCATGGCGCGGTCATCCGGAGGTTGGACTGAGAGAAAGAATGCGGAGCGGGTCGGCGTCAGCCATCGTCCTGTTCGCCGTCACCGGCCTCGACGACGGGATAGAGCGCGTCGCGCACCGCCTTGGCCTCGGCGAAGTAGCGCTCGATCGCCTCGCCATCGGCAGACGCGAGCATGTCGTGTAGCCCGTCGAGCTCGGCCCGATAGTGATCGAGCATCTGGAGGATCTCGTCGCGGTTGTCGAGGCAGATGTCACGCCACATCACCGGGTCGGAACTGGCAATGCGGGTGAAGTCGCGGAAGCCGCCGGCGGCGTAGCGGAACACCTCGTAACGCTCGGCCAGCCGGGCGAGCGAGGAGACCATGGCGAAGGCCGCTGCATGCGGCAGGTGCGAGGTCGCCGCGAGGACGTGGTCGTGATGGGCGACGTCGAGACGCTCGACGCGGGCGCCCGTCGCCTGCCACATCGCCTCGATGCGGGCGACGTCCTCGGCGCGATTTTCCTCGATCGGGGTCAGGATCACGCGGTGGCCACGGTAGAGCTCCGCCGTGGCCGCCTCGGGACCGCTGCGCTCGCGTCCGGCGATCGGGTGACCCGGCACGAAGCGGGCAAGCTGCTCGGCCGACAGCTGCGCCCGCGCCCGCTCGACCACCGCACCCTTGACGCTACCGCCATCGGTGATCAGGGCATCGTCCGGAAGGACGCCTGCCAGCTCGCCGAGCACCGCGTCCATCGCCTTGACCGGCGTGGCAAGAAAGACGAGATCCGCCCCCTCGACCGCCTCGGCGATCGAATCGGCCGGCCGGTCGATCAGGCCGCGACGCTCGGCGGCCAAGCGGGTCTCGAGGCGCCGGGCGTAACCGACCACCTCACCCACTTCGCCGCGCTCGCGCAGAGCCAATGCCAGCGAGCCGCCGATCAGGCCGGTACCGATCAGTGCGACGCGACGGAACATCATGCCGAGGCGCCCTCCCCGACCAGCCGTTGGAGCACCCGCTCGAGCGCCTCGATGGCGCGGGCGTTCTGCGCCTCAGTGCCGATGGTGATCCGCAGCGCCTGCGAAAGACCGCCACAGGCCTCCATGCCACCGAGCGGGCGGACGATCACGCCCTCGCGTAGCAGGGCCTCGAACACGCGGCCGGCGGCGAACGGCGTGATCACGGTGATGAAATTCGCCCGGCTCGGCACGGTCTGCCAGTCGCGCGCCTCGGCCGCACGCTGCCACTGCGCCAGCCCGATGCGGTTGACCGCCCGACTCTCGGCAATGAACTGGCCGTCGTCCAGGGCCGCCTCGGCAGCACGCAACGCGAGTGCATTGACGTTGAACGGATGGCGGACCCGATCGAGCAGGCTCGCGATCGCGGGATCGCTGACCGCGAAGCCAACCCGCAGGGCCGCCAGGCCGAAGATCTTGGAGAAGGTGCGCGTCACCACGAGATTCGGGTAGTGCGCCAACAGCTCGAGCCCGTCCGGGAAGGCCGGGTCGTCGACGTATTCGGTGTAGGCCTCGTCGAGCACCACGATCACCTCCGGCGGCACGGCATCCAGCAGCGCACGCAGCTGGGCTGACTCGACCCAGGTGCCGGTGGGGTTGTTCGGGTTGGCGAGAAACACCACGCGGGTCTGCTCGTCGACCGCGGCGGCCATCGCCTCGAGATCCGCACCGAAAGGCATCTCCGGATCATCCGCCGGACGGGCAGGCACCACCTTGGCCTCGGCCCCGGCCGCCTGCGTGGCAAGCGCGTAGACCGCAAAGGCGTGCTGGGAGAACACCGCGTTGACACCCGGCTCGAGGTAGGCACGCGCCACCAGCTCGAGGACGTCGTTCGAACCGTTGCCGAGCGTGACCTGTTCGGGACGGACGTCGTAATGCTCGCCGATGGCCCGCTTGAGGTGAAAACCGCTGCCGTCAGGGTAGACGTGCAGGTCTGCAATGCCCTCGTGGAGCGCTTCGATGGCGCGCGGCGACGGACCGAGCGGGTTCTCGTTCGAGGCGAGCTTGACCACCTCCTCGATCCCGTACTCCCGGGCGACCTCTTCGGCGGGCTTGCCCGGCACATAGGGGCTGATTGCCTCGACGCAGGCCCGCGCCTGTCCGCCGGCGAGTCCGTTTGGCGTCTCTGCCATCACTCGCCTCCCGGGTGGCCGATTACCGGCACCGGATAGGAACCCAGCACCCGCAGCTGACCGCAGTGCGGACGCAGTTGCTCGAGCGCCTTGGCGACCTTGGGGTCGTCGCGGTGCCCGGCGATGTCGATGAAGAAGACGTAGTCCCAGACCCGGTCACGTGCCGGCCGGGATTCGATCCGCAGCACGTCGATGCCGGCATCGGACAACGGCACCAGCAGTCGCGAGAGTGCGCCGGGCTCATTGGTCACCGACAGCAGCAGCGCGGTCTTGTCGTTGCCCGAGGGAGCGATCGGTTCGCGACCGAGCACGGCGAAGCGGGTGGTGTTCTGGACGTTGTCCTGGATGTTGGATGCCCGCACCACCAGTCCATGGCGCTCGGCGGCGAATGCCGGCCCCACGGCGAAGACCTCGGGGTCGCGCGCTGCCTGCTGGGCCGCGGCACTGTTGCTGGCCACGGCCATGCGCTCGATACCGGGGAAGTGGGCGTCCAGCCACTCGCGGCACTGCGCCAGCGACTGGGCGTGCGAGACGATCACGCGCGGGGTATCTGGCGCCTCGGGGTGCGCGATCAGCTGCTGGTCGATGCGCAGCGCCACCTCGCCGCAGAGCAGCAGGTCGCTGCCGGCAAGCGAGTCGAGCGTGACCGAGACACTGCCTTCCGTGGAGTTCTCCAGCGGCACCACGCCGTAGTCGACGCTACCGGCCGAGACCGCACGAAAGACCTCGGGAATGCCCGGCTCGAACCGCAACTGCCCGCCGTGACCGAAGGCCTCGACCGCGGCCAGCTCGGAGAACGTGCCGGACGGGCCGAGCGTGGCGATTGCCAGCGGCCGTTCGTGGGCCAGACAGGCCGACATGATCTCGCGGAACAGCCAGGCAACGGTGTCGTCGTCCAGCGGACCGGGATTGAGTTCGCGGATGCGCGAGAGCACCTGCGCCTCGCGCTCCGGACGATAGAAGGACTGCCCCGGGCGATGGTCGGGGTCGCGCTCCTTAATCAACGCGACCTGCTCGGCCAGGCGCGCACGCTGGCTGAGCAGGTCGAGAATCTGCCGATCGATCGAGTCGATCAGCCCGCGGACCTCGTCCAGGCTCTCGGGCAGTGCCGCGTTCGCCGCGGCGTTGGCATCAGTGCCGCCCATGGCCCCGAACGGTGATCAGAGCAGACGCAGGCGCAGGACGCCGTCGATCGCCGCGAGCTCGTCGCGGGTCTCGGCGGGCACCTCGCGGTCGACGTCCAGCAGCGTGTAGGCGACCTGGTCACGCGACTCGTTGACCAAGTGCTCGATATTCACGCCGGACTTGCCGAGGATGTGCGAGATCTGACCGACCATGTCCGGACGGTTGAGGTTGGCGATCGCGATGCGCTGCGCACCGGAACGGGCCATCTGGACGTGCGGCATATTGACCGAGTTCTTGATGTTGCCGTTCTCGATGTAGTCGCGCACCTGGTCGGCGACCATGACCGCGCAGTTGTCCTCGGCCTCGTCGGTGGAGGCGCCCAGGTGCGGCAGGGTCAGGCACTTCGGGTGGTTCTTGGTCAGGTTGGTCGGGAAGTCGCAGACGTAGGACAGCGCCTTGCCGTTGTCCAGTGCATCGACCATGTCCTGCTCGTTGACGATGCCGTCACGGGCGAAGTTGAGGACGACGCAGTTGTCCTTCATGAACGCCAGACGCTCGGCGTTGATCAGGTCCTTGGTCTGCTCCATCAGCGGCACGTGCAGGGAGACGAAGTCGGCCTTGGCCAGCACTTCGTCGACGCTGCCCGCCTGGTGGACGTCCGGGGAAAGCTCCCAGGCGCGCTCGACGCTGATGCCCGGGTCGAAGCCGATCACGCGCATGCCCAGCGCCTTGGCCGAGTTCGCCACGCGCACGCCGATCGCGCCGAGGCCGATGATGCCCAGGGTGCGACCCGGCAGTTCGAAGCCCTTGAAGTTCTTCTTGCCGGCCTCGGTCGCCTTGTGGATTTCCTCGTCACTACCCTCGAGGTTGCGGGCGAAGTCCCAGGCCGGGCCGATGTTGCGGATGGACATCAGCATGCCGGCGATCACCAGCTCCTTGACCGCGTTGGCGTTGGCGCCCGGCGCGTTGAAGACCACCACGCCCTTCTCGGTCATGCGCTCGACCGGAACGTTGTTCACGCCGGCGCCGGCACGGCCGATGGCCAGCAGCGATTCCGGCAGGTCCATGTCGTGCATCTTGGCCGAGCGGACCAGGATGGCGTCGGCGTCGTTCAGCTCGGCGCCGATGTCGTACTGCTCGTTCGGCAGGCGCTCGAGGCCCTTGTTGGAGATGGCGTTGAGGGTGTGAATCTTGTACATGACGGATTCCTTGAAACGGGTGTCTTGCGATTCGGCGAGCGGGGCTCAGCCGTGGCGCTTGGCAAAGTCGTTCATGAAGTGGATCAGCGCGTCGACGCCGGCTTCGGGCATCGCGTTATAGATGCTTGCGCGCATGCCGCCGACCGAACGGTGGCCGTTGAGCGTGACCAGACCCTGGCGACCGGCCTCTTCGAGGAAGGTCTTGTCCAGCGAGTCGTCGGCCAGCATGAACGGCACGTTCATCCAGGAGCGGTAGGCCGGCTCGACCGGGTTGCGGTAGAAGTCGTTGCCGTCGATGGCGGCGTAGAGCTTCTCGGCCTTACGCTGGTTGATCTTGCCCATCTCCTCGAGGCCGCCCTTGGCGAGCAGGTGCTCGAAGACCAGACCCGCCATGTACCAGGCGTAGGTCGGCGGCGTGTTGAACATGGAATCGGCGTCGGCCTGGGTGGCCCAGTCGATCATCGCCGGCGTGTTCTCGCGCGACTTGCCCAGCAGGTCCTCGCGAACGATCACGATGGTCAGGCCAGCCGGACCGATGTTCTTCTGCGCACCAGCGTAGATGACGCCGAACTTGGAGACGTCGATCGGGCGCGACAGGATGGTCGAGGACATATCCGCGACCAGCGGCACGTCACCAGTGTCCGGGATGTAGGGAAACTCGACGCCGGCGATGGTCTCGTTCGGCGTGTAGTGGACGTAGTCGGCATCCGGGGAAAACTGGATCTCGCCCTCGGCCGGCAGCGTGGTGAAGTTGTCCGGCTTGGTGTCGGCGACGACATTGACGTCGACGAAGCGCTTGGCTTCCTTGATCGCCTTGACCGACCAGTGACCGGTGTTGAGGTAGTCGGCCTTGCCCGAACCGTTGCCCAGGTTCAGCGGGATCGCACCGAACTGGGTCGAGGCGCCGCCCTGCAGGAACAGCACCTTGTAGTTGTCCGGGATGTTCATCAGCTTGCGCAGATTGGCTTCCGCCTGCTCGGCGATGCCGACGAAATGCTTGCCACGATGGCTCATTTCCATGACCGACATGCCGGTCCCCTGGTAATCGACCATCTCGTCCCGTGCGCGGGTGAGAACCTCGGTGGGCAACATCGCCGGACCGGCGCTGAAGTTGTAAACGCGAGCCATGACTACTCCTGAACAGAAACAGAAAACAAGCGACCGGGCGATGTCTCGCCCGGTCTATATTCAATCGAGAGCCGCCCGATCAGACGGGGGCTGTAACGGTGTGGCGACGTTCCCTGGCCACGGCGGGGATCACTCCTCCGCGTCTTGTTCCTCGACTTCCTCCTCGTCGCCTTCGTCGTCCATCGCCGTGACCGGCTCGACCTGGACCAAGCGCTCGTCCTTGCCCAGGCGGATGAGGGTCACGCCCTGGGTATTGCGCGACAGGGAGGAAATCTGGGACACCTCGGTGCGCACGAGTGTACCGCGGTTCGAGATCAGAATCACCTCGTCGGCCTCGCGCACGAGCACCGCACCGACCAGCTGGCCGTTGCGCTCGCTAGTGTTGATCGCGATCACGCCCTGCCCGCCGCGGTTGTAGACCGGGAACTCGTCGATGGGCGTGCGCTTGCCGAAACCGTTCTCGGTCGCGGTGAGCACCTCGCCCTCGTCGACCACGATCAGCGAGACGACGTACTGACCGTCCTGCAGTCGGATGCCTCGCACCCCGGCAGCGGTCCGACCCATCGAGCGGACGTCTTCCTCGACGAACCGCGTCGCCTTGCCGGCGTTCGAGAACAGCATGATCTCGCGCGTGCCGTCGGTCAGCGCCGCGCCCACCAGCCGGTCACCCTCGCGCAGGTCGATGGCGATGATGCCGGCCTGACGCGGGCGGGAGAAGTCGACCAGCGGGGTCTTCTTCACCTGGCCATTCTGGGTGGCGAAGAAGATGTAGTGGTCGTCGACAAATTCGCGGACCGGCAGCATCGTATTGATGCACTCGCCGTCCTGCAGCGGCAGGACGTTGACCACCGGCCGGCCGCGGGCGCCACGCGCCCCCTGCGGCAGCTGGTAGACCTTGCGCCAGTAGACCCGGCCGTAATTGGTGAACATCAGCACCCAGGCGTGGGTGCTGGCCACCAAGAGTTGTTCGATGACGTCCTCGTCCTTCATGCGGGTCGAGGCCTTGCCCCGGCCGCCGCGGCGCTGGCTGCGATAGTCGGCCAGCGACTGGGTCTTGATGTAACCCTCACGCGACAGCGTGACCACACGATCCTCTTCGGCGATGAGGTCCTCCATGGAGAGGTCCTCGTAGTCGACGATGATCTCGGTGCGGCGCGGGTCGGCGTACTCGTCCTTGATCCGTAGCAGCTCTTCGCGGATCACCTGCATCAGGCGCTCGTCGGAACGCAGGATGTCCAGCAGGTCGATGATGCGTTCGAGCAGATTGGCGTACTCCTCGACGATCTTGTCCTGCTCCAGGCCGGTCAGGCGGTTGAGGCGCATCTCGAGAATCGCCTGCGCCTGTTCGGGCGAGAGGCGGTAGCTGCCGTCGTCCTGCAGGCCGAACTCGTCGCCGAGGGCCTCCGGACGCGAGGCGGCTGCATCGGCCTTCTCCAGCATGGTGCGGACCACACCCGACTCCCAGGTGCCGTCGAGCAGCTTGGTCTTGGCCTCGGCCGGTGTCGGCGCGGACTTGATCACGGCGATCATCGGGTCGATGTTCGCCAGGGCCACGGCCAGGCCCTCAAGGATATGGGCCCGCTCACGCGCCTTGCGCAGATCGTAGATGGTGCGGCGGGTGACCACCTCACGGCGGTGACGCAGGAAGACGTTAAGGACCTCGCGCAAACCCACCGTACGCGGCTGGCCGTCGACCAGCGCCACCATGTTGATGCCGAAGACGCTCTGCAGCTGGGTCTGCTGGTAGAGATTGTTCAGGAGCACATCGGGCATCTCGCCGCGCTTGCACTCGATCACGACCCGCATGCCTTCCTTGTCGGACTCGTCACGCAGCTCGGCGATACCCTCGATCTTCTTCTCGCGCACCAGCTCGGCGATGCGCTCGATCAGACGGGCCTTGTTGACCTGGTACGGCAGCTCGGTGATGACGATCGAGGTGCGGTCGGTCTTCTCGCTGTCCTCGAACTCGGCGCGGGCGCGCATCACGCAGCGGCCGCGGCCGGTCAGGTAAGCGTCACGCAGGCCGGCCGCGCCATTGATAATGCCGGCGGTGGGAAAATCCGGCGCCGGCACGTAAGCGAGCAGGTCGTCGTCGCTGATTTCCGGCTCGTCGATCAGGGCGACCGTGGCGTCGAGCACCTCGCCGAGGTTGTGCGGCGGGATGTTGGTGGCCATGCCGACCGCAATGCCCGAAGAGCCGTTGACCAGCAGGTTCGGGAACTGGGCCGGCAGCACCTGCGGCTCGGATTCCGAACCGTCGTAGTTGTCGATGAAGTCGACGGTTTCCTTGTCGATGTCGGCGAGCAGTTCGTGGGCAATCTTCGCCATGCGCACTTCGGTGTAACGCATGGCCGCCGGCGCGTCGCCGTCGACCGAGCCGAAGTTGCCCTGCCCGTCGATGAGCATGTTGCGCATGGAGAAGTCCTGCGCCATGCGCACCAGCGCGTCGTAGACCGCGGAGTCGCCGTGCGGGTGGTATTTACCGATGACGTCACCGACGACACGTGCCGACTTCTTGTACGGACGGTTCCAGTCGTTGGACAGCTCCCGCATGGCGTAGAGCACGCGGCGGTGCACCGGCTTCAAGCCGTCGCGGGCATCCGGCAGTGCACGCCCCACGATCACGCTCATGGCGTAATCGAGATAGGACTGCCGCATCTCGTCTTCGAGATTGACCGGGAAGATTTCTGAAGCGAACTGAGTCATTCGAGTGTCCTGGTACCCACGAGTGTCCTGATTGATCCGCGCGAACGCGTCATGCAAGCGACCGGCTCACTACGGAATCGCCTCCTGAGGGGGCGCCGATAAACCGGGGCATAGTACCACAGAGACCCTCCCCGAGCGCGGAGCGTCCCGGCTCATTCGAACAGCCGCGCAATCCCGCCACGGTCGGGGCGCTGCACCACCCCGGCCTCGGTGACAAGCGCGTCGATCAGCGCCGCCGGCGTCACGTCGAAGGCGGGGTTCTCGACTGGTGCGTCAGTCGGCGCCACCGGACGCCCGGCGAGGCTGCGCACCTCGTCCGCCGGACGGTGCTCGATCTCGATCGATCGTCCGTCGGCACAGTCCCGGTCGATCGTCGAGCGCGGTGCGACCACCATGAACTTGACGCCGTGGTGGCGCGCCAGCACGGCAAGCGAATAGGTGCCGATCTTGTTGGCGGTATCACCGTTGGCCGCAATGCGGTCGGCACCGACGAGCACGCAGCCCACGCGGCCGCTCGCCAGCACGCTCGCCGCGGCGCTGTCGCAGATCAGCCGGTAGGGAATCCCCTCCTGCGCCAGCTCCCAGGCGGTCAATCGAGCGCCCTGCAGCCAGGGCCGCGTTTCGTCAACGTAGACGCCCTCAAGTCGACCTGCCGACCAGGCATCTCGCACCACACCGAGGGCCGTCCCCTGACCGGCAGTGGCCAGCGCGCCCGTGTTGCAGTGAGTCAGGACCCACTGACCCGGCTCGATCAGGGCCGAGCCGTACTGGCCCATTGCGAGATTCGACTCGACATCCTCCGACTCGATGGCGCTCGCCTCGTCGGCAAGCCGCTGCAGGCTTGATTCGGCATCCAGCCCGGCGCAATTGGCCAGACACGCCACCATCCGATCGAGCGCCCAGACGAGGTTCACCGCGGTGGGGCGCGCCGCGGCAAGCTCGTCGTAGACCGGGCGAAGCGCCTCGGGCGTCAGCACCCTGCCCTCCTCACACCCCCGGTGGGCACCGAGCAGGTAGCCGTAAGCTGCCGCCACACCGATGGCCGGCGCTCCACGCACCGCCATGTCCCGTATCACTTTCGCTACGCGCGTTGCGTCTGAACAACACAGCCACTCTTCCTGATGAGGCAGCAGCCGCTGATCGAGAACCCACAACTCGTTTTTCTTGAATATCAGTGCCTTAAGCAACACAGAACCCCGATGTGAAACTAATCGAAAATGCCGATATCAGACGGCCGGCACAGTCATCGAACGCTCGATAAACCGGTTTTTGCGCCCGACATTCCATCTGAATTTCGCTATTTTTGCACTTTGCCGGAATGGACGACTACTATTTTGGTCAGATTCACCCGTTGCCGGACCTGAATCAGGCTTTCGCTAGCAACAGCCATAAAAGTCATCTCTGACCTCAGAAGAAACAAGGAGATTTCACAGATGAAGAAAATGACCGTGATCGCTGCCTCCGTCGCAGCCACGTTTGCCTTCTCTGGCCAGACCTTTGCCGGGGGTCAGTCCCCGTACGTGTTTAACAGCAACGGTGACCCGGTGAAGACCGGCCACGGCCCGTGCCTGTACAACAACCACGGCACGCTGAACAGCGAGACGGCCATCGAGGAGTGCAACCCGGAACTGGTACAGAAAGCCGAGCCGGCGCCGAAGCCGGTGGTTGAGCCGCCTCCGGCACCGGAGATGAAGACCGTCACCCTCGAGGCGGACACCTACTTCGACTTCGACAAGTCGTTCCTCCGTCCGGAAGGCAAGGACACGCTTGACGCGCTGGTACGCGACATGGGTGACCTCAACTCGGTCGCTGAAGTCACTGCCGTCGGCCACACCGACAGCATCGGCACCGACGAGTACAACCAGGGCCTCTCCGAGCGCCGCGCCGCTTCGGTCAAGGAATACCTGATCGAGCAAGGCGTCCCGGCCGACCGGATCGAGACCGAGGGCATGGGCGAGTCCCAGCCGGTCGCGACCAACGAGACGCGCGAAGGCCGTCAGAAGAACCGTCGCGTAGAAGTGACCATCAAGGGCACTGCCCAGTAATCCCCTTCTCCACGAGCGGGGATACGATAAACACCGCCTTCGGGCGGTGTTTTTTTGTTTGTAGGACGCTGCCCCGAATGGGAAACAGAAACCCGACTCGAACGGGATAACCGGCCTACACTCACTCCCTGCCCGCGAAACGACCATCGCAAGTCACAAATCAGGAGAGCCCCATCATGGAAGCGAGCTTTTTCTCTATTTACGTGCTGCCGTGGATCATCAAGATTCTCTTGGCGATCGCCATCGCCGTGGGTGGCTACTACCTCGCCAAAATCGGCACGCCCTCGCTGACCCGGCTGCTGCAACGGACCGGCATGGACAACATGCTGGTAGGCTTCGTTGTCGCGATCGCCCGGGCTGCGTTCCTGCTGTTCGTCGCCATCGCCGCCCTGTCGAAACTCGGGCTGGACACCACGTCACTGGTCGCGTTGGTGGCAGGCGCCGGCATCGCCGTCGGCCTGGCGCTCAAGGACTCACTGAGCAACTTCGCCGCCGGCGTTATGATCCTGACCTTCCGTCCGTTCCGCAGCGGTGACTTCATCATCACCGGCAGCCTGATGGGCACAGTCAACGAGATCGGGATCTTCCACACCCGGATGAACACGCCGGACAACGTCGAGATGATCGTGCCCAACGGCAACCTCTACAGTGCGGCCATCACCAACTACAGCGTGCGCGACACCCGTCGCCTGGATCTTGCCGTGGGCATCGACTACGCCGACGACATCGCCAAGGCCAAGGAACTGGTCATGCAGGTCTTCGAAAAGGACGATCGCGTCCTGAAGGACCCGGCACCGGTAATCCTGGTCAACCAGTTCGGTGCCTCCAGCGTCGACCTGCTGATTCGCCCCTGGATCCGGTCGGCCGACATGCCGCTGGTCAAGTCCGACCTGCAGCAGCAGATCAAGGAGACGTTCGACGCCAACGGCATCACGATTCCTTTCCCACAGATGGTGATCACCTCGGCCGCGACCGACGAGGAAAAGTCGAAAAACTGATGAACGGGAAACCCCGAACGCACGAAAAAGCCCCGCCGAAGCGGGGCTTTTTTATGTGTGTCGGGACACCGTGTCCCGTCACGTGACAAGCGCCTTATCGACCGCCGGCGTAGCCGCCACCCATGCCACCGGCACCGGGGCCCATGCCACCACCGGCAGAGACGGTCGTATCATCGTCGTCAAGGTATCGGTTGACGGAATCGGCGCCCCCACCGCCCTGGACAAAGGCAACGAAGCTGTCGCTGTCATCCAGTGTATCGATGCGCGTATTGTGGATGTCGTTCGGCATGTTGGCCGTGCCGGCACCCGTCGGGCTGTTGTGGTCAGCCAGGGCCACACCTGAAGTCAGGAAGGCCGCGGTAGCGAGCAGGGCAGGAGCAATGGTCTTTGTCTTGATCATGGTGTACCTCTCGTACAGTCACCTTACATACTTGCATGAGAATATAACCATATTCTTGTCATGCATAAGCTCAGATAGTGACGGCAGGCAAAAGTTCCGCTTTGCCGAATATGCTCGACAGGCTCCCCACGATGTGGCAAACCACGGAGGCGCCACCCATGAGAAACAAAGACCATTGCGTCGTCTATGCTGGTGGACACAATCGTGTCGGGAGTCCGAATGATTCCTCGCTTGACGAGCCGGAGCGCTGACACCCCCACCTGTCCTGTCGGAAATCGGTGGCTGCTGGCTACAACCCTCAGCATGACGCTACTTGGCGCCGCAGGTGGCTACTTGTGGGGCGCTAACGCAGTAATGCAGCAAGCCGATGAACGAGCCACCGATCTCGCGCAACGATGGGACCCCGCCGTCAGCTCCTTCTTCTCCCGCTATACCCTACTGCCCCGCGCCCTCGAACTGCTCCCCAGCGTCCGAAACATTCCTACCTCTGCCTCGCCGGAGTCCGCCAACTCGTTCCTGAGCACCCTGGCCAGTCGATTAGAACTGGACGCCGTCTACGTGATCGGCCCCTCGGGCACGACAGCAGCCTCAAGCAACGAGAATTTCGTCGGCGAGAATACGGGTTCCGTCCCTATTTCCAGAACGCCATGAACGGCCAAATCTCACACTATGTGGCCCTGGGAAGCACATCGCGCGAGACCGGCTATTACGTCGCGGGCCCCATCCGCCAGGATGATCAGATCGTCGGCGTGATCGCAATAAAGATACGTTCGTCCTCCATTGGCGACCTGCTCCACCAGCTGGGTGAAGACGAAACGCATGGGGTTGACTGGGCCCTTTCGGACGAATACGGCGTGATTTTCGCCGCCTCGCGTGATGAATGGCTTCATCGAAGCCGTCACCCGCTATCGACCGCGACTCTGGATCGCCTCCGGCAGGAACGCCGCTACCCGGGGACGCAGCCTTCCGTCATGCCCGCCCCCTACCGCAGCCGTCACGAAGGCGCCGATCATTCGCTCATCATGCGTTTGAGCGACCACGTCGGCACCGCAACGGCGCCGATATCGGGTACCGACTGGCGGATTACCTTCTTCACGTCCACCCACGGCTCGGCCCCGCTCGCCATGGCCTACGCGGCGATGGGCGGCATAACGGCCCTGGCCATCACGTTGATCGGAGTGGTGCTGGTGTTCCGGGAGATGACCCGTGCCCAGATGCTGCGCACCGCAGTGCGCGACCCGCTGACCGACTTGTTTACCCGGCTGTACATGAAGGAAGCCATTCCACCGCTCGTCGCCATGCACGACAGGCATCCCGACCAAGGCTTCACGATGGTCATGCTCGACATCGATCACTTCAAACGGGTCAACGACCATCACGGCCACCTCGCCGGCGACCGGGTACTTGCCTACGTCGGCTCGATAATCCGCGAAGAGGTCCGCGCCGGCGACATCCCGGTTCGTTACGGTGGGGAGGAGATGGCTGTATTCCTGCCGGGCGAAGGGCTCACGGAAGGGCGGAAATGTGCCGAGCGCATCCGGCAAACAGTGGAAAACGCGGCAATACGGGCCGGTCATTCGGTGCTGAGCGTCACGCTGAGTGCCGGGGTCGCCACCCACCGACAGGGCGAATCCCTTTCAACCCTGATCGCCCGAGCCGACCGGGAGCTGTATTGCGCCAAACAATCCGGCCGGAACCGCGTCTGCGTAGAAGGCAGCACGGCTCCCGAAACGAACTGACGCCCTGACAAAGCCAAAAAAAAAACGCCTGCGGCACAAGCCGGCAGGCGCGGTGGGTCCAATTCGTTGAACCAGTGATATGGCGGAGAGGCAGGCCGAAGAACCCGGCAAAATCAGGTAAAACAGGGGCAATATAAACAGAGGGTTAGAGCCTTTTTACTTGCATTGTCGTTATGCGACCGTACACTCGAAGGTATGTAGACGGTATGCAGGGAATCGGCAATGGCAAAGACACTCCACCGACTCACCGCTCGACAGGTGACAGCTAAAAGCCTACCACCGGGCGTTCACCATGACGGCGGCGGGCTCTACCTACAGAACCGCGAGCATGGACACCGCTCCTGGCTGTTCCGGTTCACTCACGACGGCAAGCGTCACTGGATGGGCCTCGGGTCGATCGAGGAGCTTCCGCTAGCTGAGGCACGCGAACAGGCCGCAGCCTTCCGTGCCGAGGTAAAACGCGGCATCAACCCCATGAGCAAGCGGCGAGAGAACTACGCCGCCACTGTCTCCCGCACCAGCCGCGCCATGACCTTCGAGAAGGCGATGGATCGTTTCCTCGCGGCCAAGTCGGCACAGTGGTCCAACGACAAGCACGCGAAACAGTGGCGCTCGACACTGACCCAGTACGCCCTGCCGAAGCTGGGAAGCATGCCGGTCTCCGAGATCACCACCGACGACGTGCTGCGCGTGCTCGAGGGCCAATGGCTCAAGAAAACCGAGACCATGAACCGCGTGCGCGGGCGGATCGAGAAGATCCTCGACTGGGCTACAGCGGCCAAGCATCGCGAGGGCGACAACCCGGCCCGGTGGCGCGGAAACCTTAAAGAGCTGCTGGCCGACCCGACCACAGCGAAAAACGAGCAGCACTTCGCCGCCCTGCCCTATGACCAGGTGGCCGATTTCGTGGGCGACCTTCGCGGGCGTGCCGGCATGTCAGCCAAGGCCGCCGAGTTCGTCATCCTCACGGCCGCACGCACAACGATGGTACGCGGCGCGACTTGGGACGAGATCGACCTAGAGGCCCGCGTCTGGACGATCCCCGCCGAGCGCATGAAGGGACGCAAGAACCAACGGCGCGAGCACAAGATCCCGCTATCCGACCGCGCCGTCGAGATCCTCGAGAGCGTCCGGGGCGATCATCCCGAGATCGTATTCCCGTCGACTACCGGCCGCGCCATGAGCGAGAACGCCATGCTTGCCCTGCTAAAGCGCATGGATCGGCGCGACGTGACCATTCACGGTTTCCGCTCGACCTTCCGCGACTGGGCAGCCGAAACGACCCACTACCCGCACGAGGTGGTCGAGATGGCGCTCGCCCACACCATCAAGAACAAGGCCGAAGCCGCCTACAGACGCGGCGACCTGCTCGAGAAGCGCCGGGCGCTGATGCAGGAATGGGCCGACTATTGCCAGCCAGCTAAGGAGGGCTTGGAATGACGACTATTCAGCGAGGCACCGGCGGCTGGGTCGAGCCGTTTTCATTCACAGAAGACGAGAAAGAGCAGCTGCTTTCAGTCTGGAAGCGCAAGTCTCAACACTCAAATGCCCGTGAGTTCGTCAATCTGGCCGAGCATATTGTCGAACTCTGGAAGTCCCTTGATGCTCCGGTTGACGCCGAGGAAATGCGCACCCGAGCGGTCGAGATAGAGAAGGCAGCCAGCGTGCTCGCTCGTGCATTGGGCAACGCGCCCCCTGAATTCATGGACATGCTCGAGGCCGAGTTAGTGGCTGTCACCAGGAACCACCGCAGCCGAGTGCATGAGGCATGGACACATGACCTCGACCAACTGATCGAGGCATCGGGCCGGGTTTCCGCCCTAAAAAACACGGGGGGAGAGGATCGGCGCAAGGAAAAGCATTTAGTCGCCATGCTGGCAACCGAGTATCGGAAGGTATTTGGTAGGCCCGCGCCGAAAGGTGAAGACACCAACTTCCGCAAGTTCTATCTCGAGCTTTGCACCATCCGGGGCGAGCCCCCGCTCTCTAAGAACACATTCAACGAGTTTTTAGGGTCAATCTGACGCCGATCTTTCTGGTCGGGTTGACCTCCTAGCGAAATCGCCAAGAGCGGAGCATGCGGCCCTGTCATTGACGCAATGTCCAATAGCGCAGACAGGAGCCAAACATGGCGAATAAACAGCAAATCAAGCCCCTCGGCTATCGGCAAAGCACCCTTGCCACAGCCCTTCACTGCACGCGCCAAACCATCCACAACATGGAAAAGCGCGGCGACCTCCCACCGCGAGTCGAGATCAGCCCCGGACTGAAAATCTGGCCGGCTGACGTTATCGACAAGTGGCTCGCTGAGCGCGCCTCCCGGACTGCTGCCGAGGAGGTGTGAGCCCATGAAAAAGCAAACCCCCACCAAACGGCAGGGGCTACAAGGCAGTGACAACCTTGAGCATAGCATGCCGCCGTTCGACCTCATCACCTCGCTGGTCGAGGGGAAGCCGGCCAAGCCGGCCCCCGGCATGACCCGCGCTGCGGTATGCCGGTGCCCTGCCCACAACGACAAGCGCCCGAGCCTGTTGGTCAGTGAGCGCGAGGACGGCGACATCCTCATGCACTGCCGCGCCGGCTGCTCATTCTTCGAGGTGCGCGACGCGCTCGGCATCGACCCGGTCGACCTAATCCCCGAGCACATGCGCTACGCCCGCCAGAAGTCGCCACATAAAGGCCCGCGCTTTTCCGCCTGGCAAGCCCTGCAGGCGCTCGCCGTCGACGTGATCGTCGTCGCCTTGTGCGCCGCACAGATCCGGCGCGATGGCTGGATCGACGATGACGACATGCGAGCACTGACTGACGCAGAGGGACGGATCAAGGCAACGCTCAAGGCGGGAGGCTTTCGAGTATGAGCAATGCAGAGGAGCAAGCGGCGGCGATTGCGGACCAGGCCGAGAAAGCGGGGAATACCACTATCACGCGCCGGCCGCCTCGCCTGGTGCCGGTCACTGAGCTGATCGCCAACGCCAAGCCGACCCAATGGCTTGTCCGGCACTACCTACCCCAAGAGGCCTTTGGTGTGCTGTTCGGTCCGCCAGCTGTCTACAAGAGCTTTCAGGCGATCGACTGGGCTGCTTGCGTTGCCACCGGCACCCCGTGGAACGGTCAAAAGGTCCACCGTGCCCCGGTCGTCTACATCAACGGCGAAGGCCCGAACGGCATCAAAAAGCGCCTGGTCGCGTGGCAGCGCCACCACAAGGTCGAGATTGGCGGCGACCAGATGCTTGTGTCCGACAAAGCTGTCCCGATGATCGAGGGCGGCCACTTGTGGGAGGTGCTAGGCCAAGTCGACCAAATGACAGATAAACCTGGATTGTTTGTGATCGACACCCTGTCTCGGGCATTCGGCGGCGGAGACGAAAACGGGAGCGTCGATATGGGTGCATTCGTCGACGCATGCGAGCACCTTCGCCACGAGTACTCGGCGACGGTTCTGGTTGTCCACCACTCGAGCAAGGCAGACCCAAAGAGTGGACGTGGGCATACGAGGCTCAAGGGCGCTATCGACACGGAGTTCTGTATGAGCCGTGAAAAGGATGCCCCGGCGCTCCTGACCTGCACCAAGATGAAGGACGACCGTGAGCCCGACGAGTTGGGACTCGAGTTCGAGCAGATCACCCTCCCGGACATTGTCGACGACGAGGGTTTTCCTGCCGTCACCGGCGTTCTATTGCCGACAGAGAAGCCCGCAGCAGCGCCACGCCCAATGACCCCGACACAGCGTCTCGGTGTCGTGACGTTCGCTGAGGCAATGGACGAGTTCATGACCGTCCGTCTTGAGGCATGGCGGCATGCGTTCTACGCGAAGCACACCGGCGACAGCCGCGACACCAAGAACAAGGCATTCAATCGCATGAGGGCCGCCCTGGCCGATGGCGGCGCGATCATCCAACCGAGCGAGTACGTCTATCAACTGACTCCAAACGAGTCCCGATGGGCAGAGGTTGGAGAGATCGCGGCACGCTCCAAGACAGCAGGACATAACGGGACACGTCCCGGACATGTCCCGCATGACCGGACCGGGACGGACAGGACACACCCCTTTGGGGGTGTCCGTCTGTCCCGTCCGGGGCATGAGTCAGCCGGAGGTGTCCAATGAGTCGCATGGCAGAAGCCGACCGGGCCGGCACGAAGGCCGAAACGGAGGCACCGCGTGAGCTGATACCAGAGGAAAAGGCACTCATCGCCAGGTACTGCCGTCGACGGTACGGCAGCACCGACCAGGAGATAGCCGACACGATCCAGGACTGTGAAGGCTGCCCGCCTTTCCGCGAGTACCTGGTGACACTCGCCAGCCAGTGACAGGAGACAGACAGATGCCACGCGCACCCAAGCAACACAGCCCGGCCAAGGTATCGGCCAAGCGTCACGGACTCCGCAGCGACCGACAGCGGCAACTGGATCGCGGGATGAGGACCAACAGCAGAAGGTGGCGGAAGATCCGTGCGGCCTTCCTGCGGGAGCACCCGCTCTGCCAGGAGTGCGAGAAGTCAGGCCTAGTCACGCCGGCCAAGGTGGTCGACCACGTCGACGGGAACTCGCACAACAACAGCCCCGACAACTTCGCGGCACTGTGCGCCTCATGCCACTCGCGCAAGACAGCTCGGCAGGACGGTGGATTCGGCAACGCCAAGGCATAGGGGCGCCGTCGTTCTTCAGACCGCACCTAGCGCGATCCGGGCCACACACCGTTTTTTCCCAACAGAGAAATTTGAATTCGGAGCACCAAACCATGGGACGACACAAGAAGCCGACCAAGCTGCTCAAGCTACAGGGCAGGCTCGACCCAAAACGAGCGAAAGAGCGCGCTCAAGAGCCTGTGCCGGCCGAGGATCTTGGCGCAGCACCAGACCACCTCACGAACAGCCAGAAAGAAGCGTGGGATGAAATCTCAGGCAACGCTGCCCCCGGCGTCCTGACCAACTCAGACCGCATTGCAGTGGAGATTGCCTCCTGCCTGCTCGACGAGCTACGCCGATCGCCTGCGGAGATGAACGCAAGCCGGATCGCTCGCCTCGACTCCCTGCTAGGCCGCTTCGGCATGACACCGGCAGATCGGTCGCGGATCAAGCCGAAAGAGGAACAGGCCACCGATGACCCGTGGGAGCAGCTTTGACATGACGCGAATGGTGTATATAATTACAGTATGCCTCGAGCGGAGCCCCACGGGCCTGCTCCAGCGCATTGCAAGTGGTCGGTCTCCACGAGACGGGCACACCTTCGCAAGCTGACGTGAATACGCGGCTGGCCGGGGTGTGCCCGTTTTGCATTCGGCACCCGGCAGCCGAGAGACCAAGAGGAAACCGCTATGTCTTTCGAGACCCCCCTAGCACGAGCCCGCCACATGGACCCGGCTCGCAAGATGAACGCAGTCACCGAGCTGTCCAAGCTTGGCGACCAGTCCCTTTCCAACCTGCTGAACGACACCAGCGACCCGGCTACTACCGACCGGAAAGAACTGATCCAGAAAAAGGCTGAGCTTCGCCGTGGTCTAAACGCCCTTAGAGATGAGGCGAGCAAGTCACTGGACAAGAAGGACTTCGAGCGTTCCGACTCGATCACCGATGCCATGCATGCCGTTGGCGACTACATCGCTGCCCTCGACTACGAGATCGACATGCAATCTGAGGTTGCAGCCGTTAATGACGATGGCAGCGACTGGGGCACGGCAACCAGCAATGTCCGCCCCATGGATCACTCCGAGAAGTTCGCGAGCATCCAAGTAGGCAACCATTCCGCCACGCACGCGGGCAAGTTCGGCTTCGGTGAATTCGTTCGCGGCATGGTCGGGCAGTCCAGTTCGATGGACGTGCGCAACGCCCTGAGTGAAGGCACAGACAGCGCAGGCGGCGTGACCGTGCCGCAGCACGTCATGAGCCGGCTTATCGACCGCATGCGATCCAAGCTGGTGACTAGCAGGGCCGGCGCGCTTTCCATTCCGCTCGAAACCGAGAAAACCACCATTGCCCGGCTGGCAAGCGATCCGACCGCTTCCTGGCGTCTCGAGAATGCGGCGGTCGCCGAGAGCGACCCGAGCTTTGAGGCGGTCCAGTTCCAAGCGCGATCCCTCGCCTGCCTGGTCAAGGTGCCTCAGGAGCTGCTGCAAGATTCGGTGAACCTCGAGGACGCGCTCCTTAACGCTTTCGCCGGCAGCATGGCGGTAGAACTCGACCGAGTCGCCCTGTTCGGTAGCGGTAGCGCACCGGAGCCGCTTGGCCTGGTGAACAACCCGAACATCGGCCAGGTAAGCATGGGCACGGATGGTGCCGCCATCACGGATTACTCCCCCATGCTCGACGCGCTGCACGACCTGAAAGCGGCCAACGCAAACGAGCCGAGCGCCATGGTCATGGCACCGCGCACCTGGCGACAGGTAGCCGGCCTGACCGACTCGACCGGCCAACCGCTCAACCCGCCGCCGGCAGTGTCTGAAGTGCCCATGCTCACGTCGACCTCAGTGCCGATCGACGACACCCAGGGCACTTCGACCGATGCCTCGCCGTTGATCGTCGGCGACTTCAGCCAGCTACTGATCGGCATTCGTACCCAGCTGCGAATCCGAGTCTTGCAGGAAGCGTTCGCGAACAACCTGCAATACGGGTTCCTCGCGGATCTTCGAGCCGACGTGGCGGTCGCTCAGCCTGGCGCGTTCTCGGTCATCGAGGGCATCACTCCGGCCTAATCGGCCTAGGCAAGGGCCTGGCACTCCCTGAGGCGGTTTCACCACCTCTAAACGTGCCGGGATTGGTCGGCGAGTGCCCGCAGAAATGCAAAAACCCCGACAGCTGGCGGCACAACCTCCGGGCGTGTGAGCGCACCCCACGTGCGCGGCCAGCACCCATTCAAGGCTTGGGCTCAGATCCAAGCCTACCCAACATCGAGGCACTGACATGGCAACACTCGCAAGCCTGACGGTGGACATTGCCACCAATACGGCCAAGTTTTCCCGAGGTATCGAGAAGGTCGATCGACGCCTCAAACGATTCGACCGCGGCATCGCCAAGGCACGACGCGCCGCACAGGGCCTGTTCGCGATTGCCGGCTCGGTCGGCGCGGCCAGCCTGGTCACGCGCTCCCTCGAGGCCGCAGACGCCGCCCACGACTACGCCAAGGCACTCGGCACGACCACCGAAGCCCTCACGTCCATGCAGTACGCGGCGGACAAGGTACAGGTGCCAGCCGAGAAGCTGCGGGACATCCTGAAGGACACCAGCGAGAAGATCGGGGACGCCTACGCCACAGGGGGCGGCGAGGCCGTGGACGCACTAGACGCCCTCGGGCTGTCTGCCGAGCAGCTGGTCAAACTGTCACCCGACAAGCAATTGCTCGCCATCGCCGACCAACTGGATAACGTCGGCACCCAGGCCGAGAAGATCCAGATCATGGAATCGCTGGGCAACGATGCGTCCCTACTGCTGCCCCTGCTCGACGACAACGCCAGGGCCATGCGCAGATTCATGCAAGAGGCTGTCGACACCGGTCGGGCGCTCGACGACGATCTAGCGGACAAGGCATCCAAGGCCAATGAGCAGCTGAAGAACATTCGCAGCCAGATAAGCGCGGATTTCACCAATCGTGTGGCAGAGAACGCCGAACAGATCACCCGACTGGCCGAGGCGCTTGGCGACGTAGCCGAGGGCGCAATGTGGGCCGCCGACAAGTTCGCGAGCTTTTCCGAATCCCTCGGCGAGGGTGCGGCAAAGATCGTCCATGGATCGGCCGACGCCACCGAGCGGCTACGCGAGCAGATCAAGCGCCTGCATGACGTACAGAATGACCCAACGCCCATCAGCAAGATGCTGCTGTCTGACGCAGACGCGGCGCTTATCAAGCGCGCCGGCGGTGTGCAGGAAGCGATCGACATGCAGACAAAGGCGCTCGACTCACTACGCGAAGCGGAAAGGCGGATTGCGCAGCAGCGTAAGGCGATGCAGGGACTGCCGTCGTCCCCGCTCGCCGCGATTGCCTCTGGCAGTGCCGACACGATGAGCCGCACCAAGGAACAGGCCAAGCAGATTGCACGACTAATCGACCGTTACAAGGAGATGGGTGCAACCGCTGGCATGAGTGCAGTCGAGATTGCCCGTTACAGGTTGGAGCAAGCCGGAGCGACCGAATCCGAGATCAAGGGTGCACTCGCGTCCGTTCGCCACGCGGAGGCTATCGAGGCCCACCAGAAGGCTGTCGAGAAGCAACGCGAAAAAATGGAACGTGCCGCCGAGGATGCGCGGATCTATGGCGAAGCGCTGGATGACGCAGCAAAGGCCGTTCTCGACGGCCTCGACCCGATGCGCGTTCTCAAGCGCGAGCTAGAGGAACTCGACGAGCTGTTCGTCAGGGGACGACTCAGCATCAATCAATGGGCAGAGGCCACTCGCAAGAAGAGCAATGAAGCCCTGATGAATGGCTTTGCCGAGGATCTCCGCAAGCTGGAGGCAGCGTCAGAGGATTCGGCCGATTCGATGTCCGTGTTCTGGGAACAGGCCGCTCGCAACATGCAGGACAGCATGTCGACGTTCTTCTTCGACGTCATGCAGGGCGACTTCGACAACATGGCAGATGGCTTCAAGCGGACCATCGACAAGATGGTTTCCGACTTGATGGCGTCGCAGCTTCT
Source organism: Guyparkeria hydrothermalis (assembly GCF_023555385.1). Classification (NCBI taxonomy): domain Bacteria; kingdom Pseudomonadati; phylum Pseudomonadota; class Gammaproteobacteria; order Chromatiales; family Thioalkalibacteraceae; genus Guyparkeria; species Guyparkeria hydrothermalis. The sequence continues at coordinate 1,142,721 of NZ_JAJSED010000001.1, forward strand.
CGACTACCTGGGCAAGGGTAACGCCAGTTCTGGCGGCTCGTGGCTTGAGGGTCTCGTCGGCAATCTTGCGGGGGGAATTTTCGGCAGCGGCGGCGGGACTAGCTGGGCGTCGTCCGGGGCGCAGGTGGTGACCGGCGAGATAAACACAGGCAATGGCTTCGCCAACTTCTCTTCCATCTTCGGCGGCGGTCGCGCCATCGGTGGCCCGGTCAGCGCCGGCACGCCTTACATGGTCGGCGAGCATGGTCCGGAGCTGTTCGTCCCTGACTCGAGCGGCACGGTTCGCTCGGCGCAGAACAGCGGTCAGGGTATGAACGTGGTCAATCACTTCAGCATCACGACACCGGACGCCAGGGGCATGCGAGCGGCCGAGGAACGGATCGCGGCCAGGGTCGGCGATTCGATCATGCGGGCGCAACGGCGAAACCGATGACGCAGATCTGCTTCATCCCCCATTGGGGGGAGAGCGGGGTGCGAGTTGAAATCCAGCCCTTTACTGCTGATACTGGCCTTACTTAAACCTATGGCGGGACGTGCCCGATACAGCACGCGACCGCCCGCCCCTTGTGCGGGCGTTGTTGTTTCTAGGGCCGGGACGATAGTCGGAAATAAAACACCCTTCGGGGAAATACCGGCACGGTTCCATAGGACCGAGTTGAGTCCCGGCCACCCGCCACGGCGGGATCCTCACTGAACCTATGGAGATCGAATCATGAGCAGCTACATGGACCACGGCCACAACCTCGAGCAACGCCTGCACGAGGTGCGAAGCCTGCTGACCACCATCAATGACGAGGCCATCCTCGAGACCAGCCGCACCGATGCCCTGATGTCATCCCTGAGCGGGATCGAGCAGCTGGCAGAGAAGGCAGCCGAAGAGTATTACGCGATGCTCGACAAGGTGCGCGAGATGGAGAAGTCGAGCCAGTAGCCGCAGCAAACGCGGACCAGGCCCGGCCATTGCGCCGGGCTTTTTTGTGCCACGACAAGGTATGTACGAAGGTAGGTAGCCAATTTCGGGCATGAAAAAAGCCGTTGCAAAACAACGGCTTAAATCAGAAATTGGCGGAGAGGCAGGGATTCGAACCCTGGGACCCCGCGAGGGGGTCAACGGTTTTCGAGACCGCCCCGTTCGACCGCTCCGGCACCTCTCCAAACGGGGACGACATGGTGAACCATGTCGACATGAAACTGGCGGAGAGAGAGGGATTCGAACCCTCGGTACGGGGTTACCGTACACACGCTTTCCAGGCGTGCTCCTTCGACCGCTCGGACATCTCTCCGTTTTCCGGTCAGCGGGGAACCCGTGACTCGGGAAGGGTGCGGATTCTAACCAAACCACCGGCTCGTGACAATGGCCCGTAGGCTCCGAACCGGCTTCGATACGCCAGTGCCCGCCAAATCCCGCCCCGAACCCACCGAAGAACCCGGCCGAAAGGCCCTGACCCATGAACCGCTCCGGCGCACGTTCCTCGTGACCCGCCCGACGTTGCTACTCCTTGTGCGGCTCGTCGCCGGCCGACTCAGCGTCCCGGTTCGAGGACAACCATCGACTCGATATGAGCCGTGTGCGGGAACATGTCCATCACACCGGCGGCCACCAGCCGCCAGCCGTGCTCGTGCACCAGGTGGCCAACATCACGGGCCAGCGATCCCGGGTGGCAGGAGACGTAGACCACCCGACGCGGCTTCATGCGCGCGATGACCGGCATCATCGCCTCGGCGCCGGCGCGCGGTGGATCAAGCAGGACGCGGTCGTACGATTCACGCATCCAGCCAAGCGCGGCGTCCGGCTCGAACAGGTTTCCCACCACATGACGAGTGTTGTCGATGCCGTTGGAGGCGGCCCACTCCGCCCCGCGGGCCACCATGGCCTCGTCGACTTCCACCGCCGTTACCTGGCCTGCCGGGCCGGCGCGGCGCGCCAGCGGCAGGCTGAAGTTGCCCAGCCCGGCAAACAGATCGAGCACGCGATCACCCGGACCCACCTCGAGCCAGTCGAGCGCCTGGCGCACCATGCGCCGATTGATCTCGGCGTTGACCTGGGCGAAGTCCAGTGGCGAGAAGCGGATCTCGACGTCGAAGTCGTCGAGACGGTAGCTCGGGTAGACATCGCGTTCACCCTCCACCAGCGGCACCAGTGTTTCGGGCCCACCGGGTTGCAGGAAGATGGCGAAGCCGTGTTCGTCGGCAAACGCATCCAGGCGCGCGCGGTCGGCCGCGTCCAGCGGCACCATGTGACGGAACGCCAGCGCGCAGTGTTCATCGCCGCAGCCAACCTCGATCTGAGGAATGTCGCGACATGCCTTCAGGCCGGCAATCATTTCCGATATCGCCGGCAGTTTCTCACCCACCCGCGGGTCGAGTACCGGGCAGGTATCGATATCGGCGATCATCGGACTGCCCGGCTCGCGGAAACCGACCAGCACGCGGCCTTTCTTGCGCACGTAGCGCACCCCAAGACGGGCCATGCGCCGGTAGCCCCAGATCGGGCCTGTCAGCGGTTCGAGCAGCTGCTCGGGCTCGATCCGACCGATGCGCGAAAGCTGGTCGAGCAGCGCTTGCTGCTTGTGGGCCACCTGCGCCTCGGGATCCAGATGCTGCATGGCGCAGCCACCACAGAGATGGAAATGCGGGCAACCCGGCTCGATCCGCTCGGGGCTGGCCCGCTCGACGGCCACGGCATCGCCGAGGTCGAAATGACGACGCTGGTCGCGATAGACGAAACGCACGTCCTCACCCGGCAACGCCCGGCCGATGAAGGTGGCCTTGCCACCGACGTGGGCCACGCCACGTCCCTCGAGGGTCAGTGATTCGACGTGCGCGGGAAACTCGCCCCGCGGGAGCGCCTTCTTTTTCTTGATGCGCTTATTGCTGTGCGTTTTTCGGGCCATGATTTCCGGGCGATGAATAGCGTGTTCAAACGGCAAACGACCCCACAGCGCGGCACGCTGCAGGGCCGTATCGGGTGCAATGAACGAACGGTGATCAGCCGGCCGGGAATACCCCGGTGGACAGGTAGCGATCACCGCGATCGCAGATGATGGTGACGATCACGGCATTTTCCACCTCGGCGGACACTTTGAGGGCGGCGGCCATCGCCCCGCCCGAGGAAATGCCGGCAAGGACGCCCTCTTCACGGGCGAGCCGACGGGTCATGTCCTCGGCCTCGTCCTGCGAGATATCGAGCGTTCGATCGACGCGAGCGGGCTCGAAGATCGACGGCAGGTATTCCTTCGGCCAGCGGCGGATGCCCGGGATCTGCGCGCCCTCGCCCGGCTGCACACCGACGATCTGCACGTCCGGGTTCTGCTCCTTGAGGTAGTGCGAGGTGCCCATGATCGTGCCGGTGGTGCCCATCGCGGAGACGAAGTGCGTCACCCGCCCCTCGGTCGCCTGCCAGATCTCCGGGCCCGTCGTCTGGTAGTGGGCACGCGGGTTGTCCGGGTTCGCGAACTGATCGAGCACCACACCTTCGCCTCGGGCGGCCATGGCCGCGGCGAGATCCCGCGCACCCTCCATGCCCTCTTCCCGCGATACCAGCTTGAGCTCCGCCCCGTAGGCGGCCATCGACTGGCGCCGCTCGACCGACATGTGCTCGGGCATGATCAGCGTCAGACGCAGACCCAGCGTGGCTGCGACCATGGCCAGCGCAATGCCGGTATTGCCCGAGGTGGCTTCCACGAGACGGTCACCCGGCTTGAGATCGCCTCGCTCGATCGCGCGCGTAATCATCGAGTGAGCCGCCCGATCCTTGACCGAACCGGCCGGGTTGTTGCCCTCGAGCTTGCCGAGAATCACGTTGCCGCGCTCGGCACCAACGGGGTCGAGCCGCTGGATGCGCACCAGCGGGGTGTTACCGATCAATTGATCAAGACGGTGACCTAACATACGCTTGTTGGCTCGCTCTGACTTACCTGAAGATAATCCGGAAAAAGCGGATCCTCCCGCCCCCGGAGTATGCCACAAAGGGCCTCGGTGAACGCTTCGACACGTAGACAACAGGCCGCCGACCATGGGGGCCACGCCGGCCGGCTTCCGGTCGTTGCGGTGGCACTTGCGGCGCTGGCCGCCCCGCCGATACTGCTTGCCATCGACGCCCTGCTCGCGGGTCGCCCGATCCTGTCCCCGGCCTTCCTCACTTCCATCGCCGGGTGGGCGGCGGCCTGGCTGGCCGGCATGGCCTGGTGGATGAGCCGCCGCCGGCGACAGCCACGGCCAAGCGCGGACGAGACAGCGCCGTCTACGCCGGCCAGCAGCCCCGAACCGCCGAGCAGTCACCTCTCGCCGGCATCAGTACTCGAACTGGTCAATCAGCAATGGGTCACGCCGCTGGGACACATCCGCTCGGCGGTCGACAAGCTGGCCACCATGGAACGCCGACTGTCCCGCTGCGCGCCCGCCACCGCCGACGGCGAGCCGGAACCGGCGCGATCGCTGCAACTGATGCGGCATGCCAGCCACCGACTGCGCATCTCGATCGAGAACATCATCGACTACCACGAGATCACCGCCGGTCGGATGACCCGCACCGACAGCCGGGTGAACCTGCGCACCACCGGCGAAGACCTGGTAACCGACTGGCAGACCACCGCCCAGCGCGACGGCCAGGTTCTGCAGTTCATCGGCTATCAGGACCTGCCGCGGGAAATCGTTTTCGACCCGCAGATGCTCCGCCGCCTTCTCGACCGGTTGCTCAACGAGGTGCTCTGCAACGCCCACCTGCGCGAGCCGGCGGTCACCCTGGAGCTCGAGGACGAGCAGGAGAATGACGGCGGCGATCTCATCGGCCGGTTCCGCCTCACTGTCGACGGTCAACGGGCCGCACCCGACTCGCTTGCTGCCGAGCGTCTGGCCGCACGCCTCGACCAGAGCCTGCCGGAGTCGCTGGAAGGCCTGCTCGTCGACGACCTGATCGACATCTGGATCATCCGCTGCATCTCCAAGCACCTCGACTCGGCTCTGGAGGTCGTGACCACCGGGCCGGATCGATTCGGCTTCACCGCCACCTTCAGCGCCCCGATCCTCCTGGGCGAAGCCGACAGCGGCGACCGGCTGGCCGACCAGCTTTGTGGCGTGCTCTGTGCCTCACAGCAGCACCGGCGCGCGTGGCAGGGCAACCTCGCGGCGCTCGGAGCGGACCTCCAGCTGGAGCCGGACTTCGGGCAGCCGGTCGACCTGTTGTTCCTCGACGAGCGGGTGGTGGAGCGGAACCGGGACGACCCGGCGTTCAACCAGTGGATCTCGCTTGCCGGCCGGGTTATCGGTCTTTCCAGCCACCTGACGATTCGCGGTCGCCCGAGTGCCCCGCTGCACTGGGCCGACTTCACGTTGCCGCTGTTCATCCGGGCCAGGGCGCTGTCCGCCTCGCTCGAACGGGTCCTTGTCGCCCCGGCACCGGGACCGCGCCGCAGCCCCTCCAGGCCCCCGGCCCGATCGGCGCCCCCGGCCTCGGCTACCACCCAGCCCAGCATCGAGCCCCGGCGAACGGCCAAACCCTCGCGACACGAGCTGTACTCGTTTGCCGGACGCACGGCCCTGGTGATCGACGACGACCCGGTCTACCTCGCACACCTGGGCCAGACCTTGGGCGAACTCGGCTTCCACGTGCTCTCGGCTACCAACGGCAAGCAGGCACTGGCACTGGCGGATCACGAGGACATCGACATCGTCTTCACCGACATGCACATGCCGGACATCACCGGCGCCGGAGTGGCGCGCATCCTCAAGAAACGCCCGCGCCACCTGGAAACGCCGATCGTCGCGATCACCGCCAACCGGCAGGGCAACGTGCACCAGGACCTGCTGCATAGCGGCATCGAGCGCGTCCTGACCAAGCCGGTGACCGCCGGCGACCTGCTCAGCGCAATCGGCGAATTCTTCCCACTGCAGACGCACGGGCAGTCCGACACCCAGGCCAAGACGAACGCACGTGACGACAAGGGTCGCGACCCGTTTCTCATGCGTCTGCTCTGCGACGAACTGCCCGGCTATCGCCGCCTGCTGGCGCAACAGCCCGACGATCCCGACGCATTGCGTCACGCGGCCCACAAGCTGCGTGGAGCGGCCGCCTGCTGCCAGGAAACCGATTTGCAGACGCTGGCCGGAAAGCTGGAGGAAAGCCTCGATCGCTCGGCATCAGCGAGTGAAATACAGCCCCTGATCGACGCCCTGATCGAGCGGATCGATCAGATCAACGCCGCCCCCGCCTGTCGAACCAGCGAGTCGTGAACCGCCCTCATGACGCCGGTTGCCGACGGAGCCGGATTCAGGTTCACGAGATTCATTGCTAGGATCGGCCTATATTCATAACCGCACGTCGGTCTAGCGCCCATGGTTGGGCAAACGCATCCAGGGAAAGGTTGGACAACATGGAGTTCGACAGCAGTGTGCTGAATGGAGGAACAGATCAAGGCATGATCGTCTTCCTGTGCAACACCTCCGGGCGCGTGATCAGCGCCAGCCCACGGGCCGACGAGGTCTTCCCGCCCGAGAGCGACGAGACCCTGCGCGAGCGGCTCGAGGGCCGCTTGAGCCTCAACAACAGCCACTTGCTGATCAGCGCGTTGATCGACGGCGAGCCGATGTCGCTGCGCGGCCTGATGGACAACCGGGAAGTCACGCTCGGTGTCACGCCGCTCGACGAGTACCAGCGACTGGTCGTTCTCCTCGAAAGCCTGTGTGCCCCAGCCAGCCTCGACTCGCTCACCCGACTCCCCGACCGGAGCGTGATGCTCGAGCGCGTGCGCGAGATCCAGACCACGGGTGACGGCGGCCACCGGCTGCTGCTGGTCGACATCGACCGGCTCAAGACCGTCAACGACTACCTCGGCTACCACGTAGGCGACCGCGTGATCCGGGACCTGGCCCGCGCCATGCAGTTGATGGTTCCCGAAGACGTGATGATCTCGCGCTGGAGCGGCCATGAATTCATGCTGCTGATCCCACCGAGGCAGGCCGAACGCACACCTCAGATCGCCGAGAACATTCGTAAGGCGGCTGCCGGCATCCACTTTGCACCCGACGATGACGCGCCGCACCTGGGCACTGTCACCGTCAGCATCGGCCATGGCTCCCTCGGCCCCGGCGAGACCAGCCGAATCCAGCCTCGGGACCAGCTCAGCGCCGTCAATGCCGCGGTCTACGAGGCCAAGCGCACCGGCCGCGACCGGGTGGTCGACGCCGATCACCTGCGGCAACCCTCCGTCTACACCACCGGGGGCGCACTCGACCGGGCCATCCACGAAGGTCGCATCGTCGCGGCCACCCAGCCGATCGTCGACCTCAAGACCGGTGAGGTCGTGGCCGACGAGACCCTCGCCCGCATGATCACCCCCGAAGGCGAGGTGATTCCGGCCGGACTGTTCATCGAGGCGGCCTCGCGCCTGCAGATGGCGCACCGGATCGATTTCGAGATCATCAACCAGACGATCCACAACTGCGTCACATCGCTCACCCACCAGCCGATGGCGCATTTCGTCAATATCTCCGGCGATTTCCTCCAGCACCCAGAGCTGATGGAAAAGATCATCACCAACGCGCGTCAGGCCTGTGCCGGTTTGGGCGGCGAACGGGAGGTCAAGCCGCTGGTGCTGGAAATGACTGAGCGCGAGGTACTGGACGACACGGCCGACGCCTACAGCGCGCTCAAGCCGCTGATCGACTTCGGGCTGCGCCTGGCCCTGGACGACTTCGGCAGCGGCTATTCCTCCTACCGCTACCTGCTGGACATGCCCTTCACCTTCCTCAAGATCGAAGGCGCCCTGGTACAGAACATGAGCCAAAGCCAGCGGGCACAGAAGATCGTCCGCCACATCCAGGCAATGGCCAGCGACATGGGTCTGATCACGGTCGCAGAATTCATCGGCGACCAGCACACGGCCGACCTGCTGCGCGACATGGGAATCGACTGGGGCCAGGGCTTCCACTTCGGCCACCCGGAGATCGTGCACCCGGAGCACGCGAACGCCCGGCACATCGTCCACGAGATCTGATCCGAACGAGCAAGGGAATACATGCGGCGACAAGGCGCGGCGGCCTTCCTACCCCGGGGAAAATGCGCTATCCTGCGCGCCCTGTTTCGGAGTGTAGCGCAGCCTGGTAGCGCACCTGCATGGGGTGCAGGTGGTCGGGGGTTCAAATCCCTCCACTCCGACCAAAAACTTGAAGGGGTTGTCCCGATGGGGCAACCCCTTCGTCGCGTCTGGACACACCCCGGCGCACGTGAACGGCCCAATACGGGGCAACCGACACGATGACCAAGACCGCCAATTCGCCGATCGACTATTTCGCTTCGCACCCATCCCTCGTGGTGCGAGAGGCACTTGACGTCGCCATCGCCGCTCATGACGGACAGGTCCGGCGTTACACCGGCGAACCGTTCGTCCTGCATCCTGTCGCTGTCGCGCACGTGGCCTCGGAATACGAGCGCGATCCTCTCGTGCTGGCCGCCGCCTTGCTCCACGATGTGGTCGAGGACACCGAGGTGACGGCATCAGACCTGGCATCTCGCTTCCCCGCCTCGGTCGTACGCATGGTGCTCTCACTGACCAATCCCTCGCAGCCGACGGATGGTGACCGCGCAAGTCGCAAGGCAATCGATCACGCCCACGTCGTCCGGGCCGATTCACGGTCGCAGACGATCAAATACGCCGACGTGTTTCTGAACGTCAGGTCGATCGCCCAGCACGACCCCGACTTCGCCAAGCATGTATACCTTCCTCAGAAGGCCTCACTGATCAATCGTCTTGATCGAGGGCATCCGAGGCTGAGGCAACGGGTTCAGGACTGCATCCAAGAGCTCATCCGCAATCTCGAGGAGAACGACGCAGCCGGGGCCTCGGGCCCCGACTGCACGGTATAAGGTGGAACGCCCCAACAACGTGCCTTATGGGATGCACAAACGGGGCGCGGTCACCTCCTGACTACGGGCCTCTCGGCATCACCACTCGCCTCCGCGGGCAGAAGCGCGCCATCAACCGCTCGTTCTCGATCGACCTGATTCGCGACAGTGGTTGCGTGAGCCACGCCTGCCCCCCGCATCCGAAAACCGATGACGCCGACACGAAAAAGCCGTCCCGGACGGGTCCGGGACGGCTCAAGCCACTCGCTACTTACCACGCGACATGTCGCACAGGCACACAATTAGCCGATCATGCAGCCTTGAGTGGCTGTGACGGACCGAAATACTCGTAGTGGCGCCGGTTCTCCGGCACACCCAACGTCTCCAGCGCGTCGTCCACCACGGTCATGAACGGCGGCGGGCCAACGAAATAGCAGCGCGCTTGATGGTCGGGAAGGTAGCGGGCCAACAGGTCACGGTCGATGAGGCCGGCATGATCGGCACCCTCTCCGTGTTCGTAGATCGTGACTGCGTGCATCTGTTCGGGATGTTCCTGTCGTAGCGCGGCAATCTCTTCGCCGAACGCATGATGATCGGCATCGAGGGCGGCATGCAGATAGACGACCCGACGCCCTTGCGCCAATGCCTGCCGTGCAAGCGGTAGCATCGGGGTCTGGCCCACGCCACCGCTGACCAACAGCAACGGCTCCTGTCCTTGCTCCAGGGTGAGATCCCCGGACGGAGGCAGCAGATCCAGCGTATCGCCCACCTTCATCGCATCGTGGAGGTGTCGGCTGGCGCGACCTTCCGGATCGCGCTTCACGGAAATGCGATAGGTGCGCCCATTGGGCGTATCAGACAGGCTGTAATGCCGATACAAGGGTTCACCGTCGATGGTCAGGCGCACACCGATGAACTGACCGGGCTCGAAGTCCGCGACTGCGCCACCATCCTCGGGCTCAAGCAGAAAGGAGCGGATCACCGCGCTTTCCTGCTGCATCGAGGCGATCCGGAAGCGACGCGTTCCGCGCCAGCCGCCCGGCAAGGATTCAAACGCGGCGTAGCGCGCGTCTTCCATCTCGATCAATAGTTCGGCGAGCTCCCAGTAAAGGGCCGTCCAGGCTTCGGCGATCTCGGGCGTGACTGCATCGCCCAGCACGTCGGCGACGGCGGCGATCAGGCACTCCCCGACGATCGGGTACTGGTCGGCACGAATCCCGAGCGAGACATGCTTGCTCACCGCCACGGCCATCTTGTCGCGAACCATCTCGGGGTTACCCCGCATCTGGACATATGTCACGACGGCCGCTGCCAGGGCGCGCGGCTGCTGACCGCTCTTCTGGTTCGTCTCGTTGAACAGGGGTTTGACGTCAGGATAACGATCGAACATCAGGGGGTAGAACCGCTGGGTGATCGCCTCGATGTGTTCCGCAACGAGAGGTGCCGTCGTCTCGATGAGGTGTTCCTGGTCTTTTGTCATCATGCTCGGTTTCTCGGTGGGGATGGATAACGGCCCACTGATCGAGCAAGTGCCATGCCGGCGCCTTACGGACGACCATTCGTCTCGGGGATGGCCGCCATGGTGCTCTTTGGTGAGGAAATCACGCCCGAGTGTCAGGAGCGACAATGTCGTTAAGACAAAGCTTGTTGCTGTTAATAAAACAACATCGTTGTTATAAGCACAGCCCATGATGACCGAATTTCTGCATGCGTTACGTGAATTGCTCACCCAACTGGCCGAGGGAAATGACGACGAGACGCTAAGCCAGTATTGGCAGGCCGTACTCCGGGCCCTGGTGGGCAACTACCCTGCCGATGCGAGCTCCTTGCTGGTGATGGATGGCAACGTCCTCCGCCCGGTTGCCGTCCTGGGCCTGGACGACGAAGTCAGGGGACGCGAGTTCGCCCTGGCCGACACCCCTCGCCTGGCCGCCATCGCCGCGCACCCGTCCGTCTGCCGCTTCCCACCGGATACCGATCTCCCGGACCCGTTCGACGGGCTGCTCGACGAGGCGCTGACGCACGTTCACGACTGCGTCGGTGTCGCCCTGCGAGACAAGGGCGAGCTGACGGGCATCCTGACGTTGGATGCATTGCGTCCGGGCGATCTTGACCAGATCAACGAGAGCGAGCTTCGGGCAGCAGCGGAACTCCTGGCGACCTGTCTTCGTCTCGCCAGACGTCTGAACGCCACGCGCTCATTGCTGAGCGAGGTGCTGGACGACAACCATCGCCAGCCGCTGCTGAACCAATGGGCCAGTCCGGTGATGCGCGATCTGATGAAGGCCATCGACCTGGTTGCGCCGACGGAGATGAATGTCCTGCTCACCGGCGAGACCGGCGTGGGGAAGGAACACGTCGTTCGCACGCTCCACGAGCGATCACGACGGCGCAAGGGCCCGCTGGTTCACGTCAATTGCGCCGCCTTGCCGGAGAACCTCATCGAAAGCGCCCTGTTCGGCCATCGTCGCGGCGCGTTCTCGGGCGCAGTCAGCGATCACCGGGGGCACTTCGCCATGGCCGACGGGGGAACCCTGATGCTCGACGAGATCGGTGAATTGCCCCTCTCGCTTCAACCCAAGCTACTCAGGGCCCTGCAGGAGGGCGAAATCCAGCCGCTGGGTCACGAGCGCTCCCAGCCTGTCGACGTCCGCGTGGTGGCGGTCACCAACCGTGACCTCACTACCGAGGTGACGGCCGGGCGTTTTCGCGAGGATCTCTATCACCGACTGGGCGTGTTTCCCCTGGACGTTCCTCCGCTTCGCAAGCGCATCGAAGACATCCCCCTCCTTGCCGGACATTTCCTGGAGGAGAACCGCGTGCGACTCGGGGTGGCCAATCTCAGGCTGGAAAGGGACGCCGAGCGACTCCTGCTGCAATCCGATTGGCCCGGAAACATCCGAGAACTCGAACATGTCATTGCCCGCGCCTCGCTGCGGGCGCTGGGTGACGCCGAGTTTCGTTCACCAGATGAACGACGTAAGGGGATCGTCCCGATACGAAGCGAACATCTTGATTTGGCTCGACAGGACACACCCCGACAGGACGAGACCCCATCCAGTCAGGAAAAGCTCGAATCACTCGCGCCACACGGAAGCCTGCGGGAAGCGACCGCCCTGTTCCAACGAGACATGATCCGTCGGGCATTGGCCGCCGAGGACGGCAACTGGGCAGCCACCGCCCGTCGCCTCGAGATGGACCCCGGCAACCTGCATCGCATGGCGGTACGGCTCGGGATCAAGACACCGGGAACAAACAAATAGCCGACGAGACCGGCTAATCCTTGGCGGAGTGGAAATGCTCCCGGTAGGCCGACCGGAACGCGGCGTGGCAATCGAGACAACCGTTCTGCAGACGACCGAACGCGGAGATGACCGCCGAGCCATCACCGCCGGCCGCCGTGTCCGCCAGGCTGGACGCCGCTTCGTGCACCTCTTTGTCGTACTTCTTGAATTGCGCCACCTCCGTGCCAGCAAACGCCATGATGCGGACACGTTCGCTCATGGGCGGCCGCGGGTGATTCGCAATCGCCTCGGCGTGTTCCGCCACGCGAATCCAGTCCTCATGGGTAATGCCCTCGGTAATACCCACCATTTGGTCACCCAGGTCTTCCATGATCTCGTGGAACTCGTGCGGGGCGGCGCCCTCATCAGCCAACGCCCCGCCGGCTGCTCCTGCACCGGCAAGCGCCAGGATCGCTACCCACGCCCCGATGCGGTTCGATATGTTCATGATGTATTCCCTCCTGTTGGAACAACGACCGGTTATCACGGTTCGATACCGCGCCGATAGATGGCAAACGCCCCCGATGCACGCTCTCGCACAAGCACCGGATCGCCAGCGATCAGCGACTGCATCACCAGCCCCTGGATCGTGCCAATAAACAGACTTGCCGCCGCCTCGACATCCACGGTTGCGTCGACCTCCCCGGCTTGCTGACCATCGCGAAGCAGTCCGGCAACCTTGTCGGTGTAACGACCGACCAACTCCCTCACCATGCGCTTGGGCAAACGATCGCCGTGGTGCTGCAGTTCGCCGAATACCATCCGCGGCACACCCGGGTGATCGGTGACGAATCCGACATGGGCATGGAACATGGCCTCGAGCTTCGCGGTCGGTGAATCGATGCCTCGAATGGCGCTGTCGATTCGCTTCATGAGTCGACGAGCCACCCACTGGATCACCCCGGCGAAGATCGCCTCCTTGTTCGGGAAATGACGGAACAACGCGCCCTGAGTCACGCCCATCTTCTCGGCGATCGCCTTGGTGCTGATCCCGTTGGGGTTTTGCTCTCCCGCGAGATCGACCACGGCACGCGCCGTCTCGTCCCGTCTCTCTTCGGATGGCAGATACTGGCGAGAACGAACCGACTCATGTTCGTTGTTGGATGGCGACAATGTTCGATCCTCAAAAAAAGTAATTGATCACTATCTTTTGGCATGAGCCAGCACATGTCAACGCTTGACAGAAGCCCGGGGCGGCAGGAGAAGATAGCAGTCGATCACTTCTGGACTGGCGCCTCGTTGGTCGCCTCCGCTCGTCAAGATCAAAGGGACTTCCCATGGCGACACGCCTTACCCGCACACTGACCGTATTCGCCGGCCTCCTCATCGGCGGGATCATCCTGGCGTCATTTATCGCGACCCGGCAGGGCCCGCCCGAAAGCGACGAGGCCCTGCAAAAACCGGCGGTGCGGTTTATCGAAGCCACCCCGATACGACCAACGCTTCAAGCCACCGGCTTTGGAACCGTCCAATCCGCCCGGCCCTGGGCAGCCATTGCCAACGTCTCCGGTCGGGTGGTGAGCCGTCACGCGGGGTTGGAGAACGGCGAATTCATCGAAGCCGGAACCGAGCTCCTGGTGATCGACCCCAGCCGATACGAACTGGCGCTCGAACAAGCGAATGCCGACCTCAAGGGCATCGAGGCCGAGCGTCGAGAACTCCTGCAGGAACAACAAAACACCGAAGCGCTGTACGAACTGGAGCGCCAGCGATTGGCACTGGCCGAGCGGGAGCTGTCTCGCGCCGAGTCACTTGCCAACCGAGACATGCTCTCGGCGAACCAGCTGGATACCCAGCGGCGCGCGACGATCCAGCAACGACAATCAACGCAAACCCTGGCAAACCAACTCGCCCAGATCCCCGTCAAGCTCGACCGCTTGGCAGCTCGACGGGAGCAGGCCGAAGTCCGTCGGGAACTCGCTCGGGAAGACCTTGCCGACACGCGCATCACCGCCCCATTCGACATGCGGATCGGGAAGGTCGAGGTCGAATCCGGCCAACAGGTCTCGCGTGGGCAGCGTCTTTTCGTTGCCGACGGTATCCAGGTGGCCGAAGCACCCATTCAGATCTCATTTGCCCACATGCGCGATCTGGTCGCCGGGCTCGGGGAAAATGCCCTGACTCTCAAGGGCCCCGTGCCCTCTACCGAGGCACTCTCGGGCATCGATGTCCGGATTCTCACCGGCTCGGGGGAACGGGCAAGCTGGGATGCACGAATCGTCCGGGTGGCCGAAGGGCTCGACCTGGCGACTCGCACGCTGCAGGTCATCACGGCCATCGACCAGCCTTATCGAAACGCTCAACCGCCCCGACGACCGGCCCTTGTCCCGGGCACGTTTGTCGAGGGGCGATTCACGGTCGCGACAAGTGAGTCGCGGCTGGTTGTCCCGGTCGAAGCGGTCCATCAGGGCCAGGTCTATCTCGTCGACGAGCAAGACCGACTGGAACGGCGCGACGTCCGAACCTCCCGTCCGCAAAACGGTTGGGTCATCGTGGAAACGGGCGTGAAGCCCGGCGATCGGGTGATCATCGACGACCCCGTCCCGGCCATCGACGGGATGGCATTGCGACCACGTCACGACCCTGACGCTCAGAAGGCCCTGGTCGAAATGGCCACCGGAGAGACGACGTGATCCGGTGGTTCGCCGGCCATCCGACGGCCGCCAACCTGCTGCTGATCCTATTGCTGGCCGTCGGCGCGTTCAGCGCACCGCAGTTGATCCGGGAGACCTTTCCCGACTATCAGCCAGTCGAGGCGGCGATATCGGTCGAATACCGGGGGGCCACGGCCGCCGATGTCGAGGAAAACATCTGCCTGCGCCTGGACGACGCGCTGGCCGGGGTGGGAGACCTCGAGGAGTTCGTCTGTCACGCCCAGGACAACCTGGCCGATGCCGTCGCGAAAATGGAACCCGACGGGGAAGCCAGCCGCTTCCTGGATGACATCCGTACCGAGATCGACGCGATCATCGATTTCCCCGAACAGGCTCGCCCCCCGATCATCCGCGAGCTGCATCGCAACGATCTGGTTGCTGCACTGGCCGTTCGGGCCGACACCAGCCTTCCCCATCTTGAGAGCTACGCCCGGTCGCTGGAAGACCGTCTGCGTCGGCTCGACGGGGTGAGCGACGTCAGGCTCGCGGGGCTCTCCGATCGACGCTGGGAGGTGCGGCTTTCCCGAGACGAACTTCGGCAGTACGGGCTGACCGTACGCGACGTCGCCAACGTCATCCGACAGCAGAACATCGACCTGCCGATCGGCACCATCGAGAGCGATCGTCAGGAAATCCAGCTTCGGTTCGTCGACCAGAGAAGGAATGTGGATGCGCTCGCGTCGCTGCCCGCCCTACGCTCGGCTTCGGGGGCCGAGATAACACTCGGCGAGATCGCCGAAATCACTGAAACCTACGAGCGCCCCGAAGAACGGATCGACTACGACGGCCAGCGAGCCGTGGTGCTGGAGGTGTTCAAGAGCCGCTCGGAGGATGCCCTCGACGTGATGGCGGGCCTCAAGGCATTCATGGCCGAGGAACAGGCCGCACGAGGCGAATCGGTCGCGCTGACGATTACCCAGGACATGACGTCGATCGTCGAGGATCGGCTGCAGATGCTGGTGAAGAACGGCATCGCCGGACTGATTCTGGTCACGCTGGTGATGAGTCTTTTCTTCCGCCCGCGACTGGCGATTTGGGCTGTGCTGGGCCTGCCCGTCGCCTTCGCCGGCGCTTTCTTTGCCATGAGTCTGTTCGGCCTGTCGCTGAACATGATCACCCTGGTCGCCCTACTGATGGCGGTGGGTATCGTGATGGACGATTCGGTCGTACTGACCGATCACATCGTCGAACAGCTCAAACGGCAGCCCAGCACCCTGGAGGCGGTGAGCATCGGGGCCCGGGGGATTCTGCCGGGCGTCATGTCCTCGTTCTTGACGACAGTTGCGGTATTCGCGCCACTGTCCTTCCTCGCCGGCGAACTCGGGGCGGTGCTCGAGGTGCTGCCCGTGGTCCTGATCGCAGCGCTTGCCGCAAGCCTGGTCGAGGCCTTCTGGATCCTGCCACACCACCTCAAGCACAGTGCCGAACGGCATGACCTGACCGCGGACCCCGCCGACGAAACGGGCTGGCACGGTCGGTTTCACCGGGGATTCGAACGATTCCGCGAACGCGTTGGCCGGCTAGCCGACACCGCTATCCGTTTCCGCTACCTGACGGCGGCCGGCCTTCTGGTCATCCTGTTGGGTTCGGTGGGCTTTATTGCCGGTGGCAACGTGAAGATGGAAGCGATGCCCGATATCGAAGGCGATGTCCTGGAGGCACGGATCCTGATGCCACAAGGAACGCCGCTTGAGCGCACCGAGGAGGTCGCGGAACAGGTGGCAAACACCGTGCAGCAGGTGGGCGCAGCGAAGGATAACGAACAACCGGGCGGCCAGCGCTTGGTCGAAGCCGTTCAGATTCGCTACGGACAGAATGCGAGCGCGAACGAAGTCGGGCCTCACGTCGCGACTGTTTCCGTCGACCTGCTGACCGCGGAAGAACGCAGCACGACCCTGGACGAATTGACGAGCGCCTGGGAGGCCGCCCTGCCCCGAATCGACGGCCTGGTTCGCCTGAACATCCAGGAACCCGGTTTCGGTCCGGCAGGCATACCGATCGAGATCCGCCTGATGGGCGAGGACCTCGATGCATTGAAGGCGGCATCCCTGGACGTTCAAAACGCCCTGGCCGACTACGACGGGGTGTACAACATCATCGACGACCTTCGCCCTGGCAAACCGCAACGACAGCTACATCTCGCCCCGGGGAGTTACGCCCTGGGGTTCACCGCCCAAGAGATCGCCGACCAGTTGCGAACGGGCGTGCTGGGCGATCGGCTCACCACATTGCAGATCGGCGATCAGCCCGTCGACCTAGTCGTGCGCCAGACCGACGACGAACGTGGCCGCATCGACTTTCTCGAACAGAGCGTCATCCTCTCGCCCTCGGGCGAGGCCGTACCGCTGACCGAACTGGTCGATGTTGTCGACACCCGCGAGTGGGCACGCATTACACGCATCGACGGGCAACGGACCGTGACGGTCTCGGCCCATGTCGACGTGAAGCGGAACAACGCCCAGGCCATCGTGGACGACTTTGGAACCACCCTCGCCCCGAAGCTCAAAGACACCTATCCATCCCTCGACATCGGCTACGAGGGACAGGTGGCCCGGTCCGCCGAAACCGGTCAGTCGATTGCGCGTGGCCTGCTTATCGGACTGATCGGGGTTTTCCTGATCCTCTCCTACCAGTTCCGAAGCTACGTCGAACCGCTGATCGTCATGCTCGCCATCCCGCTCGCATTCCTCGGCGCGGTATGGGGTCACGTCCTCATGGGATACAACCTGTCGATGCCCTCGCTGGTCGGTGCCGCGTCACTTGCGGGCATCGTGGTGAACAACGCCATCCTGCTGGTGCAATTCATCAAGAAGTACCGCGACGACGACGGCATGGATGCAATCAGCGCCGCCGGGAAGGCCAGCCGCGCTAGAACCCGCGCAATCTTCATCTCGTCATCGACCACGATCGCCGGACTTCTTCCGCTGCTGGCCGAAACATCCACTCAGGCAACCGCCATCATTCCGCTTGCCATTGCCGTGGTCTTCGGCTTGCTGGTCTCCACGGTTCTGGTTTTGCTGGTGCTGCCCGCGCTGTATGTGATCCTCGATGATCTGGGCGGCACCCATGAGCGACGCATGATTGGATCTCCGCCCCACTCGGCCGCTCAGGGCGTCAACTCCACCCCGAAGTAGCGAGCGACGAAGGTAAACAGCCAGAAGGAAGCCACCGTGATGGCGGCACTGGTGACCATCGTGGGCCAGAACACGATCCGTCCCAGCAGAAACGGGAAGGTCAGGAACATCGGCAGTGTCGGCACGACGTACCAGAACGTGTACCAGGCATGATTGGCCACCTTCTCCTGCGAGCCGGTCTCGATGTGAAGCCAGATCAGCGCAAGGATCGTAACCAGCGGCAGGGCGGCGATCAGTGCCCCGAGCTTGTCGCTGCGTTTCGCCACTTCGGAGACCAGCACCACGATCCCCGCCGTGCTCAGATACTTGACCACCAACCAGCCCATGACGCCCTCCTTCCATTCTTGGCCCCTGGCGCACGCGGCCATCAACCGGTGATGACCTTGTGGGCCCACGGACATGCCACGCTGTATCGGATATCCCGACAGGCACCGCTGTCGACGGGCGGAACCGCAGTAACCATCCCCTTGTCCGAGCCCAAACATGGCGGTTGCCGCCGGCGCGAAGCAACCCTTATAGTAGCTTGCGCACCGCGTGGCCGATCCGTTCGGTCATGACTATGCCACCACACCGGGACGTTCCTTGATCCAACGCCTGCAACAACAGATTGCCCGTCACCGACGCCTTGTCGGACTGCTCTGCCTGACGGTCGTCCTGCAGACGCTATGGTGCTGTGCCTGGCATATCCACACCTCCCCGCACGTGGAAGCGGAAGCGGTCGGCACGACCCACCTCGGGCACCACGAATCCCACGCGGACTCACCGACCGACGCCGTCGAGGTCGAACCGACTGCCGTGCTGAAGTTCTTCAGCGAGGGCCTCGGCCTGATCGTGGTTCTTTCCCTGCTGATCGCCCTACCAATGACGCAGGCGATCCGCGCCCCGCTGACCACACCAGCGCTTTCCTCGTCTCGGCTGAGACTACGGCCACCCGAACGCGCCCCGCCCCTGGCCTGACAACTCCCCACCGTTATCGATACCGATCACGTCACGTAAACCGTCGGCGCATCCGACGACGTGACCCCGCCCCGTCGTGGGCCCGATCCATCGTTTACAGGAGTTCGTCATGCCCCTGACGTTCCGAAAGCGTTGGGCAAAATGTGCCCAACACCCCTTGCTCGTGAGCAGCTTGTTGCTTCTTGCCCCCCTGAGCAGTCCGGCCGCCGACTGGACGCTCGATCGCACCGCCGAGCGGGCACTGACTGTCGCCCCCGAGCTGGACGCCGCCCGAGCGGAACGCGACCGTCGTGTCGGCCTGGCCGACGAGGCCGGTCGCTGGCCCAACCCCTCGCTGGAATTCGATTTCAGTGACGAGCTCGGTCTGCAGGACGGCTCCGGCGGCTGGTCCGTGAAGGAATATGCCATCCGCCAGCCCCTGCCGATCGACGGACGGATCGGTCACCGCGCCGACGCCGCCGACAGGCGGGTCGAGGTGGCGGAGTCCCGGCAGCTTCAGCGCGCACTGGCGATGGAGCATCGCGCGGCCCTCGCGTTTCACCAGATGCAATGGGCACAAGCTCGTGTCGAACAGGCAGCGGCCCAACAGAAATGGACCCGGCGCTTCGCACGCATCGGTGACCGTCGTGCCAGCGCCGGCGACCTGTCCGAACGCGAACGCCTGCGGCTGAACCTGCTGCATGCCGAGGCTCAGGCCGAGCTGGACGAGGCACGTCAGGTGCACGAAGCCGCGCTCGCCACCTACCGAGGCGTGCTCGACATCGACGAAAACGCCTCCGTTTCCCTGACCGAACTGAGCCGCCCCGATTCCCCGCCGTCACTCGACACCCTGCGCGAACGACTCGACCGGCACCCCACCCTGCGCGCCGCCGCCCGGCAGGTGGCCGCCGCTCGCGCCGAGGTGGAACAGGCCCGGGCCGAGCGGCTGCCGGACCTGGCCGTGCGCATGGGACGCGAACGCGCTCACATCAACGGTCGCGATGAGACCACCAACCACGTCGGGCTCCAGGTCGAATTGCCGCTCTGGTCACAGGGGCATGGTCGAGTCGATGCAAAGCAGAGCGAGGCCATCCGCCAGGACGCCGAACGCCGGCTGACCGAACGCGACCTCGGCATCCGGCTGGAACGCTCCCACACCCGCCTCACCGGTGCGCTCGAACACATCCGCGAGCACCGAACCGCCGTGCTTGAGCCCGCCAAAACCGTGCTCGAACAAACCCGCCGAGGTTTCCAGCAGGGCGAGCTGAGCCTGACCGAACTGATCGATGCGGCCCAGGCCAACATCCGCGGCTCGAGGCGCTATATCGACCTGCTGCTGGAAGCGCGTAAACACGAATCCGATTTGCGTCTGGCCGCCGGCCTGATGCTCACGACCGATTACCCGGAGCAAGACCGATGAACCCGATTGCAATCCCCCGCCGGCGCCTCTGGCTCGTGCTGGCGACTGCCCTGAGTCTTCCCCTGTCCGGCTGCCTCGACGAACTCGGCCACGAACACGACGAGCAGGGCGAGCATGTCGACGCAAATGACGAGGATGCCGCCACGGACGAGCCACCCATGCGGGCGGTCACGACCTGGTCGCGGGAACTCGAACTGTTCATGGAGTTCCCCGCACCGACCGCCGGCACGCCCGGCAAATACATCACGCACCTCACCCTCCTGAAGGACTTCTCGCCGGTCATGTCCGGCCCGCTCCGTTATCGATTTGAGCGCGACGATGGGCATGTCGAGGAGCACGTTGCCGAGACGATCGCGCGGGACGGCATCTTTCTGCCCGAAATTCGCGTCGAGAAGCCGGGCCACTACCAGCTCGACCTGATCCTCGGCACCGATGACGAGGCACTCACCGTCGATGCCGGCCACGTCACGGTCACGGCGCCGGGCAAGACGATCACCGCAGACGACCACGGTCACGACCATGGCGACGGCGGTCATGGCGCGCACGGCGGCGACATCGCGTTCCTCAAGGAACAGCAATGGCGGATGGACTTTGCCGTCCGACCGGCCTTCCGCGACTACATCAGCGAGCGCCTGTCCGTCCCGGCGCGCGTCGAGCCCCGTCCCGGGCAGAACGCCCAGGCGACGGCACCGGCCAGCGGCCGACTGGCAGCGCCCCAAGATGGCACCTGGAAACGTCCCGGGGATCGCGTCGAGGCCGGCGATGTACTGGCACGTGTCCTGCCGCTGAGCGGCGCCGAGGACGTCAGCCAGCTCGATCTCGATCTCACCCAGGCCCGCGAGCGGGTGTCCCTGGCCCGCACCGAGCGCGACCGCGTGCAAGGCCTCTTTGATGACGGCGTCGTCGCGGAAAAACGGCTCGATCAGGCGCAGTCCGAATACCGCATCGCGCAGCAGGCTCTCGAACGCGCCCGTACCCGGCTCGGTCAGATCGAAGGCGAGCGTGACCAGGCGAACGCGGCCGTCACCCTGCGCGCACCGATCAGCGGGGTGATTACCGCCAGCCCCCGCGCAGCCGGCGAAGTGGTTGCCGCCAACGAGGCGGTGTTCTCTCTGCTCGACGACAGTCAGGTCTGGCTCAAGGCCATGGCCTACCCGGGCGACATGACGCGGATCAAGCGGCCCGGCAACGTGCTGGCTCGTCAGGCCGGCGGCCAGTGGCAGTCGCTCCCCGGCGCGGAGCTCGCCTACATCGGCACCCGGACCGAGGAAAACGGCACCGTGCCGGTGGTCTTCGATATCCCCAACCCCGACGGCCGGCTGGTCCCGGGCACGGCGTGGTCGGCGGCCTTCTCCACCGGTACCGGCCAGATGGCCGTGGTGGTACCGAAATCCGCCATCCTCGACGACGACGGCATCGAGGTGGTCATCGTCCAGCACGGCGGCGAGGAGTTCGAGCGCCGTCAGGTCAAGACTGGCATCCGCAGTGGCGACCGCGTGGCGATCACCGCCGGCCTGCGCCCGGGCGAGCACGTGGTCACCGAGGGGGCCTACACCGTCCTGCTCGCCTCGCGAGGTGAACAGGAAATCGGCCACGGCCACGCCCACTAACGGAGAACGGACATGCTGGACCGACTGATTGACTGGTCACTGCAGAACCGCCTGCTGGTGGTGGCCGCCTCCGCCCTGCTGCTCGTCCTTGGCGTCGTGACCGCTCGCGATGCGCCGGTGGACGTGTTTCCCGATCTGACCGCCCCGACGGTCACCGTGATGACCGAAGCCCCCGGGCTTGCCACCGAGGAGGTGGAGCAGCAGGTCAGCTTCCCCATCGAGACGGCGATGAACGGGGCGACCGACGTGCGCCGCCTGCGCTCGCAGTCGGTGCCGGGGTTTTCCATCGTCTGGGTGGAATTCGAGTGGGGCACCGACATCCTCGAGTCCCGCCAGATCGTCACCGAACGTCTCGACCAAGCGCGCGACGACCTGCCCGAGAGCGCCGGGGTGCCGCAACTCGGCCCGATCACCTCGATCATGGGCGAGATCGAGTTCTTCGGCATACGCGCCTCGGAAGGGGCGAGCCTGATGCAGGCCCGCGAGATCGCCGACTGGCAGCTCGAACCCAAGTTGCTCGCCATCCCCGGCGTGGCCAACGTCACCGCGCTGGGCGGCGACATTCGCGAATACCAGGTGCTGGTTTCCCCGGATCGTCTTCAGGAGATGCAGATCGGACTGGACCAGGTGCGCGAAGCGGCCAGCCGGGCAAACCGCAATGCCGGCGGCGGCTGGATCAGCGAGGGCGGTCAGGATTACGTCCTGCGCTTCATGGGCCGCACCCAGCAGGCCCCGGATCTCGCCGAGGCGGTCATCACGGTGCGCGACGATGCCCCGATCCGCATCCGCCACGTCGCCGAGGTCCGCGAGGGCCCGGGCATCCCGATCGGTGATGCCGGCGTCAACGGCGATCCGGGCGTGATCGTCGCGGTGTCCAAGCAGCCGAATGCCGACACCCTCGAACTGACCCGGCGCATCAAGACGGTATTGCAGGAGGCGCAAGCCGACCTGCCGGAGGGCATCACCCTGGAACCGGGCCTGTTCCGCCAGGCGGACTTCATATCCCGGGCAATCGACAACGTCGCCGTCGCCCTGCGCGATGGGGCGATCTTCGTCGTGGTGGTGCTGTTCGCCTTCCTGTTCAGCTTTCGCACCACACTGATCTCGGTACTCGCGATTCCGTTGTCGCTGGTCGTCGCCCTGGTCGGGCTCAAGTGGATGGGCATCGGCATCAACACCATGACCCTCGGCGGCATGACCATCGCCATCGGCGCGCTGGTGGACGATGCGATCATCTTCGTCGAGAACATCTACCGACGCCTGCGCGAGAACGCGCTGCGGGAACGGCCCGCGCCGGCCACCCGGGTGGTCTACCGCGCCTGCTCGGAGGTGCGCCAGTCGGTGGTCTTCTCGACCGCGATCATCATGCTGGTGTTCGCACCGCTGTTCTTCCTCGACGGCGTCGAGGGCCGGCTGCTCGAACCGCTGGGGCTGGCCTACCTGTTCGCGATCGCCGCCTCCCTGCTGGTCGCCCTGACCCTCACACCGGTCCTGAGCCTGTGGCTGCTGGCGAAGGACAAGGCCATGGGCGAGGACAAGGACCCGCCGGTGATCCGCTTCGCCAAGCGGGTCTATGCGCCGATCCTGAACGCGAGCCTGCGCTTTGCGCCCGCCGTACTGGGGCTCTCGCTCGTGATGGTGGTCGCCACCCTGTTGGTGATCAGCCAGTTCGGGCGCTCGTTCCTGCCCGAGTTCAACGAGGGCAGCCTCACCATCAAGGTGACCGCCCCGCCGGGCACCTCGCTGGAGACCTCGGCCGACATCGGGCGACAGGTCGAGGACCTGCTGCTCGATTTCGACGAGGTCGAAACGGTGGCCCGCAAGACCGGCCGCGCCGCGCTGGATGCGCATACCCAGGGGCCGAATGCCTCCGAGTTCGAGGTCACCCTCGGCAAGCTGCCCCAAGGCAAGGAGGCATTCCTGGCCGAGTTGCGCGAGACGCTCAAAGGGCTGCGCGGCGTCAATATCAATATCGGCCAGCCGCTGTCGCACCGCATCGACCACATGCTCTCGGGCACGCGGGCGGCGATCGCGGTGAAGCTCTTCGGTCCCTCGCTCGGGGAGCTCCGCCGCCTCGGCGGCGAGCTCGAAGGCACCATGAAGGAGGTCGACGGCCTGGTGGACGTGGCCATGGAGCCGCTGCAATCCGTGCCCCAGCTGCGACTGCGTGCCGACCGCGAGGCGATTGCCCGTTACGGCATGACGGTCGAGGAAGTCGCGCAACTGGTGGAGACCGCCTATCGCGGCAGCGTCGTCTCCGAGGTGTTCGAGGGCAACCGGCGCTTCGACCTGGTGGTGCGCTTCAACGACGCAGCACGCGCGAATCGGCAGGCCGTCGGCGACACCCTGGTCGAGACCCCCACGGGCGACATGGTGCCGCTGCGCGCGCTGGCCAGCCCCTCGTTCGAGCAGGGGCCGGGCACCATCCTGCGCGAGAATGCCGAACGTCGGCTGGTGGTCAGTGCCAACGTCGCCGGGCGCGACCTGCGCGGGGCGGTCGAGGCCATCCGGGCACGGGTCGATGCGGACATGCAACTCCCCGAGGGCTACCGGATCGCCTACGGTGGCCAGTTCGAGGCCGAGGCCAATGCCACCCGCACCATCGGCTGGGTCTCGTTGGCGGTGCTCGCCGGCATCCTGCTCCTGCTGCAAATGGCCTTCCGCT
Organism: Guyparkeria hydrothermalis; assembly: GCF_023555385.1. Lineage (NCBI taxonomy): Bacteria > Pseudomonadati > Pseudomonadota > Gammaproteobacteria > Chromatiales > Thioalkalibacteraceae > Guyparkeria > Guyparkeria hydrothermalis. The sequence goes on from NZ_JAJSED010000001.1 coordinate 1,167,266, forward strand.
CGCTACAGCTGGCGCTGCTGGTGATGGTCAACATCCCGCTGGCGCTGGTCGGCGGCGTGGCCGCCGTCTGGCTCATGGGCGGGACGATCACGGTGGCCGCGCTGGTGGGCTTCATCACCCTGTTCGGTATCGCCATCCGTAACGGCATTCTGCTGATCAGCCGCTTCCAGGCCCTGGCCCGTGAGGGCATGGCCGTCGATGAAGCGGTGGTCGCCGGCTCCATGGAGCGGCTCGCGCCGATCCTGATGACCGCACTGACCGCGGGCCTGGCGCTGATCCCGCTGGCCATGGGGCTGGGCGAGGCCGGCACCGAGATCCAGGCCCCGATGGCCGTGGTGATCCTCGGCGGGCTGGCCACCTCGACCTTCCTCAACATGGTGGTCCTGCCCGCGCTCTACCGGCTGGTGGCCCAGCGCACCGAGAAGACAGCCGTCAGCTGATGCGCTAGACCGTCACCCGAGTCGCCCTCCCCGTTGGGGGTCATCCACTGCCCGCCGGAGACGCCTTCGGCGGGCAGTTTTTTGCAGTGCCCCCATAGCACGACTCGTCAGGCGCTCTCCCCGCCGGCGTGTTGCGACGGCTCTCGGGGCAGGGTGACAAGAAAACAGGTGACCCCCTCCTCCGAGTTTGCCGTGATGTCGCCGCCGTGGGCCCGGATGATCGCCCGGGTAATTGCCAGGCCAAGCCCCAGTCCGCCGGTGGCACCCTGAGGGCGCGTTCTAGCTCCCTCGGCACGGTAAAAGCGCTCGAAGATCCGGGAAAACTCCTCCGGTGCCAGCGGCTGGCCCGAGTTTTCCACCGCCACGGAGACCGTCGACGGCTGCTCGGTGATTTTCACGGCGACGTAGCCGCCCTCGTCGGCATGTCGGAGCGCGTTGGAAAGCAGGTTGCTGAACGCCCGTCGCAACATGAGGCGATTGCCACGGAGCACCGCCCGGCCCGCGGAGGACAGGCTCACCCCCTCCTCCTCGGCAAGCGCGTCGTAGAACTCGAACAGGTCGGCCACTTCCTCGTGCAGGCGCAACTCCTCTACCGAGGGCAGCGACAGGCCATGGTCCGCCTTCGCCAGAAACAGCATGTCGCCGATCATCCGCGACAGGCGGTCGAGCTCTTCCGCGCTGGAGGCCAGGATTTCCTGGTACTCCCGTTGGCTGCGCGAACGCGACAGGGCCACCTGCGTCTGGGTGAGCAGGTTGCTCACAGGCGTGCGCATCTCGTGGGCGAGGTCAGAAGAGAAGTTCGACAACCGGCGGAACGCCTCTTCCAGACGGTCGAGCATGCGGTTGAGCTCGTGGGCGAGCCCGGTCAGTTCATGGGGAACGGAGCCCTCGGGCAGGCGGGTGTTCAACTGGCTCGCCGTCACCGAGGCGGCCCGTTCCTGCATCAACCGCAATGGGACAAGGCCACGGCGGGCGGCCCGCCAGCCGAGAAAACCACTCAGGATCGCGGCAAACGGGATGAAGATGAACAGAGTGCGGTTATAGCGCTCCATGAAGCGCTCATGGTGATCAATGTTGATGGCCACCGCGACGATCAATGGCTCGAAACCCGGAAGCGCGGGCTGAATGGCATCGGCAAGCCCCCGATATCTGGAACCGTCATACCACCAGGTAAAAAGCCCCGGCCGCACCCCGCTTGCCCGCTGGGGCAACTCGTCCGCGGGGAAATCAGGCTCCTCCGGAGCGAGTATCACTCTGCCGTCGGCGGTCTGGACGAACACCCGCAATTCCGGATCGCTGCGGAACATCTCAACCACGGCACTCTGCAAAGCCGTCAATTCCTGCGCTTGCGGCGGCTGCTTTAGCAGGCGTTCGAGCACCTCGACCTTGCTTTGGAGTATGCCGCGATCCATCTCCACGAAATGGCGCTCGACCGCCGCATGCAGCACCCAGGCGAGCCCCAGCAGCACCGAGGAGGAAACTAGGATGAACAGCAGCGTCAGACGCGTGGTCAGGGAGGCCGGATGCGTCATTCCTCCTCCTCGACCTCCATCACGTAACCCATGCCGCGAATGGTACGGATCAGTCGCTGGTCGAATGGCTCGTCGATCTTGCGCCGCAGGCGCCGCACCGCCACCTCGACCACGTTGGTGTCGCTGTCGAAGTTCATGTCCCAGACCTGCGAGGCAATCAGCGAACGGGGCAACACCTCGCCCTGGCGGCGCATGAACAGCTCCAGCAGCGCGAACTCCTTGGCGGTGAGATCGATACGCTGCCCGGCCCGGGTTGCCCGGTGCCCGAGCAGGTCCAGCTCCAGGTCGGCGACCTGCAGCGTGGTGGCTTCCGGTTCTCCTCGCCCGCGACGCAACAGGGTGCGCACCCGCGCCAGCAGTTCGGAGAAGGCGAACGGCTTGACTAGGTAGTCGTCCGCACCCCGCTCGAGGCCGCGAACGCGGTCCTCCACCTGGTCCCGCGCCGTGAGGAACAGCACCGGCATGTCGCGCCCGCCACGGCGCAGCGTCTCGAGGATCTGCCAACCATCCATGCCGGGCAGCATCACGTCGAGGATGACCAGGTCGTGATCGCCCGTCAGGGCCAGGTGCAGACCGTCCACGCCGTCATTGGCCAGATCGACCGTGTAGCCGGCCTCAGTCAGGCCCTGCTGCAGGTAGCGCCCTGTCTTGTCCTCATCCTCGACGATCAAAACCTTCATGTGCATCTCCGATCCGGTTCCGGGGGCATTCTGCCACCCGGCGACGTCAGCCTGTCCAGATTACAAGGATGTAATGTTCAGGTCAGGTACCGGACAGTCGCAGTGACTAGCGTTGTCCGTGAGATCGGGAATGCAGCGCCGCCGCGAAGATCCAATCGCAGGGCGTCCCCGAACAACATTGATCGCGCAGACTCGTTGAGCCGGGTCGTGAACGCGTTGAGGAGGGAATCAGAAATGGATCGACGTCGTTTCCTGAAGGGCAGTCTGGCGAGCGCCGCCAGCGCGACCCTGTGCATGGGAGCAACCACATGGGCTCGAGCGGACTCGGCCAATCGGCCGTCGCTGCCGTTGCCCAACCTGATCGACGTGAGCAAGAGCGGCCGGCTGGATCTGGTCGCCCAGCGCGGCAATCACAGGTTCCTCCCCGGCGCCTCCTCGGCGACGCTGGGCTACAACCAGGATTTCCTGGGTCCGGTCGTCCGGGCCCGCCGCGGGCAGGAGGTCGCCGTCGGATTGCTCAATGACCTGCCAGAACCGCTGGCCACGCACTGGCACGGCCTGCTGGTGCCGGGCAATGTCGACGGCGGCCCCCACCAGCCGATCCACCCGGGTGCGCTCTGGAAGCCGGTGCTGCCCATCGACCAGCCGCCGTCGACCGCCTGGTTCCACGCCCATACCTACCCGCATACGGCCCGACAGGTCTATGCCGGGCTGGCCGGTGTCTTCCAGATCGACGACGGACGCGACGACGAGCGGGGCCTGCCGCATGACCACGGCGACGACGACTTCACGCTGATCATCCAGGACCGCCGCTTCGACTCGCTCGGCCGTCTGGACTACCGCCTCGGCATGATGGACCGCATGCATGGTTTCCAGGGGGATCGGATCCTGGTCAACGGGGCCGAAAACCCGCGTGCGCGAATGCCGCGCTCGATCGTGCGGCTGCGCCTGCTGAACGGTTCCAATGCCCGCATCTATCATCTGCGATTCGACGACGACCGGCCCATGCACGTCATCGCAAGCGATTCGGGCTACTGGCCCAAGCCGACGGCCGCCAACGAACTGCGTCTCGCCCCCGGCGAACGGATCGAGGTGCTGGTCGACTTCCGTGACGGCCACGACGCCCGCCTGGTCACCGGGCCGGACCGAAACCAGGGCGGCCCCGGCATGATGGGCATGATGAGCGGTCTGCGCTCCTTCACCTCTTCGCTGCTGGAGGGTGACATGCCGGTTCTCTCGTTCCACCCGGCGGGCAAAAAGGGTGCTGTCGACCAGCTTCCCGAGACCATCGACGACGAGCTACCCGCACCGACGACACGCTTTGCCCAGCGCCGTCACTTCCGGCTCGACATGATGCTCGGCGGCATGCCGATGATGGGCATGATGGGCGGAAGCGGCGGCCCGACCATGGGCATCAACGGCCGACCGTTCGACATGCAGCGCATCAACGAGCAGGTGTCACTCGGCACCACCGAGCACTGGACCGTCGAGAGCGACATGCTGATGCACCCCTTCCACATTCACGGTGTCCGCTTCCGGGTACTGGCGGACGAGAACGGTCGATCGACGCGCCTGGAGAACCAGGGATACAAGGACACCGTGCTGGTGAACGGTCGCGCCGAACTCGCGGTGGAATTCACGCAACCGGCGAGCCACGAGAAACCGTTCATGTACCACTGCCACATCCTCGAACACGAGGATGGCGGGATGATGGGGCACTTCAGCGTTTCCTGAGCAGAAAGGCCGATTCGAGGCTGACATTCACCAAGTATCCCGACGGGAGGCACAAGCATGGACTATGCACACTTCATGGGATTCGGCGGAGGCTTCATGTGGATCATCTGGATACTGCTGATCGCGGCCGTCGTCTGACTGGTCCTCGGCATCTCGAATCGTGACCGCCTGTCCAGCCGCTCCACTGCCAAGGAGATCCTCGATCGCCGTTACGCACGGGGCGAAATCGACCACGACACCTACGAGCGCATGAAGCGGGACCTCGACTGAGCACCCGTCTGCGCCGGACACTGACCGGCCTCGGCTCGTCTACGCACGCATTGCCGGGCCGATGAGGGACCGACCCTCTCCGCCACGAAAAAGGCCGCCCGATATCCGGGCGGCCTTTGCCTTTCCCAACACGATGACTGCCGGGAACGTCAGTTCTCGCCCAACGCTTTCTCCATGCGCTTGTGAGCCTCGATGCGCTCCTGGGCCATCTGCTGCTGAAGATCCCCGATCTCGCGAGACTTCTTCTTGATTGCCTCGTAATCCGGGTCGGCGGCCAGCTGCATGCGATAGAGCTCTCGCTGCCGGTCCTGCATCTTCTGCATCAGCTTGTACTGCTTTTCCTGCTGGTCTTCCTGGATGGCTCTCAGGCGGTCCCGCTGCTGATCGGTCAGTCGTTGACCATTCCAGCCCCACTCGGGTGCGTAGCCACCACCATAGCCCGGTCCCATCATGCCGGGGCCGTAGCCACCGCCCATCATGCCGGGGCCGTAGCCGCTACCGTAACCGGGGCCGTAGTTACCACCATAGCCGCGCCCCATCATGCCTGGGCCATATCCCGGGCCGTAGCCACCCCCCATCATGCCTGGGCCATATCCCGGCCCGTAGCCACCCCCCATCATCATGCCGGGCCCGTAGGCACCGCGTCTGGGCTCGTCATCGGCGAACGAGGCGGGCGCCGCCCCGACAATGGCGACGGCAAGTGTGCAGGCAGTCAGTTCGCGGATCAGTCTGGCTTTTCTCATGGCGCTTCTCCTCCTCTGGATTGAAGGCCGTCAACAAGGTATCGCCCCGGGAAGGTCGGCCTCCCGGGGACGCTCCACGCAGGGCTAGGGCACTGCGTCCGATACGTCCCGCGCAATAAGGAACGTAGCAGGGCTACCCAAGATCGCCAGCCGATGCCAACCCCTTGTTTCGACGCCATTCAGGCCATTTCCGCCGACAAACCCTGCCCTACCGCCCTCTTGTTTTATCCCGAGCCGAAAACCCACCTGACAAAAACGTAATCCTGCAGTCAGGCGCGGGACAGGGGGGCGCACTAAAGTCGTTGGCACGAAATCGGGAGGCGGACGCTTCCTTCACGCACCGTCACCAAGAGGACGAGACGCATGAACCGACGACAGATCCTGCTTGCACTCGCGCTGATGCCGGTGATGGCGAGCGCGGGCGGTAATCACGGCGGCGGCCACGAGGCGATGACCGGTACGCCGGGCGAATCGGCCGAGGTGGACCGGACGATCGAGGTATCGATGAATGACCAGATGCGCTTCGCCCCGGAAAGCATCCGGGTCGAGGCCGGCCAGACGGTCCGATTCGCCGTGAAGAACACCGGCCAGCAGCCCCACGAGATGGTCATTGGCTCGCTTAACGAACTCAAGGCACACGCCGAGCAGATGCGCGAACAGCCGGGCATGAAGCACAACGAGCCAAACATGATCCGGCTGGATGCCGGCGAGAGCGGGGAGATCGTCTGGCACTTTCCCTCGGCCGGCGAGGTGGATTTCGCCTGCCTGATACCCGGGCACCTCGAAGCGGGCATGAAGGGGACGATCGACGTCCGCTAGCTGTCCTGATGGCGATCCCGCTCCCGCGAGCAACGTAATTCGCCGAACCAACGAATCACGCTTTCCGCACGACTGAGGAAAACGACAATGGACCAATACGAAACCCTGACCGGGAAAGGCCACTCACGGCGCCGGTTCCTGCGAAACGTCACCTCCATGAGCGTCCTGGCCGCGTTGTATGGCTATGGCGGCATCCGCCCTGCCCTCGGCTGGCCGCAGGCCGGTAACCATGAAGCCGAACGAGTAGAGGATGGCGATACCGACATCTTCAACCTGGTCATCGATCGCACGCCGATGAAGATCGACGGAAAGCCGGCCAACCCGGTCACCGTCAACGGCACTGTCCCGGGGCCGGCCATCCGCATGCGTGAAGGGCGCAATGTCCGCATTCGTATTCAGAACAAGCTCGACGAGTGGACCTCGATCCACTGGCACGGGATCCTACTGCCGTTCCAGATGGACGGCGTGCCCGGCGTGACCTTCAAGGGCATCCCGCCCAAGGACACGTTCGAGTACTACTACCCGCTCAAGCAGGCCGGCACCTACTGGTATCACAGCCACTCCGGTCTCCAGGAGCAGCTGGGTCACTACGGTCCGCTGATCGTCGAGCCGGCCCAGCCCGAGCCATACGAGTATGACCGCGACTACGTCGTCATGCTATCGGACTGGACCTTCGAGGACCCGCACGACGTCTTCCGCAACCTCAAGGTGGCCGAGGGTTATTACAACTACCAGAAGCGCACCGTCCAGACCCTGCTCGAGGACATCGAGAAGAAGGGCTGGGCGCAGACCATGCGCGAGCGCGCCATGTGGGGCGAGATGGGCATGAGCTCCCGCGACATCCTCGACGTCACGGGCAGCACCTATACCTATCTGATGAACGGCCGGGCCCCGCGCGATAACTGGACCGGCCTGTTTAAGCCGGGAGAGAAGATCCGCCTGCGGTTCATCAACGGCTCGGCAATGACCTTCTTCGACGTGCGCATCCCCGGCCTGAAGATGACCGTGGTGCAGGCCGACGGCCAGGACGTCGAACCGGTCCCGGTCGACGAATTCCGCATCGGGGTCGCAGAAACCTACGACGTGATCGTCGAGCCCGAGGACGAACAGGCCTACACGATCTTCGCCGAGGTCATGGACCGCAGCGGCTTTGCGGCCGGCACGCTCGCCACCGAGGTGGGCATGCAGGCCGAGATCCCCGCCCCGCGCCCGATGCCCGAGCGCGGCATGGCCGCCATGGGAATGGACATGGGTGACATGGACATGGCCGGCATGGACATGAAGAACGACATGGACATGAAAGGCGGCATGGACATGGGCGGGGACATGAAGGCCAAGGGCGACGACATGGCCGGCATGTCATCGCACAGCGGCAAGCAGCCTGCCTCCAAGCCGTCATCGGGCGGCTCGATGGACATAAAGGGCGGTCACGACATGGCGATGGCCGACGGCGCCGACGCGAGCGCCTGGCCCCTGGCCGGCCGAACGATTGAACACGGCCCGGACAAGCACGGCCCGGGTGCCGCCATGGTGGCGATGAACCCGAGAAACCGGATGAGCGATCCGGGTGTCGGGCTCGAGAACACGCCCGAACACCGGGTATTGGTCTACGACGACCTGCGTGCCCACGCGCCATGGCCGGATCAGCGCGAACCCGAGCGCGAGGTGGAACTGCACCTGACCGGCAACATGGAGCGCTACATGTGGTCATTCGACGGGCAGAAGTTCTCGGAAGTCGACGGCCCGATCCAGTTCCATTACGGCGAGCGACTCCGCCTGATCCTGGTGAACGACACCATGATGGAACACCCCATCCACCTGCACGGCATGTGGATGGAACTGGAGAACCGCCACGGTGAATACCGGCCGCGCAAGCACACGCTGTCGCTCAAACCGGGCGAAATGGTGTCTGCCCGCATTACCGCGGATGCGAAGGGTCACTGGGCCTTCCACTGCCACCTGCTGTACCACATGAAGGCCGGCATGTTCCGTGTCGTATCCGTCGCCTGATGATCAAGAGGAGCAAGTCGATGAGCACCAAGCCAACTATCCGCACCGTGCTCGGCAGCCTGCTGACGGCAGGCATGCTGGCAGGCACACCGATGGCCGCCTTGGCCGACGGCCAGGCACCCTTCGCCCGCGACAAGGGCTGGGCACCACCGGTGGGTGACGAGCCCTACGGTCGATTCCTGATCGACCGCCTCGAATATGCCGCCGGTGACGACGAAGACAGCGTCAACTGGGAATTCCAGGGCTGGTACGGCGGCGACTACAACCGCGTCATGGTCAAAGGCGAAGGAGAGGACACAGTCTCCGGCGGCAGCGGCGGCGAGATCGAGAAGCTCGACCTGCTGTACAGCCGGCTGATCTCGGCCTTCTGGTCCATCCAGGGCGGCGTGGGCTATCAGCTCGAATACGGGCCCGGACCGGATCATGATCGCGGCTTCGCGGTCATCGGCCTGCAGGGGCTGGCCCCCTACTGGTTCGAGATCGACACCAACCTGCGCGTCAGCGACGAAGGCGACACCTCGATGGATTTCGAGGCGGAATACGACGTCCAGCTCGGTCAGCGGGTCGTCTTCCAGCCCCGACTGGCGACCTCGTACGCCTTTGACAAGGTCGAGGAATTCGGTGTCGGCCAGGGCATCAACAACGTCAAGCTGGGCGTTCGGCTGCGCTACGAGATCAAGCGCGAGTTCGCCCCCTACATCGGCGTGAGTTGGAACCGGAAGCTCGGCGACACCGCCGACATGGCCGAGGCCGAAGGCGAGGACACCAGCGACTTTCGGGTGCTTGCGGGGGTACGAATGTGGTTCTAGGGCGGCAACGACCGGCCCACTCAAAAACCACCGGCTTCGCGCCGCTGTGATCACCGCGCCCCCGCATGACGGGGCGCGCCGTTTTCGACGGCAGCCGAGCAACTCGGGCGCCCATGTGCTTGAGTTGTCACACCGCCCTAAAGATGAACAAGGAGACCGCGATTCATGAACGAGGACTCTCCGTCCGTCCATCAGCACCATCACGACGAGCACGATCACTCGCATCATGGCGATCATGATCATGGTGCGATGATCGCCGACTTCCGGCGCCGCTTCTGGATCTCGCTGGCCCTGACCATGCCGATCCTGCTGCTCTCGCCGATGATCCAGGGCTTTCTCGGCCTGGAAGCGGCGCTCGACTTCCCCGGTGACCGCTACCTGCTGTTCGTCCTGTCGATCGCCGTGTTCTTCTACGGCGGCTGGCCGTTCCTAACCGGGCTGGTCTCGGAGATCCGTCAAGGCGCCCCGGGCATGATGACGCTGATCGCCCTGGCCATCACGGTGGCGTTCCTTTACTCCTCCGCCGTGGTCCTCGGCCTGTCCGGACGCGTGTTCTTCTGGGAACTGGCCACCCTGGTCGACGTGATGCTGCTGGGGCACTGGATCGAGATGCGCTCGATCATGGGCGCCTCCGGCGCGCTCGAGGCCCTCGTCAAACTGATGCCGGCTACCGCCCACCGGATCGGCGATAACGGCGAAGCCGAGGACGTCCGCGTCGATACCTTGCAACCGGGCGACCGCGTGCGCGTCAAGCCGGGCGAGAAGATCCCAACCGACGGGCGAATCGTCGAGGGCCGCTCGAACGTCAACGAGTCGTTGCTGACCGGCGAATCCAAGCCGGTAAGCAAGAGCGAGGACGATGAGGTGATCGGTGGTGCGATCAACAGCGAAGGCACGCTGGTGGTCGAGATCAGCCGCACGGGCGAGTCGACCTACCTGTCCCAGGTCATCGACATGGTGAAGCAGGCCCAGGCCTCGCGCTCGCGCACACAAGACCTGGCCAACCGCGCCGCAGCCTGGTTGACCTACATCGCCCTGACCGTCGGCGCGGTGACCCTTGCCGCCTGGCTGATTGCCGGCTACGCCTTCGACTTCTCGCTCGAGCGCATGGTCACGGTGATGGTGATCACCTGCCCACACGCGCTGGGACTCGCGGTGCCGTTGGTGGTGGCCGTCTCGACCAGCAAGTCGGCGCGTAACGGCCTCCTGATCCGTGATCGGGCCGCCTTCGAGCGGGCGCGCAAGACCGACGTGTTCGTATTCGACAAGACCGGCACGCTCACCGAGGGCCGATTCGGGGTGAGCGACGTGGTCGCCCTTGGCGATCGGGGCGACGACACGCTGCTCGGACTGGCCGCCGCGCTGGAGTCGAGCTCCGAACACCCGATCGCCGTGGGTATCGCCGAAGCGGCCCGCGATCGCGATCTCTCTCTGCCCGAGGCGAGCGACTTTCAGAGCCTGCCCGGCGAGGGGGTCGAGGCGCGCGTCGATGGCGAGACCGTCCGCATCGTCAGCCCGGGCTACCTCGAACGGCAGGACATCGCAATCGACGACGACCGGGTCAAACGGCTCGAAGAGCAAGGCAAGACGGTTGTCTTCGTGCTGGTGGACGACCAGCCCGCCGGCGCGATCGCCCTATCGGACATCGTCCGCGAGGTCTCGCGCGAGGCGGTCGACCGGATCCGGGCGATGGGCATGCAGTGCATGATGCTCACCGGCGACTCGAAGCCCGTCGCCCAGGCGGTGGCCGACGAACTGGGCCTGGACGATTTCTTCGCCGAGGTAATGCCCGACCAGAAGGCCACCCGCATCCGCGAACTTAAGGAGAAGGGGCTGTCGGTGGCCATGGTGGGCGACGGCGTCAACGACGCGCCCGCACTGACCGAGGCGGATCTCGGCATCGCCATCGGCGCCGGCACCGACGTGGCGGTCGAATCGGCCGACATCGTGCTGGTGAACTCCGACCCGCGTGACGTCGCCACCGTCACCGAGCTCTCCGCGGCCACCTACCGCAAGATGATCCAGAACCTCTGGTGGGCCGCCGGCTACAACATCGTCGCCATCCCGCTCGCCGCCGGTGTCCTCTATGGCGTGGGTTTCCTGATGCCACCGGCGATCGGCGCGGCAGTGATGTCGGTCTCCACCATCGTGGTCGCGATCAACGCCAAGCTGCTGGAGCGATTCCAGCCCGGCGACGCGAAGGAGGCGATGACCTAGACCGACCTCTTCACACATCGTCCCTCGGCGTGGTGCCTTGCAACGCCGAGAGACGATGCCGGTTACGCCCCTGCCTTGGCGCGCGTCACAACCAGCGTCGCGCTTTCCCCTATCTGGCCTACTGAACCCTGTCTGCCGTTCGACCCAAAACGGCGACGGCCTTCCGGGTATTTGACCGCTACGTCCGCAGGGCACCCCCTTCCCCTGTGAGTCGCTGCATCGGCCAATCCATATCGTCATATTGCATATGCGAACCATTATCATGTAGATTGCTCACCGCGATCGCAGTCGCGACTGCATCTCATCCCTACAGAACCAGAGATTGACCGCATATGAAGATGACGACGAAGGTGCGACGCACCCCGACAAGTCGCGCCGTACGGCAAGCGCTTGCCTGGTCCGTGCCCTGTCTAGCGCTGGGCGCCACTGGCACCACCCTCGCCGAAGAAGCCGGCAGCGAAACAACCGTGCTCGAGAGCGTGGTGGTCGAGGGGGCCGGTTTCAGCCTGCCCACCGAGGAGACGGGCCAGTACGCCCCCACCGACTCGCAGACGGCGACCGGGCTGACCCTTTCCGCGCGCGAGACGCCGCAATCTCTCTCGGTCGTTACCAACCAGCAGATCGAGGACTTCAACCTCGACAGCGCCAACAAGGCGCTCGAAGCCACCCCGGGCGTGACGGTGGAGAAGGTCGAAACCGACCGCACCTACTACACCTCGCGCGGCTTCGACATCCAGAATTTCCAGATCGACGGCCTCGGGGCACCGTTCGCCTACGGCAACGTCCAGGGCGACATCGACACGGCGGTGTACGACCGTATCGAGGTCATCCGTGGCGCCAATGGCCTGATGTCCGGTAGCGGCTCACCGTCGGCCACCGTCAACTTCATCCGCAAGCGCCCCACACCCGAAGCCCAGGCCGAGGTGGAGCTGAGTGCCGGCTCCTGGAACCGCCGCCGCGTGGAAGGCGACGTGTCCGGACCAATCACCGAAGACAAACGCATCCGTGGCCGCCTGGTCGTCGCCGGCGAACAGGGCGAATCGTATCTCGACCGCTACGAGCGCGACCGCTACGTCGCCTACGGGGTAGTCGAGGCGGACCTCACGGACAACACCATCCTGACCGCCGGCCACACCTGGCAGCAGAACAACGCCGATAGCCCGCTCTGGGGCGCCCTGCCGCTGTACTACACCGACGGCACCCAGACGGACTACGATCGTTCCACCGCCACGTCCTCGAACTGGGCCTACTGGGACAATCAGGACCGGCGCACCTTCGTCGAGCTCGAACACCATTTCACCAACGGCTGGCAGACGCGCGCGGCCATCAACCGCGTCGAAACCGAGGCGGACGCCAAGTTGTTCTACATGTACGGCACCCCGGACCCATCCACCGGACGCGGCCTGTACAGTTACCCGAGCCGCTATGACTACGACAACGAGCAGTGGATCGCCGACGTTCAGGCCAAGGGGCCGTTCGATCTGCTCGGCCGCACGCACGAACTGGTCGCCGGCGTAAACTGGACCCGCTCGGAGACCGACGACATCTCGCACTACGGCGAGGACATCGGCACACCGCTGCCGCCGCTGGAGCAGTGGGACGGCAACTACCCGGAGCCTGACTTCACCGGCGGCACCGGCGGCAGCGAGTTCACCGACAGGGAAACGGCGGTCTACTCCGCGGCGCGACTGAACCTCAATGAGCGCACCACGGCGATCCTCGGCACGCGGGCGACCTGGCTGGACAACACCGGCGAGACCTACGGCACCACGCGCGAAACGTCCTACGACGCGGAGCTCACCCCCTACGCCGGCCTGGTCTACGACCTCAACGACCAGTTGTCCGCCTACGCGAGCTACACCGAGATCTTCGAGCCGCAGACCGAGGTGGACATCAACCGACAGCGCCTCGATCCGATCGATGGCGTCAACTACGAGGTCGGTCTCAAGGCCGAACTGCTCGACAAGCGGCTGAACACCTCGTTCGCCGTGTTCCACACCGAGCAGGACAACGTCGCCGAGCCCGCGGGCACGATCCCGGGTACCGTGGACACCTACTACCGCGGTGCCGACGGGATCACCAGCCAGGGCATCGAGCTGACCGCCGCCGGCGAGATTCTGCCGGGCTGGCGAGCCATGGCCGGCTACACCTACGTGGACATCGAGAACGCCGACGGCGAGCGTGCGCGCAGCTTCATCCCGAAGCAGATGCTGCGGGCCAGCACGACGTACCGGCTGCCGTTCCTGCCGAAACTGACAGTTGGTGGCCAGCTGCGCTGGCAGAGCGACATCTCCCGGGAGCAGACCTCTGCCGACGGCACGACCCGCCAGGATGCCTACACGGTGGTCGACCTGATGGCCCGCTACGAGGTGAACAACCAGGTGGACGTCACGCTCAACCTGAACAACGTCACCGACGAGAAATACCTCACCAGCCTGCAGTGGGACCAGGGCTACTACGGCGCACCGCGCAACGCCATGCTGAGCGTCAACTGGCGCTACTGACCCCTGCCCGGCGTCTTCGACGCCGGAACGATGACCGACAGTGCCCCGCCATTCGGCGGGGCTTTTTCATGCCGGTTCGCCCGGCACCACGCTGCCGTACCACCAGGCCGCTGGCATAAACCCATTCCCCCTGCCCCGTTTGGCGGCCATGAAGGGCAAACGTCTTGTGGTCATGGATGACGCGGAACGCGGATTGGCTGGTGGCGGACCGCGGGCATGCGACGCCACCCCGGCGCGGTCCACCGACGGGCTAGAGGCGCCGCAGCGCCCAGAGGAAGTAGGTGCCACCGATCAGGGAGGCCACCAGGCCGGCGGGGATCTCCTGCGGGAACTGGATCTGTCGTCCGATCCAGTCGGCGGCGATCATCAGCACGGCACCGATCAGCGCCGCCCCGAGCACGTGATCGCGGGCACGCGACAGGCCCAGCAGGCGCGCCATGTGCGGGGCGAGAAGACCGACGAAGGACAGCGGCCCGATCACGAGCGTGGCCGCGGCGGTCAAGACGGCCGCGACCGCCAGCACCGCCAGCCGCCCGGCACCCACCGGCACCCCCAGCGCCCGGCTGACCGAGGCGCCCAAAGGAAGCACATCCAGCCAGCGGGAAAGCAGCAGCACGCCGAGGGCGGCGAGTACGCCGAACCCCAGCACCAGCAATGCCTCGGTCGTGCCGACGAAATAGGTCGAGCCGGACAGCCAGGCGACGATCTGCTGGCCACGCGGATCGCTTCCCGCCAGCACCAGCGCGCGCACCGCCTCGGCCAGCGCGGTGATCGCCACCCCGGTCAGCAGCAGCCGCTCGGGGAGAAAGCCGCTGCGGGCATTGAGCAGCACCAGCAGCGCCAGGGCCGCGAAGGCGCCCATCACGCCCAGCAATACCAACAACGGCAGATCCACGCCCGGCAACAGGACGATTCCGAGCAGCAGAAAGATCGTGACCCCGCTGCTGACACCCAGCACCTCCGGACTGGCCATCGGGTTGCCGGTCAGGCGCTGCAGCAGGGTGCCGGCGACGGCGAGCAGGATGCCGGCCCCGGCCGCCGCCAGCAGGCGGGGCACGCGCCACTCCCATACCCCCGCGGCGGCCCACCAGCGCCACGCGCCCGCCACATGGCCGCTGAACAGCGCCAGCAAGGCCACCGGCACGAGTGCCACGGCGCGCCATGCCAGCCCTGGCCCCGGACGAGACGCCCGGGGCCAGCCGGTCTCGACCGAGGCCGGTGACGCGGCTTCCAGGCGAAGGCGGGGGATCAGCCACAGCAGCATCGGCGCCCCGAGTGCCGCGGTCATCGCGCCGGTCGGGATCAGCGTCGGCAGCCAGGCGTCGGCGGACTGCAGCAACAGGTCGGTGACGGCCAGCAGCAGTGCCCCGATGATCGGCGCCCAGAGCAGCCGGGAACCGAGGCGCTCGGCGCCAAGCAAACGGGCGATGTTGGGTGCGGCCAGACCGATGAAACCGATCAGGCCGACCACGCTGACCACGCTCCCCGTCAGGAACACCGCCGCGCCGAGGGCAGCCAGGCGAAGCCCGGCCAGGTTGACCCCGAGGCTGCGTCCGCTGGCATCGTCGAGTTCGAGCACCCGTAGCGGCCGCAGCAGCAGCCACGCGACCAGCAGGCCAAGCGCCAGTCGCGGCAGCAGGAACACGGCATCATGCCACCCGTCCTGCGCCAGCGAGCCCGCCCCCCAGATCAACAGCCCCTGCAGGGTCTCCTGGTTGAACAGGAGCAAGACCATGGCCAGCGCGCCGAGATAGAGATTGACCACCAGGCCCGCCAGCACGACCACCAGCGGCGAGAGCGCCTGACGCCACGACAGCAGGAAGACCAGTCCCATGGCGGCCGCCCCACCGGCAAGCGCGACCCACTCGGAACCCGCGAGCATCAACGCCGGGGCAAACAGGCTGGCCGCCATCAGGGCAAGATTCGCCCCGCCGGCCACACCCAGGGTGGTTGGCGAGGCGAGCGGATTGCGCAGGACCTGCTGCATCAACACGCCGGCAATCGCAAGCCCCGCCCCGGCGGCAAGCGCGGTCACCAGCCGAGGCCACCACGCCAGGGCCAGCAGCCATTCGGGCGGGGTAATGGCCCCGTCGCCGAGCCAGGGCCACCATTGCCCGGGCACGAACCCGCCGGTCCTGGCCTGCAGCTCCAGCACCATCAACCCCAGGAGGACGAACAGCAGCAGGCCGCTCGCCCCGGCCGGCGAGATGGCGCCTCGCTCAGTCCGCATCGAGCGCCTCCACCAGCGCCTCGGCGAAACGGGTCGCCGAGGGCAAGGCACCGAAACTCCAGACCGGATCGAGCTCGATCACTTCGCCGTGCGACCGGCTGGACAGCCGCGTCCAGAGCGCACTGTCGGCCAGCGACCGGGCTACGCCGACGGGGTACGGCCGCACCACCACCAGCCGACCGTCCAGTCGCGCCAGGGATTCCAGCCCGACCAGCGAGAAGCCCCAGCGATTGGTTTCCCCCGTCCAGCCGTTCTCGAGCCCCAGCCGCTCGAGCACCGCGTGATACAGCCCGTTCTCGCCGAACACGCGTACGTGGCGCGAATCCATGAACTGCACCACGATCAGCGGCGGGGTCCCGGCGGGCAGGCGTTGCGCCAGTTGATCGATCTTGGCCTCCGAGCGCGCGATCAGCGCCTCGGCTTCCCGCTCGCGGTCGGCAAAGGCACCCAACTCACGCGTCAGGCGCCGGATCGCCGGCCACGTCTCGGCATCCGGACCATAGAGAGAGAAGGTGGTGACCGGGGCGATCGTCTCCAGTCGCGGCGCGAGACCAGCGAACATCGGGGACAGCGCGAGCCGGTCCGGCGCCAGCCCGGCCAGCTGCTCGAGATTCGGTTGCGCCCGCAGACCGAGGTCCAGCACGCTGGTGGGCACCGCCGGTTCACCGACCCAGGCGGCGTAGCCGTCGATCTGGGCAAGCCCAACCAGGCGGGCGTCGAGCGCGATCAGGGTCTCGGCAATGGTCCAGTCGAGCGTCGCAATCCGCGGCGCCCCGTCCGGCGTGGCCGCGACGACACTCGTCGTGGCAAGCCATGCCACGAGCGTGATCACCCACCGCCGCACGGCGTGACGAACCAGCGAGCCACCCATGGGATCAGTCGACGATTGCCACGGGGCGGGACTGGCCCGGCGGCGTGACCACCTGCATCGAGACGCCGTAGATCGATCGCAGCGTTGCGGCATCCATCAGTTCGTCCGGGGTGCCGCGCACCAGCAGGCGACCGCTGTGCATGGCGACCAGTTCGTCGCAGTAGCGCGCGGCCATGTTGATGTCGTGCAGGACGATCACGACGCTCAATCCCAGCTCGTGGGAGAGGCGACGGATCAAATGCAGCATCTCGACCTGGTGGGCGATATCGAGCGCCGAGAGTGGCTCGTCGAGGAGAAGGAAGTCACTTTCCTGGACGAGCAGCATCGCAAGCCAGACCCGTTGCCGCTCCCCACCGGAAAGCGTCTCGACACGCCGGTCGGCGAATGCGGTCGTCTGCGTCATCGCCATAGCCTGATCGACCTGCCGCCGATCGGTCGCGCCGAACCGTCCCAGCAGCCCATGCCAGGGATAGCGGCCGAAACCGACCAGCTCACGGCCGGTGAGATGCCCGGCGGCCGGCGGATGCTGCGGCAGGTAGGCCACGCGTCGGGCAAACGCCCGCGACGACCACTCGCCCAGCGGCCGTCCCTCAAACCGCAGTGTGCCGCCGGACGGTGGGGCCTGCCGAGCGAGCAGCTTGACCAGCGTCGACTTGCCCGAGCCGTTGTGCCCGACCAGGCCGACGACGCGACCGGGCTCGAGACGCAGGTCGACCGGCTCGAGCAGCCGCTTGTGGTTGACGGAGAAGGTGACGTCCTCGAGCTCGAACATCACGCCGCCCCCCGAGAGGGGTGCCGCACGGTGCGGCATGCTCCGCCCGTCGACGCCTCGTCGGTGCGGCGGCAAGCCAGCGGGCAGTTGGCACAATACGACACCTCCGGCAGGAGGTACCGGATGCAGCAGACCCGCCGTTGCCGCTCGACGCCCCTGCTCTCGTCGGCAATCGCGCGGTAGCGCACCGGACGGGACAGCGGGTTGCGCAGCCCGTCGCCGAATCGCCGACACTCGAAAAAGGCATAGGCCACCTGGAGCGTTGCCGGCGTGATCGCCGGATGACGCGCCATTTCGCCGACCAGGTACTCGACCGAATTGCCGGCATTGCTCCAGAAGACATTGCGCGAGGCCCCGGATGCGACCGACAGGGCCTCGACCACGGGGGAAAGACGCTCACGAACCAGCCGCTCCATGCCCGTCTCAACTGATACGGGATCGGTGATATCACCTGATTCCCGCAGCCAGAACCGACTGGGACGAGCGGAGGCATCGATGATCACGCCGACCGAGGCATCGTCGGCGATGCATGCCCGTCGCTCGGCAAGCAGAAGCCCGACGACGGGTGGCAGCACAGCGTTGAAGAACCACTTGGACCACATCGATGCCACCGCGCGGCGGTCACCTCCCGGATAGTTGGGGGCAAACCGCTCCAGGATCACCGCCAGGGCCGACGGATCGCGCAGTTGTCGCAAAGTGAGCGAGACCCCCTCCCCCGACCACTCGCCCAGCACCGGGCGAGGCAGCCTTGCCAGCGGACCGGAGAATACCGATCGGAATATCGCCATGCCGCGGTCCTGAGGGGACAACGCGACAGGCAAAGCGGGACGGGTGGCTACGTTCATCGTGTCTCCCCGGGACGTCATCATTCGGGACGGGAAACGAAGCCGAGCCGCTCGACCCCCGCCTGGCGGGCCTTGGCCATCGTCTCGGCCACGCGGCCGTAGGGGGTCGACTCGTCGGCACGCAGGTAGACGACCAGCTCGGGGTTCTCGCTCATCGCCTGCTCCAGGCGCGATTCGAGTCGCGTGGCACGAACCGGCTCGTCAGCCAGGTAGAGCTGCCCGGCGGCATCGAGTGAAATCGTCAGGCTGTCGGGGCGTTCGTCCTGTGGCGAGGCGTCGGCCGTCGGCAATTTCACGTTGACCGAGTGCGTGATCACGGGGGCGGTGACGATGAACACCACCAGCAGCACCAGCATCACGTCGACCAGCGGGATGATGTTCATCTCCGCCATGGGCTCGCGCTGTTCGCCGAGGCGACCGAATGCCATGGGATCAGGCCTCTACCGTCGAGAGGGAGGCGGGTGTCGCCGCCGGCTCGCGCTCGCCGCGCGCCCAACGAGCCAGTTCCGGATCGTGCATCAACAGGGCGTGCACGTCGTGGGCACTCGCCTCCAGGGCCTGGGAGTACAACCGATGGCTGCGGTTGTAGAGGTTGAAGAACAGCACGGCGGGAATCGCGGCGGCAAGCCCTGCCGCGGTCGCGACCAGCGCCTCGCCGAGGGGGCCGGCGACGAGATCCATGGTGACGCGTTCGGCATCGGCAAGTCCCACGAGAGCCCCATGAATCCCCCAGACGGTGCCGAACAGACCCACGAACGGTGCCAACGAGCCGACGCTGGCGAACAGCGTCTGCCCGGCTTGTACCCGTGCTTCCTGTCGGTCGAGCTCCTGGCGAATCCCGCGGATCAGCGACTCGTCGAGCCGCTGGTTGTCGACCAGGCTGCCATCAAGGCGACCGCGGAACGCGCGCGCCGATTGGAGCCCTGCCCGCGCGATGGCAGCCACCGGATTCTTCCGGCCGGCAACCCGCTGCGAGAGGGTCGAGGCCGAGCGGGACTCGGCAATCTCCCGTTGGGACCGACTGCTCGAGCGAGCCCGTTCGAACCAGGCCATCAACTTGGCTACGGCCACGGCCCAGGTCGCCACCGACATCGCGGCGAGAATCAGGAACACAGCCACCAGGACGGCATCGCCTTGATGAAAAACACTGAACAGGTCCACGGGAAACACCCCTTGCCGGAGAAAACAGGGCGAATCCTATTGGATTGATCATGCCAATGCAAACCGTTCGCATTTCGGTTGTTGATCTCACCCTCGCCCGCCAGCCATCGGTTAGCGCAGGCGGAAGGTCAGCGGCACGATCACGTCACCCGCGACGGGGCGCCCTCCCTTTGTGGCCGGATCGAAGCGCCACTGTTCGATGACCGCCATCGCCGCCCGGTCGAGCCGTTCGTGACCGCTGGAACGCTCGATCGACCAGTCCACCGGTCGTCCGTCGGGGCCGACCTGCACCCGGATGCGTACCGTCCCCTCCTGCCGCAACCGTAGCGACGCGCGCGGATAGGTCGGCGGCGGGTTGTCGAGATACCCCGCGGAGAAACTCGGCGGCGAAACGGGCTCCGGCTCCGGCCGAGCCGGCTCGGTCGGTGACGCCCCATCACTGGCCGACGGAGCACTCGCCTCAGCGGGCGCCCCAGTCCCGACTTCCTGGCGGGCTGGCTCAGGATCCGATTTCGGCTCTGGCTTCGGCTCCGGCTTGGGTTCTGGTTCGGGCTTCGGTTCCGGTTCGGGCTTGGACTCCGGTTCGGGCTTGGACTCCGGTTCAGGCTTGGACTCCGGTTCAGGCTTCGGTTCGAGCTTGGGCTCCATGCTGGCCGCCGGAGAGGATTTCGCCGCCAGTGGCGTGGACGGCATAGCCTGCGCAGCGGAAGCCGAGGGCCGGGAGACGGTGTCAGGCGATTGATTCGCCTCGGCCCGGGCCAGATCGATCCACTGGACGTGAGGAGCATTCTCGGCTGCGGACGAATCGGGCGTCTGTGCCGGCTGATCGAGCACAAACCAGGCGAGAGCCGCGTGCAACAAGGCACTGACCGTCACCCCGATCACGACCAACCGAGTTGTTTGTCTTGGCATGGCTGAAGAACACCGGATTACGACGAGCGCGGCCGATTCGATCGTGGCCGATCGAACCCAGCGGGCCGCCACGGTAATCCAAACGAATCACGGGCGCAAATAGCAATGATTCGCAGTTCTATTGAAGCCGGCATCAATCAGTCGCGGCGCCTACCGCCTGGCCACGATCACCCCGCAACGAGAACCGGTGGGTGCCTACCGCAGGCCGGGCCGGTTACTCATCTGCTGGCATTCCTCGGCCCCCATGTCGCGGGCACAGCGCTCGGCGAGGTCAACATTGCGTTCGAGGTAGTGGTTGTAGAACCCGGGCGCGGTGCCGGTGATCTCGCCGATCCGCTGGCCGTTCGGTGCAAAGAACAGGACGTAAGGCACGCCTCGCACGTCTAGGCGGTCGGCGAAGGCCTCCGGTTGCTGGGTGGTACCGTCGACACCGGTGAATGTCTGGTCGCCGTCGATCTGCACCCGGCGGATGATCAATCGCCCCTGGTACTTGGGGCTCAGCCGCATCGGGATGATGAACTCGTCGTCGATCTTCTGGCAGTAGCCACAGTAGCTGGCATGGAAGAACACCATCATCGGCTTGTCGTGTTCCTGCATCCAGGCCAGGTCCGCCGGCAGATCGTTGAGGTGATCGACGAATGCGACCTCGTCGGTATAGGGGTCGGAATCACCCGCCTGCGCCAGCCCGACCAGCGGCAGGAACAGGGTCAGCGCGACCAACCGCGCCAGCCCCCTGCCCTGCCGTTTGATGCCGTTCCCGCGACTTGCTGCCTGTCCCTTCATCGATGCTCTCTCCCTGTCACGTCCGCCGGACACGCCGGCATGATTCGTAGTCCGGCGATAGTCGCACGTTTTGTGACCGGCACTCCATCACACCGCTCGTCAACACAAAAAAATCCCCCTTTGCCACAAGGGGGATGAAAGCAAGGGATCGTTTCGGAATAGCGCTTAGTAATAACCTTGGGCGAAGGTGACGACCGAGTCGGCCTTCAACTCCATGCTCTCCAGGAAGTCGTTTTCCATGTAGCCGTTGACGGCAACGAGATCACCCTTGTCGATCTGCTGGAAACCCTGATCATCCAGCACGTCGTAGTTCAACTCGGTGGTATCCACGGTGATCTGTCGGGCGCCCGAATCGATGGTGAACTCCTTCTCGCCCGGCGAGACAGATGTCACCTTGCCGGTGACGTCCATCCCGGAGTCGACGTTGAACACCAGCGTCGGGATAACCGAAACGTCTTCCCCGTCGCCTGGCTCGGCAGTGAAGTAGGTGCCGAGATTCTCGACGTACAGGCTGCTGGCCTCGATCGTCCGGGCCTCGCTGAAGTCGTCGTCGATGCGGCCGTATACCGTCACTTCATCACCTTCGATCAGGCCGCGGGCCTCCTTCTCGACCCACTCCCAATCGTCGACCTCGACCGTGATCAGGCCCTGGCCGTAATCCATCACGAACGAACTCGGCGTGGTCTCGACCGCCGTGCCCGACAACACCAGGGCGGACTGATCCGGCAGCCCGGACGGACTCTCGGCAGCCAGACTGCCGCTGGCAAAGGACAGCATCAGCGCGGTGGTAATCAGATTGCGTTTCATGTGCGCCTCCTTCCCTAACCAGGGATATCGGCAAATGGGATGGAGCACTTCCTCGTCTCCCGACAAGTCGTGCCCCAACTGCCACTGACGCTAGAAAACCGACGCGTATGTGTCAAAGAAACAACAAGTTACGATCGATCACCGTTTGACGGCACACGCCTTTGCCTGCCGGTAGCACGACCGACAGACGGCCCCCTAGTCCCAGCGAGCGTCCTCGACCACCTCGGGGTTGAGCAACCGGATCTGCTGGATCGATGGATCGGGATGCTCGCGTTCGGGCTCGATCTGCATCAGCCGCAGGAAGTACGGCACCATCGCGCGGCGCACCGGGTACACGACCCGCCCGTCGCTCATGCCGTAATCCGCGGCGATCACCGCTTGCTGCGTCGCCGGCAGATCCGGATGCACTCCGACGGCCAGATCGACCTCCTCGAACCAGTCGCGATCGCCGTCGCGCGACTCGCCGGCCAGCTCCGGCAACGACTCGGCCCGCTTGATACGGGCGAGCACGAAATCGCGGTATTCGTCATGCGCGTGGCTGTAGGCACGGACGTGCCAGCGGAACCCGCTGTAGACGAGCGTGTGCGGCGAGAGCACCACGCGCCGGGGCTCCGGGCGCCGCATCGACTGATAATCGACCTCCACCCGATGGCCATTGCTCGCCGCGGCGCTGACCGAACGGAACACCGCCAGGTCCAGCTCGCGCTCCATGGGGCGGAGAATCTCGACACTGGGCCCGAGTGCCGCCAGTGCCAGTACCGGGCTGTCCTCTCCCGGCAGCGCGGCCAGCACGTCCAGCATTTCCGAGGTCCGCCCGGACAACAACACCGGAGCGAATGCCGAAGAAGCCTCGTACCGTTTCTGCGATCGGTCGTAGATGAGGTTCTCGGGGGCCAGCGACTGGTAGACGGCGAAATCCTTGGAGGCCTGGGCCCGACTGATGCCGAAGCTCTCGGTCAGGGCCTGGGTGCGCACCCAGCCATTGAGGAGCAAGGTGCATTCGAGCAGCTTGAGCCGCTGGCGCAGATCCCACTTGAGGGTGTCGACGGAAGGTTCCATGCGGTCATTTTGCGGCAGGCGAATCGTGTGTCAATAAAAACGACACGATTTTGTTGACACGCCCATATTGTATGCATACTATCTGGACATGCCTATTTTGTAGGCAGTCAACAGAGGAGCACAGTCATGCATACCTACCGCGACGAAGTGATCGATTTCTGGGCCAACATCTTTCGGGCCTGCCGCCTCTCGACGGCCGGGCTGGATCTCGAGACCTTTCTCGAGGATCCCCAGCAGCATCTCGATCAGCTCGGCTTGTCCGATGCCGTCGAGATGCTCGCCGGCGGTCACCTGCCGCTACTGCCCGAGCAGGCCGCGGTACGGCGCGAGATCGATGCCCGCTATCCCCTGCCCGAGGCACCGGCAACGCCGGCGCCGGCGGCACGCCGCCTGATTGCTCCGTTGCCGACGCTGGTCGCCCAACCGATCTGAGCCTGCCGCAATACCGACCAGAACGCTCCCCCGGCGCCAACACGCCGGGGGAGCTCGCGTATGATGGAACCGATCGGCCCGCACGGTTTCTCAAGGACGCTATGGACGCGACCAATTCCTTCATTCTGCTCGGTGCCCTGCTGCTGTTCACCAGCATTCTCGCCGGCATGGCCTCGTCGCGTTTCGGCTTCCCGCTGCTGCTGATCTTCCTTGGCGTGGGCATGCTCGCCGGCCAGGACGGCATCGGCGGCGTGGTTTTCGACGATTTCCAGACCGCCTTCCTGATCGGCAACATCGCGCTGGCCATCATCCTGCTCGACGGCGGCCTGCGCACCCACATCCGCACCTTCCGGGTCGCCCTGAAGCCCGCACTGTCTCTCGCCACCGTCGGTGTAATGATCACGGCCGGCGCCATGGGGGCACTGGCCGCCTGGCTGATGGGCTTCGGCTGGCACTACGGGCTGCTGATGGGGGCGATCATCGGCTCAACCGACGCCGCGGCGGTGTTCTCACTGTTGAAGGGCAGCGGCACACGGCTCAACGAGCGGGTCGGCTCGACGCTTGAGATCGAGTCGGGCATCAACGACCCGATGGCGATATTCCTCACCATCACGCTGCTGGAGGTCATCTCGACCGACCAGTCCCTGTTCGATCCCTGGACCGGGCTGTTCCTGATCCAGCAGTTCGGCATCGGCGCGGTGCTCGGCGTCGCCTTCGGTTTCATACTGCGCGAGACGCTGCGGCGCATCGAACTGGCCGAGGGCCTCTATGCCCTGCTGATCGCTTCCGGGGGCCTGCTCTCCTTCGCGCTGATCAACGAGCTCGGCGGCAGCGGCTTTCTCGGCGTCTATCTCACTGGCTTGGTGATCGGCACGGCAAAGAACCGGGGCACCTTCCACGTCCTGCGCATCATGGACGGGCTAGCGTGGCTCGCGCAGGCCGGCATGTTCCTCATCCTCGGTCTGCTGGTCACACCCACGGCGGTGCTCGACCAGATCGTGCCGGCCCTGATCCTTGCCTTCGCCCTGCTGCTGGTCGCCCGGCCGCTCGCGGTGACCATCGGTCTGTGGCCCTTCCACTTCAACTGGCGAGAGACGGCCTTCATCGCCTGGGTCGGACTGCGCGGGGCGGTGCCGATCGTGCTGGCCCTGTTCCCGATGATCTACGGCATCGACGAGGCCGACCGCTTCTTCGAGGTGGCCTACGTGGTCGTGATCACCTCGCTCCTGATCCAGGGCAGCACCGTGCCGCTTGCTGCCCGCCTGCTCAAGGTCGAGGTGCCGCCGCTGGCAGAACCCCGCCAGCGGGCGGATCTCAACCTGCCGATCGAACCCAGGCTGGAGATGGTGCAGTTCGTCGTGGGCGAACACACCGATGCCGACGGCGTCGGGCTCGACCGTCTGCCGTTCGGCGAGTCGGTGACGGTGGCGGGGGTGGTCCGCAACCTCGGGCTGCGCACGCCCGAACGCGGCTTTCGTTTCCGGGCTGGCGACATCGTGCTGACCATCATCCCCGAGGACATGATCAACGACCTCAACCGCTTCTTCACCGGCGAACGCAGGAAAAAGCCGGCGCTCGCCGAGCAGACCTTCTTCGGCGCCTTCTCCCTGCGCGGCGGCGCCCGCGTGAGCGATCTCGCCCAGGTCTACGGCATCGACCCGCCGGCAGAGCTGCGCGAGACAACGCTCGACGAAGCGATCAAAGCCCTACTGCGCAATCCGCCGGTAGTGGGCGATGCCGTGCTGCTCGACCGGGTCGAGTTGACCGTGCGCGAGATGGAAGGATCGACCATCACCCAGGTGGGCCTGAAGTTCCGTGAGACCAGCGGGTAGCCCACGACGTCTCGAGCAGGGACGCCACCCGCGCCCGCAGGGCGGGAACCACCTCGGCCTCGAACCATGGGTTGTTGCGCAACCAGCGATTGTTGCGCGGACTGGGGTGCGGTAGCGGGAACTGCGTTGGCGCAAGGCGGCGCCAGTCGGCCACCAGGTCGGTGACGCGCTGTCCGCGCTTCAGCCCGAGGTGCCAACCCAGCGCATAGCGGCCGATCACCACGGTGGTCTCGACCCGCGGCATGGCTTCCAGTAGCGGTCGACGCCAGGTCGGGGCGCATTCCGGTCGTGGTGGCAGATCCCCTCCCCGCCCCGTACCCGGATAGCAGAACCCCATCGGCACGATGGCGATCGACGGGTGGTGGTAGAAGGTTTCGCGATCGATGCCGAGCCAGTCGCGCAACCGGTCGCCGCTGGGGTCGTTGAACGGCAAGCCGGTCTCGTGGACCCGTCGCCCCGGCGCCTGGGCGGCGATCAGCAGACGCGCTTCGGGACGGGCGATGAACACCGGCCGGGGGCCGAGCGGCAGCTCGGCCTCGCACAGCCGGCAGGCCCGGATCTCGGCCTCGAGCGCGTTGAGTTCCAGCGGCTCAGCCGACATCCAGTGCGGTCAGGTGCGCGAGCACGGAATCCTCGAGCGCCTGGAGGTCGTAGCCCCCTTCCAGCAGGGAAACCACCGGCAGATCGTCGCCGCCTGCCGCGGCGATCACCTCGCGCGTGATCCAGGCGAAATCCTCCTCCAGGAGCAGCAGTCCACCGAGGAGGTCCTGCTTGTGCGCATCGAAGCCCGCGGAGAACAGCAGCAGCTGCGGTTGGAACTCGGCCAGCGTGTCGAACCAGACCGAGTCACGGATCGCCCGACGGAAGCCCTCGCCGTCGGTGAGGTTCTCCAGCGGCACCGGCAGGCAGTTGTCCGCGAGCGGCGGGATGCCCGAATAGGGGTAGTACGGGTGCTGGAAACACGAGAACAAGCGCACCGGCGCGCTGTTGGCGACGATCTGCTCGGTGCCGTCACCGTGATGCACGTCGAAATCGACGATCGCCACCCGTTCGAGGCCGTGATGACGAATGGCGTGGTAGGCGGCGATCGCCACGTTGTTAAACACGCAGAACCCCGCCGGCTGGCACGGGGCGGCGTGGTGGCCCGGCGGGCGCGTGGCGAGAAAGGCACGGCGATCCGGTCCCGCCAGCACCCGATCGACCGCGTCCATGGCCCCGCCGACCACCCGCCGGCTGGCATCGAGGGTGTACTCGTTGAGCGAGGTGTCGCCGTCGACGCGCAGCACGCCGAAGTCCTTGGGCGCCTGGGTGAAGATGGCATCGACGTAGCGCGGGTCGTGCGCCAGTTCGTAGTCGGCCTTGTCGGCCAGTGGCGGCTCGAGGCGCTGGTAACGGTCGGCCGGGAACCGGTCGATGGCGGCCATCACCGCATCCAGGCGCTCGGGGCGCTCGGGGTGCGGCAGCATCACGTCGTTCTCGTTCTCGTGCTTCCAGCAGACCGGATGGCTGTAGATCAACATGGCGGCATTCCTCGGCTCGGGATATCGCTCAAATCAAGCATGCGCCCCCGGGTTTGTAAACCGGAAAAGGCTGGCCAACCCAGTCAACGCAAAGCCCGCCACAAGCGACTCAGCCCCCGGCACTCGATGCCCTGACCGCGAGCACGTCGGTCCCCGCGGAGCGCAGTATATGCTGGGCAACGCTGCCGAGCAGCAGGTGCCGCAGGCCGGTCTCCCCCTGGGTGCCGCAGACGACCAGATCGGCCTCGAACGCATGGGCGGCATCAAGCACTGCCACCCCCGGCAGCCCCGCCACCACCTGGTAGTCGACGTCCTGTCCTTCACGCACACCGGCATCGTGGGCAAAGGCCCTCAGTCGCTCATGCAAGGCTTCTTCCTGTTCGTAACGAAGCCGCTCGTAGGTTGCCGGGTCGATGTACGTCTCGAACCAGGTCTCGTAGGAATGAATCAAGGTGAATGAGGCCTCCGGTGCCAGAGCGAGCGCCTCGGCCAGGGCCTCGCGGCTGGCCGGCGAGAAGTCGACGGCGGCCGCAATACGCGCGTATCCCGGCCCGGGAGAGTGACGGACGACCAGCACCGGGCAACTGCCGGCGCGTACCAGCTTTTCCGCCGTCGAACCGATGATCCAGCGACTCGCATCGGGTCGTGTATCGGTGCCGGCGACGATCAGTTCCGCCTCGCGAGACTCTGCCGCTTCGGTAATCAGCGCTGCCGGCTTGCCCCAACGCACCACGATCTCGACTCGAGGCGAGGCGATCCCCAGTTGGGATACGCCCTGACGCACCTGGTCCTGCAGGCCGGCTGTCGCTTCGCGCGCCAGCGCCGCGCGCAACTCCTCGGGATCGAGCTCCCGGCTCATGATCACCCACCACAGGGGCTCCTCGCGGATAACATGCAGCAGGATGACCGAGCACCCGCGCTGATCGGCCAGTTGCAGACCGCGCGTGACTGCCGCGTCACTGGCCGGCGAGAGGTCACTGGCGATCAGGATCGGGCGTGGCTGGCTCATGGCTGCTTCCTCGTCTGCCATCGATCAATGCAAAAACAGTAGCACCTGCGAATCGCTTTCCCACCAGCGGAATGCGCCGGCACGAACGAAAACGGCGGCCCCGGGAGGCCGCCGTGTGGACGCGAGTATGCCCCGGTGGGGCGAAGACTCGTCAGTGCCAGCCGATGAAGGCGGTGGCCGCATCCGCCGCGTCGTAGAGGAACAGGTCACGGAACATGTGATCCGAGCCCGAGACGACCGTCATCTCGATGTGCTCTTCCTTGGCCGGCTCGGCCATCTTCTCCTCGAGGTCGGTAATCGTGGTATCCGCCCCGGCTACGATCACCAGGGTGGGCACCGAAACCGCGCCCAGCACGGTGGGGGTATCCATCAGCGGGTCCTCGCGGTAGTAGCTGACCACACTGGCGGCCGTGGCCGTGGTGTCCTCGCAGTAGATGAAGTCCATCTCCATCACCTCGTCGCCGCTGCCCTCGGCGACCAGGGTCTTGGCCTTCTCGAGGAGCGGCGCCAGTTCAGCGTCGTAACGCTTCTGGTAGTCCTTGGCGTGATAGCCCGCCGTCCAGGTCTGAGGCGCGAGCAGCACCGCCTTCTCGACGGCCGGATCGGGCTCGCCGGCGAGATAGCGCGCCACCTGGTTGCCACCACGGGAGTGGCCCATCACCGCCAGTCGGTCGGCGCCCTCGCCTTTCAGCCATTCGGCCCAGGCGGCAATCTCGTCGACGGCGTTCTCGTGCTTGTGGCGGTGGGTGCTGGCGCAGTCGTACATGCCTTCGCGCGCATCCTGCCCCAGGCTGAGGTTGATGGCGAGCGCGTTGTAGCCCGACTCGGCCAGCAGGGACTGCATGCTGCGCATGATCTCCATCTGGCCGTGGGCAAGCGTGCCATGGACCATCAGGACCACGCCGTCGGCGATCTCGCTGCCCGGCGCGATTTCCATGTGGCCGACCAGTGTCGTGCCGTCGTGGTCCAGTTCGACCCGCTCGGCCGCCTGCGCGAGGCCACCGAGAAGCGGCAGACTCAAGGCGACGGCGGTCAGGGTCCGGAAGATGCTTTTCATTGTTGTTGGCTCCTTTGGTGAATACCGGTTCCGCCGGAAAGTCTAGCCGGACGAAAGGGGAAATAATGCCCCGTAGGCAGGCCCGGGCGAGGAAAATCGATAAGCCATGCCACAAAAAAATGGGCAGGCCGTTCCCCAAAAGGGATCGGCCTGCCCGAAAACTCACCGCAGGAGGAGTCAATAAAAACGAAGAGAAGAAGCTCTCAACGCGACCCACATGCTTTGACCGGAAAAAGATTCAGGAGTTCCCCGGATCGATACATCGTGAGCGGCTGGGTTGGCTGACTTGGCCTGCCTCACTTCGTTTTCATGTGACGGGGAGAAGTATATCAATCACACATGCAAATGCAAACGTTTCGCGTTTCCGTTTGCGAGACGCGTGGGGCTCGTCAGTGAAAGTCGCGTGAGCGCGCCGGCAGGCGCCCCAGCCACTCGCTGTGATCGACCAGCACCCGCGCGACCAGATGCGCCACGCCCTCGCGATGCTGCCACTGGCCGCGCACCTCCAGCAGGCGGGCACCCACCACCACTTGCTGGTATTCGGCCACCCGATCGGGCCAGACGATCACGTTGACCGTGCCCGCTTCGTCCTCGAGCGTCATAAACACCGTCCCCTTGGCCGTACCGGGGCGCTGGCGCATGGTCACCAGCCCGCAGTAGCGCGTGTGTGCGCCGTCATGTCGGGTCTTGAGCTCGTCGCTGCGTCGCAGCCGCAGCCGGCGCAACCGCTCGCGCAGCAATGCCAGCGGATGACCATTCAGCGACAGCCCCAGCCGCTGATAGTCCGCAAGGATGGTCTGTGCGGCATCGGGGGCGGGCAACTCGACGGCCGGCTCGCCGACCGAGCGGTCGGCAGGCAGACCCGCCTCGAGCGCGAGATCGTCCGGAATGCCGGTCGCCGACCAGTGGGCGGCATGCCGGTTGCCTTCCAGCGCGGCGAAGGCACCGGCCTGCGCCAGCACCCGCCGGTCACGCGCATCCAGCCGGGCACGG
The DNA here is from genome assembly GCF_023555385.1 of Guyparkeria hydrothermalis. Classification (NCBI taxonomy): domain Bacteria; kingdom Pseudomonadati; phylum Pseudomonadota; class Gammaproteobacteria; order Chromatiales; family Thioalkalibacteraceae; genus Guyparkeria; species Guyparkeria hydrothermalis. The sequence continues at coordinate 1,197,307 of NZ_JAJSED010000001.1, forward strand.
CGCACGCAGTCGGCCACCTGCCGGAACGGCGCGACCCGACGAGCGGCCAGCAGGCGCTCGATACCGCCGGCGGACAGCCCGCGGATGCGGTCCAGCCCCAGACGCAAGGCGTGGGTCGCGGTGGCACCGCCACCCCCTGCCAGCGGCTCGAGCGTGCTCTCGTCCTGACTGGCCAGCACGCAGGGCGGACGCACCACCACGCCGTGGCGACGGGCGTCCTGCACCAGCTGCGATGGCCCGTAGAAGCCCATCGGCTGGCTGTTAAGCAACGCGCAGTAGAAGGCGACCGGCTCGTGGCACTTGAGCCAGGCCGAGGCGTAGGCGATCACGGCAAAGCTGGCCGAGTGCGATTCGGGGAAGCCGTACTCGCCGAAACCGAGGATCTGGCGGTAGACCCGGTCGGCAAAATCGGGCGTGAAGCCGCGCGCGGTCATGCCGTCATACAGCTTCTTGCGAAAGTCCTCGAGCGTGCCGCGCTTTCGCCATGCCCCCAGCGCCCGGCGCAGCTGGTCGGCCTCGCCGGCGGAAAAGCCCGCCGCCACCATGGCCAGCTCGATCACCTGTTCCTGGAAGATCGGCACGCCCAGGGTGCGCCCCAGCACCCGCCGGATCTCCTCGTTCGGATACTCCTCGGGCTCGAGACCCTGACGGCGCTTGAGGTACGGGTGAACCATCTCGCCCTGGATCGGGCCGGGGCGGACGATCGCGATCTCGATCACCAGATCGTAGAACGAGCGCGGCTGCAGGCGCGGCAGCATGCTCATCTGCGCGCGCGACTCGATCTGGAACACGCCGACGGTATCGGCACGACTGATCATCTCGAAGGTCGCGGCGTCCTCGCGCGGGATCGACCACAGCGCCAGCGGCAGTTCGCGCGGCCGATGCCGGTTGGCCAGCTCGAACGCCCGGCGCACCGCCGAGAACATGCCCAGTGCGAGCACGTCGATCTTCATCAGGCCGACGGCATCGAGGTCGTCCTTGTCCCACTGGATCACGGTGCGGTCGGCCATCGAGGCGTTCTCCACCGGCACCAGGTCGGCCAGCTGCCCGCGGGCGATGACGAAACCGCCGACGTGCTGCGAGAGATGACGTGGCATGCCGGTCAGCTGCCGGGCGATCGCAAGCCACCAGCGGATGCGTCGCTGCTCGCCGTCGATGCCGGCCGCGGCCAGCTTCTCGGCGCTCACCTCGCGATCCCACCAGGCCAGCTGCTCATTGACCCGTTCCTGCACGTCCTCGCCGATACCCAGCGCCCGAGCGGCGTCGCGCAGGGCCGAGCGGCGCCGGTAGCGGATCACCGTGGCCGCGAGCGCCGCCCGTTCGCGGCCGTAGCGCCGGTAGATGTACTGCATCACTTCCTCGCGGCGGTGATGCTCGAAGTCGACATCGATGTCCGGCGGCTCGGCACGTTCCTTGGAGATGAAGCGCTCGAACAGCATCGAGGACTCGGCCGGGTTGACCGCCGTGATGCCGAGCGCGAAGCACACCGCCGAGTTGGCCGCCGAGCCACGTCCCTGGCAGAGGATCCCGCGCGAGCGGGCGAAGCGGACGATGTCGTGGACGGTGAGAAAGTACGGCTCGAAGGCCATCTCGCGGATGATACCGAGCTCGCGCTCGATCTGCGCGGCCACCTTCGGCGGCACACCGTCGGGCCAGCGCTTCGCCGCCCCCTCGAAGGTCAGCCGTCGCAGGTGCTCATGGCCCGGCACGCCCGGCGGGATGTCGTCGAGCGGGTACTCGTAGGCCAGCTCGTCGATCGAGAACCGGCACGTGCCGGCCAGCCGCAGCGCCTCGGCACGCCATTCGGCAGGGAACAGCTCGGCCAGTGCCTCGAGCGGGCGCAGGTGGCGCTCGGCATTGCGCGGCAGGCGGTCGGCCGCCGCCATCACCGTGGTGCGATGGCGCAGGGCCGTAACCACATCCAACAGCGGCTTTTCCTCGGACTCGGCCATCAGCGTGTCGCCCAGCGCCGTGACCGGCAGGCCGTGCGCCGCAGCCAGCCGCCGCGCGTTTGCGGCGCGCGCACCATCGAGCCCGTCGAGCCAGGCCACCACGCCGAGCCAGGGACGGGTGGCGGCCAGCAGCCACGCCGGGCCAAGGCGGTCGTCGGCCGGCACCTGCCAGATCACGCGCACCCCGGCTGCGAGCCCGTCGAGTACCGCCGCCCGATCGAGGCGGTACTCGCCCTTGGCCGCCGCCCGCCGACCGCGGGTGATCAGCTGGCTGATCGCGGCATAGCCGGCCCGGTCGGCCGCCAGCAGCACCAGCTCGTCGCCCTCCTCCAGCACCAGCCGCGCACCGAGAATCAGCTGCGGCCGGTCATCCGCCGGCAGCGCCTTCCAGCCCTGCTGGGCGCGCACCACCCCAGCGAACGAGCACTCGTCGCAGATGGCGATGGCCGCATAGCCGCGCTCGACCGCCGTCGCCACCAGTTGCTCGGGATCGGCGGTGGCGGCGAGAAAACTGAAGTTGGAGCGGGCAGACAATTCGGCATAGGCATTCATACCGATACTGTATATCTGTACAGTTACCGAAATCCACCCTGTCGTCGGGCGGTATCGACCCGCACCGAATGGGGCTACCATCACCTGATCGCCGCAGCGGAAGGCGGCGCGAAAGCTCCTCGGATACTTCAAGGACATGACTCATGGGCGAGCTGCTGCTGTTTGCCGTGCTTTCATTCCTGGCCCTGCT